>JBBRUR010000001.1:0-208804 GCA_038247635.1 Chitinophagales bacterium
TAATGCATGTGCTAAAAAAAGTGCGTAAAGATGCATAAGAAAATCAACCTGTGGGTTTTCTCTGTTCTATTAAAAGGGCCTTTAGCAGTTTAGGTAAGTAATATGGAACGGCAGTTAAAAGAAAGCTTGTGTTATGCGGATCATTTATCCTTCCATGCATTCTCTAAAAAGCGAAGTATGTTGCCATGCATTAAATTGTCGATATCGCCAATGGAATAACCGCGCTTTTGCAGCAGGGATGGAAACGATTGCAGATCGGCAATGGAACTAATGTTAGTAGGGCATTGCTCTGTACCAAAACCGCCGTCCAGATCGGAGCCTATAGAAACGTGCAGGCAATTACCTGCCAGTTGGCAAATGTGGTCAATATGGTCAATAAGTTTATTGAGTGTAACGCCTCTTTCTGCAGGTAGCGAAATGCCCCTTTCCCAACCCGGTACTATCATCCATGCGTCCATTGCTGCGCCAATAACTGCTCCACGGTTAATCAGTGCTTTTATTTGATCGTAGCTAAACTGCCTGTTGTGGTTTACTATGCTACGCACATTGCTGTGGCTTGCCCAAACATGCCCATTAAAATGGCCAAGCGCCTGCCAAAATGCATCGTCGCATAAATGGGTGGCATCTAAAATAATATTTAGCCGCTCCATTTGTTTAAGTAGTGCCAACCCCTCAATACCCATTTTGCCGGTAGCATCGGTACCGTTGGCGTAACGGCCGGGGCCATAATGGGCGGGTCCAATGGCACGTAGCCCGTTGCTCCATGCCTTTTCTACATAGCTAATATCTATTAACGAATCGGCACCCTCAAGGCTAAGAATATAACCAACCGGTCGTTTTTGGGTGTCGGTTTTTTTGTTCCATTTTTCAAGGTGGTCCCGTAGGCCTGTTGCATTGTGTACCTGTACCATTTCGCCGCCAGCTTCCATGGCCTTGTACCAGGCAAGTTGTGCCTGTGTTTGGGCCCATGCCTGGCTGGGGCTGTGCCAACCGGGCAGCGGATTATCTGCGCTTACATACCGCGCAATTTGCGTTGCCACTACTAACCCAATATTTCCGCGGCGCAGTTCGGGCAGCGATACTACGGCGTTGCCCCTGTCGGGTTTATCGGTCAGCCCGCGCTCTCTTTCGTTGATAGCCGTTACCGGAAGTGTTAAGTCCCTGTTCCATTCCATTGCGTTCATAGCCAGGTCTAAATGACCATCTACAATAAACATATTGGTTAATTTATTTTATAAAAAAGATAGCTGATTTTTTTATTTGGCCAGGCTTTTATAGCGGAACTATATGGTCAATATCCTGTCCCTTGCCTCTATGCGCCAACGCTCGCCAGCCTGCCCATGCTTAATCACCACTGCACTATCATATAAGGCTACCGTTGGGCAAATATGGTGTGGCAAGCCGTACAATACATCGCCCACTTCAAGCTGTTCATCGGCAGGGTAAGAGGCAACCAAATGTTCTTCACTTTGGCTAACGAAGGCGAGGTTTGGCGCATTTAAAAAGGTAATTCTTTTATCGATAGTATTTTCGGCCGCAATAGATTTATGTCCGATATCAATACACGCAAGGCCAGGCGAAGGCAGCGATATTACCCTGCCTAGCACCAAAGCCGCGGTTACAAAAGGTTGTTCGGGGCAAAGCTGCAGGTAGGTTTTATCCCAATACACAAAAGTGCCGGGGCTACATTCAACTTCGGGCCATTTTGCATGTACCGAAAAGGTAGGCGACCCGCCTGCAATGATTACCGGTTTTTTGTAGCCTTCGTTTTTAAGTTGCTGCTTCATTTGTTCAACCGCTGCAAATGCTTGGTTGCAAGCTGCTATTTTTTGCTGTTCATCAATATGCCTAATGTGGCCATCGTAGCAATGAAAGCCCCGTATGTAAATGGATGGCAGTGCTGTGCAATATTTATAAAGTGCCAACGCTTTGTTGCCTACTGCTACGCCGGTGCGGTTCATGCCCATGTTTACATCAATATAAACTGATAATTCAGCTGCGTTTGCTATTGCGGCGGCTGATAAATGACTGGCCGCTGATTGATTGTCTGCCAGGCACGAAAAATGGGTTGCAGTATATTTATCAATCAATTTAAAAAGCCTGGTTATTTTGGGCCCTATAGGTTGGTAGGCCAGCAGTACGTCAATTGCACCTGTCATACCCAGCAGTTCGGCCTCGGCTATGGTGGCGCATTTAAATTTGGTAATGCCTGCTGCTATCATAAGTGCTACGGTAGCCCGGTTTTTATTGGTTTTAATGTGTGGCCTAAGCCGCGATACATCGCCCACCATAGCAATAGCCGCAGCTATGTTTTGATGTACTCTTTCTTTATAAATTAAAAGGGTGGGAGAGTCGATCCCGGCAATATTTTTAACCGTATACCAGTTAGTCATTATTTGCAAATAAGTCGGTTATGGTTCAATTTCAAACATACCTTCAATTTCTACTGGTATGTTATCGGGCAGCGAGCCCATACCCACGGCACTACGTACGCCTACACCGTTTTCAGTACCCCAAATGGTTCTAAACAGTTCGCTACAGCCGTTAATTACGTAGGGGTGTTTATCAAACTCCGGTAAGCAGTTTACCATTCCTAATATTTTAATTACTCTTTTTACCCGGTCAAGACTGCCAAGGTTGGCCTGCAAAGTAGCCAGTATGGCTAATGCTACCTGTTGCGCAGCCTGTTTGCCTTCGTCAATATTCATTGTTTGCCCAATCCGCCCAACAATAAAAGTGCCGTCGTTAAGTATTGGTCCATGCCCCGATACGTACAAATGGTTTCCATTTATTAAAAATGGTTTGTATACGCCTAGTGGTTTTGGCGGTGGTGGCAGTACCAACCCGGTTTGTGCAAAGCGTTCGGTAGGGGTAAGTTGTTCGTTGCTCACTTTTTTTTGTAATTAAATGATAATAAAATAAAAATAACCTTCTTTTTTTGTCTCATACGGTTGTACTATTTTCCGTTTGATCAAATAAAAAGTTCCAGTATAAAAACACCTGCAAGCCCCACCAGCGAAACAATGGTTTCCATTAGGGTCCACGACCGCACAGTATCTTTTATTGACAGGTTAAAATACTCTTTAAATAACCAAAACCCCGAGTCGTTTACATGCGATAAGGCAAGGCTGCCCGCACCAATGGAAAGGACCATTAAATTAGGGTTTACTCCCGATTTGGCAATAAGTGGTGCTACAATGCCAGCTGCTGTTAGCCCGGCAACGGTGGCTGACCCCACACAAACCCGAATAACGGCAGCTATCATCCATGCAAGTAACAACGGGTGCATGCTGAGGCCGTTTAGCTGCGTTGCAATCTGGCCGCTAACGCCACTGTCTATCAACACTTGTTTTAGCGATCCGGCACTGCCTATAATTAGCAGTATACCTGCCACTTCTTTTATCGAATCTGCAAATATTGCCATAATGTTTTTCATGGACATACCTTGCTGCAAGCCGATGCTGTATGTTGCATAAGCCAAAGCAATAATCATTACTATGGCGGGTTCGGCTAAAAACAATACAATGGAGTTAATGTTGGGGGGAAGCTTTATGACCAGGGGAATAATGGTAGCCGCCATAAGCAATATAACAGGTAGTAACGCCGAAATAAAGCTTTTTGCTGTACCGGGTAATTGCTCTGCAGGCAGCCTGATTGCTACAAAGGCTTCCAACGGTTGGGAATGTATATGTTTTAGTGTTTTTGAAAATAATGGTCCTGCTATAATAATAGCTGGTAATGCCAGTATTAAACCGTACAACAAGGTCATGCCCAGGTTAGCGTTAAATTGCATTACCAGTGCCGTTGGTCCGGGGTGGGGAGGAAGAAAGCCAAACGTAACCGATAAAGCGGCTAACATAGGCAACCCAATGTACACAGCAGGTAATTTATATTGATAAGAAACAGAAAATATAAGTGGCACTACCAGTACAAAACCTACCCCATAAAACAAGGGAATACCAATAATAAATCCTGTTACCAATAAAGCCCATTGAATGTATTTTGTACCAAAAGCCTGCATCATTACATCGGCAATTTTTTGTGCAGCCCCGCTGTCGGCTACTAGTTTACCTAACATGGCCCCCAGTACAATAATTACCACCAGCGACCCAAGTGTATCGCCCATACCTTTTTGAACTGAGCCTACAACCTTAATAAACGGTATACCCAATAAAACTCCCGTTACAATGGAAATAAAAAGAAAGGCAAGAAAAGGGTTGATCTTACCCCACGAAATCAAAAGGATAAGCCCAATTATGCAAAGTGAGATAATAAGGAAGGTCATTGGCAAAACAAGGTTTAGTCGGTATGCGGTATGAAGATATTGTTTACCGATTTAACACGTTTGCTTTCTGTTTATTTATTTTAGAATGTCCAACCTTACTTTTTTAAAACCTTTAGGGTAGTTGGGGTACCAAAATAAATAAAAAAGGCCCATCACACCGGGTGAAAGGCCATCATAAAATTTAATGGTTTGTTTTACTCTAAAACGGGCTGTATGTTCAATTATTCTTCGGCCGGGAGTGGGTTACGCCTGCTGGGTACAACGGTACCCTCATCCTCGCTTAAGTACACAAAAAAATTGTTTAAACCATAAATGTCGCCTGGCACCTTGGGTAAGCCTGGTTCTGCATTACGGTCGTATGGCCCCAACAATTCTCCGGAAAATTTTAGTTCTTTTAATTTCTCCTCGTGGGTTAGTTTTTTAAAGCTGTCGATATCAATCATTATCAGGTAAGTTAGAGGTTATTGTTTTTATAATGTTGCCTGTTCATTTTTGCAAATTTATCGATATCGGCCCTTGATTGGCGTTTTATTGTAAAAAATTGAAAAACCAGCAGTCTTTAATCTGTAATATTAAATACTCATTTTTATATAACTCTTTAGTAAAATTACCTTTTTGCTTTACCTCGAAAATATTTTTCTCACATAATTTCCGGCTTTTTCAATCAGTTCTACATTTTCCTCCAGCGGCTTAAGGTCGGTATTTGAATAATTTTGAAGCTGGGCCGGATATAAAATAATGTAACTGTTGTTTGTAAAATACTTGGTTAGGTAACGGGGTAGTTTGGCCATATGGCTATTATGCGATAAATGCCCCTTTCGCGACGAAATGATAATGAACAAGTCATCTTGCTTCACCTCCCGGGTAAACACTAAAAACTCGTCCCAATCTAAAAATGGTTTATAGGTAACCTGGTTGTATGGTTTGCCCGATGCGTTTATTTGCTGTAGCATACCTATGGTTTCGTTGTCGGCATACATTAGTAGTGGTAAACTGGTTTCTTTGGCAATATTTCGTAACCTGGAAAACCAGTGTTGAAAACCCAATTCGTAGTTAGCATTAGGTGGTACTGCCACTACTATCCGTGTTAGGGTATTTAGGGGTTGCGTATCCTGGTATATATAAATGGTTTCGTTGGTCCGCTCCAGTATTTTTTCGGTAAGCGAACCATAAAAATTATCCGACTTGTTAGATTGTTTGTGTAGTGCTACTACTATATCGGTTATAGAATGCTCCTTAATAGTGTAAACAATTCCGTTGGTAATATTTACATCGTACCTGTTAATGGGTATTACCTGGTTATCGGTAGAGGCAGCATGTTTAATCGCCATTTCCATCATCTTTTTTCCTGCGGTGGACGAACTGTCTGTAACGTCCTGTCCGTTAACCACGTGCAAGGCAAACAAAGGGGCTTTGTTGGTATTGTGTTGCAAAAGAAAAGCAAGGTCAACCAGCCTGTTAACCGTTTCAGGATAAGCCAATGAAATCAATATTTTTTCTGAAGGCAGGGCTTCGCTAACATCGGTGGTAGGGTTTTCAATAAGGGCAATGCGGCGGCTTGCTTTTTCTGACGCAAATGAACTGATAGTGCAAGTAAATAGTATCATTAAGATGGTGCCATTTAGTACATCTTCGTTTAACAGCCTTATTGGGTCGCCATTAAGTGTTTCTCCTAATATTACGTTATAACCTACTAATACCACCGCCAGCGTGGCACCAACCCGTGCATTGCTGAGGCCAAAAATAAGCTGCCTTTCATTGGCCGATAATTTAAAGGTTTTTTGGGTAAACCATGCAGCAGTAAATTTTGAGGCAGTAGCAATAATAATCATTACCGATGCTACCTTAAGCGCACCAAAGCCCTTTAGCAATACACTAAAATCAACCAGCATGCCAACTCCAATTAAAAAAAAAGGAATGAATAAGGCATTGCCTACAAAGTCAATCCTGTTCATTAACGGCGAAGTATGCGGTATAAACTTATTGAGGGCAAGACCACTTAAAAAGGCCCCAATGATAGCCTCAAGCCCCGCCGCTTCGGCCAAAAAAGAACCGAGAAAAACCATTGCCAGTACAAAAATATATTGAGAAATGCTGTCGTCGAATTTTTTAAAAAACCAGCGGGCTATAATGGGGAAACCAAATAAAACAATTGCCGCAAAAATGATGGATGAAATGCCCAACCTTAGCCAAAAAGCCGAAGTAATCTCGCCTTTGGTAGTACCAATAATGGCTGCCAATACCAATAATGCCAATAGGTCGGTTATTATTGTACCACCTATGGTTAGGGTTACGGCACGGTTACGGGCAATGCCATAGCGGCTGGCAATGGGGTAAGCCAATAAGGTATGCGAGGCAAGCATGCATCCTATCAACAATGCAGTAGACAGGTCAAAACCCAATAAAAAATAGGCCGCTGCTGTACCGGAGGCCATGGGTATTATAAAAGTGTACATGCCAAAAACAGCACTTTGCACCCTTTTCTTTTTAAATTCCTGCAGGTCAATTTCAAGGCCTGCTGTCAACATTATATACAACAAGCCCACCGTGCCAAACAACACAATACTGCTATCGCGCAATAGCAGGTTTAACCCGTGTGGGCCTATAATTACCCCGGCTGCTATCAGGCCAATAATGTGGGGTACTTTTATTTTATTAAATAGTATTGGAGCAAATAAAATAATAAATAACACCAGCGAAAAAATAATGACCGGGTTGGTTAAAGGCAGGTCAAAGTTTAGCTTATTCAATAATATCATTCGTGCATTTTTTCCGGGTTAATTAACGACTTAACTGTAAAGAATAAACAATTTTGCAATCAGGTCTCAGTATTTCGCGCTGCCCGTCCAGCGCCCGTTCGTTCTGAATTTTTAAGCGTACGGCTATTTTTGTGGCCGGCTCGTCTGCCGTTGGCTCAATATTTTCAACAAGTTCAATGGTATTATTAACAACTTTACCGGTATATATTCTTATTAGTTTATCGCCCGCCGATGCTTTTACCAAAACCAGGTTGTTATTATAAACAAAAGTCCAAACTTCGTTTTTAGTATCGCCAATGGCCGACCCAGTGCAGGTAGCCTGTGTGCATATCATACGGGTGTTCCAACTTCCTAAAATATTATTTTGAATTAAGAAAACACTGTCAGTATCAGAGCTGTCAATTTTTTGTTTTTGCTCAAAAGCTCCCTCAGCCTGCCTAAGCAGCAACTCCCGCTCATTAAGTTGTTGTTCTTTTATAATTAAAACGGCTTCTTTATCTTTTAACGCTTTTTCCTGTGCCTTATAATCACAACCGCTACAACAGCAAAGCGTTACTAAAGCAAAATGCATCCATTTCATAAGTGTAAAATTTAACTGAACCTAAGCAGGGTAATGTTAAGGTTTATGACCTTGTAACTTGCTATCAGCAATAAATTTACCAATCTATGGTACGATATTTTTAAAAAAGATGTTACCTATTAATATCTAATCGTTTTGGCTGACTTTATAAACGGTTTATACTCAATACACTGTAACTAAATTTAATATAAGTAGAGCTAATTTTGTGGCACACTTTGTAGCAAATTTCAATTATTATATTTGGCCCTGACACAAATGCGTTCAGCAGGCTATAAAATTTGTTATAACTGCACTAACGTAGGTAACTATTGTCAGCAGGTATATTGTTGATAAAAAAAGGAATATATGAACATCAATGATGCGTACAAACTAATATTTTAATAAGCTATACAGTTGGGTAATTCAATTTATAAAATTGTTAATAAATCTGTTATCTGCATCATTTACTTGTGATTGGTTTTTTTGTTTTAGGTTGGTTTAAGCGGCTTTTAATAAAGGTTGTTTCATGAATATCCACTAATAAAACCCTCAACAGGCTTTTTGCTTCGCTCATTTATATGCTTTTCGTGGGCATCGCACTATTTTTGGTGTTAAGCATTTTAAAGTTGGATAAGGCAGTAACGTCCATTTTAGCGGGCGCTGGTGTAGTTAATTTAGCGTTGGCCCATGTTTTCCAGGATATTGCAGCCAATTTTATTTCAGGTGTATTTATCCTCTTCCACCGGCCATGCATGTTGGGGATATAGTAAAGTTGAGCAGTTATATGGGCAAAGTAAAGGAGATTAACCTTCGCGATACCGTGTTGCAAACTTTCCAGGGGCAAATGGTCATTGTTCCTAATAAAGAGGTGTTTTAAAATGCCATCAAAAATTTTTCGCTGCTGGGTTAGCATACAATTGACCTAAAAATAGGGGTTTCCTACGGCGATAACCTGCAAAAAGTGATGGATATTACTTTAGATGCAGTTAAAAACATTGAGTTGCTTTGTAAAACCGAAGAGATAACTATGTTTTACCAGGAGTTTGGCGATAGTTCTATTATCTTTTTACTTCGCTTGTGGATCGCCTCGCCCGAACAACCTGATTATTTACATGTAGGCAGCCAGACTATTATGAAAACTAAGACAGCCCATGATAAAATATTACAATGCCATTTCCTATTCGAACGCTCGATTTTGAAATAAAAGGTAGACCGCTGTTAAATGAAATTGCCATAAGGGTGTTACAGGCAACATAATGTTTGATTTTGCCTTTGTTTAATTTTGAGTACATATACACCGGTGAGCCAATGAATTACAATCGGCATTTTATACGATTGCCAAAAACGACAATTACTATTGTTCAATCTGAATGATTTGCCAAAAAAGTATGGTTTGCCCATTTGTAAAATACTGCAGCGAACATTGTGTTTATAAGGATCAAAAGCCCGTAATAATTGTAATGGTCGCTTGTTATTTAACAACGACATCCATAAAAGGGCTTGATAATTGTAATATTTGTAATTGTAGAAAAATTTTAAATAAATACACAATAAGCAATAATAAAGTACGTTTCATAAAAAACACCTTTACTATGAGCATCATTCAAACGATCGCCGTTTTATTACTTGGGTCAGCGTTATTACAAGGCCTGGCCTTTTATATTTATAGTAATTTTTACAAGAAAAAACATTTGAACCTTCAATTAAATCACGGCAAAATAGCCAACGATAATAATGAGGTCGATTTTTCAAAATTTATGCTGCCATCGGCTCACCAACCATCGGGTAAAAAAACAGGCTTGGATTATCGCAGTAACCGTCCGTTTCAGAACCGTATTTCGGTAAGTGCTTTGCAGCCAAATGCCCCCGTAATATCCATTAGTTCAAAAGCCCAAAGCATTAAGCAAAAGGTTAAAAAGGTTTAAGCATAATAATAATAATAATATACAGCCCGGTTTTCCGGGTTTTTTTATGCACTTTATGTGCCATTCTCACCACTTGGTAATTTTATGAATTCCATTTTTTTGGTGTCGGCTTTAGATAGTAATGCAGCTTTTGTGGCAACTTACATTTGTGGCCATAGAACTTGATCTGGTCCTACTGTATTCATCCCGCCGGGCCCGGCCGTCCGGTAGTTAGTCTGGCACACCGGCCAACAATCAGCCGGCCACACCTGTTGGGCCGACAGTTAGTCGGGCGGACTTTTGCGACTACAACGCTTTTCAATCAAAAAAATATCTGTTTCTTAATGGCTTAAATCTATCGGTCATAACCCTAAAATTTTATGTGGGCTACAACATTAGTCAGCCAAAAAATAACACTTTTCTACAAAAGGCTTAACTCTACCGGTCACTTTCTTAAAATCTCCTAAAGGCTGCAAAACTTTTTAGCCAAAAAAATAACTACTTAATTTAAAGGCTTACTTCTACATATTTCCGCTTTAAACATCTGCCAGCCATAGCATGTTAAAAAGTGTCAATTATAATTTCTATTTTTTCATCAATTTTATTACTTAATTGTTTAATTTATAAAAAGCTACAGAAACAGCTAAAGTTTGTCGCTAAAATATTTTTTGCCAAACCGCCATAATTCAGTTTACAAAATATCCGCGTAATATTTTTCTTAGTATTTGAATAAATTATCATTTTATTTATAGGTAATTTTAACTCATGGGTTACGAAATCGAAATTATATTAAACAGGCAGTTGGCGGACTGTATGTCGATTCCGGTATTTTTAACCGATACAAAAGGAAACCTGTTGTTTTACAACGAGCCAGCCGAGGAAATACTTGGTCGTAAATACGAAGACACCGGCGAAATGCCTGTAGAAGAATGGTCTAATATATTTAGGACTACCGGGGAAGATGGCACACCACTGGCACCTTCCGATTTGCCGCTGGTAAAAACACTCAATCAACAGTTACCATTTCATAAAACCTTTATGATAGAAAGCCTAATGGGGAAACAGGAAAAAATATCGCTCACCAGTTATCCTATTTTAGGCCGGGGTGGTAAGTTTTTAGGAGCTGTAGCAATTTTTTGGCGAAATATTGAACAATGAAAGTATCCTTATGGGGCGTTAGGGGTTCAATACCCACTTCGGGTGCGCAAACCAGTTATTTTGGTGGCAACACCGCCTGTATTGAAGTAAAACAAGACGGGTGGAACCTTGTTTTTGATGGAGGGTCGGGAATGCAGATGTTAAATAGCAGCCTTCAGTTGCAGCAAAAGCGAATAGATATTTTGCTTACCCACCTTCATTTTGACCATATCCAGGGTCTTGGATTTTTTAAACCCTTATTTGATCCCACAATGGAAGTGCATTTATGGGGTCCGCAAGGCTCATCAAAAAGTTTGCGCGAAAGGCTGGGCAAATATTTCTCACCGCCCCTTTTTCCGCTCCATTTTCGCGATCTTCCCTGCCAGCTTACCCTGCACGAAATAGCGAACTCCAGTTTTCAAATTGGCCCTTTTACTGTAATGGCTAATTATGTTATACACCCAGGCCCCACTATGGGCTATCGCATAAGTAATAGCCATTCAACGGTCGCTTATATTCCCGATCACGAGCCTGCCCTTGGCCCCCGTGGCATGCCTGTAAACCTGAAATGGTTATCGGGTAGCGACCTTGCCCTTAATACCGACCTTCTTATACACGATGCTCAATATTCAAGTAATGAGTACGCTACCAAAACCGGTTGGGGCCATAGCGCTATTACCGATGCTGTCCATTTTGCCGAAATTACCCATGCAAAAAAATTAGTACTTTTCCATCACGATCCCTCGCACACCGACGCTCAACTGAATGAGTTAATATATAACTTCTCAAATCAACATACACCCACTTGCATAGTTGAAATGGCGGTAGAGGGCACCACGTACGATTTTGGTTGATTGAAGGGATGCTTTACATCAATGTTAATTTCAATATTATTTATTGGCTGTTTGTTAAAATACACTCGATGGCTTTTTGGTGATGGGTTACTTTTTCACTCTCCAGGTATCTATGTGTAATAAATACACATTAAATTATCGTTTTATGAATAAGCAATCATTTGTAAACAAACTGGTGTTTGATCATATGTTGGTTACCAATTTAAAGCAATCAGTTTCTGAAAAACAATTATTTTACCATTATCTCATCAGCGGTAAAATTTCGTTGAAAGAATATCTTGCCCTTATGCATTAATTTCATAAAAAAAGCACCATTTTCAATTAACGATGCTAGTGTTTATATATGTTGTTGTGAGGGTTTTACCTGTTTACCGGTAACAATTGACCTTGGTATCCATTGGCCGTGGTGGCAGAAAGTAATACCATTTTACCGGGCAGGTACTTCGCAAATTCTATTCTGTTTACACCGGGTTGATATGTTTGCAACGGCCTTGCAGCCAGCAGTTTTCCATCGGTACTTATAATAGAAAACGCGAGTGTTGTTGGTTGACCGCCATTTAGTTCAAACACAAGCGTGCCCTGGTTGGTAAGGTATGGTTTTACGACATTGTTGTTACCTGTGGCGCGGGTGGTTACCACGCGGGAATATTGTACATTGTTTTCGTCGTTTTTCCACGACAGGCGATAGTAATTTATTGGGTTTGTTGTTTGTTGTTCAAACCTGCCCGTTTGTGCATTGCCAAAAAATTTAAGCGGTATAAAATTTCGGCCATTTAGGCTGGTTTGCAATTCAAGTTGTTGAACCTGCGAGGCAAAATTCCATGACAACTTATCAATACCACTTTGTTTTATAGCATTAAAATTAATGATGTTTAGTGCTAAAACAGAAGGGGGAATGAAGGAGGCAATATTGAACGAGCGCAATTGGGCAGGTACCGAAAAACCACTTACAGAAACGGCTTCATTACTAATATAACCATACGTTTCCGACCCAAATACAATGCCTTCGGCTTGTCCCATCTGCAGTCCATCGGGTAGGTTCAACGTCCTTTTGTTGCCACTAAAATAATTGCTTCCGGTATAGTCACTTAAAATGGTCATAAAGTGATTGCCAAACTGAAAAGCAGATGGGTTTGGAAAAATATAACCTAATAATACGATCAGTTTTTTGCCCGGCACCTTATCTACAGCCGTAACAAAATAATCTGTTTTGAAGGTTTCAATATTTGCAGCAACATAGGTACCTGCCATAGTGCTGTTGATTTCGTAGTGCGTAGTATTTAAATCCACAAAATTTTTGGTGAAAAGGTGAATTTTACCCTCGTCGATAAACATAGCCTCACAATCAAATTTTATGTTAAATATACCAAGGTTGACAGGCGGCTGTGGCTGATCGGCATAAGTAAAATTGATTGTTTCAACCGAAGTGGAAGGAATGGTGAAAGTAGCATTGCTGGTATAATCGGGTATTTCACTAAGCGGAAACCTATAAATTTTTAGATCGGTGCGTGCGCCGTTGAAATTGTTACCAAAATCGCCTACATACACATTAGTGCCGTCAAAAGCAATGTCTTCCCAATCAATATTAGTAGTGCCACCCAGGGTTACTTTTTGCAAAATGGTATTGCTGATTGTATCTATACGGTAAATGGCCGGCTCTCCGCCTCTGTCGTTAAACGTCCATAAAAAGCCATTGGCATACAACAGCCCGCTTGTTTCGTTTAAAGTACTATCAACCTCAAATTTAAAGGGGGGTACATAAACAGTTGGATTATATAAACAGCTTCCGTTATTGGCAGTGGCGCTTGCATTGTAATTACGTGCATTAGGATCGGTACAGCCCGGTTGAGATACACCTGCAAATGGGATAACGATGGTTGCTATAAAAAACATTAAACCAAAATTAATAATTGCCATTGGCGCTTTTAGCATACTAGTTTTTGCAGTAAGTTAGAAAAGTTTTTCGATTGAGTGGATTTTTAACGCTGCCTGATTAATTATAAAGTAATTTTTATAGGTGAGCTATTAAATGATTATCCGCTATTTGGTACACTGAATGCTGAATATAAAATCATGATAAAAAGGCTGAATAAAATTACCGACGGTAAGAGTGCAACCTAATTGGTCACAGAGGCAGGCTGCAACGACTGATGAAAACTTCTATAAAGCCCGGTTCCAAAATATCAGCACCAGATTTGCGGCTGGTTATTAGATATTAACAATAAACCACCAGCTTTCAATAACTATTAAGCCACATAAAACTGTAGTTAGTACAGATTAAACAGGCCAAAATAAAAAAACATACAACAGTAAAACCGTTGTATGCATATTTCAAGCCCGTAATTGCTATATTGATATAACGAAGAAACATTTTTTATCTAAATACATCCAATGTTTTTAAAACAATTGAAATGATATAGATAATAAACGCAGTTTATATTTTTTTGACCGACACAGCGTTTTTGCCTTTGTGTCCCATTTCAGTTTCAAAACTCACTTTGTCGTTTTCTTTTATGGGCCCCGATAAGCTATTGATATGTACAAAAATACTTTCCTGCGACAACTGGTCTTTTATAAAGCCATAACCCTTGGAGTCGTTAAAATAAGTTACTGTTCCCTTACGTTCTTTCTCTTCGGGGGGTGCATCGCCTTGTTTAGGTACGCTTGTAGAGATATCCTCGATGTTGATGATCCTTTTTTTGCGGGGATCGGGCGGTGTATCGCTAATGTTTCCATTCTCATCAATGTAAGCCATCATGTCGTCTAAGCTTTTGCCTTTCAACGAGTTTGCCTGGCGCTCTTCTTTTTTTTCTTCCTTTTCTCTACGTTTCTGTTGTTTTTTCTTCTCTTTTTCTTTTTTACTAAATGTTTCCTGCGATTTAGCCATAGATAATTAATGTTGTTTTTTGCCCTGGTATCAGTGTTTTTAACCAGGAATTTTATTTGAATTGATTAAAGGTACAAAATAAGAGTGGGTTAACCTTGGCAAAATTGATTTGGCACTATCAATTCTACTATTTTTTAACTATCTCAAACAACAACTTTACGGCAATTTAGTTGGCTTGTAGTCAAGGCATTCCAACTTTCCAAATACCTGTTTATATACCGCTATCGGGGTGAATAGGCCCTTTTTACCTTTTTTAATTTTTAACTATCAATAGTAAATTAAAACTCCGGTTATACAGTTGGCCTTTTGCTTCAATTTATTACGATATCATCATTTTAAAGAGGCTAAGAAACCATTTGTCAGTTGCCATGGTACGGTTGGTAAGTGTTCAAAAATGTAGGGAGGTTTTTACATCCTGCGGTGTTACCAAATGGTCGGGTATCGGGTTTCGCTTGTTACCGGGGCGCCTTGCTGTTAACATGGCCTGTAGTGTAAGTATGCTTCCATAAAAAAGTGTTTGCCGTTTGGCAATGTATCTAAAAAAACCCAATTTAAACGGTTAGCTTAATTAATACACCTGTGGTTTGCTTCGTTTAATACAAACACGGCCACAGGCGTGCTGCCGATATCAAATTATTGAAAACTTTTTTTCTTGAAAAAATTACATGCTAAACCCCCATAGACGTGGTGGCAGGTTTTATAATATACAATGTGAGGTGAACTTGCCTTTAAGGATGGTGCTAATGACTTATAAAATACCGAAATTTTGACTGGCCAACAAAATATACAGCAGTATTTGTGGGGGGTGTAGACCGACTTGCCGCATGTTTGTGTGGTTACATAAAGGAGATGTTGACCGTTTTTTTAAAAACTATCACAGTTGTTCTTGCAATTTTTCTTCACATTCGCTTTGCAAGTGTCAAATTATATCCTTTTATATTTCTGTTTTAAATTTTGTTTTTATTATGAGTTATAGCAGTATTGTTTCTTATTTTAACCAACAGTTTGGTCATTTACCCCCGGTAGTTGTGCAATCGCCGGGCAGGGTAAACTTTATTGGGGAGCACACCGATTACAACGAAGGATTTGTTTTACCCGCTGCTATTAACAAATACATTTATGTGGCTGTGTCAAAAAGAGCCGATGAAAAGATAGTTTTACATTCGGTGGCTTATAACGAGGGTCATGAAGTAGAATGGGCAGATATAGCCCCGGTTAAGGGCTGGGCAACGTATATTTTGGGCGTTGCCAATCAAATAAAAGTGAGAGGATATCTTGTTGGCGGTTTTAATCTTGTAATTGATGGCAATGTACCTATTGGCTCTGGCTTATCGTCGTCGGCCGCTATGGAATGTGCTACCGCTTTTGCTCTAAATAACGTCTTTTTATTAGGAATATCAAAGCTGGAAATGGTGCAGATAGCACAAAAGGCCGAGCAGACCTATGCAGGTGTCATGTGTGGCATAATGGATATGTTTGCCAGCATGTTTGGTAAAAAAGACCACGTTATAAAGCTTGATTGCCGATCGTTACAATACGGATACGAGCCAATGATGCTGGAAGGGTATGAGATCGTACTTTTTAATTCAAATGTGGAACATTCCCTGGCTTCGACTGAATACAATACACGCCGCAAACAATGCGAGCAGGGTGTTGAGTGGATAAAACCATATCGCCCTGAAATAAAAACGTTAAGAGACGTTACCATGCAAATGCTGGAGTTATATGTGGAACCCAAAGACAAAACTATTTTTAGGCGTTGTAAATATTTTGTGCAGGAAATTGACAGATTAACAAGAGGCTGTGTTGACCTTGAACATAAAGACCTTGCTGCGTTTGGACGCAAGATGTTTGCTACCCACCGCGGGTTAAGCAACGACTACGAAGTAAGCTGTAAAGAGCTTGATTTTTTAGTAGAAGCAGTACAAAACAATACCGATGTAATTGGCGCACGAATGATGGGCGGAGGATTTGGCGGCTGCACCATTAACCTGGTAAAAGAGGCAGGAGTACCAGCCCTGATAGACAGAACTGAGCGATTATATGCTGAAAAAATGCATAAAAATGTTACCAGCTACGTGGTAAATATTGGCGATGGCACCAGGGAGGTTAACGCTGATTAACTGTGTTGTTGAAAAATAAAAGCAGCTTTCATGCTGCTTTTATTTCATACTATTATAACGGTATTAATGACTTGGCCCTTACCCGCCTTCATCGGACGAACGGTCGCTACCATGACTTCTTTTTTTGAATATAGAAAAATTAGGATCACCAAATTTATATGAGAATGTTAACCTGAAACTTCTAACCCTGTAACGGCGAAAGCTATCCTGATAAAAGTTTTCGGTTTCAATAATACTACCCCAGCGTTTGGTGTTAAAAACGTCATCTATCCCAAAAGTGATCGTACCTTTTTTATTCTTTAAAATATCTTTTCGTACGGCAAAATCAATTCCATATTGAGGTTTGTTGCGGCCCTGGGGTATCACCTCTGGTGATTCATACTCGCCTATTAACTGAAAACTCAGGTCTTTTAAGATGGCCGGCTTCGGCTGAATAAGTTTATAGTTGATAATTAGTTTGGACTCCCAGTTAAAGCCCTGGTTGCTTAAATCTATATTTTTAAAAGTTGCCCTCACCTTACGGTATTGAAGGTTTACATTGGGAATGATCTCAAGGTTTTTTCCTATTTTCTGCTGCCACGTAACATCAAGGCCCATCCTGTTTTGGCTTTTAGCATTTATGAAGGTATTTAACACCGCATTAGGTGCAATAGCCGCATTGTTTAGCTGTTGAAATTGTATGCTTGAAATGGTGTCTGTGTACTGGGTAATATCGTTGGTAGTATTTCTATAAAATAATGAAACAAATAAGTTTCCGGTAGGGTAGTTTTTATTATAATTTACCTCGAACGAGTTGGTGAATTCAGGTCGTAAGCCAGGGTTACCCTGCCTGATATTTAGCGGATCCTGGATGTCAACAAAAGGGTTTATTTGCCAAAAATTTGGGCGCTGTATGCGTCGCGAATAGTTTAGTTGAAGATCTACTTTTTCAGTTAAGGTTTTAGTTATAAACAAGCTTGGAAACAAGGCGTCCCAAATGTTCTTTAATTTATCGGGGTATTTGTATCCAAAATCCTGGTTTTGATCAACAAGCAAACCATCAAATGAAGAGGTTTCGGCACGAAGCCCAGCCTGGTAGGTGATGGTTTTTATTTTGTTGGAGTAAGTAATATAAGCGGCGTTAATGACCTCCCTGGTTTGGTAGTTATTACTTAAAGGAAGTTTTGTTTGGTCGTTATTAGCTGCCAGCGAAAAGGCATTAAATATGCTGTTATTGTTTGACACATACGTACGCACACCGGTTTCAATTTTTGCGTTATCGCCTATCGGATTTTCATAGTCAACCTGTATAGTCAATTGGTTTTCGTTGCTTTTACCTAAATTTAGTACCCTGTTTTGTGGCGAAAAAAGTGAACCATCGGGCAGGTAAAAGTTATTAATAATGTTGGAATTATTGTTGCCTTTGCCGCCATTATAGTTTACATCGGCCGATAATACCTGGCCTGTTTTAGCAAACTTGTGCGAAAAAATTAACTGCGTTCCCGACCGGTCAAAACCAAAATTGCCGTCCGAAAAACGAATACCTGTACGCTCAAGGGTACCGTTTTTAGCACGGTATTCCTGGTTTTGTTCTTCGGTTGAGCTAAACCTTCCTGAAACAATGTTTTGCGAAAACGTAAGGGTATTTCTGTTGTCGATAAAATAATCGGTACCAAACCGTACCGACTGAAAATTACGGATACGTTCGGTTGCGCTGTTTTGTGTAAAGAAATCATTGAACTGTCCGTTCAGTTTGTTTTGCCTGTAAGTTTGCGTACGTGCAACGCCACCGGACCTGTTGATATTACCACTTACAAAAAAGTTAAATTTACCATCGCGTATATTTAAGCTTACACCCCCAGCGGTAATTTTTGGCGTACCAACCGATACTGATGCGTTGCCATTTAAACCGATGCGTTTATTTTTTTTCAGCACTACGTTAATAATTCCGCCGCTGCTGGACGCATTAAATTTAGCCGATGGGTTGGTTATTAGCTCTACCTTTTCAATATTATCGGCAGGTATTTGCTCCAGTGTAAGTATTGTAGGCCTTCCATCAATAAACAATTGCGGCGTGCTATTGCGCAACTTTACATTTCCATCAACATCAACAGTAACCGATGGAATATTTTTCATTACATCTACGGCAGTTCCACCTGTTGCAGTTATGTTTTTATCAACATTAAATATTCGCCGATCCACACCCATTTCCATTATCGGTTTGATTGCAGTAACGGTTACATTTTGCAAAACCTGGGCTTCTGGTTCTATCGAAAAATTGCCGAGGTCAAATTCCCGTTGTCCTTGTAGCATGGAGTTGGTAGGTTTCAGGCTTACCAGTTTTTCAATTTTTTTAAAACCTATGGCGGTTACTACCAGTGTTACATTATTACTCAACGGTACATTGTTAAAATCAAACTCGCCATTTGATCGTGTAAACATGCCTGCATATACTGTATCTTTTTTTAAGCCTGTTGCTGCATTTGTATTTTGGCCAATTAGCTGTATTGAAACCGCATCGGCTCCTTTGTTATTACGGCTATCCAGTACTTTACCATATACGCGATAAGTGGCTGCTTCGCCCCCATAATCCCGCTTTTGAGACCATACAAACGACAAACTAAAAGTAAAAGACAATACAAGTAATAAAAATTTCATTAATAAATATTTAGATAATGGGTAATCAATAGTATCGGTAAGTAGTAAAGGGGTATAACGTAAAAGTTGCCATTTTTCTTTACAATAGGTGTATAACTGACACTATATAAATGTTAACATAGGTAAAAGGATATTGTTAAACGGTCGGCTTCATAACCATGGTTTAAGGCAATGGTTTCATAATTACAAATGGCTTTATTTAAAACAAGAGAAAATTATACCATACCTAAAGCAGGTTGCCTTCATTACTATATGGATTTATAAAGAAGTTAATTAAACGGTAAAAATGCACCCTGAAAATATTGGAAATTACCATGCTATGATATGGCGCCCTGCTTACAGGGCGTTTGTGACACAGGTTTACAACACGTTTCGACTAAAAAAACATTGCCAACCATAAGTTAAACCCTATTTGTAGTAGTTGTTAAAGGTGGCATTGTCCACATTTAATTTACACCAACTGTACAAGTTGGTGTTGGTTTTCCACGAAAAAATGGCATAGGCGGGTAGCCGCATGCCGCCAATTTCCTTTGTTTCACCATCTTCATAATTTACGTGTAATAAGGGAGTAAGTGCGGAATTATCACCCCTACGTAACATTCTTGTTTCTGTAAAGGTTATTAGCTCGCTATTGCTGTTAAAGGTAAAAGTGCCCGAAGCAAGCTGGCCGTTTAAATTAATTATGGCTGAGGCCTTGCTACTGTCAATGGCGCTCCATAAAATATATTGTTGTAAAGCAACAGGTGGAAACCACGCAAGATGAGCCAGAAACCGCGACAAGTAATCTATGTTTTGTACATAGCCTGTGTAACATGGAATACGAATGACGGACATAAAATTGCACCTGCTATTTCCCACGCCGTTTTTATACTTGTCAAAACCTGTTACGGTTTTGCCTGATTGGTTTTGTAAAGATGATATACATACAAATGCCGGTTTATTGGTATTAAAATAGCTAAGCGCCTCTATTGCATGCCACGAACTATTGCTGTCTTTTCGTATTGTGCCACTTTGTAATATTATAGCCGAATTAATGGTATTATGTTGGATGCCGCCGCAGGCGGTCAACCAATTTTGAACTGCTATGGGCAATGCCCTGGCAGGTAGTTTTACAATGGTATCGGTAGTTGATTTTTTAGGGTTGGCGAATAGACTAAGCTCGTTGTTTATTTTTCTGTTTTCGTTCCACCGGGCAAAAGCCAGCACCATTACAGTTAAAAGAACAACGTTTATAATAGTACCATACTTTGCCTGTTTCCATTGCCTTACTATTAACACCTGCGATAAAACAACAGCAATTGCACCGGGTAGCCACCAAAACAAATAGTTGAAAAATAACAAACCGCCTGCAACAAAAAACAGTAATGCTGCCAGTATCCATATACTGGCCGCTTTACTGTAAATGGTAATCTTTAAAAGTTTTGAACTATGTTTTGTTACGCTTACGGTACTTGTACCGGTAAACGTTTTAATTGCGCCGGTTATATGAATTATGCCGTGCATTATTAGCAGAGTTATAAGTACAACAACGCCCATATTAAACAGCTTTTAAAGTAATTGTTTGCGCTGCAAAAATGAGCTAAATATGGCATAACACGTTTAGCATAGGTTATTGAAAATGCGCATAAAAAAAAAGACAGTTAGCTAAGCCGCCCTTTTTATGTAAATGAATAGGGATAAAAAGATAGTTGGATACTGCCTGTAAGTTGTACGCATATGCGTAGGCAACAATATAATTAGAAGTGAGCGTGCATAAAAATGTCCCGGTAGTTAAAAACGATAAAATGATGAACAGGTCGTTTATAAAGGCCTGGGTTTTGTCGGTCAGGTTTTCGCCGTAGGAAAACAAGACAAATTTTTTGATGGGGAAAGTTTTAAGTTAAGATGTAAACCATGTTCCATTTGTACACCGTTGTAAACTTACCCCACACCTTTTTTAATGAATATCCGCTATATGTTACACTTAATGCTTAAAACAAAATCATGATAAAAAAGGCTGAGAAAAATTACCAACGGTACAAGTGTGTTGCCCGTTTAACTGCCAGCCCTGCGAAATATTCTGACCGGGCGTTAGCCGGGCGGACGACAGCCAATGAAAACTGCTATAAAGCTCGGTGCTAAAATATCAGAGCCACGTTACGGATAGCCATTCCTGTTTTTAACATGACAGGTGCGTTTATTTTTTATGACCTATGTCATGTTTGTAGCTGTTATAGCTCATTACCACCCGTTTTACCTATTGCTATTTTTGACGTTAAAATATTATTTATGCAATCATTGTTACTGGCGTCCACATCTTTTAAAAGCCTTGCCGGGCCTATGCAATTTGCCAGGGTATTGGCTAAACATATTGGGTGCCCTTTAACAGTACTACAAGTTGTAAATGCGCCATTGTTGTCACAAACATGTGCCGACGAATTGGAAACGGCGCAATTATTAAACGCAACAACCGACTATGCAAGTAACGAACCCCACGCCCAAAATAACACACAGTTTATTTTTAAAAAAGAGGTTGACTTTTGGACAGCTATTGAACAAACTGCAAAAATTATTGGCGCAGGCATAACCCTTGTTTCATGGACGGATGTTGCTGACGATGCTTTAATTAATATATCCGGAATATTAAAAAAAACCAGCCAGCCAGTTCTTTTAATTCCTGAAAATATGCGCGCTTTTATGAGTGTATTTCATATTGGTTTGTTGGGGGGTAATAACCATACCACACACGTACAAGAGGATAAATACACACAGCAACTAGCAAGGTTTTTTGCACAAGGAAACAATAAAGATGTATTGATTACCCATATAAATACAGAAGCATTTTTACATAACAAACCCAACCTTTCAAAAACAGAGGTGGATGTTATATTGCCGGTAGCAGCTGGTGTTGCGGCATGGCTAAAAGAAACACATTTAGGGCAGAAGCCAGGATTTGATAATAATATTGAGATACTTGCGATACCCGTTACGGCAACCGCTGCAACGCAGCCCTTTTGGTTAAACGAATTGCTGCGTGCTATGGTTGAACATTTTAATATACCGGTGTTGTTGCTGCATGCAGAGCAAACACCTAAAACCGAAAAAAAAGTTTGCCCCAAAACCGAGGCTTGCAAAATGTGTCCCAACTGTAGAAAAAAGGCAAATGTTAAAGCAATTGAAATAGCGATGGTATAGTACTTTGCTTAGGGTCTTTTTTGATGTTGAAGGCATAGAAAATGCCTGAATTCCTGCAGGGAAAAACTGCTAAGGTTTTGATTGGTGGTTAGGCCCGCCTTTTGTGCAGCCAGTACGCCAAACCGGCTATCGGTAAAAGTTTCGGCGGCATGGGAGTCGGGGTTAATGGAAATAAGCACCTTTTTTGCCAATGCTTTTTCAATCCACCGCCAGTCAATATCAAGGCGGCGGGGATGTGCGTTTAACTCTATCACTACGTTATGTGCTGCGCAGGCATCTACAATGGCGTTTATATTAACCGGGTAACCGTTTCGGCTAAGTAGCAAGCGGCCTGTTAAGTGGCCAAGTATGTTGGTAAAAGGGTTTTCTATAGCCTTTAGCAGCCGCGCCATGGCTTTATCTTCGGTCATTTTAAGGTTGGAGTGTATTGAAGCAATCACAAGGTCAAACGAGGCCAGTACCGTTGGGTCGTAGTCAAGGTTTCCATCGTTTAAAATATCCGACTCTATACTTTTAAAAATGGTAAAGGGCGCCAATTGGGCGTTTAACTCATCAATTAAATAGTGTTGTTCCTTTACCCGGTTAGGCTGTAAGCCATTAGCATAAAAGGCCGATTTAGAGTGGTCGCTGATTACCAAATACTCAAGTCCCATATCAATAGCTTTAGCAGCCATTTCATTTAGTGTATTTATCCCATCGCTCCAGTTGCTGTGGCAATGTATAATTCCTTTAATAGTATCGGTTGTAATTACCTGTGGTAACTGGTGCTGTAATGCTTTGCCAATAATTGCCGGTGTTTCGCGCAGGTAAGGCGGAATGTATTGAAGGTTATTGTCTGCAAAAATAGCCTCTTCGCTTTCGGCCACAGTATTTCTTTCGCCAAACATATTTTTCCACCTTGTAATAAACTCGTTATTGCCAGTGGTTTCAAAAAGGGTGGTGTAAAAATTTTTATCAATGGCAAGGTAAAATAGCAAAGTCATATTTTCGGCACTAACTGCCTTGTATAGGTTTTCGGTTTTTTCAACTGCATATTGTTTTGCAATAAGATATTGTTCAAGCACATTGCCATCAACATCAGTTACCCATTCAAGTTTGTCAATAATTTCTGCATGTCGGCGCATATCGCCTGTTAGCACAAACCTTTTACCCAGTTGCTTTTTAAGTATGGTGGTATTGATATTGGCCAGTTCCTCAACGTGTGCATACAAAAAATTGCCTTTACTATTAAAGAAAAAATCAATGGCCTCTTTAATATTTTGCTGATTTTTTTTGCCAAATCCTTTGTAAAGTAATAAGCGGTTTTCGCTGCAGGCATATAGCAGCTCACCAAGGTTTTCAATTTCAAGGTCCTTCCAAATGGTAGCTATCTTTTTGGGTCCGAGACCTTTTATCTGCATCATTTCTAACACGCCGCCGGGTGTTTTTATTATAAGGTTGTCTAACTCAGCCAGGCGGCCGGTAGTAAGTTGCTCAATTACTTTTTTACCAATAGAGTCGCCAATACCTTTTATGGAAGTTATTTTTTTTGGCGGCATTGCCGATAATTGAACGGGCAGTTTTTCTATAGCAAAAGCAGCCGAGGCATACGATTTGGACTTGAAGCTATTTTGGCCGTGTATGTCCATTATTTTGGCTAAAACCGAAAAATTACCGGCAATTGCGTAGTTATCCATGGTAGGGTTAATTGTTGCGACGAAGGTAATTAACCCGGCAAACCATTAATTTAAAAATTATACAACAGCAAGCAATTTAGCAGCCAATATGTTACAGCAAGTAGTTGTACTACTTAATATGTCAGCCGCCCGTTATTGCAGCGGTGGTGTGTGGTTACACGGTTAATTAATTAAAAATAAAGGGAAAAATATTCGTTTTCTTTCAACTCGTTCAGCCCTTCAATGGTAAGGGGCTTATTAATAAAGTCAATAACAATATTATACTGGTTGGCTCTTGAAAAGTCCTCGGGATTTACGGTTGAAGACAAAATAACCACTTTAGTTTCAGGCATGCGGTCAGCATATTTCATTAAATAATCTTCCAAAAAATCCCAACCATTCATAATAGGCATATTAAGGTCAAGAAAAATAATACCCGGCATTGGTTCGGGAGCTTTATTTTTTTTGAGCCGTGCAAAATAGTCCGAATAAAAAGCGAGCCCTTCTTTTCCATTTTTTGCTGTTATAACGTCACCGGCAAACTTCGCCTTCATAATTACCAACTCACAAAGTGTTAAGGTTATTTGGTCGTCGTCAATTAAAAATACCCGATCTACCATTTTATATTATTTTCTAAAGGTTAAAATAAATGTTGTTCCCTGGTCTACTACACTTTCAACCTCAATTTCGCCTCCCATTACTTTTATTTGACTGTTTACCATATATAAGCCAAGGCCTTTACTATCGGCATGGTCGTGAAAGCGTTGGTAAAGCCCAAATATTTTATTTTTGTGCCTTTTCATGTCAATACCAAGGCCATTGTCCGTAAAATACAGTTTTATAAGGTCGTTTTCCTTTTTAGTAACCACGCTTATTTGTAGTATACGATTAGGCGATGAGTATTTTAAAGCATTGGTTAATAAATTCAACAAAATACTTTCCATGTAACTTCTGTTAAACTCAACAGTAGATACGGTGGTAAAATCGGTTTTTATGTTTGCGTGCAATTGTTGGATTGAAGTGTTTACCGATTGAACGACTTTTACAAATATGGTTTCTATATCAAGTGTTTCCTTTTTTGTATTTACATTGTTTTTTATGATCAGTACATTTATCAGGTCGTTTACGGTGTCGTTTAATTGTAAGGTACAATCTTTAAAATTTTTTAGCAACAGCGCGGTGGTGCTATCTTCAACGGTGGTTATGTCAAGTAATTGAAGTATGCCTAACAAATTTGAAAGAGGGGCCCGCAAATTATGAGAAGTGATGTAAGAAAACTGCTTTAGGTCGTTGTTGTTGTGCATCAACTCTTCAATCAATAATTCCTTTTCTGTTTCGTTTCGTTTTTGTTCGGAAATATTTTGAGTAGCCAGCAATATTTTAGTAATGGTATTATCGGGTTCAAAAAGTGGTACAGCACTTATTATATAGCTATGTGTAAGGTAACTGGCTTCAAACACTACATTATGGCCGTTAAATACTTCCTGTAACTGCTTGTGCACTTTTTTACCGGTAGCCTCGTTAAAATGCGAGGTATAAATTGTTTTCTCAAAATATATTGCGCTTTTGCCTGGTACATGAAATTCTTTGCCGGCAGTATAAACAATTTGAAGCTCGCGGTTAAGAATTGCTACAGAGCCGTTAGGAAAATTTTCAGAAATTGTCCTAAACATTTGTTCGCTTTCGCGCAATTTTTCCTTAGCAAGGTTTCGCTCAGTTACATCGTGTATTACCACGAGGTTTTCTTCTTCGCCTTTTATCCAAATGTCGTGTAAACCAATTTCTACGTCTATAATGGTGCCGTCCTTTTTTTTATGTTGTAGATCTGCAGCTATTAAAAGGCTGTTTTTTAATTCGGCAACTGGTTTAGTTAAATCAGTTTGGGGCAAAAGCTGATCCAGGGTCATATCGGAAAATTCGTTTTCGCTATATCCGTAGTGTGCTATGGCCGCCTTATTTACCATTAAAAACCTCGATGAGTGTTTATCGATCGCAAACATGGGTAATGGGTTGCTATGAAAAAGGTATTTATACTGTTCCTCCGATTTTTTTAGCTGATCAAAAATTTTACTCCGCTCAATGCTGTATTGAATGCTTTTGGCAAGCACCGTGGCGTTACAATCGTCTTTAACAATGTAATCCTGTGCGCCCAGTTTAAGGGTTTCAATAGCCATGCCTGTATCGCCAAAGCCGGTAAGTACAATAATAGGTAGTTCGCTGGCTTTGGTGTAAATGGATTGAAAAGAGGCAATACCAAAACCGTCGGGTAAAATAAGGTCTAATAGTATTACGTCAATATGTTGGCTTTCTAAAATACCCAAAGCCATGCCTATACTGCCAGCATGCAATATTTGTAATGGTATAGCGGTTTCCTCAAGGTATTCCCTCACCAAAACATAGTCGCCAGGGTTGTCCTCTACCACCAGTATGCGTAAGTGTTCGTTAATCATGCGTGTTAGTTATAGGCAACTTTACAATAGACACCCAAAAGCTTTCTATTGCTTTAATGGTCTGAAAAAATTTTGACAGGTCAACAGGTTTGGTAATGTAACAGTTGGCGTAATTAGTGTAGGCTTCCATCACATCTTTTTCGGAGGAAGATGTGGTTAAAATGACCACTGGAATTATTTTGAGTGTGAGGTGAGATTTAATTTGCAACAATACCTCCTTTCCATCTACTTTAGGCAAATTAATGTCCAGCAAAACAAGATCGGGAAGCAGCTTCGGGTTTGTATCCGATAAATGAAAAAGGTATTTCAATGCTTCATCGCCATCTTTTTTAACAATTACTTCGTTCACAATTTTGGCGTCTTCAAGTGCTTCAAGGGTTAATACTACATCACCCTCGTTGTCCTCAACTAAAAGGATTTTTATCTTTTTCATCAATTATTGGATTAAAAAGTTGAAAGGTATGGCATAAAACATTTTCCAAACCAGATTTAATAATATTTCCCTTCAGGATTAAATGAACAACAGGATTGTCAATCACTTTACCGTGGTTCGTTAAATTTTGGTATTGTAAAGTAAAAAGTGCTTCCAACATTGGGCGTAGAATCTATCCAGATACGTCCACCTTGTACTTCTACAATTTTTTTGCAAATAGCCAGCCCAATACCTGTTCCCGAATATTCATTTTTGTTATGTAATCGTTGAAATATTACAAAAATTTTCTGGTAGAACCTGGAATCTATTCCTATACCATTGTCAGCCACCGAAAACCTGTATTCGTGTGGCAGCTCTACAGCTTTAATTTCAACGAAAAGCTTACGGCTAACACTGGCATACTTAATTGCGTTACTTATCAGGTTTTGAAATAATTGTAATAGTTGTAGCCGGTTACCCCTCACTTTGGGCATATTATTAATTAGCAGGCTTCCTTCATAAACCGATAACTGTTCAATATAAGTCAGTTGTAGTTGTTGCAATACTTCGTTAAGGTCAACGTTTGCCTTTTCCTCTTTTTGTTTGTTTACCCTGCTATACTCCAACAGGTCTAATATCAACCCTTTCATTCGCTCTGCGCCATCTACTGCAAATCTTATGTATTCAAAGGCCTTATGGTCAAACTGGTGTTTATATTTTTTTTCTATCAATTGTAAAAAGCTGCTTACCATGCGTAATGGTTCTTGTAGGTCGTGCGAGGCAACGTACGCAAAGCTCTCAAGTTCGGCATTGGAAATGGCAAGTTGTGCTGCCCGTTTTTGGAGGGAGTTGTTTAGCTCTTTTAATAATATTTCATTTCTTTTTTGTTCCGACAGGTCTTGCAGCGATCCTATCATGCGCAGTGCTTTGCCCCCATTATCATAAATAGTAAATCCCCTGTCGTACACATATTTAAAGGTTCCGTCAGCACACCTAAACTGGTATTCGGCTTCCCACTGGGTGTTACCAGATTTTAGGTGTTGCATTATCAAATTTTTGACCCGTTGGCTATCGTTGGGATGTAATTTTTCGCTCCACCAAACCTCGTCATCAGTTATGCTAACATCGTTGTATTGAAAAATAGATTTCACTCCTTCGTTCCAGGTAACCTCGTTATTTACCAGGTTCCAATCGTAAATGGCATCTTTGGTGGCCTTTGCAAGTACCTCGTATCGTTCGCTCGATATTATTAAAAGCTCTTCGGTTCGTTTTCGCTCTGTGATGTCTCTAAAAAATACAGAGAAAGTGCCATCATAGGGAAACGCATTTATATCAAACCATTTTTGATAGTGTTGCAGGAAATCTTCGCTTTGTATATAGGTGCCGTTTTGTAACGATTCGGCATATCTTATTTTAAAAACGTTACTGACCGTAAGGTCAAATACATCGGTTATTTTTTGCCCTATCACTTCGGCCGCTGGTAAACCCAGCAAACGTTCGGCCTGCCGGTTCCAATACAGTATTTTTCCTGTTGCGTCAATAGTAAAAAATCCGTCCGAAATATTATCTAAAATGCGGGTTAGTCGGTTATCCAGTTCTCTTTTTTCGGTAACGTCTTTAGCAGTGGCATAAATCAATTCATTTTCAATAATTGAAACTGCCGACCAGCTAAGCCATTTCATTTGTAAGTTTTTTGCCACAAAGCAACTTTCAAATTGTTGGGCGTTGCCTTTTAAAAGTTCGGTAAAAACAGGTTGGATATTAAGGAGCTCGTCTTTTCCAAGTAATTTAAAAAAGTTTATTTCGCTTATATTTTCGGTGTCATATCCTAACAAGTGTGTAAAGGCTTTATTTATCTTTTTAAAATTACCATCAAAGCCAATAATGGTAAGTATGTCTGGCGATAGGTCGAAGAAGTTGCGTAGCTCTTCCTCCGTTTTTTTTCGTTGAATACCGATGCCCAACTGCAAACTTATTCCCTCAAAAAACTGGGTTATTCTTTCTTTTTCTAAAAAAGGATGCCTGCCAAAAAAAGTAAAAACAGCAATTAGTTCGTTGTTAAAAAGAATGGGAACACCCATTGATTTTGTTAACCCTGCCTGTAATGCCCCTTTTTTTCGTATAAATGATTTATAAGAAGCCAGGTCGTCTATAAAAATTATTTTGTTATCATTCCATTGGTGCCCAAGTAAACCTTCCTCTTTAATTTTATAGGTTATATTGCCGTGTAGCTGGTAAAAAATTTTAACCCCGGGCGATGTGTAGCATTTGTTTTTAAGCTCAAGTCGCTTTTTATCGTAATTGGTAAGCCATACTTCGCCAATCTCAAATTGAAGAAAAACAAGTAGTTGTTTTAAAATATCGTTCAAAGCATCCGTTAACGAAGCCTTTTCGGTAAGCGATTGTAGTATGGATACAGTTAGTTCCCGTTCTTTTTGCTGCTTTAACAACTGTAGCGTTATTTTCTGCAGTTGTTGCTCGTTTATTTTTCTAACAGTAATGTCTTCTATTGCCCCCACTATACGAATGGCTTTGCCAGCATCGTTGCGAACAATAATGCCGCGGTCAATTACAAAAGCATAGGTATTGTCGACACGTTTAAACCGGTACTCTTCCATCCAATTGCCGAGGTTGTTTTCCAAGGCGTGTGTAAGGTTGGCAAGTACCCGTTCGCTATCGTCAGGATGGATTAAATTTTTCCATGTTTCAAGCGTTGGCTCCCCGTTTATTAAATGGCCAAACAGCGCGGTATAGCCATCGTTCCAATATAATTGGTTGGTTGCTATGTTCCAGTCCCAAATGGCTTCAAAAGTTGCGCTGCCAGCAAAATTATATCGTTCGTTAATAAGTAAAAGTTTGTCGATAGATGCTTTAGAACTTTGCCCGGCGTCATTGTTTAAAATGGTACCCAAACCTTCAATATATTGGTTGGTGCCTTTGGTAACAATAGAAAAATCCCATTTGGTTGCACCGATATTTTTAGCATTATAGGCCAGGTGTAATATGGTTGAATGTATTTGACTGGGCAATTCGTAAATACGCGCCAAGAAACCTGCTGCGGCGGTTAAGCTATAATTATCAACAAGTGTTAAAAAATTTACAACTTCCTGGTTTTTGAGCGCTATGGCATTTGCAAAATGGGGGTTGGCATATAAAATATTGCCTTTAGATGAAATCAATATATAAAAACACGAAGTACTTTGGGTTATCACAGTCGGCAATGCATCAATAACGCTGCTACTAATACGTTCATTAACACTACGGTTAAAATAGGGTGTTTTTGGCAAAGATTATTGAATTATTTAAGTAAAGCTAATGACCGTTCAATTTTTAAAACACATATTTTGACGGTAATTCAGTTAAACTGTAACTACCATGTATTTTATTTGTTGGAAAGAAGAGGAAAATTTCGTGCCAGCTATTACTTTACAAAATTGAAACTAATATAAAGTTGGCATTTTGGCGCGCAAAAGCATTACTACCATACAAATAGCTAATAAAAGTATTTATTAAAACCACCCATTAAACAGAAAAATTATAACTAATTGGTATCAATTTGGCCAAACCTTAACAGCTCGGTTTTAGAGGAAAGAGAAAAATCGGCGGCTATAAAATTATTTTGCAAATTTTTGGCCTTAGCCAATCCTGCTGCAGTAATGATTACATGGGGTTTTTCAAAATGCTTAATGCTTACATAATTTTCCACTTCAAGTTCAAGTAAAATTTTTTCGATAACCGACCAATCAAACGGTACCCGTAAAATAATTTCCCTTGGGCTACACAAATACGAAAGTGGTGAAGCATCTTGCTTTACAATTGAATGTATCGCTACCAACAACTGATGTTTGATTTCCATATTGTAAATTAAAATTATAAAGAATAATTATACAGTTTATGCATCGATAGTTGTCAACATTATTTAAAAAGATATTAAGACTAATTGCGATTTAGGCAGATTTTGGTAAACCAATTTGATGACAATTAGTTGGCAATAGTTTTAAAATACCAGTTAATATAGCTTAAACGATAAAGCAACTTTTTTATTATGTTATAATAATCAATTGATTATGCAATGTAACGTCTGTCAAGTAGGTAATGTGTTCAATTTATTTAGTTGGTACAAGTAAACTACTGTTAAAGATCGGCAACGGGTAGTAATATTTTGCTTTCGATGCCCGGCGCATGATAAATTCTTATCGTTGCTTTTTTAAAATCGTTTTCGCCAGCCTGGTAAATGTTCATAAACTGTTGAGGATTTCTATCAACCAGCGGAAACCAGCTACTTTGTATCTGTATCATTATTTTGTGGCCTTTTTTAAAGGTGTGAGCCACATCGGGCAAGGTATATTTTACCTTAGTAATTTTATTTGGCACAAACGGGGTTGGTGTTTCAAAACTATTTCTGAATTTACCCCTCATTACTTCCCCTCTAATCAACATTTGGTAACCGTTCATTACGTATTTATCGGTATCGGAATATTGAAAGTCGTTGGGAAAAACATCAATAAGTTTCACCACAAAGTCGGCGTCGGTACCTGATATGCTTACCATAAGATCAGCAACAACCGGACCAGCGAGTGTAACATTTTGCATTAGCGGAGGGGTTTCAAATACCAACACATCTGGCCGGCGTGCGGCAAACCGCTGATCGTCGGTCATATATTCCCTTGTTCGGCTAAAATGCACATCTTCGGTGTAGGGCACGGGTTTGGCGGGATCGCTTATATACCCGGTATAACTATTTTCGGCTACCGGTTTTTGATTTGCAGCCAGCGGCGCTGGTTTGTTCCACTCCAATTGTCCCATTTTAGAAAGATATATTTCAGTTGTTTTTACTTCGGCCGGAGGCCATTGGGCCAACTTTTTCCATTGGTTTTGCCCGGTAAAAAAAATATTTGCCTCCGCAATGGTAGCGGAATCGCCTATAGATCTTAAATAGTAATCAAAAAATGGATGCTCAATATTTTGCTGGTACCACTGGCTTGTGTTGCTTCCAAACTGAACATTTCCCAACGCGGTGCCTACACTTTGTGCCCATTGACCATGATACCATGGACCCATTACAATTTTACTATTGGTAACGGGGCTTTGATCTTGTAGCGCACCATATGTTCGCCAGGCGCCAAAACAGTCTTCGGCATCAAACAGGCCACCTACTATAAGCATGGCAGGTTTTACGTTTAAAAGGTTTATACGTGCGTTGCGCTGTTGCCAAAACGGGTTGTAAACCGGGTTTTGCATAAGTTTTGTCCAAAACAATATACTATCGCCCATATACCTGGTGGTAAGGTTTTGTAAAGTTTTATTTTGAAGATAAAAAGCATAGTTATCGTGGGTGTAATAGTCAAAACTCTGCGGCCCAACGGTGGTTGGCTGTGGCCTTGGACGTCCAAAGCCGGAGTAAAAATCAAACGCATCCATTTGCATAAAAGCGCCGTTGTGATGAAAATCGTCGCCAATAAACCAATCGGTAACCGGTGCCTGAGGGCTTACAGCCTTTAATGCGGGATGGTTACTTAAAGCAGCCATAGTACTGTAAAAGCCGGGATAAGATATTCCGTAAACACCCACGTTACCATTGTTATTCGTTACGTTTTTTACCATCCAGTCAATTGCATCGTAGGTATCGCTGGCTTCATCAATTTGGGTATTGCCACTTTTATTTTTATTGAATGGGCGTACATCTTCAAATTCTCCTTCACTCATCCACCGGCCACGCACATCCTGAAAAGCCATTATATAATTTTGTTTAAAATAATATAAATAGGGGGTGGCCCACAGCGGTCTGAATGCTGAGCCATAAGGTGCTACACTGTAAGGAGTGCGACTAAATAAAATGGGATGCTGCGTATTGTTTTCCTTTGGTAAATAAAGGGTAGTGAAAAGCTTTGCACCGTCCCGCATTGTTACATATTGTTCCACCTTACTATAGTGGTTTACCACCCAAATACTATCGGCGTTTTGTGCAAAAGTTACTATTGGAAAAAGACCAATAAAAAGGCGGACAATAATTTTCATGTGTTGACAGGTTTGCTAACTAAATATATTTAATTCGCTGTTACTATAATTAACGATTATGTAATTTAAAAGGGAATACCAACAAAAAACCCGGCTTTTGGGCCGGGCATTAAAAGTAGTAGAAACGAAGTATTAGTCTATTTTAGTAATTTTTAAAGTGTTGGTAGGTAAATGTAGTTTTACAGGTGTACTGCCCGTGTTTACAACAGTGTCGCCACTTTTAATAAATCCACGTTCTCTTAAAATTTTAATTTGATCGCCTACAATGTCATCAAACGATTCTTCTTCGGCATAATAAAACGCACGAACGCCCCAGCTAAGACTTAACTGGTTGATTAACGTTTTTTCTTTTGAAAAAATAAACAGGGGCGATTTAGGCCTGTAACTGCTTAATGTGAATGCAGTATAGCCACTTTGGGTCATACCAATTAATGCTTCGGCATTAACATCGCGGGCTATTTTGCAAGCGTTATAACAAACAGCATCACTTAAAAAGCTGGGCGAGTGGGGTTGTGGCTTCAGGTCTTCTTCGCGGTTGTAGCGATACTCTTTTTCAACTTCGGCAATAATTTTACGCATGGTTTCAACTACCAGTGCAGGGTGGTTACCTGCTGCTGTTTCGCCGCTAAGCATTACCGCATCGGCACCTTCCAATACAGCATTTGCCACATCGGTTGTTTCGCTACGGTTTGGTTTTACCCTATCAATCATACTTTCCATCATTTGCGTAGCCACAATTACCGGCTTGGCTCTATGTATGCATTTGCGAATAATATCTTTTTGTATCAGGGGCACTTTTTCAACAGGCATTTCAACACCAAGGTCGCCACGGGCAATCATTATGGCGTCGCTTTCTACAATAATATCCCGTATGTTGGCAACAGCTTCGGGTTTTTCAATTTTAGCAATGATTTTAGTTTTACTCTTCCTTTCCTGTAGCTTACTGCGTAGTATAACAATATCTTTTACGTTGCGCACAAAAGAGAGAGCAACCCAGTCAAGTTGTTGCTCAATAATAAACTCAAGGTCAACCAGGTCTTTTTCGGTTAAAGCCGGCAGCGATATTTTTGTATCGGGCAGGTTAATACCTTTTTTTGACGAAAGCACACCACCCAGGGTAACTTCCACCTTAACATCGCCAGTGGTAGTAATGTCAACCACTACCACCTCTAATTTGCCATCGTCAATTAAAATGGTATTACCCAGTTTAACATCGCCTGCAAGGTTTGGATACGACACATAAATGCGATCGAGATTACCAATACATTTTTCGTTGGTAAAAGTAAGTATGTCGCCTATAACCACGGTTAATGCGTTATTTTCTATTTCGCCTACACGTAGTTTAGGCCCTTGCAGGTCGCCTAAAATAGAAATGTTGAAGGGCTCTTCAACATTAATTCTACGAATGTGATTTATAATAGCCATTTTATCTTCATGGCTTCCATGCGAAAAGTTTAGCCTGAAAACATTTACCCCGGCATTTACCAGGCCTAGTAATTTATCGTATGTATCGCAGGCGGGCCCAACTGTTGCCACAATTTTGGTGCGATGTGTAGTATGGTCTAGCCCAGCTTTGTGATTCATATTCTTGTATAGGTATTTGGTAAGGTCTTTGGTCATAAAAAATTTATAAGTTTATAAATGTTGTAAACTGCAATTATTAAGGGGTAAACCTGTTTAACAACCTGTTAACTGGCAAGTATCTTTACAATCTTCATCCACTCGGGGTTAATACGTTGTTTTGCCTTTACAGCCTTATCAAGCGGTATATAGTTAATTTTATTATTTAAAATACCCACCATTACATTGTGCCTGCCTACCATAAGGCTTTCCACGGCGTGGTAACCCATGCGGCTGGCAATAACCCTGTCCATACAGGTTGGGGAACCACCGCGTTGAATATGACCTAAAATACAAACCCGTGCATCCAGCGTAGGCATCCTTTCCTTTACCACTTTGGCTATTTCGTTTGCACCAAATTCATCTCCCTCGGCTACCACTACAAGGTTTACCAGTTTGCTTCTTTTTTCCTTTTCCATCAACCCTTCTACCAGTTCCTCAATATCGGTTTTGGTTTCGGGTATAAATATGTTTTCGGCGCCTGTGGCAATCCCACTATGTAAAGCAATATAACCTGCATCGCGGCCCATTACCTCTACAATAAAAAGCCTGTCGTGGGCGTCGGCCGTGTCTCTTATTTTATCAATAGCATCAATAGCCGTATTTACTGCTGTATCAAAGCCTATCGTAAAATCGGTACCGGCAATGTCCTTGTCAATAGTGCCCGGCAACCCTATGCACGGTATATCATACTCATTACTAAAGCGTTGGGCACCCCTAAAACTTCCATCGCCTCCAACAACAACTAAACCGTCAATGCCTCTTTGTTTAAGGTTGTCGTATGCTTTTTTGCGGCCTTCAAAATCATTAAATTCTTTGCTTCTAGCTGTTTTTAAAATAGTACCACCACGTTGTATAATGTTGGCTACACTGCGGCTTTCCATTTTAAAAATGTCATTTTCAATCATTCCATTGTAACCCCTCATTATGCCATAAACCTCTAACCCATTGTAAATGCCAGTTCTAACTACTGCCCGTACAGCAGCATTCATTCCCGGTGCATCTCCTCCCGATGTGAGAACACCTATTTTGGTTACTTTTTTCGTCATTATTATAGCTGCTGGTCGGTTTAATTATTTCAACTGAAATTATTTATTAAGTTCATATGACGCTAAAATCCAAATCAAAAGTAAGATTTTGAACTTAATAGAAAATTTATAAATGTGGGTGTAATGTTAACATTGGTTTTAAAATCTGTTTACATTGTTAACCAAAAGCTAAAATAGTTGATAATTTTTTACAAATTTAAAACTGCCTGTTTTTAACAGTAGTTGGTATTTATTGGCTACGTCAGCCAATTTATTTATAAATAGCAGCTTCAGCCTTGCTGTATTTATTACGGATAAATATTTTTAAAAAGGTAAAAAAGTTTAACACACTTATGGTAAAAGCAAAAATAATTTTTGGCGATTGGTGCTAATGTTTTCTGGGTCAACTTTTTTGTAAATGGCTGTTCAACAATGGCTACATCATAATAGCCTCCGGTACAGGCCCTTTAAGGCTATGTTTTAAAACAAAAGGTTGTATGTGTGCCAATTTTAGCAGTGAGGCTGCGCTTTTAGCCTTATTTCGAACTGTGACCTTGATATATTTATACGTACGGCAGCGCAAAGCACACCCGACAAATGCGAAAAAAACAAAAATGCCTGCTGATATGTAAATGTTACAGCCAACCGATTTTTGATGCGCAGGTTTAAAGGAAGTTTTTATATAGGTATCAACCGATTTTATTTTTGGCAAAAATGGTCCACGTGTAGAAGATGCAACACCAGCCCCGCTTAACTATTACGGTGCCGGCAAACTGGCAGCCGAACAGTTAGTTAAGCAAAGCGGTTTGGTATACTGTATTGTGCGGCCGTTGTTTATGTATGGCCCGGTATGGCAAGGCACGCGGCCTGGCTTTTTACAATAGGTTATAAATAAACTTACTGCTTGCAAAGCAAAAAAGGTTATTAGCAACCAATTACGCACACCCAACTATGTGTTAGATATTTGTAAGGGTGTATAAGCCATTTGGACGAAGCTACACAGGCGATCACCACCTTGCTGTCAGCGCCAGGTTATGGCCTTACACAATGGCCGAAACTTTAACCCAACAACTTAGGTTAAATAGTGGATTGATACAAAACCTTACCGCCGAAACTTTTTATGAACCGGTTAAACGGACCAAATATGCAGGACTAGCCATTAATAAGGAATTAAAAATTTTTAATATTTGCCGGTTGGCTTTAAGAAAGGCTTCCGGTAAACCTTTGCCAACTACTTGAGTACTGTGGTATAACACGGGTTTGCTAATTCACCATTAATACATTTACACTACGTTGTAAAATATTAAAGGCTATTTCGGCCATCAGGTTTTCCTTATCAAGGGTTGGGTTAACTTCGGTTATTTCAAAACAGCAAATTTTTCGGTTTTGCATAAACTTACTTACCAGGTCTTCGGCCTCTCTTTCGCGCAGGCCATTGCTAACTGGCGTTCCTGTACCCCTGCTTATTGATGAGTCAAGCGAGTCCACATCAAAACTCACATAAATGTCAGTACAGTCGCCAAGGTAACGGAGCACTGACCGTACCACGTTTTCAGGCCCTTTTCGTCGTACCTCGTTGCTGGTAATTACTTTCATTCCATACTTTTCAATAAGTCCCCGTTCTTCCTTTTCATAATCGCGTAGCGAAATAAAAACAATGTCTTCCGGTAAAATTTTAGGTTCTATGCCACCAATGCTTTTCAATTCGTCCCATTTTTTTTTGGTTTCCTTGTCTAACTGGTGTACGGCAAAGTCTGCATTGTCTTCGGCTATTGCGGTAGCCAGCGGCATACCATGCATGTTGCCCGATGGGGTGGTGTAAGGCGTGTGCAGGTCAGCATGTGCATCAATCCAAATTACACCAAGCTTTGAAGTAGGTTTAGCCCGCTTAATACCGGCAATAGTAGCGCCCGATGTACTATGGTCGCCGCTGATAACTACCGGAAAAAAATTGTTTTTGATGGTTTCCATCACCGCAACGCTCACCTTTTCGTACATGGCGGCTACACCTTTTATACGTTTGGCGTAAGGGCTGGCAATGGGTTCAAATAAAAGGTTGTTTTCGCTGGGTATAGACTCGCTGGGAAAATGAACAAAAAAATTGCTCATAAAATCAAGTGCAGCAATTTTAATAGCTTCTATACCAAGACTGGCTCCACGAGTGCCGGCACCAATTTCGCTAGGCACTTCTATAAGCTTAATATTTTTCATTGTGTATTTTTCATGTTTTGGTAAGGCAAATATTGCTTTTGCCATTTGCAAGTTAGCGCCACAAGGTGTTGCGGCAAAATGCAAACAAGTAAAATACAAACCTGCAAAGGCGTGCAGTAATAATAATTAAAAATGATTGCCGCTATTTGGTAAGCGCAGTGCTAAATATAAAATCATGATAAAAAAGGTTAAATAAAATTACCAATAGTAGAAGTGTGCTACCTCTATGGTCATAGAGGGAGGCTGCAACGACTGCTGAAAAAAGCTATAAAGCCAGGTTCCAAAATATTAGAACCAGATTGCGGATAATTATTTAACTAAATTAATATATGCCTGCTACTATAATAAACCAGTTAACGGGTTTTTACCCTTAATGGACCCGACACTCGCCTTAATGGCAAACCGTGTAAACATTTCTTCGGAGTACCATTTTTCCTGTCTTGTCTTTCTTACAATTTCGGCATGGTCTTTTAGTTTGTAGGCAAAAGCTTTCATTTGGTCTTTACTTTCCCAAATACTAAAAGTTGCTTGCTTTATCCACGGTACTTCGCCTACGCCCAGCGATGTTATAAAGCCCGGTGCAGTAGCCATGCCATTGGCTGCACCTTCTACATGTTGCCAAAACCTGCCCATTTTTTGTAAACGTATGGTAGCCCTTGTTAAAACCGCCACAGTGCCCTCGTGGCCGCTGTTTTTAGGTAAATTGCCAAACACCGTTTTGCCATCCCAAAGCCCGTGGCCCTCTAGTGGTTGTAGTAAAAGCATCCAAACTTCGCAACCAAAAAACTTCCACCAAGCGGTTATTAACCTGCCATGTACCATGGCAAGCGCGGTGTGCATTGTTTCACTATTGTAACTGGCGCCGGTGATTGCTAAAATTTTTTCCTTATCACTAAAAACGGTTAATACTGCCCATTGCTGTAAATCGGGGGTTTTATCGAACGTGCCATTTTTGCCACAGCCCATTAATTTATAAAAACTTATTTTTTGGTTTAGCGAAAGCGGAAGCCTAAAAATGGCCATGCTTACAATACCCGCCCACGACAACCATAAAGGGTAGCGGGTAACGGTAAGGGTTGTATACATAGGTGCAATTTAGGTAACTGGGTAGCGCGGCTTACATATGTTTAACCGGTAGGCATATTTTATAGGTAACATGGTTAATTTTGTTCGGAAAGATTGGTTTAGTTAAGAAAACAGGCTTATAATGCCGGATCAACTAGTGTTAGTGAGGCAGGTTTAACACCCCTTTATTGCACAAGCCCATTTGAACGTAACATTTAATACTGTATAAAAAAACTGCTACCCAACAAAATAAATTAGCAGGCAAAGCATAAAAACTACAAACAAAACAAAAGCAAATTTATAGCGGTTCCAGGCCGACTGGTATTTTACCTGCGTCTCAAATTTTTTTAACTTAACAACTTCAATTTGTGTTTCTGCCAAAGGCCAAAGTGATTGTACAATAGTTTGTGCTTTAACAAACTGAAAAAAACGGGAACAAAACAAAATATCATCAATAAAAGCTTCTTTTTCCTGTTCGTTGGCGTTGTTTTTTAAAAAGCTGATATCAGGCAACTGCAAAAGGCGTTCAATCTCTTTATACAACCCAATCCTGTTCATACGGTCCGGATCTTCGGTAGCAACCATTTGACGTAACTTTTTAACCTCGGTCAATAGTGAGTTAACGGTAGGGTAGTGGAATGGCTCTTTAACCACCTCCATTTTGCTATGCAGGTGGTAATTGTAAATATTTCTTTCCTTTTCGTTCGATAGTATTTTGTAGGCTTCGGCAATCTCCCTAAACTTTTGATTAAAGTAAGCATTGCCCCTGTTTTTATCGGGGTGGTATACTTTCGCCAATGCTCTGTATGCTTTTTTAATGATAGCCTCATTGGCATTGGGTTTAACCTGCAAAATTTCGTAGTAATCTTTGTGCGTCATTGTTTTGTAGCTGCCTGAAATTTAAAAAAGCAAAAATACATATAGCCATCGTTTGCCAAATGTTGCAACCCCTTAATTGTTTTGCAATAACACTTATTGATTAAAGCTTAACCTGCCATCGTTAAAGGACCTGCCTTTAATAAACTCGCATCAGGTTATGCCAACACCTTTGTTAGGGTATTAAGCCTGTTGTACAACCTGATTCAAAAATGCAAACAGTCTTTTTTTTGCAAAAAAAATATTTATTGTATTGTAGATTAACGGTTTATGATAGTTTAACAGAAAAACTTACACCTATAATTTTTAGCTACTTATTGCCAAACAAAACCATTACAACTTGCAAATGGCCCATAGAATTATTACATTTACGTTCATTTAAAATGAAGCATATGCAGTTTGTAACCAGGCTCCTCTGTTTGTTAATGCTATTTGTTTTTTTTACCAACGGCAGCTCGGCACAGGGGTTTCTTAAAAAGTTGAAAGACAAAGCAAACCAGGTGGCCGAAAAAGCCCTTGATAAAAAAGTAGAAGAAAAAACAGGTATTGGGCAAAGCGGGGGCAACAATAACCCTTCGGCTTCGCAGGGTGGCAGGCCTTCCAATACCATGGGCGAGGGATTAAAGAATACTGCGCCGCCCGATGTGTTGCAGCAAATTACCGATGCCGATAAGGCACACGATGCCGGCAATTTTAGCGATGCCCGGTATGCTATTCAGCAAGCGTTGTTAGGTGTGGAAATACAAATAGGGCAGGAGATTTTAAAATCATTACCGGCAGATGTGAAAGGATTACCAAAGGATACTTTGGACGATAGAGTAATGAGTACCCGCTTTGGCTGGGCCAACCTTACCATTCAGCGTATTTACCAAAAAGATGACAAGCAACTGACTGTTATGATCGGTAATAACCCTATGTACGCCGGTATGATGGATATGTATTTTAGCAATGCATACGGGGTTCAGTCAGATGGTGACAACCAAAATATGAAACAGATTAAAGTTAAAGGTTATAAGGCAGCTATAAAGTTTGATCAGGGCCAGGGATACTCGGTGTTAGTGCCGCTTGGCCAATCGGGCATGATTACGTTGGAAGGTGTAAACTATACCAACGAACAGGATATATTGGCCGCTGCCGAAGTTTTTGATATTGACGGCATTAAGAAAAAATTGGGTGAAAAATAAATTATCTATCTAAATAAAAATCAACATGAAATTTATCATCATCATATGTTCAATAATTATTTCAGCTAATTTACCGGCACAGGAACTAAACTTTAAATCCAACATTGGCAATGCAAAAAAATCTTACGCCGCCGGCAATTTGGAAGATGCTCATTTTGCCTTGCAGCAATCCATGCAGGAACTTGATATTGTTATTGGCAAAGAGGTGTTAAAGCTTCTTCCTCAAAAAATGGGTGATGCCGGTATAGTAACTGCCGAAGATAATGTAACCGGTAACGTAAGTTTTATAGGAGCCACTATACACCGCAGTTATACTACGCCAAATAAAAAGGTAATGGTAGAGATCATCAACAACTCGCCTATGGTGGGTGCCCTAAATACATTTTTAACCAACCCCCTGCTGGCAGGTATGGGTAGCGATGGCAAAAGCAAAGTATTAAAGGTGCAAGGTTATAAATCGCGTTTAACAAAAGAAGACAATAGCGAAGATGCCACCAAAATACCTTACAAAATGGAAATACCCTTTAGTAATGCATTAGTTACTTTTACCAGCACCAACAGTAGTGAAAGCGAAATGATCGCCTTGGCTAATACAATACCCTTTGACCAAATAGCCAAACTTATACAATAGTCAGCCTTTACAATTTATAAACCGCTGTTGCATTGGCAACAGCGGTTTTTTTGTGTTCAGATGAATGTTATTTGTGTTAGTAATTATAAGTTTTAAAACAGGCATACTTACATGTTGTGAATAAAAAGATATGCTGCCTGCAATGCCGGGCAATTTATATTTGCTTCAATCATGTTTGAGCAATGGCCTTACCAGCTAAATAAAAGGAGCAATTTATAATGAGTGCAGATTATAACGAGGAAAGTATTAAAAGCCTTGACTGGCGGGAACATATTCGGCTTCGCCCCGGCATGTATATAGGAAAACTGGGTGATGGAACCAGCCCTGACGACGGAATTTATGTGTTGATAAAGGAGGTAATGGATAACTGCGTGGACGAACACACAATGGGCTTTGGCAAAAATATTGATTTAACCATTGACGAAAAAACTGTAACTATTCGCGATTTTGGCCGTGGTATTCCGTTAGGTAAAGTGGTTGACGTGGTTAGTAAAATAAATACCGGTGCCAAGTACGACAGTAAGGCCTTTCAAAAAAGTGTGGGCTTGAACGGCGTAGGTACCAAAGCCGTTAATGCACTAAGCACTAATTTTAAAGTAACTGCGTTTAGAGAAGGAAGAATGAAGATGGCCGAATTTGAGCGGGGCATACTAACAAAAGAACATAAAGAGAAGGAAACCACTGAACCCAACGGCACCCTCGTCATTTTTGTACCCGATGACACCGTGTTTAAAAATTTTCATTATTTAAATGAATACATCGATAACCAGTTGTGGAATTATTGCTACCTCAACGCAGGGCTGGTAATTAACTATAATGGTAAACGGTATGTAAGTCGCAACGGGCTGTTAGATTTGTTACAGCGCCGTACCAATGCAGATGAAATCAGGTATCCTATTATTCATTTAAAGGGCGAAGATGTAGAAATAGCACTTACGCATAACAACGATTACGGCGAGGACCTTTACTCGTTTGTAAACGGCCAATACACAACACAGGGCGGTACCCATCAGCAGGCTTTTAGGGAAGCGTTTATAAAGGTAATTCGTGACTTTTATAAAAAAGATTATGATGCTGCCGATATTAGGGGCAGCATTTGTTCGGCAATTTCAGTTAGAGTACAGGAACCAGTTTTTGAAAGCCAGACAAAAACAAAATTAGGCTCGCTTACCATGTTTGAAACCGGGCCAACCATGCGCAACTTTATGGTAGAATTTTTAGGCAGGGAACTAGATAATTACCTACACAAAAATCCTTCGGTAGCCGAAGCTATGCGTAAGCGTATTGAGCAAAGTGAGCGGGAACGGAAGGAACTGGCTGGCATAAAAAAACTGGCCAATGAGCGGGCAAAAAAAGCCAACTTGCACAACAAAAAACTACGCGACTGTAAGTACCATTTTAACGACGAAGCCGACGGCAAAAACAAAGAAGATATACAGGAGAAGAAAATGCAGTCGACCATTTTTATTACTGAGGGCGATAGTGCCAGCGGTTCCATTACCAAAAGCAGGAGTGTGGAAACCCAGGCAGTTTTTAGCCTGCGGGGAAAGCCGCTGAACTGTTTTAGCCTTACCAAAAAAGTGGTGTACGAAAACGAAGAGTTCAACCTATTGCAACACGCATTAAATATTGAAGATGGGCTGGAAGGGCTCCGTTATAACAACATTGTGCTGGCCACTGATGCTGATGTGGATGGTTTGCACATAAGGTTACTAATGCTCACCTTTTTTTTACAGTTTTTTCCTGACCTTGTAAAAAACGGCCATGTATATATTTTGGATACACCCTTGTTTAGGGTGCGTAATAAGCAGCAAACGATTTACTGCTACGACGAAACTGAAAAACAGGCTGCGGTAAAAAAACTGGGGAATAAGCCGGAGATCACCCGGTTTAAAGGGTTGGGCGAAATAAGTCCCGGTGAGTTTGGTGCTTTTATTGGCGACGAAATTCGCCTGCAACCTGTTATGCTTTTGCCCGAAACACACATTCAACAACTGCTTGAGTATTATATGGGCAAAAACACCATGCAGCGCCAGGAGTTTATTATTGATAATCTGAAGGTTGAATTGGATTTGATAGAAGGAGCACCGGCCGAGGCGTTGCCTGCGTAGCTGTGGTTAAATTGGAGAAGGATTTTGTAGATTTAGTGAAATACGTAAGTTATGGAAGCATTTAAGACAAAGGGAAAAGCCATGAATGGCATGTTGACTGTGGAACTTCCTAAAGAGTTTAATGAGAAAACAGTGGAAGTAGTTATGTTGTCAGAAAGCGCTTCATTTTTCGATAAGACCTCAAAAGATGAAAGACGAACCGAATGATGAAAATAGTGAGAGCTGCTAAATTTCCAGAATTTCCAATGGATAAATTACCATGTATGTGACCAATAAGTTACTTATTGACAGCTTAATATTTATAGAAGCTTTAGAGGGTAACAAGGTTAGCTTTTACGGAGATTTAATTTTAGAAGGCCAAAATGAATTTTTCATTAACGAAATTATTTTGAGCGAATACCTTTACTTGCTGATAGATTATAATGGCGGAACTTCTCCGCGTACTTTAAAAGAGCGGAGGGCAATGCAAACTATATTAAACAAACCGCTGAGCGAACTTGATTTTCTCAACGACCTTATCATATTGCCCTCGTCAAATATCGTACGCTGGCTGGTGCCGAAATTTATGTCAGCCTATAACCTTGTCCCCAACGACGCTATTATTTTGACCACATGTAAAATTCATAGCACTCAAAAACTGGCATGGCACGATGTCGATTTTAACCCCTGCGCATTGCAGGGAATAGAATTGTTGCGGGAGGACCAGTTTTTTGGCCAGGCGTCAAATGTTAACCATGCATTTGTTGCCCAAAATAATGCAAGTGCGACTGACGTAAGCTTGTCATAAACAGCCGGGCAAACATGACACATTTGTACGACAAGGGTCCCTTCAACCTTAAACAAGCCTTAACGGCATCTAAAATTTAATGCTGTACCTCATTTTTTACTTTTTAATTACATTATGATCCACATTGTTTTTGAACCAGCCAATATAGAAGCACTTAAAAAAAGTTTTGAACTTGATGTAGAAATGCAAGGCGAAATTGTTTGTATACGGGACGATTTTGCCGTTGGTCCTATCAACAATTTATTTACAGAAGAAGGTCAGGCTGCACGATTACAATGGTGGAAAGACCTTTTGGCAGGCGGCCCCTTTAATGTACTGGCCGATGATGGCCACGTACACGACAATGAAGAGGTGGTTGCCTTAAAAAACAAATTGGCGGAAGACCCTGACGAAATAGTTTGGATATGGGCAGCCCAAAATAAACACGATGTGTGCGGCTATTACTGGCTGATGAGCCAGTTGAAAGACTTGCAGGGCCGCATATTTATTTTGTATCTTAACAACCTGCCTTTTATAAACGATAAGGGAAACCTTTTTTACCCGACCAGCCTGTTTCAAATAGCAGCCAGGGAGTTTGTAAAAGCAAAGAAACTGGCAAGGCCCATTACGCTATCGGAATTTGAGGTTGACCCCGACGAGTGGGCTAAACTGGCGCAGGAAGACAAGGGAGTTCGATTGCTGGAAGGCGGCAAAAAATTGATACAAAAGGAATACGATTATTATGACGGTGCCTTGATTGGTTTTATAACCTTTGACTGGCAAAAGGTGCATAAAATGTTTACCCAATTTTTTAGCAAAGCCAAAGAAACAACCGGCGACGCCTATGTTTTATGGCGATTACACCAAATGGCCACCGAAGGCAACATTGAATTACAGGGCAACTTTAAAAGTATTAAAGACACGGAGGTCCGTCTTGCTTCGTAGCAGCCTCTTATCTAAAAAATAAATAAATAAATTACTATGAAGCAGTTAACCGTGCTATTAACAGCAACTTTTTTTTGTTCAAACTTATTTGCACAAACCACTGGCGAAAAGCTTGATGCCTACTTTAAGGCAGCACAGAAAGCCGATATATTTAACGGGTCGGTGCTGGTTACTAAAGATGGCTTGGTGTTGCTACAAAAAGGGTATGGTTACAAAAATGTAGAGGCCAGGCAATACAACGACGTAAATACTATATTTCAGATTGGCTCGGTTACCAAACAGTTTACCGCAGCTGTTATTTTAAAAATGGTGGAGCAAGGCAAACTTAATTTGCAGGAAAAACTATCAAAATATTACCCTGATTTTAAAGATGGCGACAAAATAACTATTGAACATTTGCTAACGCATCGCTCTGGTATTTGGAGTTATACTGATGACGAAACATTTATGCGCGGACCGGTGTATTCGCCCAAAACCGAAAAGGAATTGATGGCCATTTTTATGAGCAAGCCGCTGGAATTTGAACCCGGCAACAAATTCAATTACAGCAATTCGGGCTATGTAGTTCTTGGTTACATTATACAAAAGGTGAGTGGCAAACCTTACGAACAAATGGTAAGACAGTTAATTTTTGAACCGTTGCAAATGACCCATTCCGGTTTTGATTTTGCAAACCTTAAAACAACAAATAAAGCTATAGGTTATGCGGGCATAACCGGGGTAAGTGCGCAACCCTCGCTAATGGTGGATAGTACGGTAAGTTATGCTGCAGGCTCCATGTACACTACAGTTAACGACCTGCTTGCCTGGGACAAATCGTTGCAAACTGAAAAAATACTTTCTAAGTCATCTCTCACCAATGCCTTTACTCCCCGTCTCAGCAATTATGGTTTTGGGCTGGTAGTCGATACTGTGTATGGCTATCGCCGAATTTCTCATAACGGAGGGATACCAGGTTTTCTTTCCGCCAATTCAACGGTGCCTGAAATGGGTATTAGTATCATTATGCTTAGCAACGCTGATAACTCAAAAATTGGTAATCTGGAAAATGATGTACAAAAAATATTGTTCGATAAACCATATACACTTCCCGAGTCTAAAAAGGAGGTGGCGGTTGACGAGGAAAATCTAAAACAATACGAGGGCGAATATGAATTAGCGCCTCAATTTATTATTACGGTATCGCTGGTTAATGGAAAGCTGAAAGCACAGGCAACAGGCCAGCCACAGTTCGATCTTTTTGCTAAAAGCAACAACGTATTTTTTTTAAAAGTGGTGGAAGCGGAAATTGAATTTATGAAAGATGCAAACGGTGCCGTTGAAAAACTAATACTGCACCAGGGCGGTCAGGATATTCCCGGAAAAAAAGTAAAGTAAATAGTAATTGGTAATAGAGCCCTTTTTTAAACCAGCGCTTTATTTTTTATAAAACTTTTGTTGCCCACCCGGCTAACGCCCGTCGCATGGGCTTAACTCACTTTTACAGCAACAACTTCAGTAAACTAAAAAAAAAATAATACAGTTATACATGAATATCAAACGCATTCATCATATAGCCATACTGACTGACGATTATGAAACCAGCAAACGGTTTTATACCGAAGTGCTGGGCTTTACTATTATAAAAGAAACATACAGAAAAGCCCGCCAGTCCTACAAACTGGATCTCGCCATTAACGGTATTTACCAAATTGAATTATTTTCCTTTCCTGAATACAAGGAGCGAAACTCATTTCCCGAGTCCAAAGGGCTTCGGCACATGGCGTTTGAGGTACATAATATTGATGAAAGCGTAACCGAATTACGTAACCACCGGGTGGACGTGCAGGAAGTTCGGATAGATGAAATTACAGGCCGTCGTTTTGCCTTTTTTTACGATCCTAACGGGCAGCCGTTGGAGTTGTATGAAGCAGATAACTAATTTAAGCGTGACCGAGCTATCCCTATAAAAATCGGGAAAGTTTACAACCGTCCCAATCTGAGTAGGAATGCGCTATTAATTTCAGACTCATAAAAAACCCACTGATTAAAGTGGGTTAAATGTGACCGCGTTAGGATTCAAACCTAAAACCTTCTCATCCGTAGTGAGATGCTCTATTCAATTGAGCTACGCAGCCAGTTGTTTTATTTCGCGCCAGGTTTTAAACCTAAAACCTTCCCTACCCCCTGGTCGGGATGCTCTATTCAATTGAGCTACGCAGCAGTTCCATTTCGGGCTGCAAATATAAGAGGAATCTGTTTTCAGGCAACAAATTTTACAAATCTTCTTAAATATCTTTTATGAGCCAATATGGCCTTCGTCTTTACTTTTGTTAAACAAATAAGTACTATGCCACACGAGGCCATTTCGGTATTTGATATGTTTAAAATTGGTATTGGGCCATCAAGTTCGCATACGCTTGGGCCATGGAAGGCTGCGCTGGCCTGCATTAAAGCAACAGGTGAGCATGGGGGAGTGGACAACGTGGCTAAAATAGAGGTCATTTTGTACGGCTCGCTGGCAAAAACCGGCAAAGGCCACGGCACCGATATTGCCGTAATGCTTGGCCTTTGCGGTTACCAACCCGACACCATCAATGTTGACATGGTAGCAACTAAGGTTGATGAGATCCGTCAAACACAACAGCTACTACTGGCCGGCTCCCGGCTCATTAACTTTAACCCGTTAACCGACATACATTACCTGTACAACGAAGCGTTGCCCTTTCACCCCAATGGCCATTCGTTTTTAGTTACCTACACTAATGGTCAGCAAATTTGCGAAACCTACTTTTCGGTCGGTGGTGGTTTTATAGTAAAAGAAGGCGACAAGCTTTTGCCCGGCCACGATATCGATCTGCCTTTCCCCATCAATACCTCCGCCGATATTTTGCACTGGTGCATGAAAACCGGGCTTGCCATACACGAAGTGGTTATGGAAAACGAGCACAGCTGGCGAAGTGAGGCCGACACCCAAAAAGGCTTACTACACATTTGGAATACGATGCGCAATTGCATTTATCGTGGTTGCCATCGTTTTGGGCAACTTCCTGGCGGGTTAAAAGTTAAACGGCGGGCCTTCGATTTAAATAAAAAATTGATTGCTGGCCAATCATACACCAATTACGATAGCTGGGTGCAGGCCATTGCACAAGGCGGACAACAATTTAATTATATACTGGACTGGGTAAGTTGTTTTGCCCTGGCAGTAAACGAGGAAAATGCAGCGTTTGGCAGGGTAGTTACGGCCCCCACCAACGGAGCGGCAGGCGTAATACCCGCGGTTTTACAGTACTTTCTACTTTTCTGCAATCCGCCAAACGGTGTTTCTGAAAACGATAAAATAATCCGCTTTTTATTAACAGCCGCCGAAGTTGGCAGCATATTTAAAAAAGGCGCTACCATATCGGCCGCTCTGGGTGGTTGCCAGGCCGAAATTGGCGTATCCTCCGCCATGGCTGCTGCAGCACTTACCGAGGGTATGGGCGGCACGCAGCGCCAGGCACTCATGGCTGCCGAAATTGCTATGGAGCATCACCTTGGCCTAACCTGCGATCCCGTTGGTGGGTTGGTACAAATACCTTGTATTGAACGCAATACCATGGGTGCCATAAAAGCCATTACGGCTTGCCAACTTGCCCTGCAAAGTAGTCCCGATTTTGCCAGGGTATCGCTTGATAAAGTAATTGCTACCATGTGGAGCACTGCCCTGGATATGAACAATAAATATAAGGAAACTTCCGATGGGGGCCTGGCCATTCAACTACCCATAAGCCTTACTGAATGTTGAGGGCGACCCGCTAACGCAACATTAATACAATCAGAAAATGGACATATAGCTGCAGCCGTTTACCGGTGCTGCTCATAGTAATTTATTTTGATCGATTGTCTCAATACTTCCATTTCCCGTTCGGTAAGCGGCGGTGCACTTAAGGCTGAAACTGCATCTTCCAGTTGGTCGTTGTTGCGTATACCCACAATGGCACTGGTTACCGCTGCATTATTTAACACAAATTGAAGGGCCGTTTGGGTAGCGCGTCGCTGCTGGCCCGAAAACAATTTAACGGCCCTGGCAGCCGCTGCCACCTGTTCTGTGGTATAGGCAAGATAATCGGTAGCGGATTTACTACCTAGCATTCCACCGGCCAACGTACCCCTTGCCAAAACACCAATAATATTGTTCTGCAACAAAGAGAAAGCTATTTCTTCGGGCCGCCGGTCAAGCAGGCTATACTGCATCATTACACTTACCATGTACGACTTTCGCACATACGCCTGTATTACATTATGCCTTATGGACGATATGCCGTAGTGTCTTATTTTGCCCTGTCGCTTTAGCAACTCAAAAGCCTCAATGGTATCATCAATATCATCGTTAATGGTGCCGCCATGCAACTGGTATAGGTCAATATAATCGGTTTGAAGCCTTTTAAGGCTGGCCTCTACCGCCGTCAAAATGTAAGCTTTGGTAGGGTTCCAGTCCCAGCCGCTGCCATTGCTGCGTAGTTGGTTGCCCACCTTTGTGGCAATAATAATGTTGCTTCGTTTATGAGCCAGCGCCTTACCAACCCATTTTTCGTTTTGTCCCTTATCGTACAGGTCGGCCGTATCAAAAAAATTAATGCCCAGGTCAATTGCCTTGTGTAACGTCTTCTCCACATCGGCGTACGCACCTTTTAGCGACATACATCCAAAACCAATTTTACTAACCTTTAAGCCCGATTTCCCTAAATGCTGGTAATCCATACGGTAAATGTTTTACTGTACCTTAATAAACAGTTTAGTGCAAGTTGTCAGCGTTAATGGTTCATTTACAGCAAACTTACCGATTATTTAAAATCATAATAAAATACTTCCGTCAAGTGAAGCGGTTTAACCATTACCGTGCTTCTATAACAACCAATAAATGTATCATAACCAGGTGCATTTATTTACCAGTAAAAGCTATCAAAAACGTTATTCCTTTTAATGGTATTTTTTGGGGCTGGCATTGAAGCATTTATGTAACATTGTTGTGTCACACCCTTGTACTGTAACAATTCTATTGAGCAAGCAAAAAAAACCACAACAAAGCAATGACTATCCATTCATTTTACATTCTCTAAAATTTGGCTTTTACCACACGGAAAACCTGAGAAGCCACACTGAAACGGAGCTACAAAAGTTATAACAACCCAGGTACATAAAAATCATTGGCTAAAGATTTGAAATTGAAAATAGTAGAATATAAAGGTGAGAAGTGTATATTGGAGGGCCGGTAACCATTTTATGAAGCGACGCACATTTGTAAAAAAAAGTTTTTGGACCCTTACCACCCTGGGCGTTTTAGGAGGGCTTTACTCGTGGCAAATTGAGCCCTTTTGGGTAGAATTTGTAAAGCAAAAAATGCCGGTAAAAAACTTACCAAAACACTTAATTGGGAAAACGTTAATGCAAATAAGTGACATTCATATTGGTAAACGATTTGACTTTTATTACATAGTCAAAACATTTGAAAAGGCAAAACAATACAATCCGGATTTTGTGGTTTACACAGGGGATTTTGTAACCACTCATAAAGACAAAGTTCAATATAACGATTTAAAACTGGTACTTAAAAACTGCGTTCGAGGTAAAATTGGCACAGTTGGAATTTTAGGAAACCACGACTATGGCAAAAATTGGGCACAACCAGCCGTTGCCAATAAAATTGCGCAATTGGCTGGCGAAAATAAAATTCAGATGTTGAGAAACGAACATCTTGAAATAGAAGGGCTAAACTTTATAGGCTTTGATGATTATTGGGGGTTAAATTTTAACCCTGGCCATGTAATGAGCAAATTTGATAAGTTAAAATCAAACATTGTGTTATGTCATAATCCTGATGTTTGCGACCTAAACGTTTGGGGTGATTATCAAGGGTGGATTTTATCAGGTCACACACACGGTGGACAAGTAAAACCGCCGTTTTTAGATGCACCCATTGTTCCGGTTAAAAACAAAAAATATACTTCGGGTAAATTTGACCTATCAAACGGAAGAACACTTTACATTAATAGAGCCTTAGGGCATTTGTGGCAAATTAGATTTAATGTACGACCTGAAATAACCATATTTGAACTCAAAAATGGGTAATAAACCAAAGTAATAGCGGTTTTTTAATATGACATCCGGAGGTCCGCCGCGGCGGATCAACGCTAATTCCCGACAAAGCTTTACACTCATAACCCTAACCAAAAATTAACCATACAATGCAAAGGATTTATTTATTACTGTGGTTGTTAGCTTTTCAATTTAATTTTTTGTTTGCTCAAACCCCCTTGTGGCAAAGCAAAGGCCGTATAGTGGTTAGTTCCGACGGTAACGAACACGATCACGACGATTGGGGAGCAACGCCTTTGTCGCTGGCCGTTATTGCTGCAAAGGGATTGCAGGATAAACTGACCGTTTACATTTACAGCGATCATATTTGGGGCAGTAATCACGAGCATCCCGGTATTGATGGTACATTGCCTTATGCACAAATGAAGCAAAGCGCTATTGGTGGTGGAAAAATGTTTGGCTATAAAAAAACCGATTTTATTTGCGCGGTAGATGATCCGGAAGTAGCCTATGAAGCACTAAAAAATCAGGTCAATCAATCAACTGCTGATAATCCACTATTTATAGTGGTAGCCGGGCCAGTGCAGGTTATAGGCGAAGCGATTGCCAGGGCTGACGTTTCAAAACGGAAATTTGTAACCATTATAACCACCTCATCGGATTGGAACAACAGCCACGCAGATAAACCGTACATAGCCTGGGAAAATCATAGTGGCTGGATATTAGACGAAATAGAACAACTGGACGGCGGGTTAACAATTGTAAAAATTGAAAACCAGAACCCGTTATTAAAAAAGAATTGGAAAGAATATGAATGGCTCATTAATGCCCCTGAGCGTAATAGTTTATTTTATAAAAGGGGTAGCTGGCAATGGCTTTTTAAACGACTTTGTTTAACAACAAAACCCGACGGCGTAGACCGCGACTATTACTATGCTATTGATGCATCGGATGCTGGTAAGGTTATTTTTTTATTAACGGGCATCACAAAAACCAGTCCTCAGTTGGTTTACGAAATAATGCGAAATCCAATAAAAAAGTAGTGTTGATTTGATGAAAGTGAATGGTTGAAAATAAGGACGAGGAAAACAAAACGACTTATCATGAACAAGGCTATAATTTAATGACAATAGCCATAGCCTTATTTCAATTTTCAAAAGCAGAAAGTTTTGAAATTCTAAAACAATTGCCTCTACAAGAGGTTTACACAAAACAATGGGCAAAAATTTAAAAGTCCCGTGAATTACAAACCTGCAAAACTTATCAGGAAATTTACATGAGCAAGGCCAAAAAAAATTCTGCGATAGTAGATTTTGAAGGCTTTGTTGAACGGTTTATGCATAATCCCGCCTAATCTTTTCAATTTAAAAAAAGCTTCATTAAAATATATCCGCTAAGTATTGCCTTTTCCTTCATAAAGCCTCGTACTCCTTTATTTAGAACGGACCATAATTTTTTGCTGCTTTTTAAAGATGGTAGAGGCGGGCAGCAAGTGGATAATGACCTGATTAAACTACACGCCAACTACGTACTGTTTATTCGGGAAGGCCATTTAAATGCTATCAAAACCGCCGCAAACAATAAAGTTGTTTAAGGTGTTTTAAAAATTTTTCTAACATTTTGGATAGAAGAGCCATCCCGGTTTTAATTATCCAAAACAATTTTTATACAACCGATGGATAAATGGAGTATTGAAAACGTACCCTCGCAGCAAGGAAAAGTAGCCATTGTTACCGGCGCAAATAGCGGCATAGGGTACGAAACCACTATTGGGCTGGTTAAAAAAGATTTTGAAGTGATTATGGCTTGCAGAGACATTCAAAAGGCGAAAGAAGCAGAAGCCAAAATACGCAAAGTACACCTAAGGGCAAAACTCAAATGTATGCTGCTTGACCTGAGCAGTCTGGCCGATGTAAAAAGATTTGCAGATGAATGTAAGACACAACTTCATAAGTTGGATTTGCTCGTAAACAATGCGGGCATTATGATGTCGCCTTATAAAGTTACCGTAGACGCCTTCGAAAATCAGTTGGCGACTAACTACATTGGTCATTTTGCCCTTACCGGACTTTTGTTACCAATGCTAAATAATACTTCCGGTGCCCGAATTGTTACACTAAGCAGTTTATCTTTTAAATGGTCTAAAATTCATTTTAATGATTTACATGCCATGAAAGGTTATAACAAGCGTACCGCTTATGGCCAAAGCAAGCGGGCTTGTTTAATGTTTGCATTTGAACTGCAGCGTAGGTGGTCAGTTGCTAATCACCAAACAATTTCGATGGCGGCACATCCGGGGCTTTCAAAAACCAATTTGGATCGGTTTTTCCCCAATTTTATCAGGCCGCTGGGTAGCCTTTTTTTACAAAGTGCACAAATGGGCGCACTGCCGGTTTTATATGCGGCTTTAAGCGACAATGTAAAAGGTGGCGAGTTTATTGGTCCCGATGGGTTTAAACAATTTAGAGGTTACCCCACTAAAGTTGATGCGGATGAATACGCTAATGACAAGGAAGTTGCGCAACATTTGTGGAAGGATAGCGAAGAAATGACGAAGGTTGTTTACTTGCCTGCCAAAATTTAGTGGAGGCGAAGATTTATAAAAACGTAGAATTATTAACCGAAGCCAAACTAGAAAAGGCAGAAGAAAGTTATTTCAACTGTTTCTCGTACTAATTACCAAACAGTAATACAATTTCGACCGGCGCATGGCGGGCTGATGCCGGACGTTGATTATTAAAAGAAAACAGCATCATATAAAACCAAAACGTGTACTAAATGTCTACAATCAATTTATCAATGAACAAATTTTTCTATAAACAGCTATTGGTTTTAATGGCTATATGTTTAATGGCAGGTACAATCTATGCCCAAAAAACGGGTAGTGTCAGCGGGTCCATCCTTCAAAAAAGTACACAGCAATCGCTTGCCGGGGCAAATATTAACCTGGCAGGTACTAACTTATCGGCTGCTGCAGATTCTAACGGAAGGTTCAGAATATTGAACATACCGGTAAAAACCTACAACCTGGTTGTCAGTTCCATCGGTTTTAAAACATTCACTCTTTACAATATTGTTGTTAACAGCGGTAACGAAAATGTTTTTACCATTGAGCTTGAACAAGATGCAGCAGCGTTGGGAGAAGTAATTGTAAAATCAAATAAACGCAGTGTTAGGGCTGCCACTTTAGAAACACCCCTTAGCGTGCAGCGATTAACAACAGAGGAAATAAGAAGTAACCCCGGTGGTAATTTTGACATTAGCAAAGTAATACAAACATTGCCAGGCGTTGGTGGTGGGCAGGGGGGAGGTACCTTTCGTAACGACATCATCATTCGCGGTGGTGCCTCTAACGAAAATGTATTTTATTTAGATGGAATTGAAATACCTGTTATTAACCACTTTCAAACACAAGGCGGCAGTGGCGGACCACAGGGAATTTTAAACGTATTTTTTATTGAAGATGTAAAACTAAGTTCATCAGCTTTTGATGCGCGGTATGACAATGCACTTAGCAGCGTATTTCAGTTTAAACAAAAAGTTGGTAATGCAAACAAATTTCAGGGCAATTTACGGGCAAGCATAACCGAGTCTGCCATTACGTTAGAAGGACCTTTGTCTAAAAATAAAAAAACAACGTTTTTAGCTTCGGCCCGAAAGTCAACTTTTCAACTGCTTTTTAAGGCGCTTGACCTTCCCTTTCTGCCAGACTTTTGGGATTTTCAAACAAAAATTACGCATCAAATAAATAATAAAACTACCCTCAATTTTATTGGTATCGGTGCTATTGATGATTTTAGATTTCTTACTGTAAAAGATGCCACCCCCGAAAAATTATACAATCTTAATTCAGCCGCCAGTATTCAGCAAAAAAATTATACGGTAGGGGCATCCCTTAAAAGAAGTATCCCAAATGGGTTTTGGAATTTAGCTTTAAGCCGTACTAGGTTTAATAACAATCTTCAAAAATATGAGGACAATGAAAACCGGTCAGCAGCCAACCAAACGCTGGATTTTGTCAGCAACGAAACCGAAACCAAACTACGGTTTGATATCAATAAAAATAAAAATGGCTGGAAGTTAGCTTATGGAGCTTCCACTCAACTGGCAGAATACGACAACAAAACCTTTTTACTAATTCAAAAAGAAGTAAAAGATGCAGGCAACAATATAATTCAACCCGGCATAAATCAAAATTTTACCAGTCCGTTAGATCCGTTTGTGCGCCTTGGAGCCTTTGTACAGGTAGGTAAAAGAGTATTGGATAACAGGCTGGGTATTAGTGCTGGCGCCCGTACAGATATGAACACTTTTACAACAACTGGTATGAATGGCCTACAAACCCTGTCACCCAGAATTTCGTTTAGCTATGTGTTAACGGATAAATGGACAGTAAATGCTTCAACAGGTATTTATTACAAACTGCCGGTTTATACCATTTTAGGTTTTGCTGATAATAATAATGTTCTGGTAAATAAAAATGCAAAATATACGCGGTCAACCCATTATACAACTGGTGTTGAATTTTTACCAAACGATGGATTGCGTTTAACAGTGGAGGGCTTTTACAAGCAATATGGCAATATTGCTGTATCGGCAAGAGATGGCATTTCGTTAGCAAACCTTGGTACCGATTTTACAGCACTTGGCAACGAGGCCGTCAATACAAACGGGAAAGGCAAAGCTTATGGCATTGAGTTTTTTGCACAGAAAAAATTAACTGACAAGTTTTTTGGTATACTTTCTTATACTTTTTTCCGCAGTTTGTACAGTGGTGCTGATAACAAATTTGTGGCAAGTACCTGGGATAACCGACATTTATTGTCCGTAACCTGGGGTTATAAGTTTCCACGAAACTGGGAGCTGGGTTTAAAATACCGCTACCAGGGCGGTGCACCTTTTACACCATTTGATGAAACCGCGTCAAGATTAAATTATTCATCGCAGGGAAGAGGCACTTTGGATTTTGCACGACTGAATGCACAACGGCTGGGAGGTTTTAATAGCAGCGATGTAAGGATAGATAAGAAGATTAATCTTAGAAAAATAACCTTTGATTTGTTTTTAGATGTTACCAACTGGTATATATCAAGAAACCCGGTAATACCAGAATATACCTGGCAACGAACGGCCGACAACAGAACTTTTAGAACAACTGACGGGCTGGCTATTAAAGCCGATGGAAGCAATGCCATACCAACCCGTGTAAAAAATGATGACCCAACTGTGATACCTACGCTTGGGGTTATTGTTGAGTTTTAAACAGCAATATCCGGGTTAAAATTGCAAGTACTAATCTTCAGTAAGTCTGTTCGATTTACTAACAAGCTGTCTAAAAATGATTAAATAATACCATCGCTGGTTTTTTGTATCATCATTGTTGCCTGTCCCTCTGGCGTAAGCCAGGAGGGCGTCGCAATCCCAGTCCATCTGGCGTTAGCCGGGCGGCCCCCCCCCCGTCCGATTGGTCAGCCGGGCGGACGTTCATCGATTGGTACTATGGCAGGGCCTACCTTCAATGCATATAAAACGAACCATATTTAGACAGCTTGTAAGTGGCCTTACCGACCATAGTTAAATTCCAGTTCATACTAGTTATCGTTAAAAGAAAGCAGCCTTGATAGCAGGCAGTTGCATGTAGCCTACGGTCAATTTTGCGATGAAAATAACCACGTTTTTAACCTATGTCCCTTTTGCACAATTGTGCGGTTTGGGAATTAATAGCGTACTGTTTAACACTGTTTAAACACAAATTATTTAACTACCAGCTATAGCTTTTTATTGTATTCAGTCTTGCCTCTTTAACCAGGGGCGGGAAACGGCCATTTCCTTTGCTTTTTTACCAGCCGGGTTTAAATAAAACTTACACAGCGGGTTAAAAGGGCTATAAAAAACGCCAGCTTTTTTGTGCTTTAACGGTATCAAAAAAATTATCCATCCATTGGCGTTCATTCTCCATTTTGTATGCTGATTGTTCTATGCAATTTTACACAGTCAATAACGACAACAACATAAAAAATAAATGAAATGAAAAATTTTAAAGTTCCTACACGCGAGGAAGTTGCCCCGGCTAACCAGGCCATTTTTGACAACCTGAACAAAGCATTGGGTTTTGTACCCAACCTGTATGCTACCATTGCGCATTCTGACAATGGACTTGCACGCTACCTTGCCTATCAAAATGCAAAAACTACCCTCACCAATAAAGAAAAAGAAGCCGTAAACCTGGTGGTGAGCCAGGTAAACAATTGCGTTTATTGCCAAAGCGCCCATACGGTTATTGGTAAAATGAATGGAATTACCGACAATCAATTGATTGACATTCGCAGGGGAAAAGCCGAAGATGCCAAACTGGATGCCCTGGTAAAATTAGCTAAAAGCATCACCAAAAACAGGGGTAGTGTTGACGACAGTTTAGTGGATAACTTTTTTGCACAAGGGTATACCAACGAAAACCTGGTAGACCTGGTTTTGCAGGTAAGTGATAAAACTGCCATGAACTATCTGCACAATCTTACGCAAATCCCGGTCGACTTTCCGGCGGCTCCATCGCTGGAAGCTACTGCCGATGTAAGTCTTAACTAATGCAATTTAAACACAACCAAAAAAGCTGGCTGCAACCAGCTTTTTTGGTTATTAGCCGCTTCCCAAATTTTTTATGATTATCGACAATCTGGTTCTTATATTTTGATACCAGGCTCTATAGCTTTTTTCAGCAGTCAATGCAGCCTGCCTCTTTGACCATAGAGGTCACACTCTTATACCATTGGTAATTTTATTCAGCCTTTTTTATCATGATTTTATATTTACCATTGAGCTTACCAAATAGCGGAATCATTAAATTTTTTCATTAGTTGTTACAATGTCAGTGGCCCCCAGCAACTGTGGTTTTTAGAGGTGGCTGGTAAAAATGATTTAAAAACATGAAGCCACCAATTAACCAACAAATTATCAGCGGAAAAATTGTCCATCCATTTGCGTTCATCCTCCATTTTTTTACCCGGTATATCTTTGCACCTTTGTACTATAAAATGTAATAATTATGAGTACAACCACCAAAAGCAGCAGTATTAAAAAAGAAGCCTTTGCAAACTATGTTACAAAAGGAATTGATTATCATTTGTATCAACAACAAATGGCGGAAGACCTCTCGTCCAACCCCGATGCGAAAACAAAAGAATACATCAACCTAAATACCAGCCGTATGCAAAGGGTTGAAAAAACATTTATACCGGGCGACAAACTGATGGAGCAGGTAAAAAAGCTTACCAACAAAATATATTGGCTAATTATAACCGAGCATTGGTGTGGCGATGCTGCACAAACAATACCTGCCTTTAAGGCTATTGCTGATATGAGTGAGGGAAAAATTGAAATGAAACTGGTGTATCGCGACCAAAACGACGAGCTGATGAATAGTTACCTAACCAATGGTACCCGTTCTATTCCCAAGCTAATCCAGTTAGACACACAATACAACGTAACCGCCATTTGGGGGCCACGGCCAACAACGGCACAACAACTGGTAAAACAATTGAAAGCCAACCCGGCCACAGCCGCTACGTATGGTAACGAATTGCATGGTTGGTATGCAAAAAACAAACAACAAAGCCTGGCTGCAGAAATAATAACCTTATTGGATGAAGCCAATATAAAATGACCAGATTGTTTACGCTAAAAAAACACATGGAAACAAAGCCACCGCTACTTCCATTTACGTTAGAGAGCGCCAAACAAAAAATTCGGATGGCTGAAGATGCATAAATAGCCGCAATCCCCAACGGGTTTCAAAAGCTTATACCGAACACAGCGAATGGCGAAACCGGAATGTTTTTGTGAACGGGCGGGCCGAAATCGTGGCCTGCCTTAATAACAAATGGAACCGCGAACTACACTATAAACAAAAGAAGGAATACTGGGCCCACACCGGTAACCACATTGCCGTTCGGTTTAAATATGAATATCAAAATGCGGCCGGGCAAGGGTTTAGAGCCTATGGAAACGAAAACCGGGAATTTGATGCGCATGGCGTAATGGCCAAACGATTTGCCAGTATTAACGACCTGACCATTGAAGAGGCTGACAGAAAATTATGATCTTCAACAATGGAAAATAAAATACAAAACGATAACGACCAACAAAGCCCGGAAGTGGTTATGCTTGCCAATAAATGTGGCGACACCTTATGGGATGCGGTTTTGGGTTAGGAAGTACAGGCCTGCGAGCCTACCAACATTGTGTATAGTCCAATTGCACACAATAGCGCCGCCCCCGCACAGTTGGCTGGTAAATGATAAGTATGCGCATACCTGTTGTTCATAATTTCGTAATAATGGTTTGGTCACTTATATTTAAATCAATTTTACCGTGGCAAAAAATTTCGGGTCTCTGGTGTTTTCAGATGCGGCCAAAGCAATGCAGCAAAAAAAGGTAGCCGTAATAGCTATGCCCTAATGGAACGCGACAACTTTGTTGACGGGCTGACCGAAAATGAAGCAGCCTTTATTGGTCAGCAAAATAGTTTTTATATGGCCACCGTTGGCCAAAACGGATACCCCTACTTACAGCACCGTGGCGGGCCAAAAGGTTTTGTAAAAGTGTTGGATGAAACACGAATAGGTTTTGTAGATTTTACTGGAAATATGCAATACATCTCCCTAGGAAATATTGCCACAAATAACAAAGTGGCAATTATTATGGTAGATTATCCATCCATGACGAGATTAAAATTATTGGCTACCGCCGAAATAGTTGAACTTGCCGGTGCCTCAATATTGTACGCTTTATTAACAACAGAAGATTACAAACATAAGCCGGAACGCATGATGGTTTTTACCATTAAAGCCTACGATTGGAACTGCCCCCAACATATAACACCAAGGTATACAACCAAAGAAATTGAAACTGCTTTAACACCTCAGAAGGAATTGATCGAAAAACTGCAGGCAGAAGTAAGGGCGTTAAAAGAAAGGTTACAACTACAAACCGGTAGCTGAATAAAAAACCAAATATGATAAAAGACTTAAAGCGGGTGGTGATAACAGGCATGGGTGCGATAACGCCACTGCGCAATACGGTTGATGAGTTTTGGCAAAACATAGTAGCCGGAAAAAGCGGCGTTGATTTTATAACCAAATTTGATACAACAAATTTTAAAACAACGTTAGCAGCCGAGGTAAAAGGGTTTGAGCCATCAGCTTATTTTACTAAAAATTAAGCCCGCAAATACGATCTGTTTACTCACTATGCAGTGGCTGCCGCCGATGAGGCAATAAAGAATGCTGCCATTGATTTTACTGTACTAAATACAAATACAATACGCGTTATCTGGGGGTCGGGAAACGGTGGTATCCAAACCTTCCAAAACCAGTTGGAAGAATTTTTTAACGGCAATAAAGTGCCAGGGTTCAATCCCTATTTTATTCCTAAAATCATAGCCGATATTCCTTCGGGGGTTATATCTATCAGGTATGGTTTACGGGGCCTTAACTTTTCCACTGTATCTGCCTGTGCATCTTCAACAAATGCAATTATTGACGCCTTTAATTATATACGTTTGGGTAGAGCAAATATTATTATTGCCGGTGGCTCCACAGCGGCTATTAATGAAAGTGGGGTGGGTGGTTTTAATGCAGCCAAAGCATTGTCTACCCATAACAAAAGCCCCTCTTTTGCTTCAAAGCCATTTGATGTAAAGAGAGATGGTTTTGTGATGGGCGAGGGCGGTGCAGCGCTGGTAATAGAAAGTTTAGAGTCGGCATTAGATCGCGGTGCAAAAATTATAGCCGAAATAGCCGGTGGTGGTATGGCGGCCGATGCATACCATTTAACTGGTACCCATCCCAATGGCGAGGGTGCTTACCTTGGCATGATGGACGCATTGGAAGATGCAGCCATTGATCCTTCGGCTATCGATTATATAAATGCTCATGCCATCTCAACTATGTTGGGCAATGATAGTGAACTAAAAGCCATTGCAGGGGTGTTTGGCAAACAAAGCAGCCTGCATATAAGCGGCACCAAATCCATGACCGGCCATTTATTAGGGGCCGCAGGGGCTGTGGAGGCAATCATTTCTATAAAGGCCCTACGGCACAATATTGTTTCACCCACCATAAATACCAACGAGGTGTTGCCCGAGTGGAGTAGCCAGTTTAACTTAACGTTAGGCAAAGCCCAGCCGAAAGAAATTAATTATGCAATCAGCAATACGTTTGGCTTTGGAGGCCACATTAAAACCGCTATCTTTAAAAAATTTACTTCGTAAATATTTTTGTTCAAGTCTAATAAAGTGAAATCAAATGCTCAATCAATCAGCATTTACATTGGTTAATCCAAATACGGGCACCCTTGCCTTCAAATATTTTTCGTTTGTTGACAACAGTCATTTTGATTACATACAACGACAAAACTATTACGCTCTCATTTGGGTAAAAGAGGGTAGCGGCACGCTAAAGGCCAACTTTACTCAATACGACTTTGGCATAGAAACATTGTTTGCCTTTGCCCCTTATCAGCCGTTTATGATTACTGCCAAACAACCAATTAGCGGTATTGCCCTTTATTTTCATCCTGATTTTTTTTGTATTCACAAGCATCATAAAGAGGTATCGTGCAACGGCATTTTGTACAACAACGTATACCAGCCGCCTTTTGTAAAGGTTGATGAGGCATCTGCCACCACCTTTAACCTTGTGTGCAAACAAATAAAGACCGAAATGCAAAACCTTGCCCTTGCCCAAAATGAATTATTGGTTTCGTATTTAAAAATATTTTTAATTATGGCAGCACGTTTAAAAGCCGCACAACAACCAGGTATTGTTGTGGCAATACAAGACCAAAGGGAGCCCCTTGTGCTTCAAAAATTAAAAGATGCGATAGAAGAGAATTTTAAAATAAAGCACTCCCCCGCAGACTATGCAAAAATGTTGTACATAAGTTCCGGGGCCCTTGCAAAAATGACGAAGGCGCATTTTAATAAAACCTTATCGCACCTCATAAACGAGCGAATTATTATAGAAGCGAAACGTGAACTATACCTTACCAGTAAATCCGTTAAGGAAATTGCGTATGAATTAGGGTATGAAGACGAATATTATTTCAGCCGTTTTTTTAAAGTTAATGCCGATGTATCTCCACAGCTATACCGCGATACGGTAGGGTTTGCAAGGGCAGAGGCGTAACCAAAGCTATTGCTGCAGGTAGTCATTATCAATTATTTTCAGCTACGCCTCCTTAGTATTATGGATAGCCATTGGCGTCTAAATGTTATCTGTATAAATATCAGCCTTTCTATACAATCACAGTATTAAACAGCTATGCTCACGGCTTGCCAATAGTTTACTCATGCTATTAAATGTATGCCTGGCAAATAACTTTATACTTGTAACAGGACGCACCTTGCGTTTAATGATAAACGTTTGCTTTTCCATCCAACTCCACTATTTGCCGCATAAATAATTAATTATAAAAAGCATTACTACACATGATGTTTATCTTGTCAGTGCTATTAAATTAACGTTTAAATATTGTTATTTTCAAATTGGAATGTATTAAATGGTAATGGTAATAGCCGCGGGTACAAGGGTATTATAACAATGCCAGGGGGTATTTTGGTAATTGTTTGTTTGGGTAATGGCCGCAACACGTAACCGCAATACAACCCTTTTAAATTAATAAAAAATGGAAAAGGACAAAATGAAAGCGGTGGTTTGTAATGCCTATGGTCCACCGGAGGTATTACAAATAATGGACGTTGACAAGCCAATTATAAAAGATGATGAAGTATTGGTTGAGGTTATGGCAACCACGGTCAACTCGGGCGATGTAAGAGTGAGAGCCCTTGCCGTTAGTAAATTTATGAAGTTAGTAATGCGGCTGGTGATCGGTATTAACCGGCCGCGAAAGCCGGTTGCAGGCACCGTATTATCGGGCATAGTAGTGCAGGTTGGTAAAAACGTTTTGGCCTTTAAACCGGGCGATGAAGTAATGGCAAGTACCGGTTTACAGTTTGGTGCCTATGCGCAATATATTGCCTTAAAAGCAAAAGGAAGCATCGCCTGTAAGCCAACAACGGCCTCATTTGAGGAGGCGGCTGCTATAGTGTTTGGTGGATTGACCGCCATTTACTTTTTGCACAAGGCTGGCATTCAGTTTAAGGCTGGCTTAAACGTATTAATATATGGTGCAACAGGCTCCGTAGGTACAGCAGCAGTCCAAATTGCCAAACATTACAAAGCCAGGGTAACCTCAGTATGTGGCCAACAAGGTGTTGGGCTTGCTCAAAAACTGGGTAGCGACGAGGTAGTAGTGTACACCCAACAGGATTTTACAAAATTGTTTGACACCTTTGATATAGTTTTTGATGCAGTGGGAAAAACCAATAAAAAGGCTTGTAAACCCTTAATAAAAGCAAATGGCCACTACATAACCGTTGAGGGCATGGACGTTGCCAGCGAAACAAAGGAACAACTGACCCTGTTAGCAACACTTTTTGATAACGGTGAACTGAATGCTAACATTGACAAGACCTATGCCTTTGCCAACATGGTAGCAGCGCACAGGTACGTAGATACAGGACGTAAAAAGGGCAATGTGGTGGTTACTGTTAATAAAGGGTAGAAGAAAAGCCAAACTAAGTACTGCCTACATTAGGGTGCAGTAATTAGCTATTATTGAGAAAATATGTTGTTACTAACAAATGCTTTACCAACGTTATAGTTGCTTTCCCCCCCCCCTCGCTAACGCCCCGGGCGGCAAACGATAGTTGGACCAGCAGTCGGACGGGGCCATGCCCCCCCAAAGAACAAATGCCGGTATAAAAAAGAAATCAAATAAATTGCGGCCTCAAACGTAGACAAAGTCAATGGCGAAGAGTTCAACTCCGGGATTAGATTTATCAACCCTACAAAGTGGCGTTAACGGCCAGTATAAAACCTGGTTTTTAAATTATGCTTCGTATGTAATTTTAGAAAGGGCTGTGCCCGCTATAGAAGATGGCATGAAGCCCGTGCAGCGGCGCATTTTGCACAGTATGAAGGAAATGGATGATGGGCGCTTTAACAAGGTAGCCAACATTATTGGCCAAAGCATGCAGTACCACCCGCATGGCGATGCCAGTATAGGCGATGCATTGGTAAACATGGGGCAAAAGGAGTTGCTGATAGAAACGCAGGGCAACTGGGGCGATGTACGCACCGGCGATGATGCTGCCGCCCCGCGATACATTGAAGCACGCCTCAGCAAGTTTGCACTGGAAGTGGCCTTTAACGCTAAAACCACCGAATGGCAACTTAGCTACGACGGCCGCAAAAACGAGCCGGTAACGCTGCCCATGAAGTTTCCTATGTTGCTGGCGCAAGGCGCCGATGGTATTGCGGTGGGACTAAGCACTAAAATATTACCCCACAATTTTTGCGAATTAATAGATGCATCCATAAAATACCTGCGGGGTAAAAAGCTTGAAATATTCCCCGACTTTCAAACCGGGGGTATGATTGATGTAACCAACTATAACGATGGTAAGCGGGGAGGTAAAGTAAGGGTGAGGGCGGCCATTGAAGAGGTTGACAAAAAAACACTCGTTATAAGAAATGTACCATACGGTGTAACCGTAAGCAGCCTGTGCGAAAGCATAGTAAAAGCCAACGACGCGGGTAAAATAAAGGTGAAGAAGGTAACAGATACTACCGCTGCCAAGGTGGAAATCAATATTGAACTGGCCAGCGGTATATCTACAGATATTACCATTGATGCCCTGTATGCCTTTACCGATTGCGAGGTAAGCATATCGCCCAACGCTTGTGTAATTGTTGACCAGAAGCCTATTTTTTTAACGGTGCAGGAACTGCTGAAAACTTCGGCCGAAAATACAAAAGACCTGCTGCGCCGCGAGCTGGAAATAAGGCTGGGCGAGCTTAACGACAAGTTGCATTACACCAGCCTTGAAAAAATATTTTTTGAAGAAAAAATTTACAAGGAATTAGAAAAGAAGCATGAAACGTGGGAGTTGGTTATAGAAGCTATAGACAAAGCTTTCGATCCATTTAAAAGAAGGCTAAAGCGGGCTATAGCCAGGGAAGACATTTTAAAACTGACCGAAAAACCAGTACGGCGCATTTACCGCTTAGATATTGACGAACTAAACGAACAGATCAAAAACCTGGAAACCGATATTAAACAGGTAGAGTACGACCTGGAGCACCTGACCAACTTTGCTGTTGGGTATTACGAAAATCTACTAAAGAAATTTGGCAAAGGCCGTGAACGTAAAACGGAGATCAGGCCGTTTGATACTATTACCGCCAAATCGGTAGCCATAGCCAATACCAAGGTGTACATGAACCGCGCCGAGGGCTTTATTGGCATGACATTAAAAAAGGATGAACTGATAGCCGAGTGTAGCGATCTTGACGACGTTATTGTATTTACCAAGGCGGGTAAAATGAAGGTAGTAAAGGTGGCCGACAAGGTGTTTATTGGTAAGGATATTATTCATGCAGAGGTGTTTCAAAAAAGTGATGACCGCACTACTTTTAACATGATATATGTAGATGGGCCAACCGGCGTTAGCTATGCCAAGCGGTTTAATGTAACCGGCGTAATACGCGACCGTGAGTATGATTTAACCAAAGGGGGCGACAAAAGCAGGGTGCATTATTTTACCAGTAACCATAATGGCGAGGCAGAAGTGGTAAAGGTGATATTAAGTCCGAACACTACCGCTAAAAAGAAAGAGTTCGACTTTTTTTTTGAAGAACTGGATATTAAGGGCAGAGGGCCAAACGGCAACCAGGTAACGAAGTACGCAATTAGAACAGTAAAATTTAAGGAGGCCGGCCGCAGTACTTTAGCTGGTCGCAAGCTTTGGTTTGACAGTAAGTTTGGCCGCCTCAATACCGATGAAAAAGGGGAGTACCTGGGCACTTTTGAAGAAGAAAACATTTTAGTAATTACTGACGACGGCAGTTATGAATTAACGGATACCGAGCTGACCCAACGTTTTGAACCTGAGCGCATCTTGCTAATTGAAAAGTTTGATGCTAAAAAACCTATCACCGCGGTTTATTTTGATAACGAAAAATTGCAGTACAATGTAAAGCGTTTTAAGATTGAGACCTCTACTATAAAAAGTAAGTTTTTATTTATTAAAGAAGGGAAAGGCAATCGTGTAGAGGTGGTAACTACCGATGCCGCGCCTACACTTAAATTAAATACCGGGCGAGGTACAATGGCAAAAACGCAAAAAATACAAATAGCAGACTTTGTAGAAGTCATGGGCTGGAAGGCAATTGGCAACAAACTGGCCGACTATAATAAAACCGTTGAAATGGAGTGGGTAAAAAAAAATGAAGAAGGGCAAACGAGCCTTTTTTAATTAATTGAATTAGTAAATTCAAAAAGCGATTAGGTTTATATATGCCTGGTAGCTGTTTTATTTAAAGTATTTATTTTCTTCCTCAATTTCCAACAGGGTGCGTTTACGAAATTTAAGGGTGCCATTTCGTTCCAGGCTGCTGGTAAGTATAAGTTCGTACCGTTGATTGCCTGCCATAAAAATGCAAAGGGCCGTGTTGGGTGGAATGCGGCCGAGATTTTGTGCATACATACTTATTTCGTGCACTAGTGTATCAATAGCCAGGGTAAGTTTTATTGGCTGGTCGGTCAGTAATTGGTTACGGGCAATAAGCTGCCGATTGTCAAACAGTGCTATGGTGTCGCCATCTACTTCGCCATTATCGTATAAAATTATTTGCAGGCTGTCTGTATCCACTAAAATAACCTGGCTTTCCTCAAAGGTGCGCAGGGCCAGTTTCCTGGTCATTTCCTCGCTGGTTTCGCCCAACGGCAATTGTAGTTTGGGGGCTATATTAGCTGGCGGCGCCTTTTTTATGGTATCTAACCGCATGGGGGTAGCTATAATTGTTTCTGTTACACCCTTTTTATTTAACGATACTGATTTTTCGGCTATCGAAGTTTCGTTTTTACTAGGCGCATCGGTCAATATTGCCGTAAAAGCGTTTGTTGTTGTTTTATTTTCTTCAGCTATGGTTTTAGTTACCGCAACTTTAATGGTCGCTGCACTTACTTGTTGGGTTGGCATGGTGGCTTTTTGTGCAATAGCCCCGGGCAGGTTATTGTTATCACTTACCACCTCATTTTGTGCTTTAGATTTTGTTGTTGGTAAAGTAGCGGTGTCTTTGACTTCCCTTTTTACCATGCTTTGTATTTGGCTGCTTGCCACCGGGTGCTCCTGCCCGGCTTTATTTGCTAACTTATTTTTTTTATTAACCGTTACCGATAAATTATTTAGCGAAGCTGCGGTATTGCCACTGTCGGCTATGTTACCGTTGCTTTTTTTGGCTGCTTCGCTTTCGGCAGCTTCCACGGCAAGGTATTGTTGCTCCTTCGCTTTTACTAACGCTTTGCGTTGTTGGGGCGTAAGTAGTTCCTTTGTAAGTTTTAAAAAAATATTTGGGCAGGTGTACCGGTATTGGCTGTTTGCTTCAAACTGCCCCTGTAATGTTGTCTCGATACGGGAAGTTTTTAATACAAAAAATCCCTTCATGAGACAGTCGGCCCCAAATTTATTGGTTGCACCGTAATGTAATAAAGGAACAATTTGCAGCACCACCAGCCGCTGTTTAGCATCGTAATAGCCGGTAATTTTTTGCGATAGATAGTCTGTTTTGAAGTAATAATTGTATTCGCCTGTTATTTTATTTCCTGTCTGTTTAAGTATAAGTTCGGAAAGGTATTGGCTGTAGTTGCCGTCTTTACTCACATTACCAACACCATAATATTCGCCGGTTACATTTTGCGCATGCAAACCAATGTTTCCTACAACGGAAATACAAATTACCAGCCAAAGCAAATAGTATTTTTCAAAACGTTTTTGTACCCTCATACACTGCTACAGCCGTTGCGCCTTTTTTTAGTTACCCTGTTTAATAATGGTTCTCACCGTGCCATTATTATGCCACTTACCAGCAACACACATTAAGTATCAACTTTGTTTAAAATGGTTACTTTAAAAACCGCTTCATTTCGCGGTCGGTATCTTTTTTCCGTAGTGTTTCGCGTTTGTCGTACAGTTTTTTACCCTTGCCAATTCCAATTTCAATTTTGGCGAGGTTGCGGTCATTAAAAAATATGCGCAGCGGGGTTATTGTATAGCCTACATCTTTCATTTTTAGTTGTAGTTTTTTCAATTCCCGTTTCGTAAGTAACAATTTTCGGTCGTGTACTGCAATGTGGTTATTGCTTGTGCCCAGCGAATACTCGGCAATATACATGCCGCGAAGCCATAGTTCATCTTTAAAAAACATGCAAAAGCTATCGTTGAAACTTACCTTTCCCTCACGAATACTTTTTACTTCGGTGCCCATCAACACCATGCCAGCGTCAAACTTATCTTCAATAAAAAATTCAAAATAAGCCTGGCGGTTCTTAATTTCCTTTGGTGCGTTTTTTTTCAAAATAAATAAACGGGGGCTGTTAGTTTTTAAAAGTCATCAACAGCGATGAGGTAGTTTTTTTTAATACTTTCCGGTCAACGATCATGTCTAAAAATCCATGCTCCAATAAAAATTCGCTTCGCTGAAAACCAGGCGGCAAATCTTTTTTGATCGTTTCTTTTATTACCCTCGGGCCTGCAAAGCCAATAAGGGCGCCTGGTTCGGCAATGTTAAGATCGCCCAACATGCCAAAACTTGCCGAAATACCGCCAAAGGTGGGGTCGGTTAAATAGGAGATGTACGGAATTTGAGCATCGGTTAATTGCGATAATTTGCCACAGGTTTTGGCCAGTTGCATAAGGCTAAAAGCGCTTTCCATCATACGGGCACCGCCACTTTTACAAATAACCATGTAAGGCATTTTGTTGGCAATACAAAAATCTATCGCTCTGCTAAATTTTTCGCCCATTACGCTGCCAAGGCTACCACCAATAAATTCAAAGTCCATACAGGCAATAACTACGTCGTGGTCAAACACTTTGCCTACGGCTACCCGCATACTATCAGTAAGGTCGCTTTTGGCCCAAATATCTTCAAGGCGTTTGCTGTAGGGTTTCAGGTCAACAAATTCTAAAAAGTCTTTGCTTCTTATATTGTCAAACAGCTCTTCGTATTCCTTGTTGTCAAAAAGTATTTCGTAGTATTCGCTACTGCCAATACGGTGGTGATAATTGCATTTGGGACACACAAAAAGCGCTTCTCTTAAATCGGCCGTAGTACATATATAATTACATTCGGGGCATTTGGTCCATAATCCTTCGGGTGTTTCTTTTTTTTCGGCAGTTGAGGTGGTAATTCCCTTCTTTATTCGTTTAAACCAACGTGCAGGCTTCACTCCACCTGTTTTTCCATCTTCGCCAGCCAGGTTTAAATAAAAGTCCTCTTCTTTTTTCATACTAATTTTTTGGGCCAACGAAGGTAAAGATATTTTTCTGTGTACGTAAAGTCATGGTTTTTTGCTAATGAACGCCACAGGCCAAACCTACTGTTGGGTAACGCATAGGGCAATAAAGTTGTAATTGATTTAAGGTTAAAGTACTACTCATAAACGGGCAACTAAAAATGGTTATATCCTGGCCTTTTTCCTTTCTTTTTGTATTTGCGAAAGGTTTTTAAGCAAGGTTTGTTTTAGGGTCATTTTTACAATATCGCCCATTGATTTGCAACGCATAAACTTGTTGCTTTCAAAATAGTCGCTTAATTCGGTTTTTAACTGGTTTACTTTTTCGGGCGGTGCTATGTTGTCACGACACATAATATTAAAAAGTTCCATTAACCGGTAGCGGCTGTCGGCCACTCTAAAAGCCATCATGGTGCGCTCTTCGGTTTGGTATTGCTTTATGGATTCTTTATCAATCAATTTTAAAGTCATTTCAACCAATTGCCTGTTTTCTTTAAAATATTGAGGCAGGTACATGTTTTTACGACCCTCGTACGACTGTTGGTCAAAATCTATTGCACGGATTCGATACTGAAAATCTTCTATATCGGGGGTAATGTCTATTACAAAATTATAGCTGCGCATATCGCCTAATAACCGCAAAAAACAGCGTTCATTAAATTTCACAAACTCCTTGGCAAACCTTATTTTGTTGGTCATAGGTTCGCCGAGATACTGGTTAATAAACATATCGCCGGGTATGCCGGGTATATGCTCCTCAACCAACGTATCAAAGTGCGTAAAATAGGTTATGCGGTTGGGCGATAGCAGGTGCTCCAACTCAAGGCCGTAAATGCGGCTGGCATCGGCTGCTTTAATATAAAAATGATCGTAATTGTCGTTGTACTTGTTTACAATGCGGATGCGAAAAGGGTTGGAGTTACCAAAGGCACAAAAGTCAATTCGGGCCACATCTAAATGTTTGGAGAAGCTAAGGTTGCCTTCAGTTTTCAGGATCGCATAAATTTCAACCAGGCCGTTTCTTATAAACTCCCATTCACGCATATCGTACACAACTTTTTCCCACATGGTGTCGTTGCCATGCTTATCTTTTAGTGGCACACTGTAGGTAATGCGGTAAAGATCGCTGTATTGAACGGGTAATTTTACTTCGCGGCCATGATGCTTTAGGTAGCCACGCAGCGAAGCATTGATGGAAAAGAATTGCTTTTTTTTTGAAGGAGCATCATTTTTATGGTTAGGGGCCGGCTCCGAAAACTTAGTAAAATTCATACTTGTATCTTGTAATTTTAAGGTAACAACCTCGGTGTTATTTACCGTGGCTTTTATGCAATTGTACTGTTTGTTTAAAAGCTGTTTAAAATTAACCTTTATGTGGCTCAAACATGTTGGGGAAAAATGGTTTGTATTAAACCTTCAAAATACTTTGCCGATAATAACAAACGGCTTCCATACCAGCTAAACATTTCGCCATCGGCCAACAATATAATTGTGTTGGGTAGCAATTGCTGCAACTCGTTTATATGCTTTTGTTGAAAAGGGTAGGGCTCGGTAGACAGCAGCAGCAACTGGCAACCGTTGTTGGCCAATTGATTAATAGTGACGGATGGATAACGGCTTTGATGTTGAAACACGTTAATAAAGCCGGCCCGCTGCATCATATCGCTTATGAATGTGTCGCCGCCCACCGTCATGTAGGGGTCCCTCCAAATGAGGTAAACAGTGCGTATAAGTTGTTGGTTGCTGATTGGTAGTTGGCCGGACAAAAGTTTTAGCTTATTAATGGATGGTTGATTAAAAAATGACTTTTGTTTAGTTGTTAAGGGTTGATTAGACCCCCCGTTATTCCGCCCATTTTTTGCCGTGTCCGTTAATGATTTATTATGGTTTAAAGGAGTGAGCTTTACAGTTTCAACTAAATTAATTGCAGGAAATTGCCCGCAATACAATTGATCAGGTACATCCGGCATCTCGTGGCTAAAACTTTCGCGGAAACATTGTAGTATTTCAAACGCCTTAAAAATTTCTTTAGTCAAATCAATAGCTTTTGCTTGCCTGCCAACCAGTAATCCAATAATTTTAATCATGTTAAGTGCATCCGCTAAATTATTTACATCCGACACCCAAACCGGCGCAAACTGGCTAATGGCTTCAACCTGGTCTTTCACGTTTTCTTCTTTATTGGCTATTACCAGGTCGGGTTGTAACGACCTGACAATATCAATGGTTACATTTTTTGTACCGCCAACTCGTTGTTTATTTCTAAACCATTGGTTAGGATGTATACAGAATTTGGTGATGCCGACCACTTCTTCATCAAGTCCAAGGTGGTACAGCAACTCGGTTTGCGATGGTACCAGCGATATGATGCGTGTAGGAGGGGATGGTAACTGGTTGATTTGCCGGGCTTTGTAGGATAGAGAAAACATAAGTAAAAATAATTAAATTGAATTTGTTGGTTGGCGAACCTGTGATGGCAAATTACAGCCATTTTTTGGGCCGAATTATTACATAACAAGTAAACAAACAAATAATATTTATTGCTAAAATATTAGTGTAATTTTTACATCTAAAATTATCTCAATATGTACAAGCCATTGCTGATTATTTTACTATGGTGTTCTAATGCAGGGTTTTCGCAGGATTGGCCTGTTAAAAAACAGGTAGAGGAATTAAAAACAAGGAAATTACCCCAAAAACTTTTTGAGCCTTTTACATTTGTTTCAAATCAACAACTTCAACAGCGGGGAACCTACCAGCAGCTTACCGTAAACAGCAGTTTCAACAAACAAATATTTGCAGAAAGGCCGCCAATTATACGGTTATCGGTGCCCGTTAGTAAAACCGAGGCAATTATTTGTGACCTTATAAAATTTGAACTTGGCAACATAAAATTTACGGCAAACGATAAAAATGTTTTACAGGACATAACTATGCCGGCAACCTATAGAGGCGTGGTAGTAGGCGAAGCTGAAAGAAATAATGTTGTTTTAACCGTTAACGAAAATTACCTTTCGCTTATAGCCACTTTTAGTACCTATGCCATACAGGTTACCAAAGCCGATTTGACCAATCCGCAGGGGTATAGATTGTACAACAGTAAAAGTGTACAGTTTCCGGTAGTGCCGTTTAATTGTGGTACAAAAAGCGAGTCTTCATCGGCTTTGGTAAAGGCCATTCAATCGCCCGGTTACCAAAACAAAAACAGCGCGCCATTGCAAAAGTGTGTGCAGGTGTTTATTGATTGTTTTGACAGTTTGTATCTATGGCAGGGAAGTAATATGCAGCAAACGGTAAATTATGTAACGGAATTGTTTAACGCGGTGGCCACTGGTTATTTAAACGAACAAATTAATATACAGATAACCACCATAAATATTTGGACAACGCCGGATCCATACAGGGGCGATAACAGGGAAAATGCATTGGCGGATCTTGCTGCAAAATACCAGGAAGAGTTTTATGGTAACATTTGTGTCGGGCTCGACTTTAGCCTTAACTCTCAAAGGGGAAGGTCGGGCATAGCCGGAGCGATTGGCAGGGTTAAAGCACAATTGACCAATACCTGTTTTGCCTACACGCCAGAAGATAACCCATTTTGTTATTGTGATATGAATTATAATGTCAAGGATAGTAATTTTCCTGTGGGGCCTAATACTACCGGCCAGCAAATATACCTTACCATGCACGAAATGGGGCATTTGTTAGGCGCTTATCATACCAAATGGTGCGGGTGGAAGTTAACCAGTAACCCCGATACTTTTGGAACCCTGGATAGTTGCGGTGTCATAGAGGGGAGTTGCCCGCAAGGCCCACCGCCACCCGCAACAGGATCTACAATTATGAGTTATTGTGTATCTGGCAATAAAGCTTCGGATTTTGTAAATTTTAATAACGGATTTGGACTATTGCCGGGAAATGCCGTCAGAAATTTTGTTGACCAGAGTGCGTGCATTCCCAAATGCCTGGCTTGCTTAATAAAAAACGATGGACCCATAGATACCCGCCCGTTTCGCGAAAATTTTATTCAGCAATTAATTGCGCTTAACCAACAACCAAAGGAGCTGCCGTATAACATAGCATTCAATATTAAAAATAATAGTAGCCCGCCTACAAAATAAGCTTGCCTACCGTATTCTTTTTTGATTTTTCCAAACAATCATACCTATCACCTTTTCATATAAATCGTGCATGAAAAAATTATTAACGGTGGTTGTTTTATTTGTTGCTTCGCAGGCTATTGGTCAATGGAGTAACACCACAAACCAGTTTACCGACAGCCTTCACATGCCCGTGGCAGTGGCACCGTTGGAGCAACGTAATGCGTTGGTGCTTAACAGTTACCCCGACGGCGGCTACTTTGTAATTTGGGAAGATGAAAGGAATGCAGCTACCACCAAAACCGACATCTATGCCCAAAAATATGACAATGCAGGAAACCGTATGTGGGCCGAAAATGGCGTGCCGGTAGCTAACGGGCCTAATACCCAGCGATATACCTTTGGTTCACTACAGGACTATCGGAGCCGGTCGTTTGCTGCCACTGACAGCGCCGGGGGCTTTTTTCTAACTTATATTGATGATAGTATTAAAAATTACAGTTGGCAGAGAATTTGTGTGCAGCACATGCTTAATAGTGGCAACAGCGTTTTTGGTAATACAGGTTATATTATTGCACAAACTCCTTCAACTGATTTTTTCAATCTTTCTTCACCCTTTTTGGTGCCTGACGGGCAAAAAGGTTTTTTTATCTCTTTCAAAAAAAGTGATGGCAACGATTATATTTATGTTTTTGATTATAAAGATGTAAACGGAACAATGACATATTTTGGCGGTGGTATTGTTAATGAAAATGCGATACAAACAAAATCGCCAGCACCGTGTGGTATTCAGTTGACTGTAATATTTCCCAGTACAACGGTTATTGATTATAACATTTGGTACGACAGACAGGGAGGCTGTAATGTTGTTATGAGTATGAATGGCAATAACGCCTCGCAATATAAAATGCTTTGTTATAACCGGGTATGGCGGGCAAAAAAAGACTCTAAGGTTAAAACTTTATATAGAAACGAAGCAGGGATTGCCTGCCCCAGAATTACAGATTTTAAAAGCGGCGAGGTGTACGTACTTTATACGGTTCACAGAGATTTTCAAAACGTAACGTGCGGCGGTGGTGGCGGTCCCGTATACGCTTACGTAAACGACAGGGTACTTTCAAACGGGTTTGAAATTATTGACGAGGGCGGGTTCGATTACAATTTTCCAAAAGGTACTACCCTGGTTAGTACAGGCAATATAAATGTAGATGTATTTGCAGTTACTAAAAGAACCTACTTGAATAACGTTGTTTCCAATTTTTCGGTGTTAGGGTATGCCTCCAGGGCCGAAAAGTACGACAGTATTCCTTATCAACGAACTACCTACAGCAATCCCGAGTTAGGTTTTAATCCGATTGAACCCAAAACTTTAGATACACTGAATTATTTTAGAGATACACTTTTGGCCGAGGGCAGTTCTTTTCCCGATTTTAGCTTTACAGGTGGAGGCATGTCCATTGGGGGCGTTCATATTTATGCGGCAGCAATTATGAACGCTATGGGCGACAGACTGGTGCGTTTGCAGCATTTGCAGTTAGTAAAAAAATCAGCCAAAACTTTTGCTTTAGAGTACAAAACATCCAACAAAAAAGGTGAGGTTGTAGGAAAAGAAGTTAACACCGGTTTTTCGGTTTCTAACATCAGCTTTGATTTGCCAATGGTTTTGTTAAGTAATTTTGGCGATGCGCTTTTTTATATTCGTGAGTATAACAGGTCGGCAAGGGTAAGTCCCATAATAAATGGAGCTGAACTATCCTGGGGTGCAATGGGCCGACCAATAGGTACAGGTGTTTATAATAATGGTATATATAACCTTGAACAACCAATTGCCACATTCGAAAACTCGGGCGGTTCGGGTATTATTGCCTGGCGCGACAATAAAAATGTAGCAGGTAATACCGGCGATAACATTTTTATGCGACACCTTGATAGCCTTAATAAGTTCAATTACCTGCCACCCAATAATCTTATAAGGCCTATACCAAATCCTTTTGGCCAGGTTACTGCAAACCCGGTTGTGTTAACAGGCACCAGTAAGGCATATACTACCTTTGATATTTATACTTCAACAGGAGTTGGATCGGCAACATCGCCAATTGCAGAAATTTTGGATAATAATAATTTAGGAAATGTAGGGATAAGCGTATTTCAAAATAACGGTGCTATTCGTATTTACAATGGTCAGCCTTACCTAAACAGAAACTATACAATCGTAGCTGAAAAAGCCCCTGTTGGCGGAGCAATAATAAACATAAGATTATTTTTTGCTACGCAGGACTTTAATGCTTTAAAAGCTGCTGATCCATCAATAAATACCCCCGGCGATCTTGTTGTGGTAAAACAGCCAAATGCTTCGCTCAGTGCCACCCCAGCCACCTACACGCCCATACCAGGCGAACAGCTTATAATTCCAACAGCGTGGAAGGCTGTACCGGGCGGATATAGTATTGACTTTACGGTAAACGGTTTTAGCAATTTCTTTATTAAAAAAAGTACTGCATCCCTGTTGTGCAAAAATGGAAATACTTCTATTACTTCCAGTTTAACAGGTGCTAATTACCAATGGCAATTAAACGCGGGTAGTGGCTTTGCAAATATTTTGAATAATAGTTTTTATAGTGGTACCAACACAGCTACTCTACAAATTACAAACGCACCAACATTGTGGTATGGTTACCAATACCGCTGTGTAGTTGCGGGAAGTAACAGCTATGCCGTTTCCCTTCAATTTTTAAATACATGGACCGGCGCAATCAATAATACATGGGAAAATGGGAGTAACTGGAGCTGCGGCGTTATACCCGATGCCAATACTGATGTAGTTATAAATAGTGGGTTGCCGGTGCTAAATTCCAATGCCAGTTGCCGAAGTATTTATATAAATCCGGGTGCTGTGTTTACGGTTAGTGTGGGTAAAAATTTAACGGTTATGCATTAACAGCGGTAAGATTACGGCAAATTAATTTGCTGCATTTACAAACTACAGTAAACGCTGTGCGACGCAACGGCTGATGCTCAATGAATAAAATGCCGGGCTCAAAAAAAAATTACTTGGCCAAACTCTGTATCACATCGTACTTGGTTATTATGTGGTAGTTGCCACTATCGTCTTTTGCCATAACTGCGCCATTGCCTTTGGTTATGAGGCCGCCAAGGCGCTCAACCGGCGTATCAATTGATACGATAGGGTAGGCTGGCTCCATTACACTTTTAACGGTCTGGTTTTTTATTTCGGGATTGCTAAATATTTTTTGAAACAGTCCGCCTTCGCTTACGGCCCCTACCATGCCTTCGCCATTCATTACGGGTATTTGTTCAATGTCGTATTTTTTCATCAGCTCAACGGCATCGCTTACGGTTTTGGTAGGCTCAATGGTTACGAGGCGTTTGCTGGCGCGGCCGCTAATAATATCTTTAAACGTTTTAACGTCTAAAAAACCCCGTTCCATCATCCACTGGTCGTTGTACACTTTGCCTACATAACGGCTTCCATGGTCGTGAAAAACAACCACCACTACATCGTCCCTGGTTAGTCTGTCTTTTAACTGCATAAGTCCACTTAAAGCGCTTCCGCAACTATATCCTACAAAAATCCCTTCTTCTTTGGCAATGCGGCGGGCCATTACCGCGCCGTCCTTATCGGTTACTTTTTCAAAGTGATCTATAACACTCATGTCATAGTTGGCGGGTACAAAATCTTCGCCAATACCTTCGGTTATGTAGGGATGAACCTCCTTCATATCAATTTCGCCGGTGTTAAAATACTTTGTCAGCAGCGAGCCATAGGAGTCAATTGCCCAAACTTTTATGTTGGGGTTCATTTCTTTTAAATATTTGCCAGCCCCTGTTACGGTGCCGCCCGTGCCGGTAGCAACTACTAAATGGGTAACCCTGCCCTCCGTTTGTTGCCAAATTTCGGGGCCGGTTTGCTCGTAATGGGCAAGGCGGTTAGCAAGGTTGTCGTATTGGTTTACATACCAGCTATTAGGTACTTCGCTGGCAAGGCGCTTGCTTACGGAGTAATAGCTTTTTGGGTCGCCGGGCTCAACATTGGTGGGGCAAACAATTACTTCGGCGCCAACGGCTTTAAGTATATCGGCCTTTTCTTTGCTTTGCTTATCGGTAGTAGTAAATATGCATTTGTAGCCTTTTACAATAGCGGCCAACGCAAGGCCCATACCGGTATTACCACTGGTACCCTCTATAATGGTGCCGCCTGGTTTTAAAAGGCCCTGCTGTTCGGCCATCTCTACCATTTTTACAGCCATACGGTCTTTTACTGAGTTGCCGGGATTAAAGTATTCAACCTTTGCCACTACGGTGCAGGGAAGATCTTTGGTTATAGCGTTAAGCTTTATAAGAGGAGTGTTTCCGATAGTTTCAAGAATATTATTCAACCACATGACAAATTAATTTTTTTAAAGGTACACAATACATTACAGCAAGGCCGTTGTGCCATTGTATGCAGCCTGCACTTAATATAGCTAACGGCGCTAAATGTAGTAGCAGCAGGGTAAACAATTGATGTTAAATTATAAAATGCAGCCAGCTTTTGCTTATTTCATAGCCTCCACTGCTTTTTGCACAAAATTATCGGTGGCATTTGCTACTTCATAGTAGCCCTGGGTGCGCCAAATTTGACGTGCCATTAAACCTGGAATACGTTTTTGAAGATATTCTTTATCGCGGGGCGAAAATTTACTAAAGTCGATTGAGTCGGCCTGGGCAAATTGCTTTAACTGGTTAAACATGGTTTCGGTAGATTGAAAACTTTGACCAAGTTGCGAAGGTTTTTTGTAAGCCGAAAGCTCACTTTTATGCGAAACGTAATAGGTATAAATGAAGTTATTGAGGGTGCCGCTGGTAAATAATTTTAGCATTTCGCCGCTCATGGCCAGTGTATCAAAGGGCACAAATACATCGGGCGTAATACCGCCGCCACCATACACTAAATGGCCTTTTGGTGTTTTATAAACCTTACCATTGTTTTTGCTGGTATCGGCCGTAACCACCTCGCCGTTGTGAAAACGGTTCAAAACTTCTTCTTCGTACTCGTTATAACCCTTGCTATACGATTTTTGAATGTTGCGGCCTAATGGGGTATAATAGCGCGCAACGGTTAACCGCAGTGCCGAGCCATCGGTAAGGCCAAATTGTTCCTGTACAAGGCCCTTACCAAAGGTGCGCCTGCCAACAATGGTGGCCCTGTCCCAATCCTGAAGGGCGCCGCTTAGTACTTCGCTGGCGCTGGCCGACGATTCATCTACCAGTAAAGTAAGTTTGCCTGTTTCAAAAAGCCCTTCCTTACGGGCGGTATATTCGTATTTTGGTACATGGCTCCCTTGTGTGTATACAATTAGCTTGTCTTCGTCTAAAAATTCGTCAGCAATATTTACCGCCTGGCTTAATAATCCGCCGCCATTACCTCTAAGGTCAAGAATAAGCTTTTGCAGGTTTTGTTTTTTTAGTTTTTCAAGTGCCTGCATAAACTCAACATAGGTGCTTTCTGAAAATTTGTTGAGGTGTATAAAGCCCGTTTGGCTGTCAATCATGTAAGCAGCATCAACCGAGGGCACGGGTATGGTTCCACGAATAATAGTAACAGGTATTAGTTGGCCTGCCCTTAAAATGGTCACTTTAACCGGGCTGTCTTTTTCGCCCCGCAGGTATAACCTAATAAGTTCGGGTTTTATTTTATTACCCGATAGCTTAGTGCTGTCGTTCACAAAAATTATTTTATCGCCCACCATTAGTCCTGCCTTTTCCGATGGGCCACCTGCTATAACATTCAATACATTTACCGTGTCATAAAAAATTTGAAATTCAACTCCAATACCGCTAAAATTTCCCCTTAGGTCGTCGTTAATTGCAGCAAGGTTAATAGCAGGAATAAATACGGTGTGCGGATCAAGTTGTTTTAAAATGTTGGGAATGGCCGCATTGCCTAATGTGTCGGTTTGCACATCGTCAACATACCGTAGCTGAACCAGGTCCAGTACCTCCTGAAATACGCTACGGCCGCTTTTGGCAAAAAACCCTTTTGTTCCCGATTGTTTGCCAATATAATACCCGGCATAAATACCAATTACCAATATAACCGATAATAGCACCGGTAGCCAAACCTGCAATCTTTTGTTATTCTTCATACAAAGCCATTCAATTTTTAGAAGTGCAAACTTCACACTTTCCGCTCAAATAACTGCTTTTGCTTTAACCAACTGGTCAATATCTGGCAATTTAAAAACAGTTGGCGTTCTAAATTTTCTTTCTTCATGCCTTGCTTTCCCCCAAAAACATACTTTACTAACAGGTACATGGTTTTACTACAGCTATCAAAATTTTTAGAAGTATTTGATTAAAAAAGCAAGGTGGCTGCTGAGCCTGTCAAAGCAATGGTTGGCATTACCATTTATTAAATGGGTGGCAATAAGGCCTGTAACTAAATATACAAAATTAAAAAACCATCCTTTTTAACAGGATGGTTAATTTAATTATTGTTAAAAACAATAATGTTTTTAGCGCTTAATTATTCGGCGGCAATTTTGGGTTTTGGACCACGCTTTTTAGGCATGTCTCCTACGGCAGGTTTTACAGTGGGTTTAGGGCCTGGTTTTCTTCCTCTTTTTTTGCCTTCGGCACCTTCGGGCTTTGGACCAGGTTTAGAACTTTTTTTGGCTTGAGGCATTTCATCGCTGCCATTTAAACTGTATTCAATTTTAATGTGCAGCAATGCATCTTTCGAAAAAACTTTACAGATGCCATCTGCAAAATCGGGAGTTAAATCGGCCGCTTTAATAACAATGTTAGCTTCCATGTTGGAGGGGTTTAATAAATAAATATTTGACAAATTTAAGTGTAAATAAAAAAATAATATACAATTTGTTGAAATTATTTTGTTAGTAGGAAAAATAATTGCTCATTACCAAATAATTTTTAAAGATTCTTTTAAGATGCTGCTAGTAATTCACTTTTAATAGCGTTGGTAAAAGCTCTCTTTCAGTACTTGCATTGTTTTTAAAAAGCAACACCAGGATGGTATTTTTAATAGCAACTACCCATAATTTTTCATATAAATGTGCCTATTGTTTTTCATTTACGTAAACTACCCTCCTCCTTTTTGCGGGTAAAGTAAATAAAACTTATACTATTTTTTTTAGAGAAAGCAAGGCAGTATTGTCAATCCCGATGTTTTATTACACCTCAATTTTTGTTTGGGTTAATCAGGCACACATTTTTGAAGGTTAATAGTGACCCCCATGGGTGCGATTTTTGTACAGTAATAACAAAAGACTTTTATGAGTAGATTGATCATTATATCTAACCGTTTGCCTTATTCTATTGAAAATGTGGATAATAAAATTAGTTTGAGACAAAGTTCGGGAGGCCTGGTATCGGCACTAAAAAGTTACTTTGAAAATACGGAAACCAGCGCAATACAATTTGATGAAAAAATTTGGATTGGCAGTGCCGATTTTACCAATAACGATTGGGAACGTGCAAAGGACAACATGCAGGAGGTAGATTTTACCATAAATCCAATTTTTATTAACGATGAATTGTATAGTAATTATTACAACGGTTTTTCAAACTCAACTGTGTGGCCGCTGTTCCATTATTTTCCCACACTTACCAATTATGCCAAAATAAGTTACGATGCCTATGCCTCGGTTAATACATTATTTACTGACGAAGTAGTAAGAATAAGCAGACCTGGCGATGTTATTTGGGTACACGACTACCAGTTAATGATGTTGCCAATGATGTTACGGAAAAAGATGCCTTTGGCAGCAATAGGTTTCTTTTTGCATATCCCTTTTCCATCGTACGAAATGTTTAGGCTTTTGCCGGGCGAGTGGAAAAAAAATATATTATCAGGTTTATTGGGTGCCGATGTTATTGGATTTCACACCTACGATTATGCTCAACATTTTATTAATTCGGTAAAAATGTTGTTGGGGCTTGACATCCAGTTTAATACCCTTGTGTACAACAACCGCCTTATAAAAATTGATCTTTTTCCGCTGGGTATTGATTTTAAAAAGTTTTATAATTGTGGCGATGTTCCAGAGGTAATGTCTTACCACAACGAGCTTAAACAAAATTTTATAGGTAAAAAGATTATATTTTCTGTTGACCGGCTGGATTATACCAAAGGACTTAATTACCGGCTTGAGGGGTTCGAAAACTTTTTGACCCGTTATCCGGAATGGATAGAAAAGGTGATATTTATTTTCAATATTGTGCCATCCCGCGACTTGATACCTACTTACATGGACAGGAAAAAAATGATAGAGGAGAAGGTAAGTACGATAAATGGAAAGTTTTCAACCATACAATGGCAACCTATTATTTATCGCTTTAACCACATTCCGTTTAACGAATTATGTGCGTTATACAGGGTGGCCGATGTGGGCCTTATTACACCGCTGCGCGACGGGATGAACCTTGTAGCTAAAGAGTTTGTAGCAGCAGCTAACAGCGGGGGCGTACTTGTGCTGAGCGAACTGGCAGGTGCTGCCAGCGAATTAAATGAGGCCATATTAGTAAACCCTACCGACACCGAGGAAATGGCCGACTCAATAGTAGCGGCTTTGCTAATGGATAAAAATGAAAAAGCAAACCGTTTAGCTACCATGCAAAACAGGCTGGCCGCATACGATACCCAATATTGGGTAAATGATTTTCTCAATCAATTACTTACCCTAAAAACAGAGCAGGATAAAATGAAAGTAAAATTGGTTGACGATGGCGTTATTGCCAAAATCAGGAAGAGCTATGAAGAAACATTAAACAGGCTTTTTTTGCTTGATTACGATGGTACGCTTGCCGCGTTTACTAAGGTGCCCTCGCATGCAAGCCCTACCGATGCAGTAATGCAATTTTTAAAAAGCCTGACGATCGATGCAAAAAATGAAGTGGTAATAATTAGTGGCCGTGATGCAGATTCACTTGAAAATTGGCTGGGTAATTTAGATATTAATTTTGTTGCCGAACATGGAGTGTTTATAAGGTATAAAGGAAAGCCATGGCAAATACAAGCCACTGTAAGCGACTCCTGGAAGGAGAGAATACGGCCTATGATACAATCGTATGTAACCCGTTGTGCCGGCTCGTTAATGGAAGAAAAAAAGAATACCCTTGCCTGGCATTATCGCAATGCGCACCCTGGGCTGGGCTTTACCCGTTCGCGGGAGTTGTTGAATAATCTTATACAATTAACAGCCAATACACCGGTACAGGTAATTGATGGTAATAAGGTGCTGGAAGTTAGGCTTACCGGTATTGATAAAGGTGTTACTGCCCTTAAAGTGTACAATAAAATTAAACCCGACTTTACACTCTGCATTGGCGACGATACTACCGACGAAGATATGTTTAAAGCACTTGAGGGAAAAGGCTTTACCATTAAAATAGGTAGCGGAGCCACCGCCGCCACTTATAATATGGCATCGCAAACAGATGTACTTCCTTTTCTTAAAAAAATACATATGTCAACCGATCACCACGCATATATGTAAAAGTGCATGGTAATTGCCGGCGCAATTGTAATTACTAATTTTATTGCCTGCTGTTAAGCCATGCATCCTTAAAATTTTGCTGGGTATTGTTAACAGAGGGCATCATTGCTAAAATTATTTCGGGGTTTTGCGCCAGTGTAATAATGCTGTCTATAACAATACCCCGATGGTTGTAAGTAACAGGCAATTGATAGCCCGGCTTGTGGCTATTTACAATTTCGGTAAACTCCTTTTTATTTAAAATGTTTTTACCATCAAGGCTGGTAATTACATCATCAACATCAATACCGGCGTTATATAAAGGGGTATTTATAATGGTGGCAGCGCCCAATGTAGGCTGACTTCGGGTATACAAAAAGTTTTCCCCGCCAGCCCATGCCCTACCGGTGTTGGCTGTTTGTAACGATATACCTGCACTGGCCAACAGCAACGAGTAATCCACAGGCTCATGCCCGTAAATATATTTGTTAAAAAAATTACTGGCAAATGCATGGTTGGTAATAGTGGCAAGTGCCGTTTGCAAACTGGCAATAGTGTAGGGCTTGGCAGGTTTTCCAAAACGTTTCCATAATTCCTGCATAAAATCATCTAACGATTTTTTGGGAAAAGAGCTCCTGATAGACAGGTCGAGTGCAAGCGCAATGGCCCCGCCATAAGTATAGTACGATGCATACATATTAGGGTAATTATTTTTATCGATAGATACGCCTGCATCAACAAAAACTGCCCGCTCACTATTTTCAATGGGGGAATAATTTATAGCCCCCGGCAAATTCATTTTTACGTTTACAAGGTCCTCCATACTGCTTACAAAAGCATCGGCCTGTAAAAAGCCAGATCGTTTTAATATGAGGTCACCATAATATTGTGTAAACCCTTCGGCCAGCCAAAGTCCCTGGCTTACATTACTTTTCTCAAAATTGAATGGCTCAATATCAGCAGGGCGTATACGCTCAACATTCCAGCAATGAAAAAATTCGTGCGAAAAAACGCCGAGTAATTCATCGCTACCATTAAAATTATAAGGCAAACATATCATGGTACTATTTCTGTGCTCCATTCCATCGCCTTTTACATAGGGGTTAATGCTGGCAATAAAGGTATAAGTGCCATAGTCGTATGCAGGTAATTCGCCAAATACCGCTTTAGCTTCCTTTACCATTTTTTCAACTTTTGCAGCAAATGCGCTAAATACTTCGGGTGTTGTAGTGGCCTCCAATGCCAATCTAAAGGTGTATTGTTTTCCGTCGGGATTAGTAACATTCCAGGTACCTATTCGTAAACTACCTACCTTGGTTGGGCTGTCCATAAAATATTGCAGGTCGGGCGCCAAAAAAGTTTCTGCGGTACTGCCGGGTTTTAATTGGGTGGCAATTTTCCACCGGGCATCTAATAGTGTAAACTGAATGGAAATGGGTGCTTTTTCCATACCCTTTACCCACATAAATGCCGACGGCATGTTTAGGTGGTAGCCTGTAATATCTATGCCAGAATATGTGCCATCGGCATAATTTGCAAATAGGGTATAGGTTACGGTAGCCTTTGTTTTATAGCCACTAATTTTATAAACATCGGCATCCGTTTTTTCAACGGGCAAGTTTATGCCATTTTCATCCACAGCTTTTACGTTGTACACGTTTTTTCCAAACTCGTGTTTTGCATACCTGCCGGGCGAGGAACGGCTCATCATAAAATAAGCGCCACCGGCAGGTAGTTTATCGGCCGTAACACTTATTTCGGCTTCGTGGTGTGCTGCGTTGGGGGCCGAAAAATTATAGGTAATACTTTGGCTAAACGATACTACTGGCAATACACATACCAAAACCGCAAACCTTACAATGCTCATAAATGGCGCTTTTTTTTTTAGATGAGTTACATTTATCCCTCCTTAAACCAACTATTGTTTTTAACCATCGATGTTAAGGAATGTTTTCTTATGGCAAAAACTACAACGGTATAACCTTTTTTTCAACGTTGCTTTTATACGCAGCTTCTATAAGTTCTATTACCAACAGGCCATCATCGGCCGATACAGGAGCTGGCTGTCCATTTATTATACATTGAAAAATTCCTTCAAAATAATCAAGATAATCACCCGCAAGTGTAGGCAGGTGTTTGCGTATCACTTCGCCATTTATTTGGGTATGCAGCAAACCCTGTTCGCTTTCGGGTTCAATACCATAGCCGGGTGTTGCCGGCGTTTGGCCAGCCATTAGCGAAACCTCCTGCACATCAGTACGGTTTTTTAAAAACGACCCTTTTGTTCCGTGTAAAATAAAACCTGGCAACGCTTCGCGTACCAATAAGCTCGATTTTAATTTTACCCTTAACCGAGGGTATATTAATGTAACATCAAAATAATCATCTATCTGGCTTAGGGGCCGCACCGTTCTTATATCAGCAAATACGCCATCGGGTTTACCAAACAACTGCAGCGCCTGGTCAATAAGGTGCGATCCAAGGTCGTACAATACACCAATACCGGGGCCAGGTATTTCTTTATGCACCTTTGGGCTCAATGCTTCTTTAAAGCGATCGAAGTGAATTTCAACCTCAATCATCTCCCCTAATAATTGTTCTGTAACCACTTTTTTAACCGTTCTAAAGTCGCTGTCAAACCGCCTGTTGTGAAATACCGACAACATTAAACCCTTGCTGGTGGCCAGTTCCACCAACTCCTGGCCATCGGCAACCGTATTGGTAAATGGTTTTTCAACAATAACATGTTTGTTGGCCAGCAGGCATTGTTTAGTATAATCGTAATGTGTTGCATTGGGCGTATTAACTATTACCAATTCAACCGCATCGTCGCTCAATATCTCCTTCAGCGAGCGGTAAGTTATTACCTGTGGGTATTTTTCAACTGCAAGGTTTTTACTTCTTTCCCAAACACCCCGTAGGTTAAAACCATTATGGAAGTGCACAAAAGGCGCATGAAAAACAACGCCCGACATGCCAAACGAGCATATAGCCGTACTAATTGGTTGCATAAATTGTTTGTTTAATTGAAACGAATGTAATACCATTCCTAAAAAATGAGAGGGGTACGCCAACACAATTTTGTTGCAGTAATTATTATGCTGCCTTTTATTGGCTATTCAAAAACATGGTGTTTGAGTAAAATGGTGGTTATTTGCGCAACTTTTTTTTATTATGGCGGCACCACGCAAGGCGGCAATGGGCTTTATTTTTATAACATTAATATTAGATGTTACCGGTTTGGGCATTATTATACCGGTTTTTCCCAGGTTGATACAGGAGTTGATTGGCGGCGGTGTAAGCGAGGCTTCGCAATGGGGCGGATGGCTAACCTTTGCCTACGCTTTTATGCAGTTTATTTTTGCACCGGTATTGGGTAACCTTAGCGATCAGTATGGCCGCCGTCCCATACTATTGTTTTCGTTGTTGGGGTTTGGTATTGATTATATTTTTCTTGCATTGGCCCCTTCCATAGGCTGGTTATTTGTAGGTCGTATTTTGGCCGGTATTACAGGCGCAAGCATTACCACCGCCACCGCCTATATTGCCGATATAAGCACCGATAAAAACCGTGCACAAAACTTTGGAATGATAGGTGCAGCATTTGGCCTTGGTTTTATTATTGGCCCCGTGTTAGGCGGTCTGTTGGGCCAGGTAAGTTCGCGGCTTCCGTTTATTGTATCGGCAATACTTACCCTGTTAAACGCTTTGTACGGCTATTTTGTATTGCCCGAATCGCTTGATAAGGCCAACAGGCGAAAATTTGAATGGAAGCGGGCTAATCCCCTGGGCTCGCTTTTGCAGCTAAAAAAATACCCCTCCATCGGCGGTTTAGTAGGCTCACTTATTTTAGTATATGTGGCGGCCCACGCAGTACAAAGCACCTGGACCTTTATAAATATCGAAAAATTTAACTGGAGCGAAGCCATGATAGGATACTCCTTAGGGGTGGTAGGTATTTTGGTTGCCTTGGTGCAGGGCGGCCTGATAAGGTACATTAACCCTAAAATTGGTAACGAACGTAGTGTGTATATTGGTTTGTTTTTGTATGCCGTTGGGTTAATATTATTTGCCTTTGCCAACCAAACGTGGATGATGTTTGCCTTTTTACTGCCCTATTGCCTTGGTGGTATAGCCGGCCCTGCCCTGCAAAGCATTATTGCAGGCCAGGTGCCTGCCAACGAGCAGGGCGAGTTGCAGGGTGCCCTTACCAGCCTTATTAGTACCACGTCCATAGTTGGGCCGTTGTTAATGACCAACCTGTTTGCCTATTTTACAAAAGCCGGTGCCCCCATTCATTTTGCCGGAGCACCATTTTTATTGGGGTCGGTTTTAATGCTGGGCAGCGCAGTAATAGCCTATAAAACGTTGAAAGGAAGGCGGTCAGTATAATGGCTGCAAGGCATACTTACAAATAGATAAAACCGGTTTTTTGGTGGCTCTTCTAATGGCTTACATGGCTATCTTTACTCTCAAAAATACAGTTGATGGAAAAAACCTTAGATAGGCGTTTTAAAACACTGGACGAATTTACCATTCAGCAGGTGCGTGATTTTCCACATGCTACCGGCGAACTAAGCAGGCTGTTACGCGACATTGGTTTGGCCGCAAAAAGGGTAAATGTAGAAGTGAATAAGGCAGGGCTGGTGGACATTTTAGGCGAAGCAGGAAGCGTAAACGTGCAGGGTGAAGATGTAAAGAAATTAGATGTATTTGCCAATAACCAGTTTATTGGTGTATTGCGCCATGGTATTAGTTGCGCCGGTGTTGGCAGTGAAGAAAATGATGATATTGTAATTTTTGATGAAGAAGTAAGCAATAAAAGCAAGTATGTGCTTTTGATGGACCCCATGGATGGAAGTGGCAATATTGATGTAAATGTGTCAATTGGTACCATTTTTAGTGTGTACAAAAGGGTAAGCCCTATTGGCACACCCTGTATTTTAGACGATTTTTTACAGCCGGGAATCGAACAGGTGGCCGCCGGCTACATTATTTATGGAAGCAGTACCATGTTTGTATATGCCACCCGCCGCGGCGTAAACGGTTTTACCCTCGATCCATCTATTGGCGAGTTTTGCCTTAGTAACCCCGATATTAAATGCCCCGAAATAGGAACCACCTACTCAGTAAATCATGGTAATTTTTTGCAGTTTGCGCCAGGTGTTCAGCAATACATAACCACTTGCCAAACAAAAAGTAAAAGCAATGGTGGCCCATATAACCAACGGTATATTGGCAGTATGGTAAGCGATGTACATCGCAACCTCATAAAAGGCGGCATTTTTATGTACCCCTTAACAACGGATAAGCCATTGGGCAAGTTACGTTTGCTTTACGAGTGTAATCCGCTGGCCTTTATTATTGAAGTGGCAGGAGGCAGGGCCACCAATGGCGTGCAACGTATATTGGATGTAAAACCTACAAAACTTCACGAGCGTTCGCAACTTTTTATAGGAAGCAAAATAATGATGGACGAATTGGAAACATATATTAACCCCGTGGTACATGAATAAAATAATAGAAGTAGCCAACCTGGTAAAAAACTACGGGAGTTTTGAAGCAGTAAAGGATATTAGTTTTGACGTGTACGAAGGAGAAATATTTGGATTGCTTGGCCCTAATGGTGCAGGTAAAAGCACTACCCTTGAAATTATTGAAACGCTTCGCCAAAAAACCAGTGGTAAGGTTACCGTTAAAGGCTTTGACCTTGATACGCAACCAAACAATATAAAAGAGTTGATTGGGGTACAGCTACAGGCGTCGGGCTATTACCCCGGTCTTAAATTGCACGAACTGTTGCAATTGTTTGCAGGTTTATATAACAAAGAAATTGATACCACCGAATACCTGCAACTGGTAAACCTTGTTGACAAGCGCAATGCTAAATTTAAGGAACTTAGTGGTGGTCAAAAGCAGCGTTTTTCGGTTGCTACCACGCTTATTAACCAGCCAAAAATTATTTTTTTAGATGAGCCAACAACAGGCCTCGATCCGCAGGCACGGCGTAATTTGTGGGACCTGATACGCGACATACGCAGCAAGGGCACTACCGTTATTATTACTACCCACTACATGGACGAAGCTGAGGTGTTGTGCGATAGGGTAGCGGTGATTGATGCCGGCAAGATTATTGCCATAGGTAGCCCCGATAAACTGATTGACGAACTTGTGGCCACTGGTTTTGAACGACCCAAAACAGTAAAGCCTGCCTCGCTTGAAGATGTTTTTATTAACCTGACAGGCCGCGAGTTGCGGCCCGAATAACTTTTTATACAACCAACAAAAAGCATACAACCAACATGACAATGAAAAAAACACTGCTGGCCTTAACACTGGTTTCAACATCGGTATGCCTGCAAGCCCAAACAAAAAAACCAGTGGCAAAACCAGCCACTAAAACTGTGGTAAAGCCAGGGGCAAAGCCGCCCGTAAAACCAGCTGCTGCCGTTAAGCCTTTAAAAAATTTAATTGATTCGGTAAGCTATGCCTTTGGTATTTCGCTGGGCGAGTTTTTAAAAAGCCAGGAAATAAAGAAAGTCAACTTTACTATGTTGAACATGGCCATTACCCAAACGCTTAATGGCCAAACTCCTTACATGAACATGCAACAGGCAAACGATGTGCTTTCTACACTGCAAAATGCCAAAATAGAGAAGATAGCAGGAGCAGAGAAAGCAAAGAGTGCTAAGTTTTTGGACGAAAATAAAAAGCGGCCGGGTATTATGGTAACTCCAAGTGGGTTGCAGTACGAAATAATGACCAAAGGCAACGGTGCAATACCGGCATCGGCCGATACCATTGTAGCCCATTATGCCGGTACATTAATGGATGGCAAAGAGTTTGACAATAGCTACAAGCGTGGCGAGCCCATAACAATACCAGTTACCGGTGTAATAGCGGGCTGGACCGAAGCGCTGCAATTAATGCCTGTTGGCAGCAAGTGGAAACTATTTATCCCCAGCGATCTTGCTTATGGCGATTATGGTGCTGGCGGCGATATACCCGGTGGCGCAGCGTTGGTGTTTGAAATAGAATTGCTTGGTATTAAAGGAAAATAATTGACTTTATTCATTCAATAAAATGCAACGATGGATCCACGTTATCCTATTGGACAATACGAGCCATTACCTTTTTCGGAAAAGCAAAAAAATGACTGGTTGAACGACCTGAAGTTTTTACCTACAGATGTTGAAATGGCTATTCAAAACCTTGACGAGTATCAACTGAACACACCCTACAGAAACGGTGGTTGGATGGTAAAAGAAGTAGTGCATCATGTGGCCGACAGCCACATGCATGCCTATGCAAGGTTTAAGTTTGGGCTTACCGAAGATGCACCTGCCATTAAACCTTATGATGAAGCAGCGTGGACGTTGTTAAATGATGTACAGACGCTGCCGATCAACATTTCGCTTACATTGTTAAATGCACTGCACCAGCGGTGGATAGCTGCTATACAACCTTTAGATAGCAAACAATGGATGAGGACGGTAATGCATCCCCAACACAAAAACCCTTTAACCCTTTGGTTTTTATTGGGCATGTATGTTTGGCATGGCAAGCATCACACCGCTCATATTACACATTTAAGGGAAGAAAAAAACTGGTAACATAATTATGAGCGAAGACCCATTGAAGTGGAAAACACTTTCGTCAGAATATATTTTTTACGACACCTGGCTAAAGGCCCGTAAAGATGTTTGCCAGCGCCCCGATGGAAAAATAATTGAAGACTACTATGTGATGGAGTACATGACATGGGTAACCGGCGTGGGAATTACTACCGAAAATAAAGTGGTAATGATACGGCAATACAGGCATGCATTGGGGGTAAGTTGTTTTGAAACCCCTGGTGGCTGTGTTGATGATACTGATGCAGATTTAGAAACCGCCATACGCCGCGAAATGTTGGAGGAGACGGGTTACCAGTTTGAAACTGCCGAATACCTGGGTAATACGTCACCCAATCCATCTACCAATAACAACCTGATGCATTTGTTTTTATTACAAGGGGGCAAAAGGTTACAGGAGCAGCAGCTTGACCACAATGAAGAAATTGAAGTGCTCTTGTTCACTATTCCCGAAGTTTTAAAAATGATGGATAACAATGAAATTATTCAGAGCATGCACATGACTGGTTTGCTGTTAGCCTTTAAAAAACTGGGGATTATACAATATAGTGTGCCGGAGTAAAGCACAGGACTGAAAATATTTGAAATCGCTATCGGTAAAACAATTGTAGCAGGTTTTTATTTTTCGGTTATGTTTGATTTACGTTAGATTATTATATAATGATAAAGCGAGGGTTTAGTAAAGAACCTGGTTCACTAGGCTTATTACCAATAAACAATTTCCTTGCTGCCTTTTACGATTAATTAAAATGAAACGGTAGTGATTTGATAAAATCGTTATAGAGTAATAGTAAATAAAATGGGAATAATAATTGCGCATGAACAAATTCTATTCCCATTTATCAATAATCATCTTTAGTTAGCGGAGTGTAAATACTTTGACCCCCCCATAGCTGTAAGCTTTTGTTCACTATCAGCAATTTCTATTTTTAGTTTTTCAATGTCCCTTGTAATATTCACTAATTTATCTTTGGCATTACGTGCTTGTGACGAACTTTTTTCTGCTTTTCGCGCGGCTTTCGTTGCTGCTTTTGCCTTACGTTTATCTTGATCGTCATTTGTAAGTACAGTTGCTGCGCTTTGGTTATTATCAGCCGCTTTTTGAGAAGCTTTCGCTGAATTTTTAACATCAGAATTTTTCTCGTCAAGTTGATTTTGCAGTTTTGCCATTTCTATTTTCTTATCATTGATTGAAATAGCCATTTTCAACATTGTATTATCGTTGCTTAAAGCACTAATAAAATCTTGTGTTACAGCTTGTGCAGAAACTACATTGGAGATTATGACAATGGCAAACATTAATGTCATTAACCTTAGTTTTATGTTCATGTATGTTGATCGCTGAGATTTGTGAATCAGCAGATTGTTTCCAGAAAGAGAAAAATCGTGCCATGTTGTGTTGTGGATTACTTTGGCACTTTACACCTATCAAATCAATAGATACTGCAAAACGCAGCAAAACAGCTTTTTTGCCAAAAAAATTCACACATACCACTATCAAGTTGTTTTCCGTTTCGGCTGGTTTTGGCTTACGTGCCGGGCTACAACGCAAATAACAATATTTGCATTGCGCAATAAATATTTACAAGGTCAGGCTTCGTTTTCCATTTGCAGGTTAGTCGTCCATACATTCTGTTCGGTTAAGAAACGTATTTAAATGTCCATTAATAATTCTCTTTCTACGTGGGATAATAGTGATACCCCAAATAAGCAATCTTCCACTGCTCGTTTTCTTTTTTAAGAAGGCGGGTCTTTAACCACTTGCCAGGCAACTTGCGGATGTTTTTTTCGTAAGAGTTTTGCTCAAAAGTGAACCAGGCCGTACCGATTTAGATGTTGAAGTTATCGTTTGTGCGCTTCTCGGTCAAGCCTGGCCAAATCGTTTTATTGGCCTCGAACTGCTTTTTCTTTTCCGCTACCAACATTTCAAATCCGGTATTGGAAGTAACTTTTTTAGGAAACCCCATTTAGCAGCCAACCTTGCAAAATGCGGGTGATTTGAAACAGGTGTTTTGCCATGCATCAAAACCTTGCTAATAGTACGACTCCGCTTCCATTGCTCTCACAGCCTGATTGGCTGCTTTTTCTTTTTTAAAATCAACTTTTTGGGTTGTAGGCTGCGGTTGGTTGCAGTTTGTAAAAAAAATACAAACAAAAAGCATTAAAAAAATTGCTTTTGTTGGGATTAGATAGCTTTTTGGACAATTGGATTTGACCTGTAGCAGTGAATTATGCCTAATCATAGCTGGGTTTTTATGGCATAAGCGATAAATAACTTTCGATAACTGAGTTGGTTGGGAGTGCTGCGGTGGTGCTTGTATTCGTTGTTTATAGGGCCTCATAACCGCAGCGATTTGAAAAACTAAAGTGTAATAACTCTGGGTTTGAAATGAAAAGCGGTGTAGGGATTGAGGTTGATAGCAGCAAATAACCAATGTTACATTGTTTAACCGTGCGTTTCCAAATACTTTTGCTGGCTGCCGATTTTTGTCTCTACTTCTTCAATAAATTCAGACACCTGGTCTGGTGTCAAAATTATTTTAGTCCTGTCATGCATCGTCACCATTACAAGATTATCTCTACGGGTGGCATAAAATCTTATTTTTCCGAGGTCTGTGTCAAATTTTCCAAAGTATCCAAACGCACCGCCTTTAGAAATGTTTTTCAAAAGGTCATGATGTATTCTGTCTATCCTTGCTACGTCATTAATATTAACTTCAACGGTACCTATAAGCCTGTGAATAATGATTTTGCTATTAACTGCTTCGTACTTTAATGGCTGATATAAATAAGTCGCTAATAACAACAACATGAAAAAAGAAAAAAAACCATACCAAATCCATTTGTCGCTGCTATGAAGTAAATTGAACAACGGCAAGATTGTAAAAATCAGAAACACCCCAATTGTCTTTTTTCGTGCTATTTTATCAACTGAAGTTGTAAAAATCATCTGTTATTTTTTATTTAAAAGTTGAGTTGTTGCCCGGCTTTCAGCCAGTATTAACGGCTACCTCTTGTATAGTTATTGACCGCTCGTAAATGCCCGGTACCATAGTCATTTTTAAAATTAAACTTTAAGGTAGCAACTAAGGGTGATAAATGAAAGGACGGCCTGGATTAAAGATGATTATTGAAACTTCAGCGGTTTATTTCAAAGGCCTGACCCGTGGCAAATACTTGTATTAGCTGTGGATCTTATAAGTCCAAAACCACTTTCAGGCTTTCTTTCACTTTAATGACCTGCCCGCTGTTAAATTCTCCGGGTTTTTTTATGAAATGTTTATAGTTGATAGCACAGGTTGACCAATTAAAATATCGCTCAGCTTAGCTAAATGTGATTTTTCAAAATGAACCCTCAAAATTCAGCTTCTGGTTGCACGTTAATAGTTACCGGGCTCGAAATAAGGGTCTCATTAAGTAAATCTGTTTAAATAATTATAACAGGTTATGTTTTGTCGCGATCGGGACTAAGGGGTAGGGTTAAATCAGCAAGCCAGATATCATCTTACCTCTACTTCATCAGCCAGCTTTCTAAATTCTGCTAAAATTTCCGCTGAGCTTTGAGTTATCAATTTACTTTCCCTATGTAATTTCCTTCTTAAAGCACTTCGTTTATTTAACTGGTTGTAAAGGCTAACGGCCTCATTTATGTACCTATTTCGGACAAGGTGTAACTCAGCAACAACTTTTTTATTTTGCAACTTTTTGTAAAGATAAAATAGTGTCAGCCTTTTTTTAATCGATGAGGAACTGTCGCTGTGGTTTTACAAGTTATCCTGCAAGTTTTTGAACATTATGTATGTGTCCACAAGCCCTAAGTTTTTATGCCTAAATCCTTTTGGTGTTGTTCCTATTATTTTAAATCCGTATTTCTTCCACAGTTCTATAGCATTTGTATTTGTACTTACAACAATATTAAACTGTATCCCTAAATACCCGTTGTCCTTTGCAAACTGTATTGAATGTTCACATAAAATTTTACCTGTTCCTTTGCCCCGATAGGCCGGGTTTACCATATAGCTACAATTAGCGATGTGGTTGCCTAAGTCAATTTGATTAGGCTTAATAATATAAGTGCCCAATATTTCGTTATTGTCGTCTATTGCAACAAATGTGTCCATATAATTTGCAAACCAATTTTTAGTTAACGTGTCTTTAGGGGTATTTGGATCAAACAAATAGGTGTCACCTGTGGAAATAACAGTTGTAAAGATGTCCCAAATTTTATTGAAGTCGGTTTGTTGGTCTGCTCGTCTTACTTTCATTACAAATCTTTAAAAGTCTTTTAATTTCTGACTCCCTGTTATGTGATATTCGTTCAAATATTAACGCAACTTAAAAAAATTTGCTTTCTTCAAATCTTTCCTATTATTTCTACAAATTAAATAGCCGGCATTTTTTTCTAATTGTTTAAAATATGTTTTGCTTTAAATTATAGGCGTGGTAATCATTCCAACAAAATTATGGCCCGCACATTTACTGCCATTTTAAATTATAAAGCGCTAATACTACGTAGCTAATATCAATATTTTGGCATTGCAACTCGAAAACAATAATAGTCCAAACAAATCACAACCCGCTACAAAACAATCTCCCCAACCACAAAAACACTTCCACAAACCACAATCAAATCGTTTTCCGCTGCTATTGCCCTGGCATGTTTAAGTGCAATGTTTACATCTGCGTAGCTATCGCCTTGTAATTTAAAATTGGCTGCCATTTGTTTCAGTTCATCTTCGGCAAGTGCCCTTGAAATTTGTGCTTTGGTAAAATAGTAGGTAGCCGTAGTTGGCAAATGCCGCAATAGTTTTTCAACTTCCTTATCCTTTACAAAACCGATAATCAAATGCAGGTGATGATGCTTTGTTAATTCCAGTTGTTGCGCCAGTTGCTTTATACCATCTTCGTTGTGGGCCACATCGGTAATAACGGTGGGGTGCTGGCTTATTACTTCCCAACGGCCGTGCAGGCCGGTTAACTTTTTTACATTTGCCAGGCCGTGTTCTATTTGCTGTTCGCTAATTGCCCATCCCAATTTGTGTAGCTCTTCTACCGCAACCAATACCGGTAGTACATTTTTTAGCTGGTAAATACCTGCAAGGTCAAGCCTGTATTTTTTGTGGTCGGCAGCCAGTTCACTGTGGCTTACCTCAATGGCCAGGTGCGTGGTATTATATTGCCAGTCCGCAATCATTTTTACATCGGTAGCAAAAATTATCCGTGTGTTTTCGTTGGCTGCCTTTGCTTCAAATATTGGGCGGGTTATGGGGTGGTCTTCACCAATAACTACGGGTATTTGCGCCTTTATGATGCCAGCTTTTTCACCGGTAATTTCTTCAAGAGTGTTGCCAAGCAGGTTCATGTGGTCGTAGCCAATGCTCGTAATAATACTCAACAGGGGTTCAATAATATTGGTACTGTCCAACCGTCCGCCCAGGCCAACTTCAATTACGGCTATATCTACCTGTTGCCTTTTAAAATATTCAAAGGCCATGGCCACGGTAATCTCAAAAAACGACGGTTCCAATTGGTCTATCATCGGTTGAATTTGGGCTACAAAATCAATTATAAATGCTTCGTCTACCCAGGCGCCACCAATCTTTATCCGTTCTCTAAAATCTTTTAAATGTGGCGAGGTATACAAGCCCGTTTTGTAGCCTGCCGATTGTAAAATGGCCGCCAGCATATGGCTGGTTGATCCCTTGCCATTGGTGCCCGCTATGTGAACACTTTTAAAACTGTGTTGCGGATTGCCAAGCGCATTACACAGGGCAATGGTATTGGTAAGGTCGGCCTTGTATGCTGCTGCGCCTATACGGCTAAACATTGGCAGCCGGGTAAAAAGATAGTCGATGGTTTGTAGGTAAGTCATTTGGCGGGGCTTAAGCAGTTTGCCGAAATATGGTTAGTAAACAGTTGGTTTTGAGGTAATGCAATATTAGTAAACCAACAATGCCACAGCAAGGTACTGTGGCATTTATTAAAATTTGAAACTTGGTTATTATCCCTTTAATCTAAAATCGAAAACTATTACTCCTACCTGCTCATCGTCGGCGGCGGCGTTTAGCTTTAACTGCAGTGCTTTGCGTATGGCAATAGATCTGACGTTGGCATTGGTAGTGGTGGTGCCCTGCAGGTTTATGGTGGCAGAGGTTACTGAGCCATTGGCGGCCACTTTTATGTTTACGGCTACTTTTGCAGGCTGGTTAAACTCATCTTCAAACGCGGGTAATCGGCTAAAGCGTCTTCCACCTAAACCGCTTCGTATACTTACGCCGCTTTTGCCCGAGCCTCCATTACCCTGGTAACTATCGCTGTTGGGGTTGCCATTGGGTTTACCCTGGTCGCCATTGCCACCGGCAACACCCTGGTTACGTACGCCGTTATAGCTGTCGGCACCATTGCCGCCTGTGCCACTGGCAGTACCACCTTTATATACGGCTTTTGCTTTTGGCGGCACCGGTGTTGGGGTTACCGATACCGGTTGGGTAGCTGGCCTGGGTTTTACGGCAGGCGGAACATTGCGTGGCGGAGCCGTGTTTTTTACTACTGGTTTCGGTGTGCTGTTTACCGTAGGTACGTCGTCGGCTTCGTTTTCGTCGCCTTGTATTGGCTGCTCCTGCTGCGCTACGGGTTGCGAGGTAGCGGGCGGACTATACGTTTCCTGGTCGTCGTTGGTTGGTTCGCCCGGTACTTGTGGGGCTATATCGCCTAACCCTTCGTCGCTGTTGCCAAGGTTTACTTCTATGCCTTCGTTAAGCGGTGGGGCAGGAATGGTGGGCAAAGTCCATTGTGCAAAAAAGAAAAGAATAAGCAAAACAGTACACACCACACCGGTATATACACCTGCCTTTACATTCTTATCGCGTTCGAGGGCGGTATCTATATAAAGATTATTCATTACTATAAAGGTAGCGGTTCGCTTTTTTTATTGGTTGTATGTTGAAAATTACTGGTTAGCCTATGCACAAACACACAATGGTGCATAAAAAAAGGTTAAGACTGTTTAAAAAATACATCGTAAGCAAAGCGAATAATAGTGCCAACTACTATAACCAGGAAAAATATTCGGATAAATTTATTGCCTTTAACTATGGCCATGCGTGCACCAGCGGCACCACCGGCCGCATTGGCTACGGCCATTGGCAAGGCAATGGCAAACAATATTTTGCCGCTAATGGCAAAAAATATGATAGACCCAAGGTTGGTAGCCATATTAACTATTTTGGCATTTGCACTGGCCTTTAAAAAATCGAAGCCGAGCAATATTATAAAAGCAAGAACCAAAAAGCTACCTGCACCCGGCCCAATAAAACCATCATAAAAACCAATGGACAAGCTTATGAGTACACTAAAAATTACCTGTTGTTGTAAGGAATGATTTTTTAGGGTGTGGGTGCCAAAATTTTTTTTACTATAGGTGTATACCGCTACCAATACTAAAATGCACAGCAGCAGGGGTTTCATAAAGTTGTTGTGCATTTGGCTTAGCAGCCACGACCCAAAAAATGCCGCCGTAAATGATATGGCCGTCATAACGCCCAGCAGTTTCCAGTCCATTTTTACCTTGCGGGAGTATTGCCATGCCGCTATGCTGGTACCACAAAAGGCCGGAATTTTTAGCGTACCAATTACAGTTGCCACGGCGTAGTTGGGTAGTAGTATTAACCCTGCCGGTGTTTGAATAAGGCCGCCACCGCCTACCACTGCGTCAATAAAACCTGCTGCAAAGGCGGCAAGGCAAAGCAGGATTAGGTCGGTTGGCATGGGGGTGGGTTAGGGGGTTTGAATGGTTTCGGTAAGTTATAACAAAAGGTATTTGAAGTTATAGACTTTACGGGTAGACGCTCAAAGAAGAGTTGCCGTACAAGAGTGCGACGCCACAAAAGCCAACTATTTAACCTCTGCCCGGCCCCAAAAAAAACCCTTAATGATGCGCAAAGTCAACATCGTAATTGCCTTTAATGCGCTCTATTGGCGGGTTAAAGTAGCCAAATTTTACATCAGGAAACTCTTCGTGTATCAGCTCCATTAATTGTTTTACACCCATTGCCTCGCCGGTATCGGTAATATTTATTTTGCCCAGGTACCAATCGGGGTCTATATTAAAATTGCGCCACTGAATCATTTTCAATCCTGTTTCCCTAATCACTTTTCGCAATGCTTCATATTCTTCCACACTATCGGTCATGCCCGGAAAAACAAAGTAGTTGATGCTTGTCCACCCGCCAAAACTGTTTACCACTTTCAGGCTCTCAATAATATCTTCAAGGGTGTAGTTGTTGGGGCAATAATAGGGGTCGTATACACTGTGGCGAAAGCTGTTAAGGCTTACCCGGATACTATCCAGCCCCACCTCGCAAAGGGCTTTTACTGCATCGGGCTTGCTGCCATTGGTGTTTATGTTGATGCTACCTTTTTTGGTATGCTTTCTTATTTCAATAATTGCTTCGCGAAGGGTGGGCCACATTAACAAAGGTTCGCCCTCGCAGCCCTGCCCAAAACTTACAATTGGGTACGGGGCGGTTTCAAGGTGAGGCACGGTAAACTCAATAATTTCCTGCGCGGTGGGTTTAAAAGTAAGCCTGTCCTGCGTACTTACAATGGTCTCTTCTTCGGGCTGAAAACTAATACAGCCAAGGCAGTTAGCGTTGCAGGCGGGCGACGAAGGAATGGGACACTCCCAACGGCCCACAAAAAAGTTTCGGGCGGCAGGGCATTGGTAGGTAAGCGCACAGTTGTTGGCAAGGTGCGCCACCAGCCGGTTATGGGGGTAGGTTTCTAATAACTTATCTACACCACTTTGTACATTGGCCTGCACATAGCCGGCAGCATTTTGCCGTATGTCCTGCTCAATAAGTACAGCGGGCACGTAAAACTGTTCGTTTTGCCAACCGGCGGCAGTGTAGCAAAACAAGGGCAGCGTGGGGGCATTGGGTTCGGCCTCGTAGGCTGCCAAATAAAAACCGGTATGTGCAGGCGGTATAAAGGCAGCCACAGCCCAACCTTTATTGCACAGGCGCATTTGGCCGGTTTTTACATCAATGCCAATACCTCTGCGGCCAGGTAGTTCGTATAGCTGTCCGCCTTCGGGTAGCAATATCCATTCGTCGCCTGGTATTTCCACGGCATCCCAACCGGTGCGGCCGGTAACATAAAGGCTGGTATCTTCAAAAATATTTCCGTTGCCGTCGGAGTAAAGTATGTAGGGAGTATGCATGATGGAAAAATTGAACGTCAAAAAAAAAATGGTTGCCCGTTGGCGTTGCTCCTTGGGCAGGTAAGCTTTTGTTTATTTAGATGGACCAGCTATGGTTCTGGTATTTTAGCGGTTTCAATGCTTTTTAAGCGAAGTTGACAATAGGCGTTAAACTCAGTAGCTACTTCGGGGGTTACTTCGCCCCCTATTTCGCGTTGAAGCACTTTGTTGCTGTTAAAGTCGAGGGTTATGACCCCGTCCTTTATCAAAATATTATTGAACTCGCTCCAGTAGTATCGTTTTTTAATGAGCGTGGTAAGCACTACCTCGTCGTTTGTAAAGCCAATTTCTTTATTAAATTTCACTTCGCGTTCGGCCAGCAGGCAAACCACGTAAAACAAGGCCAACAACATATTGTTGTAGGGGCCTGCCCCAAAACCAATAGCTGCTATGGCCAAACCCGAAGTATAATAAAGGGTGCCTTCGGTTTTGCGTACCTTTTTTACAATAAAAATGATGATAAGCAAAACGGCCGACAGTGCATAGGTATTTAAAAATCCCGCTGTGGTGGTTGCAAAAAACAGGAAAGCCGCTATAGCCAGCAGGTATAATAGCTGACTTATGATGTTTATAACTTTAAAATCGGGCTTTTGTAAGGTTATCAGGTAGTCGTATACCATTTGCCTGGTAATTTAAATGGTTATCAGGCCATTACCCTTTGATTGCTTTTTATAAGCAGGTTGCAGAGTTTAAATAAAATTCGCGAAGCCACGTTTGCATCAAAGCCATCGCCCACACCTACCTCGTTTAAATCAAAGCCTATGAGGGTTCGGCCCGACGCCAACACTTTTTTAAACAGGTACATAACCTGCTCGGTTTCAAAACCACCGGCTACTGGTGTACCGGTGTTAGGGCAAAGTTTAGGGTCTAATCCATCCACATCAAAACTTATGTACACTTTTTCGGGTAAGTGATTTACTATTTCGTCTACAATACTTTTCCAGGTTTCGCCTTCGTATTGCCTTTTTTTAATATTATCATCAAAATAGGTTACCACCCTTCCATTGCTGTTACTAATGTATTCAAACTCCTCTTCGCAAAAATCCCTTACACCTACCTGCACTAACCTGGTTATTTCGCCTACTTCGGTAAGTGCATTATACATTATAGAGGCGTGGCTGTATTGAAAATCCTCGTAACCGTTGCGCAGGTCGGCATGTGCATCAATCTGTAAAATACCAAACTCACCAAACTTTTCGCCAATGGCTTTCATAAAACCCAACGGGGTACTGTGGTCGCCACCAATAAGGCCTACTAATTTATCTTTTTCAAGCAACAGTTTCGATTGTTCGTACACCCAGTTGTTCATAAACAGGCTGCCCTCGTTAATATCCTTCAGGCTTTTGCACATAAACTTGTTACCATCAATTTCATCGCCCTTGGAAATAAAATTGATATACAATTCAGCCTCTTTGCGCAGGTAATCGCTTTTTAAAAGCAGTTTCCTGTCTACCCCTTTCATAAAAAAACCTTCTTTCCATCCATCTTTCATGTCAGGGTCAAAAAGGTCAACCTGCAAACTAGCTTTAAATATATGGTCGGCGGCACGGGCGGTACCTGCACTGCTGCTTACCGTTACTTCCCAGGGCACGGGCAATAGTACTATCCGTGCATCTTCTTCCGTAAATGGAAGGCCAAAAATATTGTTGTTGGGGTTGCCTGCTAAATTGGGGTCGAAGTTCGATAGATCTGTCATACTTTTCTTTAAACGCGCTGCAAGTTACTTTATTTGTATTTTACAGGTTGCTTTTGTAAAAATATAAGGCGGTCAACCGCTAATATTAACACCTTTAGATGACAATTTACAACCGGGTTCTTATATTTTGGAACCGGGCTTTACAGCTCTTTTCATAAGTTGTTGCCCGCCCGGCTAACGCCCTGCCAAAATAATTTCATGGGGCTGGCAGTAAGGCAGACGCTGCATTTTTTTTACCGTTGGTAATTTTATTTAGCCTTTTTATTATGATTTTATATTCAGTATTGATTGTATTTAATAGCGGATAATCATTCAACTTTACACCTGTGTATAGGTTTGCGTTTTGGGCAAAAATGTATTTTTTTGCAGATGTTAAGCTGGGAGGGTATACCGGGCATTAATTTTTAGGAAAATGCCGCAACCTTTTTATTTGTATAATTGCAACCCAATCAATAACAATGGCAAGTAAGACCTATAGCTTCTATTCAACTGAAACAGCGTACGTTCCCGAAGGCAACGACAGCCTGGTTATTGAATTAGGGAAAGCGCATATTGCCTGCCTTGTACACGATGACAACCGAATGATTAATGCTATGGAATGGTTTTCGGTTGACGAAGAAGAAAAAAAAGATATTGGAGTATTAATTGAAGGTGTAAAGCAAACTTCGCAATTAGTAGGCAGGCCTTTTATATATACGACGCTGGTTTTTAACAATCGGTGGAACATTATTATCCCTTCTTCAAAATTCGAGGTAGAATATTTGCACGATACCATTTATGCAGCTTTTGGATCGACCATTGAACATATTTGCCAGTATGATGAATTAAAAACAGGTGTGGGTTTTGTAAATGCGTACAGAATACCCGGTAACATTATCGAAAAAGTACGCAACTTAATTGCCATCGATAAGGTACAACACTCCTATACCCGGTTTTTGGCAAATAATTTAGTTGATAATAGCCCTCAGGCAAATTTTGTGCAGGTGCTGTTATACCACAACGAAATGGTAGTAACTATTTTAACTGATGGTGAACTGCAGTATATGCATGCCTTTGCTTACCAAACAGCCGACGATGTAGTTTATTACCTGCTAAACTTGTGTGGACATTTTACATTAAACCCCAAAACGGTACCTGTTAAATTAAGCGGTTTTGTAGAGGAGCACCCGGATATGTACAATTTTATAACACGCTTTTTTAAAAACGCACAATTTCAAACCTACCCGCTTAACAAATTAAATTTTGAAACTGGCAACTACCCGCTGTATTATTTTACGCCCATATTTAACCTGGTGTCATGAGGATAATTTCGGGTGCACTTGGTGGGCGACGGATATCGCCACCAGCCAATATGCCACATACGCGGCCCACTACCGATATAGCCAGGGAGGGTTTGTTTAATATTTTACAAAACCGCATGGACCTTGACGGTATTGAAACGCTGGACCTTTTTAGCGGTACCGGAAGTATTAGTTATGAGTTGGCAAGCAGAGGCGCCCAAAAACTTACCTTAGTTGAAAAAGACCCCGCTATGTATACTTTCATAAAAAAAAATATGGACATGCTAAAGGTAGCAAACTGTACATTGTTAAAAATGGAAGTGTTTTCTTTTTTACATACCTGTACCCAAACATTCGATTTTATTTTTGCCGGGCCGCCCTATGCGTTGGGAACCATAGATAAACTACCCGAAATAATTGTAGCCAAAAAAATGATTAATAAAGGCGGCTATTTTGTATTGGAACATACCCCCCGAAACACCTACGAAAAATTTATTGGCTACAAGTTTCAACGAAACTACGGAACCACTATTTTTTCGTTTTTTAGTAATGATTGATCGGCAGGTTGAAAAGTCAACCCGCTGTAGAACCAGAAAAAGTTTCTTATTTAGCCTGTTATAACCTTCTATTGCCAACACAAAACCCTTCTACAATTACCCGCTGTTTTTACTTTTTACTTTTTACTTTTTAAAATGACCATCATTTTCACAACCGGTATTGGTACAGCAGTAGGTAAAACCCTGGTATCGGCCATAGTAACCGAGGCTTTGCAGGCCGATTATTGGAAACCCATACAGGCCGGTGTTGATGGGGGAACTGATAAATTAACCGTAGCAAGACTGCTAAGTAATCAAACATTGCGGGTGCACAGGGAAGTATACTCACTTGCCACTTCGGCATCGCCGCATATAGCTGCCGCCATTGATGGGGTAACTATCAAAATTGATACGATTGTAGAGGCGTTTTACCAATTACCCTTTACCAATAACACCATAGTAATAGAAGGAGCCGGCGGACTATTGGTACCTATCAACGAACATCAATTTATTGTGGACCTGATTATAGCCCTAAAAGCAAAAGTGCTGTTGGTAAGCCGTAACTACCTCGGCAGTATTAATCATTCGTTACTTACAGCAGCGGTTTGCAAACAACATAACCTTAATGTAGGCGGCTGGATATTTAACGATCAATACCTTGCCTATGAGCAGCAGGTTTGCCAATGGAGCGGCTATCCGTTCATTGCCTCTATACCAAACATGCCTGTAATTGACAAGACATCAATAAAAGTACAGGCCGAAAAAATAAGGGAACAGTTGCAAAATATGATTATGGCGTGAATTATAAATTGGGGTAATTTTAAATTTTGGATTTGGTAAGAGTTAAGAGTTGGAAGTAATTTTAGATTTTGAATTAGTTATGAGTTATGAATTAAGAGTTATGAGTTGTAGGTTGTGAGTTGGGGGTAATTTTAAATTTTGAATTAGTTATGAGTTATGAGTTATGAATTGTGAGTTGTGAGTTGTGAGTTGTGAATTGTGAGTTGTGAATTGTGAGTTGTGAATTGTGAGTTGTGAGTTGTGAATTATGAGTTGTGAATTGTGAGTTGTGAATTGTGAGTTGTGAGTTGTGAATTGTGAGTTTTGAGTTGTGAGTTTTGAATTATGAGTTGTCAATTATTAGTTTTGAATTATGAATTATGAATTATGAGTTGTCAATTATTAGTTATAAATTTTACTGGAAAAATAGTGAGTTGATGAATTATATGCAACAATATTTTAATTTTTCATGTTTCACGTTTCAAGATTGACTATTAAAAAATGACAATTGACAATTAACAATTGACCAGTCACTATTCACTATTGCCTTTTAACGTTTTAAGACTGTCACTTTACATTTCACGTTCCACGTTTTACATTTGACGTTTGACCTTTCACATTTCACGTTTAAGGTTCCCAATTTCACATTTCAAATTTCACTCTTCACGTTTGACGTTTCACATTTCCCGTTTCACGTTTCACATTTGACCATTGGCTTCGGCTTCGTTCAGCCAACGTTGTGTCTCATTAATCAAACCTGCCTGCTTTTGCCCCGGCGTTGCGGTGTAAACTAAATTCATCAATCATTGTTTCTACAGTCATGGCATACGCATCGTTAGAAGATTGTTTAACAGACCTTGAAAAACATGGTCATTTGGTTAGAATAAAGGAAGAAGTAGATCCCTATCTTGAAATGGCTGCCATTCATTTAAAAGTGTACGAGGCCGGTGGTCCTACTTTGCTTTTCGAGAATGTGAAAGGATCTAAATTCAGGGCGGCTTCCAATATTTTTGGTTCACTTGATCGGAGTAAGTTCATGTTTAGAGACACGCTGGAAGAGGTGCGGAAGATCATCCAACTTAAGTCGGACCCCATGAAGGCGTTAAAAACTCCTTTTCAACATGTATCTACTGCATTTGCGGCGTTAAAGGCACTGCCTCTAAAAAACCCGGTTAAAAAGCCCGTTCAATATCAGCAGGTCAAAATTAGCGAACTGCCTTTAATACAACATTGGCCTATGGATGGAGGTGCCTTTGTTACGCTGCCACAGGTGTATACCGAAGACGCGGATAATCCCGGAATTATGGCGGCCAATTTAGGTATGTACCGCATACAGCTAACTGGTAATCAATACGAACTAAACAACGAAATAGGGCTGCATTACCAGCTACACCGGGGCATTGGTGTACACCAAACAAAGGCCAACAAAAAAGGGCTGCCATTAAAAGTAAGTTGCTTTGTGGGCGGGCCACCATCGCACAGTTTGGCAGCCGTTATGCCCCTGCCCGAAGGTATAAGCGAAATGACTTTTGCCGGATTGTTGGGTGGCCGCAGGTTTCGTTACACATACGACGATGGCTTTTGTCTTAGCACCGATGCGGATTTTGTAATTACCGGCGAAGTATACCCCGGCGAAAATAAACCTGAAGGCCCCTTTGGCGACCACCTTGGATATTATAGCCTGCAACATCCCTTTCCATTAATGAAGGTGCATAAGGTTTGGGCTAAAAAAGATGCCATCTGGGCCTTTACTGTTGTGGGCCGTCCCCCGCAGGAAGATACCAGCTTTGGCGATCTTATACACGAAATAACAGGCGATGCCTTAAAGCAGGAGGTGCCGGGTTTAAAAGAAGTAAACGCCGTGGACGCTGCCGGGGTACACCCGTTGTTGCTGGCCATAGGCAGCGAGCGGTACACCCCATACATGCCGGCCAAACAACCAGCCGAACTGCTAACTATTGCCAACCATGTGTTGGGCACGGGTCAGTTAAGCCTTGCTAAATTTTTATTTATTACGGCCGACGATACCAACCAGCTCAATACCCGCGATATTCAGGCCTATCTGCAATATGTGTTGGAGCGGATAGACCTGCAACGCGATGTACACTTTTACACCAATACCACCATGGATACACTCGATTATTCGGGTACTGGTTTAAACAGTGGCAGTAAAGTGGTTTTTGCTGCCTACGGCCAAATAAAGCGGCAATTGTGTACCGAAGTGCCTTCAATACTTACCACGCTACACGGTTTTGAAAAGCCTGCGCTGGTAATGCCCGGCGTGGTGGCTTTTAGCGCATCAACTTTTACAACTCAAAATAATGCTGCCGCCGAAATGGAAATATTGAATCAACAGTTAATAAACGATGTTGATAGTGTAAAAGGCGTTGTGTTTATATTAATAGTTGACGATAGCCGTTTTGTTGCCCAAACGTTACGTAATTTTTTATGGGTAACCTTTACCCGTTGCAATCCGTCGCACGATATGTATGGCATAGGAGCCACCGTAAAACACAAACACTGGGGTAGTGCCGGCCCGATGGTAATAGATGCCCGTATTAAACCACATCACGCGCCGCCGGTACAAACTGATGCCGCAGTAGATAAAAATATTGAACGGTTTTTTAATAAGGGAGGTAGTTTGTATGGCGTGTTGAAATAATGAGGTTTGCCCCGGCACTCATTTGGTAAACTGGTTAATTTATTTATTTTGGCAGATGTTGTTGATTGATGTAATAAAACATGTCATTGATTGTGCCGGGCAGCACTCCGTAGTAGCACGATAAAATATTTGCCAAAAATATTTAATGCACAACGCTTGCTTTTGTTTTTTTTAAGTATTTTATTCCCTAAAGGATAAACAGTCATGATATGCATCCTGCCATGCGTACCACCTATTAAACCATGATATCAACCTACCGCTACAATAGCTAAAATCCTTAAACTAAAACCTGTGTCCGTTGCCGGGCCAGTACCCTTTTTTCTAAAGGAGGCTAAAAACAAAGTAATACTGTCAGCCAAATGTATAAATGATTTATAACAATAAGGTCAAGTTTTGCAATTGTAATTTACCGATTATATTATAATGTGTTTAGTTTATCTATTTTTGCATCGTTCAAAAATTAAACAAATCTTTTTTTTGGCAAGATTATTTTTATTTTGATCACATTCTCTTTTCATCATTTTTTTGATTGTATAATGATTTTTTTGTGACAAAAAACAAATTAAAGTTTAAGCTTTTGTCCTTAGGTACAAAACCAGTTATTTATAATGAAGATTATTTTATGGGTCATTCCTTTTGTTTTTTTTGCATCATCGTGCGGAAATAAAGATAAAAAAGGTGGTGGCGGCTCCGGGGCCCAGGCTAACCAGGTAAAAGACTACCCGGTATTAACCATTATTGCGCAAAACACCACATTGTTTACTGAATACCCTGCTACTGTACAAGGCCAGCAAAACATTGAAATACGACCAAAAATTGATGGTTATATCGATAAGATTTATGTTGATGAAGGGGCTACCGTAAGCAAAGGCCAGTTATTGTTTAAGATAAATGCACCCCAATTTGAGCAGGAGGTACGCACAGCACAGGCTAACATTAGTATGTCGCAGGCCGATGTTAACTCGGCCGAAATGCAGGTAAACAAGGTAAGGCCATTGGTTGAAAAAGACATTATAAGCAAATACGAATTGGAATCTGCAAAATTTGCGCTTCAATCAAGGCAAGCTGCTTTGCAGCAGGCACGGGCAACGCTGGTAAATGCCCGTACCAACCTCGGCTACACTAAAGTTACCAGCCCCGTAAACGGTGTGGTAGGGCTAATACCTTACAAAATAGGCAGCCTTATTAACAGCAATACCGCTCAACCGCTTACCACAGTGTCAAATATTGGAAATATTTACGCATACTTTTCCATAAACGAAAAGCAGGCGCTTCAGTTTATAAAAGATACTAAAGGTGCCACTGTAACCCAACGATTGGCAACGTTACCCCCTGTAACACTGGTATTGAGCAATGGCAGCGAGTTTCCTGAAAAAGGTAAGGTAGAAACTGCCAGTGGCTTAATTAATACCGAAACCGGGTCAATTAGTGTGCGGGCAACTTTTAAAAATCCCGGTAATATTATACGCAGTGGCAGTAGCGGCGTTATCCGTATTCCGCAAAGCATAGATAGTGCTTTGCTGGTGCCTCAATCTGCCACTTTTGAAATACAGGGTAAGCGGTTTTTGTATGTTTTGGAAACCACCGGTACTGTAAAAAGCCGCGAAATAATAACTGCCAACGGTAACAATGGCTATTATTTTGTGGTACAAAAAGGAGTAACCCCGGGCGAAAAAATAGTATTGGAAGGGGTGGCGGCGCTAAAAGATGGTGCCACTATAAAACCAGTACCGGTAAACGCCGACAGCTTGTACAAGGTAAACCCTCATTAAATAACAGGCGGGGTATGCAATGGTAAAATGCTGGTGCCTTACTATAATAGGTATTTTTTGACCGCCGAAAGCGATTTTATAATGTCAGCAAACTCCGGTAAACCGGATTATCGCAACATAGCTTTGCTATAAAGGACAAACGATAGTGTTGCTTATTTTCTTGTTTTACCATGTCGCTTATTATTTATGTAGCGGCTCACAATAAAAATTTGGTGATATATTAGGTTGCTTTGGTTAGTTAATGAAAAAGATATTTTATTGTTTAACAACATCGGGCTGGCGTATGCAGCCGCGGTTTTATGCGGTAATACTATGTTTAAAAAATTTATTGAGCGGCCGGTGCTCTCCACGGTTATTTCTATTATAATTGTAATACTGGGTTTGCTGGGTTTAAACACTTTACCAATATCGCAGTACCCCGACATTGCGCCCCCCACCGTACAGGTATCAGCATCGTACCAGGGTGCCAATGCCGATGTAGTATTGAGCAGCGTATTGGTACCGCTCGAAGAACAAATAAACGGTGTGGAGAATATGACTTACATGACCTCCACGGCCGGTAACGATGGCATGGCCAACATTACCGTTAATTTTAAACTAGGCACCGACCCCGACCTGGCGGCGGTAAACGTGCAAAACCGGGTGGCACGCGCTACCAGTTTGTTACCACAGGAAGTTGTACGGGCAGGGGTAACTACGGTAAAACGCCAAAGCAGCAACCTGGTTATTTTTTCGCTTTACAGCGAAGACACTGCCTATGACCAAACTTTTTTGCAAAATTATGCCATCATAAACCTGATACCGCAAATAAAAAGGATTGCTGGTGTAGGCGATGCCACGGTGTATGGCACCATGGATTATAGTATGCGCATTTGGCTTAAACCCGACGTAATGGCCAGCTATGGGCTAATACCGCTGGACATAAACGCTGCCCTTGCCGAACAAAATGTAGAAGCAGCGCCCGGTCAGTTTGGCGAAGAGGCTGAACAATCGTTTCAATATGTAATTAAATACAAGGGGAAATTAAAAACCGAGGAAGAGTTTGAAAACATAATTGTGCGCTCGGGGCAAAACGGGCAATTGCTTCGTTTAAAAGATGTTGCGCGAATTGAATTAGGCGCACTTAGCTACGCCAGCACTACACGTACCGACGGCAAACCCTCCATTGGAGTAGCCATTGCCCAAACCGCTGGCTCCAACGCAAAAGAAGTGATTGATGGAACGTTGGGTGTGTTAGATAAGGCATCCACCAGTTTTCCGCCGGGTATACACTACCTCAACATTATTAACGTTAACGACTTTTTAGATGCAAGTATAGAAAAAGTGGTCCACACTTTAATAGAAGCGTTTATACTGGTGTTTTTAGTAGTATTTATTTTTTTACAAGACCTGCGAAGTACGCTTATACCCGGTATTGCAGTGCCGGTGGCTATTATTGGTACCTTCTTTTTTTTGCAGGTGTTCGGTTTTACCATCAACCTGTTAACGTTGTTTGCACTGGTACTGGCCATAGGTATTGTGGTAGATGATGCAATTGTGGTAGTGGAGGCAGTACATGCCAAATTAGACAAAGGTTATACAAGCGCCCGAAAAGCCAGTATAGACGCCATGAGCGAAATATCGGGCGCCATAATAAGTATCACGCTGGTAATGGCTGCGGTATTTATTCCTGTAAGTTTTATAACAGGTTCGGGCGGCGTGTTTTACAAACAGTTTGGTTTAACGCTGGCCATTGCCATTATTCTATCGGCCGTTAATGCCCTTACGCTCAGCCCTGCACTTTGTGCTATTTTTTTAAAACCCCATAAAGATGAACATGGTAAAAAGAAAAATTTTGTACAGCGGTTTTACACGGCATTTAATACAGGGTTTGACGCAACCACAAAAAAATATAAACGCTCGGTTACTTTTTTAATCCGCAATAGGTGGGTGGGTATTGCAGGTATTGCCGTGTTTAGCGGTATACTTTATTGGTTGTTAAGTACCACGCCATCGGCTTTTGTGCCTAATGAGGATACGGGTATTTTGTTTAGCGACATAAGCCTGCCGGTAGGTGCCTCGCGGGAGCGGACGGCCGAAATAACCAAAGAAGTTGAAGCCTTTGCCCGTACCATGCCCGAAGTTGAACACGTATTGCGTATTACAGGTCGTAGTATAGTAAGTGGAAGTGGCAGCAATTATGGCATGGTGTTTTTACGACTGAAACCATGGGCCGACAGAACGGATAAGGGCCAGGATGTACAGGCGTTGATTGGTAAAATGTTTGCCAAAACCGCCGGTATTCGCGATGCGAAGGTGTTGTTTTTTGCCCCACCCGCCATACAGGGTTTTAGTTTTTCGGGTGGTTTTGAGTTTCAGTTACAAGACCGCTCGGGTGGCGATATTAAAAAGTTTGGAGATGTTAGTAACGATTTTCTTGCCGCCCTTGGCAAAAGGCCCGAGGTGCAATATGCCGCTACCTCGTTTAACCCTAACTTTCCCCAGTATCAGATAGATGTAAATGTGGCCAGGGCAAAAGAAGCAGGGCTTACCGTAAGCGATATTTTACAAACTATGCAGGGCTATTATGGCGGTGTTTATGCCAGTAACTTTAATAAATTTGGCAAACAGTACCGCGTTTTGTACCAGGCCGAGCCTGAATTTAGGGCCAGCCCCGAGGGACTAAACAATATTTATGTGCGCAATGGACGCGGTATAATGGCGCCAATATCGGAGTTTATGACGCTTCAAAAAGTGTATGGGCCGCAGGCTATTAGCCGTTTTAATTTATATACCGCTATTGCTGTTACCGGTGCACCCAATGCAGGCTACAGCTCGGGCGATGCAATAAAAGCTATACAGGAAGTGGCCGCACAAAGCCTGCCTGGTGGCTATGGCTACGAGTTTTCGGGCATTACCCGCGAAGAGTTGCAGTCGGGCGGGCAAACTGCTTTTATTTTTTTACTGGTGCTGGTGTTTGTATACTTTTTGCTGGCCGCCCAATACGAAAGTTATATTGTGCCTTTTGCAGTTTTGCTATCGCTGCCCATTGGGTTGGCAGGCGCTTTTATTTTTGTAAACCTGTTTGGCATAACCAATAATATTTACGTACAAATAACCCTTATAATGCTGGTGGGGCTGCTTGCCAAAAACGCCATTCTGATAGTGGAGTTTGCGCTTGACCGGCGGCGGCAGGGCATGGCGCTGGTACAGTCGGCGCTTGAAGGGGCGCAGGCAAGGCTTCGCCCTATTTTAATGACATCATTTGCATTCATTTTTGGGCTTTTACCACTAATGCTTTCGTCGGGTGCGGGTGCCAATGGCAACCAGTCAATTGGTACCGGGGCGGTTGGTGGCATGTTGATAGGTACCATTTTTGGCGTATTTGTAATTCCTGTGTTATTTGTAATATTCCAGTCGCTGCAGGAGCGTATCAGTGGTCCGCCAAAAAAGCCCGACAGCCAACCAGCTGGGGTGGAAGCTAATTTAATGGAGTATGCATAGCTGTCCACATCTGACAAAAACATTGTTTGCCTTTAACATTATTTAAAGTGAAAATAAGTTTTGCCGTACTACCTGCATTTGTTTTAGCAAACTCAACATTTAATGCTGCATTTGGTGGCCATTGTTATGAATAAATCTATTGAAAGTAAGGCATTGGTTTCAGGTTGTTTATTCTGGATAATTATTTCGTGTAACGTGGCAAAAAACTACCAGCCGCCAACTGTAACCAATGCTCAACTTTATAGGGGCACAGCACAGGTGGATACAGTTAATTTTGCCACATTAAATTATAAAGAAGTTTTTTACGATACTACCCTTCAGGGGTTAATACAAACCGGCCTAAATAATAACCTTGACCTACAGGTAGCTTATACCCGCATTCAGCAATCGCAAGCGTCTTACCTTCAATCTATTAGTGCATTGATACCTACTTTAAACAGCAACGCAGGTATTACCGCTTCTAAATTATCGCTTGCACAAGGCTTTGGTATTAGAAACACGGCCACATTATATGTGGTTGGGCTTAGCAGCACCTGGGAGGCCGACGTATGGGGCAGGCTAAACAGCAACAAACGCGCAAGCCTTGCTGACCTGCTACAAACCGAAGCTGCGGCCCGCGCTGTAAAAACCGGGTTGGTGGCACAGGTGGCAAATCTTTATTTTAGCCTGCTTGCACTTGACCAACAACTGGCCATTACCCGCCAAACGGTTCTTAACTGGGACACTACTGTGTTAACTATTAAGGAACTAAAAAAAGCAGCCCTTGTAACCGAGGCTGCGGTAGTACAAAGCCAGGCCCAGATGTATGCAGTTGAAGTTACCATACCCGACTTAAAACGCAGCATAAGGGAAACAGAAAATGCCTTAAGTATTTTATTGGGCGATGACCCACATATTATTAACCGCAACGACCTTGATAATGAACAGGTAACCAAAGCTATGCAAACGGGAATACCAGCCCAGTTGCTGGCTAACCGGCCCGATGTACAGCAGGCCGAACTTAATTATCGCGCTAACTATGAGCTTACCAATGTGGCAAAAGCCTTTTTTTATCCTTCGCTTACCATAACAGGTTCGGCTGGCTTGAATGCCTTGCGTGCTTCCGATTTTTTTGATGTGACCAGCCTTGCAGCCAGTATAGGTGCAGGCCTGGTACAACCCATATTTAATCAACGGCAAAACCGTACCCGGTTGCTGGCGGCCGAAGCCGCGCAAAAGGGTGCTTTGTTATCGTTTCAGAATATTTTATTGGTTGCCGGCCAGGAAGTATCCGATGCCTTGTATAGCTATAGCATGGCCAGCGAAAAAATGAGTACCCGTGTAAACCAGTTAAATGCCCTACAAAAATCGGTTGACTATTCGCAGGAGTTGTTGAAATATGGCTTTGCCAATTATACCGAGGTAATACAAGCGCGGCAGTTATTACTGGCCGCAGAGTTAGGAAAGGTAAACGACCGCCTACAGCAACTGCAGGCAACCGTATCGCTATATAGGGCACTTGGTGGGGGATGGAGGGAGTAAGTTGGGAGTTATTGGTTGGTAGCCGGTAGTAAACAGCCAGCAGCCGGTAGTCGGGAGTAAACAGCCAGCAGCCGGTAGCCGGTAGTCAGGAGTTAGTAGTTGGTAGCCGATAGTAAATAGCCAGCAGCCGGTAGCCGGTAGCCAGGAGTTATTAGTTGGTAGCCGGTAGTAAACAGCCGGTTGCCGGTAGTCGGGAGTTATTAGTTGGTAGTCGGTAGTAAACAGCCGGTAACCAGTAATCAGGAGTTAGTAATAATTAGCCTATTGCTTGTAGTTTTACGCTTGTAGCTTGCAACTTGTAGCTTGTAGCTTGCAACTTACAACTTGTAGCTTGCAACTTGTAGCTTGTAGCTTGCAGCTTACAACTTGTAGCTTGCAACTTGCAGCATGTAGCTTGCAGCTTATAGCTTGCAACTTGCAGCTTGCAACTTGCAGCATGTAGCTTGAAACTTGCAGCTTGCAACTTGTAGCTTGCAACTTGTAGCTTGCAGCTTAAATAAATATTGTTATGCCTTATATCGACTTTACTTCGCAGCAAATAGACAAGGCCATGCAGCTTGCATGGACGGCTTTTCATACTTACCGGTTGGTAAGTTTACAGCAGCGTGCCGGCTTTATGCGAGCTATAGCCAGCGAGCTTAATGCTTGCAGCGACGACCTTGTACAGACCGCTATGCGGGAAACGCATTTACCTGAAGCCCGCCTGATGGGTGAACTGGCGCGTACCCGGCTTCAATTAACCAATTATGCCGATGCCTGCGAAAAAGGTGGCTGGCTGGAAGCACGGATAAGTAAGGGCGATAATAACAAGTTGCCTGCGAGGCCGGATATCCGCAAAATGTTAGTACCCCTGGGACCAGTGGTAATTTTTGGTGCCAGCAACTTTCCCTTTGCTTTTTCAACCGCTGGTGGCGATACCGCCTGTGCATTTGCTGCAGGATGCCCCGTAATTATAAAGGTACATCCGGCCCATGCTGACACCTCCGAAATGGTGGCTGCTGCTATAATGCGTGCTGCAGAAGATTGTATTATGCCTAAAGGTATTTTTACCCACGTTCATGGCGAAAGCTTTGAGGTGGGCAAGGCGCTGGTAATGCATCCGCATACTAAAGCGGTAGGGTTTACGGGGTCGTATACCGGTGGTAAACAATTGTTCGACTGGGGAAACCAACGCAACGAGCCTATACCCGTATTTTGTGAAATGGGCAGCGTTAATCCGGTGTTTTTGCTTCCCGAAAAACTTAATTCCAGAGCTGCAGAAATAGCTGCACAGTATGCCGCCTCTATAATTCAGGGCGTGGGCCAGTTTTGCACCAACCCCGGGGTAATTATTGGTTTGGAGGGCGAGGACCTGAAATCATTTATCAACCATTTATCAATTGCCATTCAGCAAGCCCAGCCGGCACAAATGCTACATCCTGGTATTGCTAAGTCATATAACGAAAACAGGCAAAAAGCACTTGCACAAAACGAGGTGCAGTTGGTAGCCGAAGCCTTGGCAGGGCCTGATGAGTTTGATGGTTTGCCCACTGTTGCATCGGCAAGTGGCGAAGCATTTTTAAAAAATCCGGTTTTGCATAAGGAGGTGTTTGGACCATATTCCATTATTGTTCGTTGCAAAAACATAGTAGAAATGTTAACCGTGGTTAAAAACCTGGAAGGTCAACTTACCTGCACCATCATGGCTACCGATAACGATGTGGTAAACAATCTGGAACTGGTAGAAGCAATCAAAAATATCTGCGGCCGCTTTATTATAAATGGTGTACCCACGGGCGTGGAAGTGTGCCTAAGCATGCAGCACGGCGGCCCGTTCCCGGCCTGTACCGATAGCCGTTTTACGGCAGTTGGCGCCGATGGTATTAAACGTTTTGCCCGCCCAATCGCTTTTCAAAACTGGAGCAACCAATTGCTACCCGACGAATTAAAAGATGAAAACCCACTTGGTATTTGGCGAACGGTGGAGGAATAGCCGATAGCCAATAGCCGATAACCAATAGCCAATAGCCGATAACCAATAGCCAATAGCCAATAGCCGATAGCCATTAGCCGATAGCCGATAGCCATTAGTCAATAGCCAATAGCCGACAGCCAATAGCCGATAGACATTAGCCGATAGACATTCGCCGACAGCCAATAGACAATAGTCGATAGCCGATAGACATTAGCCGATAGCCATTAGCCGATAGCCAAAGGCCAATTGACGATAGCATAAGCTATAACTTTTAGATATTAGCTTCCAGCCGTTAGCCGATATTCATTGGCTTTTAGTTGACTAAAGGAGTAGGCGTGAGGGTGGTGAATAGTTAGTATCGAGTGGTGAGTAGTGAGGATGGTGAGTAGTTAGTATCGAGTGGTGAGTAGTGGGTTGGGAGTGGTGAGTAGTGAGTTGGGAGTGGTGAGTAGTGAGTTGGGAGTGGTGGGTTGTCAATGTAGGAAAAAGGTTAATTATGAAAGGTTTGTAACTACACTCGCAAAAATTCTCATTAAAAAAACCACTTTTCACTTTTAATTTTTGACTTTTAATGTGTCACCATTAACTATTCACTAATGGCTTCTGCTACGCTCAGCCAACGGCTCACAACACGCCACTGACCATTGACCATTCACCATTGGCTTCGGCTACGCTCAGCCAACGGCTCACCATTCATTATTGAACATTGACATTTCACCAATGGCTTCGGCTAAGGTCATCCAACTCCTCACAACTTACCATTGGCCATTAACTATTCACTAATGGCTTCTGCTACCCTCAGCCAACGGCTTATACAACTCACCACTCATTGACCATTCACCATTAGCTTCTGCTACCCTCAGCCAACGGCTTACACAACTCGCCACTCATTGACCATTCACCATTAGCTTCGGCTACGCTCAGCCATCGGCTCACCATTCATTATTGAACATTGACATTTCACCAATGGCTTCGGCTACGCTCAGCCAACGGCTCACAACTCGCCACTGACCATTGACCATTCATTATTAGCTTCTGCTACCCTCAGCCAACGGCTTACACAACTCACCACTCATTGACCATTCACCATTAGATTCGGCTACGCTCAGCCATCGGCTCACCATTCATTATTGAACATTGACATTTCACCAATGGCTTCGGCTAAGGTCATCCAACTCCTCACAACTCGCCACTCATTGACCATTCACTATTAGCTTCGGCTACCCTCAGCCAACGGCTTACAACTCACAACTTACCATTGACTTTTCATTATTAGCTTCGGCTACCCTCAGCCAACGGCTTACACAACTCACCACTATATTGACATTTCACCAATGGCTTCGGCTACGCTCAGCCAACGTCTCAAAACTCATCACTGACAACTCACTTTTCATTTCCCCTTTTTACTTTTTACTTTTTAATTCATTCTCTACAGCTTATCCTGCCTTATCCAACGCTTATACAGCATTAGCAAACGTTGCTGGTTTATACCAAGCCGGTATAAACAATAAATAACAAAATAAACTCCCTGCGTTTTGTATACACCGTTGGTAATATATTTCCTGGCGGACGTGGTTACATAGGCTGGCATCACATATAAACGACCATGGTGTTGCAGGCGGGTAATAATTTCCTGGTCTTCTAAAATAATATTGTAATTGTTAAACCCGCCCGTTTTGATAAAAACTTCCTTTTGTACAAAAAGGCTTTGATCGCCAAACCGCACCACGTTTACATTAAACCTGGTAAACCAGGCATTGGCACGCAAAAACCAATGGTCATGATTAAAGCGCAGGCGAAAGCAACCAATACCGTACCCTTTATTGATTGCCTCGTTAATGTGTTGAAGAAAGTTAACGGGCGGTATGGTATCGGCATGCAAAAAATATAAAATATCGCCGGTAGCGATAGCTGCACCTGCATTCATTTGGCTGGCGCGGCCCTTGGTGGCGCTAATTACCACCGCCCCATACTTTACTGCAACTGCCATAGTGTTATCGCTACTGCCTCCATCTACCACAATTATTTCGTGCAAAAAATTATTTTTAGGTGGTTGTTGCAGGCATTGCATCGTATTTGCCAAAACGGTGCCTTCATTATAGGTTGGAATAATAACAGATACGCTCATCGTTTTTCAATAACCAAATGTGTAAAGATACCATTCCGGCTGTAGTACCTTTACCCTTATTGTTGGTAACCCATTATTGTAAGCTGAATGAATATTTTTATTAAGCCGTTTATTTGCATATTGATCATAATTCCATCAACTTTAAAATTATCGGCACAGGTGAAAAGCAAAGCGTTTAATTATGTATTAAAAACCTTATTATCCCATTACGTACCTACAATAAATGTTGATGAAGCATCAGGCAACAAATCCACCTATGTTTTTTTAGATGCACGCGAAAAGGAGGAATACAATGTTAGCCATATACCCAATGCTTACTATGTAGGTTACGATCATTTTAACCTAAACAATCTTCCACCATTTGCCCTAAGCAAAAATATTATTGTTTATTGCTCAATAGGTAAACGGAGTGAAAACATTACTGAATTATTGCGCAAGAAGGGTTACACCAATGTATATAACTTGTATGGTGGCATTTTTGAATGGTTTAACCATGGCTATACCATTAACGGGCCCGATGGTAAACCAACGGATAGCATACACGGTTACAGCAGGTTTTGGGGCAGGTTTTTAACACGGGGCGTTAAGGTGTATTAGCCATATAATTATGAATGTAACATGAGACTACTTACCAAAACCACCTTGTATTTTTTAGTGGCAATGGTAGCTGTGTTGGTTACGGCAGGGTATTTTTTGTTTAGCCAGTTTAGCCGCCAGCTTGATCAACAAACCGACCAGGAGCTTTTGTTAGAAGAAGTGCAGTGGATACGCTACCTGCGTGGGCAGGTAGATATTGGCAATGCTTTTTTACTCCGCACCCCCGATATTATCATTTTTCCTACTGAGGAAACGGTAACTACTTATCCCACTATATCGCAGTTGCGCGGCATAAGCCCGCGGCAAAACAAAGAGGTTCCCTACCGCCAGTTATTGCACATGGTTGCTATTAATGGCGTGGCCTATCAAATTATCATCAGGCGGTCGCAGGAGCAAAAGTTGGTATTCGTTAGTAACATCACCCGTATTATGTTGGGCGTATTTGTGGGCATGCTGGTTGCTATTTTGCTTGTAAACTGGTTCATCAATCAAAATATCTGGAAACCCTTCAGGCGGTCGTTGCAAAAAATACGGGCGGCCGAATTGCAAAAAATGCAAGCCGTCCGTTTTGACAAGTCTGACATTACTGAGTTTAACGACCTTAACACTTCGTTAAATTATATGACCAGCCGCATTTATAACGACTATATGGTAATGAAGGAGTTTACCGAAAATGCTGCACATGAAATGCAAACGCCCCTGGCGGTAGTGCAAAGTAAGCTGGAGATACTGTTGCAGGATGTGGCCATTACCAACCAGCAGGCGGCAGCAATTGCCAATGCCCAAACGGCCCTGCAGCGCCTGGTAAACCTAAACCAATCATTGCTGATGATGGCTAAAATTGACAATCGTCAATACCAGTTCAGCAAGCCTGTTGTTTTAAACTCCGTTGTTGAAAAATACCTGCAATTGTTTGATGAAATTTTTAAGGCAAAGCAGTTAACCGTACATGTAAACAATGCGGAGGCCTTCCAGGTTAATATGCATTTGGTATTAGTAGAGTCGTTGGTTAGCAACCTGCTTGGCAACGCTATAAAGTACAATTACCAAGGGGGAAAAGTATTCATCACCCTTTTAAAAAATGAGTTTACCATTAGCAATACCAGCACTAAACCAGCATTGCCTGAAGGGAAAGAATTTAAACGTTTTCAACAAAGCGAGGCCGCCAATGAAACCTCTAATGGCCTTGGGCTTGCCATAGTAAAAAAAATAACCGACACCCATCAATTAGTGATAGCTTACGTTTTTAAACAAGGTACACACAGCTTTTCGGTAAAAAATAAGGCCACTCCGTAAAAACGGTGCGGCCCTAAAAAACCCAAAACAAAACCACTAATATTTCTTACCCGCTTTTACCAGGGCAGGGTAGTTGCCCTGCACATGTTTTATTTCGGGAATGCTTACCATTTGTACATACCCACTGTTGGGGTTATGTTGTATGTAATCCTGGTGGTAACCTTCGGCTTCCCAAAACTTGGTGAGCTGCATTATTTGAACGGCCAATGGTTTTTTATATTTACCCGATTTTTGCAACTGCTGCATATATTGTTCAGCTAATTGTTTCTCAGATGCTTTTCTGTAAAATAATACGGAGCGGTATTGAGTACCACGGTCGGGTCCCTGGCCATTTACTTGCGTGGGGTCCTGACCGGCAAAGTAAATTTTTAATAAGGTTGAATAGTCTACAACACTGGGATCGTAATATACATTTACTGTTTCGGTATGGCCGGTATTACCAGTTTCTATACTTTCGTAGGTAGGGTTGCTGGTTTTTCCGCCGGCATAACCACTAACGGCCTCTTTTACCCCTTTTATGCTTTCAAATAAAGCTTCCTCGTGCCAAAAACACCCCGCTGCAAAAGTGGCCACGCTGTATTTGGATAGTTCCTTAGCGGATAATTTTTTTTCAACCAGTATATTTTTTGCCTTTTGCCCACAAGCCGATAAACTTACAAGCGCAACAAATAACATGGTACTAATAAATACTTTCATAATAATTTGATTTAGTTACGCGCTTACTGAAATGGCAGATGTTAATAATACCTAAAAACAACGCCACTTTAATTGTATAAGGTGTACAATGTTAAGATGTCAGAACAGCCAAATGCTTACGATGTTTACGCGGCTTTATCAATATTTTAATATTTGATGGGCTATTAACTATTTGGAAGCGATGACCCCGCCTTTTTTTAAACACATGCTTTAATAATAAATTGTTGATGGGCATTTTGTTTTTAACTTGACCTTTTACCCTCAACCAAAAAATATTTTATAATTAGTATGAACAGGAGAAAATTTTTAAAAAGTACGTCTATGGTATCGATAGTGCCTGCGGTATTAGCCGGCGGCAATGTATTGGCCTCCAATAATCAAACACCTGCTGCCGGTGGCTTACAGGCAAAATTGGTTTTAGAAGAAGCCACCATCGACGAGCTGCAATCAGCTATGGCCAAAGGCGAACAAACAAGTACCTCAATCACCAAAATGTATCTAAAACGAATACAGGAAATTGATAAAAGTGGTCCTGCCATTAATAGTGTCATAGAAGTAAACCCCGACGCAGTAATGATTGCCGAACAATTGGATGCCGAGCGTAAAGCCGGTTTGGTAAGGGGCCCAATGCATGGCATACCAGTACTTATAAAAGATAATATTAATACCGGCGATAAAATGATGACCACTGCGGGATCGTTGGCGTTGGTAGGCAACAAGGCAATTAACGATGCCTTTATTGTGGGCATGTTGCGCAAGGCAGGTGCAGTACTTTTAGGCAAAACCAATTTAAGTGAGTTTGCCAACTTCCGGTCCGAGCGGTCAACCAGCGCATGGAGCAGCAGGGGAGGGCAAACCCGTAATCCTTATATTTTAAACCGTAATCCATCGGGGTCAAGTGCGGGTACTGGTTCGGCGGTGGCCGCAAGTTTATGCGCGGTTGGTATTGGCACCGAAACCAATGGTAGCATTGTAAGCCCGTCGTCCATTAACGGGCTGGTAGGTATAAAGCCAACTGTAGGGTTGTTAAGCCGATCGGGCATTATACCTATTTCGGCCACGCAGGATACAGCAGGGCCTATGGCACGTACAGTAAAAGATGCAGCTTATTTTTTGACCGCTCTTGCCGGGGTAGACAAAGCCGACGAGGTTACGCTACAAAGCCAGGGCAAAGCAAAAATTAGTTACACCGCTAACCTTTCAACCAATGCATTAACAGGAAAGCGTATTGGGTTTGAAAAATCGTGTTTGCGTGGCAACCCTGATGTAGTGGCATTAATTAAAAATGCGTTGGAAATTTTAAAGCAGCAAGGCGCCACCATTGTTGATGTTGAACTGGTAAAACTTACCAGGGAGCTTAGCGGATTTAGTTACAGCGTTTTACAATACGAGTTTAAAGAAGGGTTGAACAAATACCTTGCTACAGCAAATGCGCCGGTAAAAAACCTGGAGGAGATTATTGCCTTCAACTTAAAAAATGAGCCGCGGGCCATGCCTTATTTTAAACAGGAAATATTGGAAAGCAGCCAGGCAAAAGGCGATTTGTCAACCGCAGAATATAAAGAGGCAGTAGCAAAAAGTACCAGTGCAAGGGCAATGATTGATACGATGCTGGCCGAAAATAAACTGGATGCTATTTGCGCCCTAACTACCGGCCCGGGCGGTTGCATCGATCTTATTAATGGCGATTATGGTTCGGGTTTTTCGTTTTCGTCGCCAGCCGCTATGGCTGGGTACCCTCATATTACCTTGCCAATGGGCAGCGTTCACAACATGCCCGTAGGTTTTTCATTTATTAGTGGTGCTTACAAAGAAGAAGAGATCATTCAATTGGCCTATGCTTTTGAGCAGGCTTGTAATGGCCGCAAAAAGCCAATGTATATTACCGGTATCATTTAATTTGGATGGGGTGCGTTTTTTGTAATAAATATTGAAGTTATCAGCTATGGTTTTTTTATGGCCCTACCTGTTGCCCGTACAACTGGCGACAGCAGGGCGGACGTAGCAATAAATGTCCGGCTGGAGGTATCTGGGTGCAGATTTATTTCAATAATATATGGCATTGCCAAACGTCAAAGTAAATAATTAAAGTAGCATGTACACAGGTTTCCGTTTAATGGCGGTCGTTATTATTGTAACGATCGCCATTCATCTTCCAGCATACTCATTTCGGCCAGGCTTCTAAAATTATCTTTCCAAAACAATACATCCCGCGAAATGCCTTCTACAACAAAACCAGCTTTTTTATAACAGTTAAACGCCGACGTATTATCGGTATACACCCCCAGGCTTATACGGTGAAGGTTTAATTGTTGAAAGCCTACTTCTAAAATAAGGCGGATAAGGGTAGTACATAATCCTTTGCCTTTATATGCATCGTGCCCCACCAACACGCGGCTAATGCGGCCCGACCTGTTTTTGCGGCTAATACTTCCTAAACTAATGTGGCCGATGGTTAGTTGCTGCGCTTCATCTACCACCTTATATACAAAAGCATCCGAATTAGCCAAATCGTTGGTTTTTTTAATGTACCATTGAAGGCTTTTGTTGGTTAGCGGAAAATTAAAAAGCGACCCGGCCCAGTTGGTAAGCATGTCTTTGGTATTAATCCATTGTATCAATTGGTCAAAATCGTTTTCGGTAAATGGTTGTAAAACCAGGGTATTGTTTTTAATTGTTTCGGGCATAATTTATTTGTGGGGCGCAAGGTACTGAACCACGCCTGTTATCTATTTTTCTTACACAAATACTTTTTAAGGTTGTACTGTATTCTATTTTCAAACAGTAATGCCCCTAACAATTAATACCTTACGCTTGCTTTTAAATTAAAATGATTTCTTATTAGTTCGTTGGTTTAACATTAATGAGAGGGCTTGACCTGAAAAAACCGTAAGCGGTATACCTGCGTACTTTGACAGTATTGTCCTAAACTTTTTAACCAATACAGTATAGTACAAGCGGGGCAATAATGGGTGCTATGTAAATATTGGCGATTATTTGTTGGGCCAATACATTGTTTTACCCATAAAAGATAATGGGTTTTAAATTAATATGGCCATGCATAGAACCAAATAGTTTGAGATGTATAAGACCTTTTACAGCTGCAACAATGCGTGTGGAATTAGTTTGTTTATTACCAAAAAGCAGGTAGGAGCTATGGGTGGGCATACTGTAGACAGCGAGCCTGGTGTTGGTTTTACTTTTTTTGTTTTTTTTAAAAATAACCTACCGGGTAGTAACTTAATACTTTTTATTGCAATATTTAATTGAGTTAAACATTTGCCCACCGACTACTTATAAAAAGTATATGTAGTATTTATGTAATGATGTTAACGCAAATAACACGGTTGCGTTACTTTTACGCCAATACCTGTTATGAATTTAAAAGTACTTTCGTTTCAATTGGCCGATTTTATTGATGTAAAACAATTTAAGGTTGCATTTACAGCAAATATTCAATATGCAGATACCGACGAGCTTTTTTACCAAATAGACGAAAGTAAATTTCTGTATGTGTTTAAGTATGGCATAGTGTGCTTTGTTGGCTACAACGAAACCGAAATGACTGCTTTTTTACACCTTATTTTACCATATTGTAAAAACCCTATTGACCAGCGACTAAGCGACGAATTTGATATTGAGACCGGTGCTCCATCCATCAGGTTCAGCTATAATAAAATTTCTATTCCTACTCAGGGTACCGATATGATCAGGTTAATTATGCTAAACGTATCGCAAAGTGTAGCCCTTGACTACTTTAACCAGCAAACCAACCTGCTGTTGGAAGAAACAAATTTTCATACCCAAACATTGGAGCGCAACGGCAAAATAAACCTGAGTGGTGTAAACCTGAAAAAATACATTGGCCGAACGCTAAACATTAAAAACAAGATTGCGGGCAACCTTTACATATTTGACTCGCCAGAGGAAACCTGGGAGGACGAGATGTTGAACCGGCTTGACATCGGCCTTAAAAAAACCTTTGACCTGCAACCCCGCTTCCGTATCATTCAGGAAGGTTTGCAGATTGTAAAAGACAACCTTGAGCTGTTTAAAGACCTGCTTCAATACCGCAACAGCGTAACCCTTGAGTGGGTAATTATCATTTTAATATTGGTGGAGGTTTTGAATTTGTTTTTTGAAAAGCTCTGACATTAGTAGCTGTTAACATTTATGACCGCTGTATACCGTCTTACTAAATAAAACAGATATGGCAAGCCTGCTTGTCCTTACTGTTCTGCCTTCTATTATAACTCTAATATTTTGAAAGGCTCCATTGCTAACGGTGATTTTCCTTGTTTTTCGCTCAAAAAGAAAAACGTTAATAAAATAAACCCTTGCTTTTTTACCGTTTGGTAAAAGTGTATGCCCACCAAATTAAAAGCAACTGTATAGGTAGCCGCGCAATGGCCAGCCAAAGCATATTGCTGCCGGCCTTTTTTATTGCTACCAGCATTTGGATGTTGGCGGGAAATACAGCTATCAATAACGCAATAATGCCCCAGGCTGCAAACACCCGTGTATAAGATGGCAACAGTAATAACCCCAGTACTAACTCGGCTATGCCACTAATAAAAACCAATTGCATATGCCAGCCAAGGTATGGTGGCATAATGGCCATGTACATGCCTTGGTTAATAAAGTGATTAATGCCGGCTAGCACGTATAATGCGGCCATAAGGTAGAGCGAAAAATATTTCATTAAAATAATTTAAATCAATAAAGGATTAAAGCGATACCGATAATAATGTGCTCATAAATGTAGGGGGGTTATTATTATTCTTTGATAATATACTTACCCTCGTTTAAATGTGTCGGAGCATATTTAAATACAATAATGGCATTATGACTTTTTCTTGTTAAATATAGTGTGGTTTATGAACGGCAACCGAAAATGGAAAAGGCTTTTTTAACAAGGTTTGCAAGATTATACTTTACCAGAATTGTTTTTTAGAAGCGGCATAAACAGCAATGATGCTAACTATTAATTCAACTTTATTGACATGATATTGAATCATGTAAGGAAATTTATAATACCTGTGCAACGTCTGTAATCGTAATGAATAGATGATTAAAGGATTTTTTTTGATAGAATTAAGCGTTGACTGTATCTGACTTGGAAACTGTTTTCCGCGGCGTGTTTGTTGTTTTTTTTAGTAATAAACAAACTGGTCTATGTCATTAAGTGCAACCGGTTAACAGACAATGGTAAAGCCTTTTATTTAGAAAGTTGCTTTATTTTTTTTGTTGCCTCACTCCAACTTACTGCTTTGGCGTTATTTTTCATTAGGTCTTTGAGGCGGCTGCTAACATCTTTTTTTTGCCATTAGGGAGTCGGTGCCTCTATTCTATAATTCAATGGCAGCCATTTTACGGAGGTCTTTAAAAACATCGGCAGCATAATTTTTTTTATACGCCCTATAAAGTATCCGCCATTATAAAATATTTTAAAGGTTACTATAAGGGTGTGAAATACTTTTATAAACCGGGTAAAATTAACCTGTAGATAATTAAAGCCCATTTTCTTGGCGCTGCATAATAATACTGCTAAATCCTAAGCGTTCTACCTGCAATTTATAAAATACTGTATCCGTCCTTTTCAGTATCGCTAAGGATAATTGAACAACTAGTTTGTTGATTAAAGACCTAAACATAAAATCTGATTTACTATACCGTTGATCGTTCTTACGTTGCTTTAAAAAAATGAACAGTCAGTACGCATCTTTTAGAGGCTCTCTAAATTCAGTCAGCAACTTAACATTTGAAACCGTAGATGCTTTTTGTTGAACTGATAATGTATTTGCGACGCCCGCCCGGATGATGCCAGTAGGACAGGCAACAACGATCCTTTACAAACAAGCGCTGGTACATTGGGAATTAGTTTTTGACAGCCTCTTAGCAACGTTTGGTATTTAGCGCTTGTGTTATTGTTTTTTTAGCGCATCCCTCCGTTGTTTTATCTCCCGCCAGGTGGTCACAATAATATGCTCATCGGCCAGGGCTTGTTTTAGGGCGGGGTCTATCATTGCCAGCATATCGCCTTTGCGGCTAAGGCCACTGGCAGTTATTTTTTCAAAAATGGATGAGGGATTGGTGCAATGCATGATCATCATGGTTAGGCCAGGATTAAGCGATGCAAAGGCCTTTTTGTACTAAGCAGTTTTAAATTGCTGGAGTGCCATATCGGTTGTAGCCTCAGCCGGAATTGTCCATCCATAACTGTCGTTATGCAGATCGTCTAACACAGGCAAACCGGCCTCCCAAACCTGTGTGCCCAGTTGCCTCAGTTGCTGTAGCTGTTCACTGGTCATTTGCATTTGCTGTTGAATAAGGGCGTTATGCCCCGCAGGCAACATTACCGGGGTATTTTTTTCGATACCGAGGGCAACATACTGCGCCAAAAACCCCGCCGAAGCAAACAAAGTACCCATGTGGCTGTCAAGGTGCGTGGGCACAAAACCCATGGCTAAAGCTTTGGCAAACTGTGCATGTATTTCCGCACCCACCTCGGCTGGTGTTGCATTTACCACCACGCTTTCTACCGAAGGCCATAGGGCACCCAAAGTATCGGTTAAACCCGGCACATTGGTTTTTCCGGCAACGGGTCCCCATTTGTAATTTTCCCATTCGGAGGTAAGGGTTAAGTGTAGGCCGGCATCGGTATTGGGGTGCTGTTGCAAAAACTGAACAAACCCCGGTACCCACGGGCAGGGCATCATTACACTAACCGAATTGGCTATACCTTTTGTAAGTGCCGTAATGGCCCCATCGTTGGAGTCGAAGCTCATACCGGCGTCATCAATATGTAAAATCAATACTTTGGCCCCTTTGGCATAACCGAGGCGCTCGGCATAAGTAATATTTGGCTGACCAAAAATGGCACTTGAAATAAGCAGGTACAGGGCAGTAAGCAATCGTAGATACATGCAAAAAATATTAGGCAACTAAAGTAATTGATTGGTTACAATTTTTAGCCACAGTATTTGCAAAACCAGGCATCCGTATCGTGGTTTTCGTTGCCGCAGCAAGGGCAGGCTTTTATTTTATGTTCTTTTTTACGGGCAATCAATGTCATTTCATTTGTTACAGTTCCCTTTGGTACAGCTATAATGCGATAGCCTGTCAACATAATAAAAATTGCCCAACGGCTTTACGGGGCTCATGTTGCCATAGCAATTGGTGGTAATGGTAATAATGGCCCAATAAATACTTTCAGAAATAACGGAAAAACCGTTTTGCTGGTTTTCTGCCAAATACATTACTGAGCCTGGTATATTAATCAACAAAAGTATAATAAGCATAAAAATGGCAATTTTCATAATATTGCAGTTTATGACTTCTTTTAAAAAATTTAGTTCCTATAAAAAATGGGTGAGTTTGAACAAAATAAACACCCTGATAAGCTGCAACGACCGTAAAACCCAAAACGAATGGCTACCTGCTACCAACAAACCAGCATAGATGGAAATAATTGACAACAGGTCAATAATTCCTAAAAAGCTAAAAAAATACCTCGCCGGCCTGGTAATACTTATAATGCGCAGCAAATAATCAACAGAAAAAAAAATGGTAAATACCCATTCAGGTGTGTAAAACAATTTACCATACTTTATTTGATATAGGGCAACACGGTCAGGTAATACCACCAAATTACCCGCAACTATAAAACCGGCAGCAGCTCATTAAACGCTTTACCGGCCGGGGTATTGGCGTTATAAATAACCTTGTATAGTTTGTGCTGTATTTTTTTAAAGATGTGGACATAGAAAAAAAATTTATACCGCGACTAGTACCTACGCGCTGCAGCAAACGGCGGTATGTTCAATTAAATAATGTAAAACGTTTAATGGTAGCTGCTTCAAACAGTAATCGGCTGGCAAAGTTGCTTACAGATCAATCGGTTCACCAATTTTTCCGTAAAATATTTTTACCCCGTTTTGTTGGGCCGCTGCGGTCACCCGCTCAACAGGTTCGTTCCATGCAAGTGGCGAAAGCGAAAATTTGGACTAACGTATCGGTATTAATTTTTTTAATCCCAGGTCAATAGCTGCCTTTACCATTTCCACGGGCATCCTATGTATATATTTCCAGTACCCGTTGTACTGGCCAAATTCCAAAATGGCTACATCAAACGGACCATATTGCTGGCCATTATTGGCAAAATGGGTATCGTACGCTATTGCCTCCCAGGTATAAGCTAAAGTTGGGTGTTTTTAGTACAAACAATAACTATAGCGAATAATTACGTTGCAGGCTACGGCCCGAAAAATAACTTGCCGGTGTGGTAATTAACGGAATCCCAAAGGCATATTTATATTTCCGTACCAGTCTTTTTCGATTATTTTGGCAGCATCAGATCCCCATTTTTAAAGGTGGCCTACATACCGGTAAGACTGTCGCCTGTTGCCTTTGCACCAAATGCAGGTTGCGACGTAAACCAAAAAGAATACGCTATAACCAAAACAAACAAACTAATGAAAATTAGCATTGAAATAATTTGGGTTAAAGTTACAGGGTGCTTTACTTATAATGGCGGGGTTAAAAGCCATACGGTATTGTAGTTACCCTTTGCAAGGCAATTATAAACCCCTTTAACATGCCCAACAGTATTAACACGCTGGCTTGCAAAATAATCCGGCCTATGTAGTAATTATAACAAATCACTTGTTGCATCGTCAGCCAATATTATTTCTGTTTTAATTATTGTTGCTGTGTACCTGCACCACGTCAACTTTTCAACATTTATAGAATTGGAATCAATAATACTTTTTCTTTGCAAATAAATGGGTTTGTTTATTGCATCGTTAAACTCTGGTAGTAATGGTAATTGCTACTATGCAGGCAACCAACAGGAGGCTGTATTGGTTGACGTGGGTATATCTTGCAGGGAGGTAGAAACACGGTTATTAAGACTCGGACTTTCCATAAGTAGTATTAAGGCCATATTTATAAGCCACGAACATTCTGACCACATTCGGGGATTGAGTATTTTATCGCAAAAACACCAGTTACCAGTTTATATCACCCCAAAAACGTTGCTTAATGGGCGTATCGCATTGGAGGCCCCGCTGGTATTTGATTTTTCGGCGTCCGAAAGCATTTCTATTGGAGCCCTTACTATTACTGCCTTTTCAAAAGCGCACGATGCTGCCGATCCTTATAGCTTTGTAATTGATGAAGGCGATACAAGAGTAGGGGTGTTTACTGATATTGGGCGGCCTTGCAGGCAATTAAAAGCCATGTTCAACACCTGCACTGCTGCGTTTTTAGAAGCAAATTATGATGAAGAGCTGTTACGAAATGGCAATTACCCAAACCATTTAAAGGCCCGTATAAGCGGAGGCCGCGGCCACCTCAGTAACCTACAGGCTCTTGAGCTTTTTATTAAACACCGGGGCAAACATTTAAACCATTTAATTTTATCGCACTTATCTCAAAACAACAATTGCCCACAGTTGGTATATAACCTCTTTAACGGGCATGCAAACAACGTGTTGGTTACGATAGCTCCGCGGCATTGCGAAACTTCTCTTTTTCAGGTTTGCACAAAAATTCATCCTGCTTTGGCAAAAAGGGCAATTCGACCTTCACAATTATCGTTCGCATTTGGGTAACACACTTTTGGTTTTGGTGTTTTTAAAAAAAATAAGAAACTTTAAACTGTAAACAGGCTGCTCAAATATTGTAGTGATAATAAAGAAGGAAAATTTTGGTGTCAGTTTTTTATTTCGGTATTTGTAAACACGAAAGCGCTTATCAAACCTAAAGTCCATTTCAACATATATACAGCTATAATTGGTTATAATTTTACCCAAGTCACAACCACAGGGTTAACAAGTAAATAAAAATGCAGCCAATAAGGACTGCATTTTTATTATATAGGAAGTAAATACTACGTTTTAGGAGTAACTACTGCATCAATAACGTGAATAACACCGTTACTCGAAACAGCATCGGCTGCAGTTACAGTTGCACCCTCAATCGTTACTTTACCGTCTTTAACTGAAACGGTTAATTCTTCGCCCTGTACGGTTTTTAACTTTTGACCATCTACTAAGTCAGCAGCTTTAAACACTCCCGATACCACGTGGTAAGTTAAGATAGAAGTCAATTTGGGTTTACTTTCTGGCTGCAACAATTTTTCGACACTACCTGACGGTAATTTTTCAAATGCCGCGTTAGTCGGGGCAAACACGGTAAAAGGACCTGCGCCACTTAATGTTTCGGCTAAACCAGCAGCTTTTACAGCAGCAACCAATGTGGTATGCTCGTTTGAAGCAGCAAGGTTTTCAACTATGTTTTTGGAAGCCAACATGTTGGCACCACCTACCATTACACCAGTTTCTTCGGGAGCCATTGGTGTTTCGGCCACAATAGGGGTACTGTCAGTAGTTGCGTCTTTGGCGGTACCGTCGCCGCAGGCAATAAAACTAAAAGAAGTAATGGAGGCTGCCACAAGCAGGGTTAAATACTTTTTTTTCATAAATTTTTGTTTTAGTGTGATTTTCAACCAATAACGAACTACGAGTTAAATTGGTTCGGTTAAATATGAATCCATTATTAAAAAAAATGTGCCGCGACGCAAAAGACATTTAAAAGGCCTGGAAAAACTGTTTAAAACCAGGTAGTGAATTAAATGTTAACGTAATAAAAACCTGGTTAGATAATGCGGGGCTAATAATAAAATGAGCTGTTATATAATTATAGCGCAAAACTTCGCCTGGGCCCGCCGGCGGCAAATACTGCCTGCATGCGACTATTTTGGCCGTTGCTAAACATGTACATACAAGCATCGTCGGTATAGTCCATGTAATTCATAGTCATTTCTGTAAGATTTCCCGTGCAGGTGCTTTTACTGGGATATGCAGGGCATCCATAATTGGCTGTGTTGGCCTGTGGTGTATCATTTACCAAGTCGGTGCCGCAAATGGCATCGCCCCAAATATGACGTAGGTTTAACCAATGGCCCACTTCGTGGGTGGCTGTGCGCCCTTTGTTAAATGGGGATACAACATTGCCCAACCTGCCAAAGGCGTTATACAAAATTACTACGCCATCGTTAGCAAGGCTACCCCCCGGAAATTGGGCGTACCCCAATATTCCACCGCCAATATTACACGACCACATATTTAAAGTGGTAGACGGACTGGTAGGGTCAATGCCACCCGATTTACTTTTTTTCATAGCATCATTGGTTGACCAACTTGTTTTTTTGGTTGCTTTGCGCACAACACCACTTAATACAAACCTAATACCCACGTTGGCCTGCACAGGTAAAAATTCAGCAGGTATTAAATCACGGTCGGCGTTGGTGTTATTGAAGTCTTCGTTCAAAACATCAATTTGCGACTGTATTTGGGTGGAACTGATGTTTTCACCGGTGTTGCGAAACAATACATTTACAATTACAGGTATTTCAATAACCCCGTTTACCAGCCGATACTTGTCGGGGCTTTTAATAAGCTTATTGGTAAAGTCTTCAATTTGCTGCATTTTTTGCTTAAGGCCGGGGTCGGCTGCCAGTTGTGTTTCAAGTACCTCTGTTGAGGCGCAACTACGTTGGCGTGTCATGGACTGCGTTTCCAATTGTTCGGTTGTAGGCTTTCTGACATCTTTTTTATTACAGGCCAAAACCAGTACAAACATTGCAAGAAGGAGCGGTGTTTTCATTTTCATATATTATAGATTTTAAATATCAATTTAGATTAAATTCAGGCAAGTAATAATGAAATGTTAAATTAAATTTATTTAATCTTTTTTTAATATTGTTATCGCCTGAATAGCTGGCAATTAAGCAAGCCCATTGTTGTTAGCAATGGGCTTATGTGAAGTAATGTTTAAAATGTAGAGTCAGAATTCCGTGCCGATAGATTGAAATACTTATGGCTCTCAAAATGAAAAAGTTGCAAAAAGCGCTTCAGAATTTCGAAACAACAGAATAATGCCCGCCCGGCTAACGCCGGCAAGACGGGCGGGCATATCGAAAAAAAAAGAATAATTGCCGCTATTTGATAACCTTATTGCTAAATATAAAATCATGATAAAAAAGGCAGCATAAAATTACCAAGGGTATAAGTGTGCAACCTCTGCGGTCATAGAGGCTGGCTGCAACGGCTGTTGAAAAAAGCTATAAAGCCCGGTTTCAATTAGCACCAGATTGCAGATAGTCATTAAAAAAAGATATAATGACTAGTACAAAAAATGATTGAGCCGCATTTTAGTTTGCGACGGATAAGGTGTTTTGAAAGTACAATACCAATATTGTAAGTAAGAAAGGAATACTGCTAAAGCTGATGTACAATTTAAAGCAAGCACATAAAATATATACCTTAATAAAATAATTTGTTTGATGCCCTATTTTGATTAGGCTTTTAATTCGCCTTTTTTTAATTGATCAACCGCATAATCTACCGCCCTTGCAGTAAAGGCCATATAGGTTAACGATGGATTTTGGGTTGATGTAGAGGTCATACAAGCCCCATCGGTAACAAATACATTGGGGCAGGAATGCAGTTGGTGCCACTTATTAAGTAGCGATGTTGTAGGATCGTTACCCATTCGTACGCCACCCATTTCGTGAATATCCAGCCCTGGCGCCTGTTTGCTATCGGCGGTTTTTATATCGGTGTAACCGGCTTCGGTAAACATGGTGGTCATCTCGGCAAAAAAATCTTTAATCATTTTTTCGTCGTTATCGTCGTATTCAATCGAAATTTTTAATTGCGGAATACCCCACTCATCTTTTTTAACCGGATCGAGGCTTACAGTATTGGTAATTTTTGGAATGGTTTCACCCATCATACCTGCCGAAATATTCCAGGAGCCGTGGTTGGGCTCAGCCAACAAGCTTTCTTTTAATGTACTACCAACTCCACTTGTATCGGTGTAACTGCCGCGGCCGGCGTACACTCCTATAGCATATCCTCTTAAAAAGTCAGTCTCTTGTTTTTTTACGTTCCTAAACCGTGGCATGTAGGCGCCGGTTGGCCTTCGTCCGTCGGTAGTACTTTCTGATAAGCCATTAAACTTTGCACTTACTTTAGCGCGGTAGTTATGAAAGGCCACATATTTACCCAGTAGGCCGCTATCGTTGCCAAGCCCCTGCGGAAACCTTTTTGAAATGGAATTTAGTAAAATAAGGTTGGTGTTATAGGCGGCTGCATTTACAAAAATAACTGGCGCAAAAAACTCAATTTCTTCTTTGGTTTCGGCGTCAATTACCTTTACGCCGGTGGCCTTGCCTTTGGCCTCGTCGTATATAATGCTGTGTACTACCGAGTGTGGACGCAAGGTTAGGTTACCCGTTTTTTCAGCCCATGGTAGGGTAGAACTGTTGCTGTTAAAGTAACCGCCAAAGGGGCAACCACGCTGGCAAAGGTTGCGTTTTTGGCATTGGCCACGGCCCTGTTGCAAATGCAGTTCGGTTGGTTGGGTTAGGTGTGCACACCGGCCATAAATTACATGACGGTCGTTGTACTTATCGGCCACATGATCTTTAAAATGATTTTCTACACAGTTTAATTCATCGGCCGGCAAAAACTCGCCGTCGGGTAAAATGTCCAATCCATCTTTGTTGCCCGAGATACCCGCAAATTTTTCAACATAGCTATACCAGGGTGCAATATCGTTATAACGAATAGGCCAGTCAACCGCAAAACCATCCCTTGCAGGTCCTTCAAAGTCATATTGACTCCAGCGCTGGGTTTGCCTTGCCCACATAATCGATTTTCCACCCACCTGGTAGCCCCTAATCCAATCAAAGGGTTTTTCCTGCACGTATTCGTGCTCTTTATCTTTCACAAAAAAGTGAGTTGCATCTTCTTTAAAAGCATAGCATTTACTTATTACCGGGTTTTCTTTTGTAAGGTCGTAGGGTAGTTGCCCGCGGTGCTGAAACTCCCACGGGTTCATATTAGTGGTAGGGTAGTCCTTCAGGTGTTTTACATCGCGGCCCCTTTCAAGCACCAGGGTTTTTAAGCCCTTATCGCAAAACTCTTTGGCAGCCCAACCACCACTTATTCCCGACCCTATAACAATAGCATCGAAGGTTGTATTTTGAATGTTATTTCCCATCTGCTATAATTATGCTTTTACGCTTTTAACCGGCACACAACCATGAAACCTTCCAGGTACCATTTCGTACACCCTTACCTTGGTCATGTAATATTTTGAATTGGTAAAGCCCTGTAAAATCAGTCCCTTACTTTTTTGGTAAAACTGAACTGCTGCGTTGTTTTTATCGCTACTCATGGTCACAACTTTTTCCAATATGGACTTTCGCTGGGTTTCGTTAAGCGCCGCAAAATTTTTGCTGAACGATTGTTTACACAATGCCTCAAACTCATCCATACCTTTTAAAAACTGTTGTTGTTCATCGGGCGAAAAGCAATCGTTTACCATTACTAACGAAAAAAGATGTGCATCCACCTCTTTTGCCCCCGGCGTTTCGCCACCCGGTATAATGGTGTCGGCCAGTTCGGCCATCATCAACTCGTGTTTGGCAGTAATGGGTATTTTATTGTAAACCTGCGATGGTTTACCGCCATCATTGTTTTGCATGCACGATGGGATGAGCGCAACGCCTGCCGTTACAAAAAAGCAATTTCTAATAGCTGTCCTTCTGTTCATTGTTTTGGTAATCGTTTAACTTATTATTTTTGTAGGGAGATGTACACAGCGGTTTTTTTAGCTCCTTAATTTAACCCAGGTTATGCAGGTAGTCAAAATCGTGGCGAAGGCTTTGGGTGGCATTTACTTCGTATTCTTCCTGTTCTACAAAATAATATTGCATACCTGCCTGTTTTGCCAATTGCAGTACGCCTGCAATGTCCAATTGGCCCTTGCCAAATTCGGTACTGTGCCTTTTGTCAATCAACATATCTTTTAAATGCCAAAGTGGAAAGCGCCCCGGAAACCTTGCAAAGTAATCGGCAGGCTTATTACCTGTTACTACTACCCAGCCAAGGTCAAGCTCCATATGAACCAGTTTTGGGTCAGTATTGTTCAATAAAACATCGTACAATACTTGTCCCTCGCGGGTGTCAAATTCGTAATCGTGATTGTGATAGCCAAACTTTAATCCTGCGGCCTTACATTGATCGCCGGCTATATTAAATTTTTCTGCCACCCGTTGGTAGTTATCCACCGTTTGCCCGCCGGTAGGCATTGTAGAACAAATTAGATACTGCTGCCCGGCTATGACCGCATCTTCAATGGACTTTTGCCAATGATCGTCAATATGTACATGCCCGCTTTGTAAAGTAAGACCCAAATCGTTGGTGACGGATTTAATCTCTTTTGCCGAAAGGCCGTAGTAATTACCTTTTTCACTGCGGGCAGATTCTATTTGTTTATAACCAATTTTAGCCAACATTTGCAATGTGGCCAATGCATTAACCAGCATTTCGGTACGTACACTGTATAACTGTACGCCAGCATTTTTGCTAATGTTTTTTTGAGCTGAATTTGCAAGTATGGGACTTGCAATCGTTCCTATTGTTGCTAAACCTGTTTGATGAAGGAACTTCCTTCTGGAATACATAAGGGTTTTGTTTTAAGAAAGTTGAAGATACTATCAATATGGGTAGTATTTACACGACTGTTATTTAAAAGGGCAACTTAAAATCAATATTGGATAAATAAATACTGCCAAAGGTAGCCCCCATAAATTTTTCTCATTCCTGTTAGCATTTTACTACCACCGGGTCATACTTTAAGTTTAAATAATTTCTGGCATCAATTTTTTTGGCAAGATGTGAGCCTTGAAAATATTTATAAGTTCAGTGATTAACAATTGGGCCGATGGTTATTTACCGATAATGGAGGGCATTTTATGTTAAGTGATTTTCACAATTCGTATGTAAGCACTAAAACTTGATGTCCCTATCTTTGACATCATTTATGAAATAAGGTTGGTCTTCAACCTTTTATATTTAATAATCAAAATTATTTACAAATGAAATTCACAAACCTATTGTTTTTATTAATGGTTTCAATATTTGCAGTATCGTGCGCCGGCAAAAAAAAGCTAGCTGCAGCCCAGGTTAAATTTGACGAATTAAATACTTTCTATATTTCAACCCAAAAAGACCTTGAAAAGTGTAAAGCAGAAGCAGAGGAAGCTGCCCGCCGCCGGTCGCAATTGCTAAATGATATTGATGCATTAAATAAGCAGATAGCCTTTTTGAAAGAAAATAATAACACTTTTGTAAGCCAGCTAAAAGATTTGTCGGTAATATCCAGTACCCAGGCAGAAAGTATTAAGAAAAGCCTTGACAATATAGGTTCTAAAGATTCATACATTCAAGATCTGCAAAGAGCAATGTCGCGTAAAGATTCGCTGAACATGGCACTCGTAATGAACCTTAAGAGTGCTTTAAGCGATATAAACGACACCGATATTGAAATAAAGGTTGAAAAAAGTGCGGTGTACATTTCTATCTCCGACAAATTGCTGTTTAAAAGCGGCAGTTATGATGTAACCGACCAGGCTAAGGTGGTATTGGGGAAAGTAGCGCAGGTGTTAAACAGCAAACCCGAAATTGAATTTTTGGTAGAGGGACACACCGATAATGTGCCCATTAAAAACAATTTTATACTCGACAATTGGGATTTAAGCGCCAGGCGGGCAACTTCAGTTGTAAGGATCCTTCAAAATCAATACAACATTAATCCAAAACGTATGACCGCCGGTGGCCGTTCAGAGTATGTGCCTTTAATGGACAATGCCACTATTGACGGAAAGGCAGCCAATCGTCGCACCCGTATTGTTATTTTACCTCAACTTGACCAGTTTTTTAAATTATTGGAGACGCCGCAATAGCTTTGCAAATCAAATATTAACAACAATGCCTTTCTCATTTGGGAAAGGCATAGTTGTTTTGCAACTCATTATCCTGTACTACTTTTTAGTTCGTTTAGCCCTTTCGTATTGGTTGGGCCATATTACATCCTGCTGCAATTGGTAGGCTGCCCTCAACATAAAATATGGGTCGCGTAAAAGTTCCCTTGCCATAAAAACCATATCGGCCTGTTCTTTTTCAATAATGTCGTTGGCTTGCGCAGGGTCTACAATTATTCCTACAGCGCCTGTACGTATGCCGGTCTTCTTTTTTATTATTTCGGCAAACGGTAGCTGGTAATTGGGGCCGGGTTGTATTTGTTGGTTAACATCCAAGCCGCCAGTGCTACAATCAATAAGGTCGATGCCTATATTTTTCATGATGTCACATAGCTTTATTGAATCATCAAGGTTCCAACCACCTTGCACCCAATCGGTAGCTGATATGCGAAGAAACAAGGGTAGGTGCGGCGGCCAGTTGGCCTGTATTGCGTCAGTTACCTGTAAAAGAAAACGTATCCTGTTTTCAAAATTTCCCCCGTATTGGTCGGCGCGCAGGTTACTTAATGGCGACAGAAACTCATGCAAAAGGTAGCCATGTGCACCATGAATTTCAATTACTTCAAAGCCGGCTTCAACAGCACGCTTTGTTGCAGAAGCAAAATCGTCGATCACTTTTTGTATATCTGCTATCGTCATTTCCAACGGAACATCGTAAGTGGTGGAAAAAGCAATAGGGCTGGGGCCTACGGTTTTCCAGCCGCCCTGGTCGGGCAAAATCAGGGCACCACCTTTCCAGGGTGGCTGGTGGCTGGCCTTGCGCCCTGCATGGGCTAGTTGCGTACCCGGTACGGCTCCCTGTGCTTTTATAAAACTGGTTATTTTTTGCAGAAACGAAATGTGGTCATCTTTCCATATACCAAGGTCGTGTGGCGATATGCGGCCCTCGGACGATACTGATGTTGCTTCCGTAAATACACAGGCCGCTCCGCCAACAGCACGGCTGCCAAGGTGTACAAGGTGCCAGTCGTTGGCAAAGCCATCGATACTTGAGTATTGGCACATGGGCGATACTACCAGCCGGTTTTTAAAAGTGATATTTTTTATAGTAAGCGGACTAAATAGCGTAGGCATTTATATTTTTTTTGGTTATGAGATAGATGAGGCTTAAAGTTACCGGTTGCAAAATTGTACCAACATGGTAAATGGATAACATTTCCGTTACAATTAGTTACCTATTGATTAAAAGTTGATATAATGTGCAGCCTTACTTCTTCTTCTTGTTTTTAAAGTGTACAGTTGACGGTGCATATGTTGGTTATAATGGTACTAAGTTTATAGTATGCAAAACCTTACTCCTTCTTCTTTTTAATGTTTAAAGTTGACGATACATATTATGTTGATACCGGTATTTTTATCACGATTTTTTTAACCTTTACAGGTGCAAAATCGTACACTTCGGGTTGGTGTATATCGGTAGGAAAAAAGATGATAAACATGCCTGCCTGTAATTTTATATACGACAACCCAGCCAAAAAAATAACCACGTCACTGTTGGCATCGTATTTTTTAAGTTTAGGCTGGTCTTGCAGTGGTGCATAACCAAACACTTCTTCGCCGGTTATGAGGTATTGAATATCAATGTATTTTTTGTGCGCCTCGTGCTCGCAAAGGTCTTTGGGTTTTGTGTAATATTCGTTTATACCGGCAAACATACCAACCTTGTTTATATTGTATTTGCCCGTAGCCTGTTGTAGCAGGTTGTTTGTTGCCAGGTAGTCAAATGCCTGGTCAAAACCGGGGTACAGGCTGCGGTATAATGCCGCATTTTTTAAAGTGTCAACAATCATAATGTCTGTATTAAGTTCTATAAATCTATTAATTATCTTTAAGGGTTTTAAAAACTAAACATGACTAAGCAGGAACAGTTTATGGCTGATGCCATTGCCTTATCGCAACATGCTGTTGACAGTAACACCGGTGGACCATTTGGTTGCGTAGTGGTAAAAAATGGTGAGATTATTGGAAAAGGTCAAAACAGGGTAACCAGCAATAACGACCCAACTGCCCATGCAGAGGTGGAGGCTATCAGGGATGCGTGTAAAAACATACAATCGTTTGACCTGCACAACTGCGAAATTTATACCAGTTGCGAACCCTGCCCTATGTGCCTCGGCGCCATTTATTGGGCAAGGCCTAAAATAGTATATTATGGCAATACCCATAGCGATGCAGCCAGTATAGGATTTGACGATAGCATGATTTACGGGCAGGTAAGCAAGCCTATAAATGAACGCAGTATACCTATGGAAAACCTGTTACGTAGCGAGGCATTTAACGTATTTAAAGCGTGGGAAAATAAGGAAAATAGAAAACCATATTAAAGCATATGACCGTAGAAGCTATTGTGCAGCAATTAAACATGCAGCCACACCCCGAAGGTGGTTTTTATAAAGAGACTTATAGAAGCGCTTTGGCGGTTGCAGGCCAGCAGGTTGTAAATACGTTTGGCGAAGAAAGAAAGGCCTCTACCGCCATTTATTTTTTGCTTACCGGTGACCTTTTTTCAGCTTTTCATAAAATTAAAAGTGATGAAGTGTGGCATTTTTATACCGGCGATGCGGTGGATATTTATGTATTAAACAACCATGGGCTTAAAATAATAAAATTGGGTAGCAATTTAGCACAAGGACAGGTTTTTCAGGCGGTGGTAAAGGCGAACGATTGGTTTGCCTCAAAATGTACTAATTGCCATGGCTTTTCGCTGGTGGGTTGCACTGTGGCGCCGGGGTTTGATTTTACCGATTTTGAACTTGCGAAAGCCCGTGATTTGACACGCGATTTTCCGAAGTATGAGGCGGTGATTAAAAGCCTTTGCAGGCAGTAATGATTGAAAGAAAGTTATATATGGCTTAGGTTTTTTTTAGTACAATAGAACGACCTATACAAACGCAAACAGAAGCAACATATAGCTTTAACCACTGATTAATTGGCTGTGGAAAACCACCATAATCGTTACAAAACATTTACCAGCTTCCTAACCCGCCCCGGCGATGGCAGCGAATTTTAAATTTGTTTGCGGTAACTAAAGTTGAATGAAAAACCAATGTGGCTGAAAACAACTAAAAGCAATTTGAAAATGACTGCGTTTGTTTTTCCCCTCGTGTTGTTATAATTTTTTAATAAAGTACACAATGCTATTTACTTCCGTAAACCCAACATTACTTTGAATTTAATACTTGCCGCATTATGCAATTCAGTATCAAAAGCCAATTGTTTACAACCTTTTTGCTTTGCCCATTCTTTGCTAAAGCTGAGTAATTTTTTTGCTGTTTCGTTTTTTCTATAATTCTCCTTTACATACAATGCTATAATACATGCAGTGGGTAAAGTGTCAGAACCCTCCACATACCTGGTACGAAGTTTTAAATGAATAAACCCACTATAACTGTCATGATCTTTTACTAAAAAACAACTTTCGTGCGCTGAAGTTAAAATTGATCTACAATTTTCAAATTCTTAATCATGATAGTAATCAGTTCTGAACCTTTAAATGAGTACGGTTAAAGGCTATAGATTATCATTTTAAATTGTTTCAATAGTCATTTCTTCTAATGATTATCATCTATCTGATAAGCTGAATGCTAAATATAAAATCATGATAAAAAAGGCTAAATAAAATTACCCATGGTATAAGTGTGCGACCTCTATGGTCATAGAGGCAGGCTGCCACAACGGCTTTAAAAAGCTAGAACGCCCGGTTTCAAAATATTAGCACCAGATTGCGGATAGTCATTTTTCCTCTTTAATATTTTGATTGCAAAACTGGACGTATGATTTGTCAAATATTAATTTTTTGTCATTTTCCATGCCCAATACATTATGGTTTGCAGCAGTAGCAACCAATAATAAATTAAACGTAAACGTGGCAATAGAAACTCTGACCTAAATGTTGTGGTGTGCCTTTTTATAATAATAGCTAATGTTATGGTTGGCGGAAAAGGTGTATGAAAAGATACCCAAAAACGCAAATGGCCAGCAGGGCCAGTGCCGCAACAATACTCCAAAGTTGTTGGCTTACCTGTTTTTTTGGCTTTCTATTTTTTTTACCTGCCAGTTGTTGGTGAAGGTTTTTGTTGAGCTGGGAAATGTAGGTATTTACATTTTTTGTATCGCTAAATTCAGCAAGACCTTCCATAGCATCGTTTACAAAATTAGAATCTATCGATTTTTTTTCGAGTGCGTGCTGTTCGGCGGGTGTAAGATCGTTGGCAATATACCGCAGCAGGTCGTCGTTGCCGGGCACCTCCTCCTCAGTGTTTAATATGTCGTTATAAATAGCCATTCACTTGTTTCATTTTTTTATCAACAAAAACTTTAAGGTTACGCTTTCCATTTTGTATAAAACTTTTTACCTGTAAAATAGTAAATCCTGTAATGGAAGTAATTTGCTGATACGATTTTTGTTGAAGATAGAATAAAGTTAAACATTGTTTTTGCTCGGTATTCAGCAATTGCAGCCCTTCCTCTATAAGGCTTAGGGTGAGGTCTTTCTGATAATATTCCTGCAATTTTTCGCCGGTAAGTTCGTCGGCAACCATAGCCTCGTCAATTGCCATGGTTGCGCGGTTTTTATTATCGCGAAGGCGCATCAGGCAATGGTTTTTGGAAACCATATATATCCAGCTTTTAAAATAGGTGACCTTATATTTATTTATTTCGGCAATAGCCTTCATAAATATTTGCTGAACACCATCCTTTGCATCTTCTTCGTTTTTAAAATATTTCATACACACGCCCAATAGTAATAGTGTGTACCTGCTAAATAAAATACCTAACCATTCGTTATTGCCATCGGTGTAAAACCTGGCAAGCAGTTCCTTATCTTCGATATCATTAAATTGTTCTTTATCCACTCAGTAAAGGTTCACTTTTTTATATGATTCCAATTGTATCATAATCCATAAAAACTGCTAAAAATATGTCGTTCATTATTTGTACTGTTGCCATCTGCCCTATGCGTAAAGAGCCTGCCCACCGCAGCGAGCAAGTTAGCCAGTTACTGTTTGGCGATGTGGCCCAGGTAATTGAAACAACAGGCGATTTTGTATTTGTAAAGCATACGTTTGACGATTATAACGGCTGGTGCCAGCAAAACCAGCTAACACCTTATAACTACAATGCAAAAGGACAGGGAACCGAAATTTTTACTGGCGCATTTTTAAACGCAGTTACTATAAATGATAACCAAATGATGTTGCCCTTTGGTTGTAATGTGCGGCCTTTTTTAAATACAAAGGCAACTATACCGCCGTATACAATAACCTATGGTAATAGTTTATTTGAAAGACCTGAACAGGAAACTTTTGCCGAAATGCTTTATCGGGTTTCGCTTACTTATATAAATACTGCGTATTTATGGGGAGGCCGCTCGGTGTTTGGTATTGATTGTAGCGGTTTTACACAAGCCGTTTATCGGTTTGGAGGTATACGCTTACTTCGCGATGCACATGAGCAGGCTTCACAGGGGCAGGCAGTTGGTTTTTTAGAAGAAGTGCAATGTGGTGACCTTGCTTTTTTTGATAATGCTGAGGGAAAAATAACCCACGTTGGATTGCTATTAGACAAGCAAACCATCATTCATGCTTCGGGCAGGGTTAGGATAGATGCTATTGACCATTATGGTATTGTAAACGCCGACAATGGTACCCGAACCCATCAATTGCGGCTTATAAAAAGGCTGTTATAATTACAACGGACCATTGGCGGTTTTGCCTGGGGTAATGTGTTTAGCAGGTGGCTTTTCGGGGTTGTTTTCCTTATCAAAAAACAACATTTTAATAGATATCAGCAAAAGGGTAATGGCAAATATTCTTTTTAATTTTTCGTCGCTAAAGGAGGTGGTGGCCAGCTTGCTGCCAAAAAAGCCCCCAATAACAAAACTTAACGAAACCAGTAAAACGTATTGGATGTTAACATAACCCTGTTTGTAATATTGCATTACGGCCAAAATGCCAATAGGCAATAATAAAATACCAAGGCTGGTGCCCTGTGCCTGTTTTTGGCTAAATCCCAAAAAATAAATAAGTGCCGGCACTATAATAATGCCACCGCCCACGCCTACCAAACCACTTAACATACCTGCTGCTAAACCAATAAGAATAAGTATGATGATGGTTTGGATAGACATGATGATGCAACATTTTATCGTTGAGGCAATAATTTCATGGTAGGGTCTTCTTCGTCAATAAATTCCTTTTTATAATAATCGATTGCTTCCTGTACAATACGAAGTGCCGTACTTTTATCCTGGAATTCTTCTACCAGCACCGACTTATTTTCAAGTCTTTTGTATTCTTCAAAAAAGTGGCGTATTTCTTCAAAAAAGTGTTTGGGCAACTCCTCAATATTGTTAATGTAATTAATGGAAGGATCGTGTGCCGATACTGCAATAATCTTATCGTCGGCATCGCCACCATCTACCATTTGCATTACACCAATAACCTTGGCCGTTACCAGGCACATAGGTACAATACTCAGGCTTGATATAACCAGTATATCAAGCGGATCTTTATCATCGCCATAGGTTTGTGGTATAAAGCCATAATTGGTAGGGTAGTAAAACGATGAGTAAATTACCCTGTCTAACTTCATTAAACCGCTGGGTTTATCTATCTCGTACTTAGCCCTTGAACCCTGTGGTATTTCAATAACGGCATTTACTATACGCGGGGCAAGCTCGCCATACGATACGCCATGCCATGGATGTAATACGTTGGTCAGTTTTTTTCGATTCATAACTAATTTTTTTGCTTATCAACGTTAATGTCAATAAGGTATTGTTTAAATATTGGAAAAATGTATTGTACGAAAGTTAGTTATTGCCAGTGAAGGTATAGGTAAAATCTACTTTCCACTCGCCGTTGTATTTTACTACTTTAAGCTTTTGCGGACGGTTTATGTACGAGTTGCTATAGTTGATCACCAGTACACTATCGGCCACTACGTCCATTATCTGCAAAATAGTAATGGAGGCTTCACTATAGCCATTTTTATCTTTTTCAGAATATTGGTTATAGTCTCTGCTTACCTTATCAAACCAATAATTATTGTCTTCGGTAAGCAACATATATTTTTTTGCGGTAGTAAATTTCCCTTTTAAACTAAAATTAATGAAATCTCTGCCTGCGTCCAACCCGTTTGTTGGTGTATGATATTCATCGTCATCGCTGCCACAACTAATTAAAAACATACATGCAAAAAATAATGGGATCAGTTTTTTCATTGTCTGGAAATTGGGCAATAATTTTGTTTCAAAACCAAAAGTGGTTTAGCCCGGCGAAAATACTATTATAGTTTTATAAACCTTATGTCAAAAAAAAAGACCTTGTTGTAAGGTCTTAGGTGTAAAAAATGATAAGTTGTTAATGGCGTTGGCGTGTCTCGTGGTGGAACACCGGTTCCTGCTCCTTGTCTTTTTCGTAGGCCCTTATGATGGCTTTTACCAACCGGTGCCTTACCACATCTTCTTCATCAAGTTCAATGTGGGATATACCATCAATATTTTTTAAAATACGACTGGCTTTCTCTAACCCGCTGCGCTGGTTTTTAGGCAGGTCAACCTGTGTTGGGTCTCCGGTAATAATGGCTTTAGCATTAGCACCTATCCTTGTTAAAAACATTTTCAATTGCAGGTCGTTGGTATTTTGCGCTTCATCTAAAATAATAAAGGCATGGTCAAGGGTACGTCCGCGCATGTAGGCCAGGGGCGCAATTTCAATGGTGCGTGTGCTCATATAATACCCTAGCTTGTCGGCAGGTATCATATCGTCCAATGCATCGTATAACGGGCGCAGGTACGGATCTATTTTTTCTTTAAGATCGCCGGGCAAAAAGCCAAGATTTTCGCCAGCTTCAACTGCCGGCCGGGTAAGAATGATTTTTTTAACCACCTTGTTTTTTAGCGCCCGTACTGCCAATGCCACAGCAGTGTAGGTTTTACCTGTACCGGCGGGGCCAATGGCAAATACAATATCGTTTACATCGGCCGCGGTTACCATCCGTTTTTGATTAGCGGTCCTTGCTCTTACGCTTTTACCGTTGGGGCCAAATACCAATATTTCGTTAGGGTTACGGTCAACAAAATTGTCAATCACTTCGGCATCGTCGCCACCCAGTATCTGTTCAAAATAATTTTGGCTTAGGTGGCCATTACGTTCAAGATACTGTACAATGAGGGTAATCTTTTCTTTTGCATTTTCAATTTGTTCCGGGGCTCCACTTAATTTTATTTGTGTGCCACGACTTAAAATTTTTAGCAGGGGAAACTTCTTTTTCAACAAGTCTAATTTTCCGTTGTTTACTCCAAAAAATTCAATGGGATTAACGGATTCCAGGTTAATGATTGTTTCTGTCAATGAGTATGTTTTTAAGTTATCAATATGGCACCTTCGAGTGTCGGGGTTACCTGGTTATGCCTTTTTTGTTGTGTTATAAATGTAGCATAGCACCTGTAAAAACTGCACTTTTATTATACACATTTTGTGGATTTGTTTTTTTGATAACAAGACAACTATAGTAAGGTTGCCGCTTTTGCATGAAAGATTATATAATCATGGTTTTGGGGTTCATAAGGCTGAAAATTTTCCGAACTATAGCTAGGGTGTATAGCTAATTTTTAAATAAAAGAATAACACCGTATACCCGCATTGTTGCTGCGTTTAAACTTTTGCGCTTTTAAAAGTATTACCATTTGTAGTTTATTTTTAAGTAAGGTTCATAAAAAAACGGTTTTATAAAAGCAATTGTGTATAAGTTATACCCGGCGTGTTTAACTGTTTATCAATGTTTTATAAAGATGGATGCATCACCAACGAACAATCAGCTTTAGGTTCAATAACCGGGGAGTAAGCCTGTTGGGCAGGGTAAAGGTGTTATTGGCAAAATCTTTTAACAGCAGGTAGCTGATGGTATTGGGCCTGTCAATGAGGTTAAATATTTCTAACGTGGCCCAAATATTTTCAAGCCCCTTAAAAGGGTTGTGGCTACGGCGTTTAGACCGGTCACTATCTAACAGCAAAGCACTTAAGCCCAAATCAACCCGTATGTAGGGGTCAATAGTAAGCGCATTGCGGTAACGCACACTGTTGGGTATGTTGTAGGGTAAATTGCTGCCGTACAACGTGTTAAGAAAAACTTTGATGTTTTTGTTGGTACTGAGGTAATCCTGGAAAAACATACCAAAAGTGATCATCCGGTCAGTAGGCCTGCGTACATATCCAACATTTACCAGGCTACTGTCAATTGGTACGTTGCGGTCGTTAAGGGTATATTTAAAATAACTATCGTTTTGCAGGTCTTCTTTGGTGCGCATAAGGCCAATGCTTACCCAGCTTTCAGCGTCCTTTACCAATTCGCCAAAAAAGCGCATTTCAATACCGGCCGCATAAGCTTTTGCATTGTTTTCGCCACTGTAGCGTAAGCGCACATTGTCAATGTCGTACGGTACTACATCGGTCATGTTTTTATAATACACCTCGGTAGTTACACGTGCGGGGCGATCGAGCCATCTAAAACTATAATCGAAACCGCCACTAACCTGCAGGCTTTTTTGTGCTTTTAAATCGCGGTTAATGGTACCGTTATAGCGCCGTAACTCGCGATAAAAAGGAGGTTGGTTGTATGCGCCACCCGCCATTTTAAATATGATGTCTTTTTTCCACCGCCTTGGCTTAAAGGACAGGCCCACCCTTGGCGAAACCAGCAACTCATTATTAAGGGTGTTATAGTTGTATCGTACACCCAATTGAAGGGTAACATCGCTGCTATCTCTAAACTGTATGTTATCCTGTACATAGCCGCTAAACCGGTCGATGGTAAGCTGAGCGTTGGCCTTTAACACATTATTTAATTCCAAAACATTGGGCGAGTAGGGCAGGGAATAGCCAACAGAGTCGTTAAACTGCCACTCGTTTAACCGGTCGTTTACCGTTTGCCGCTCTATACTATTGCCAAACTGTACAAAGTGTTTGCCTTTGTTCAACTCGCCTTTTACCGAGGCGTTTACTACATTAATATTTAATTTATTGCGGCTGTAAGTTTGATAAACCCCGGCGCCCAACACATTTACTATCGAACCAAAATCGGCACTGCTGCGGTCAAAATTTCGCTCGCCAAAAACGTAAAAGGCAGTAATGTCAATATTTTCCACCTCGTCATTTTCAAAACGGCTGAGCATGGCTTTTAGCGATAGATTTTTGGTGGCCTGGTAGGTTGCCGACAGGCCGAGCATGTTGGTGCTGTACTTATCCCGCTCCTGGCCTTCATAATCAATATCTACCCCAAGGTTGGCTGTAAGTACCGGCGAAAATACCGAAGCGGTAAGTCGCCCACTTTCAGGAAACAGTGTGAATTTTGTTTGCGAGAGGTTGCCGAGGGCTTCCATTAACCATTTTTTGTGAGGCCGCCAGGTAATCAATGCCTGCATATCGGCCGAGGAGGGAACGTAATTGCCCGTGGTTTCCTGGCTGCTAACGAGGTTGCGGTTGCTGCGGTTGCGAAACCCCAAAACGTACGTAACCTGTTTATTGTTGCTGATACCCTCCAGGTGAAGCCCTTGCTCCAACAAACCAACATAGGCCGAACCCGACGATTTGGTGGGTTTATTATAAGTCACATCCAGCACACTACTCATTTTATCGCCATACCGTGCCTGGAAACCGCCATTATAAAATTTAACCCCACTGGTCATTTCGGGGTTTATAAAACTTAAACCTTCCTGCTGGCCGCTGCGCACCAGGTAGGGGCGGTACACCTCAAAGTCATTTACATAAATCAGGTTTTCGTCGTAACTGCCGCCCCGCACATTGTACTGGCTGGTAAGCTCGTTGTTGCTGCCTACAAATACTTTTATCAGGCTTTCAATATTGCCCAGTGGCGAGGGGTTAAGCAGTGCCTGTTTTGCGTTTATGTTTACCAGCCCTGTTTCGCGGCGGCTACGGTTGTCGGTTACCGTTACATTTTGCAACACGTTGGCCTTTTGTTCCAATACAATGTTAATGGTTTCGTTTTCGCCCTCGGCCAGCAGTAGATTGTATTGCAGCTCTTTATACCCGGTGCTTGTAAATACCAGTGCAAAGGCCCGGCCGGAAGCAACGGTCAGTTCAAAACGGCCTGAGTCATTGGTTACAGTACCCCGTTCCCGACCCAGTATAGTAACGCTGATTTTTGCAAGGGGAACATTGTTTTCGTCTGAAACCAGCCCTGAAACGGTAGCTTGTTTTTTTTGAGCAAAGGTGCCATTACTTATAAGTAATAGCAGTAAAAAAAGCGATTTTATAGGTTTCATTAAAATTTTCGACGGTTAACACTCATACACTAACACGGTTTACTACAGGGCTTGCAATAATTATACGTTGGACCCTAAAGTCATAATAAAAAATCTAAATAAAGATATAAAAGTACAAGTTAACAAATAAAATTTCAGGCCCGCCGTTAGCGGAATTTGTGCTGCCTAAGTAAAGGTAAAATGAAGCCGTCGTGCTGAACCTAAACCTGACGGTGATGGGCAGCAGACGTTTCAATGTGCAGCATTAACTTTTTGCTATATATTGTTGCTTGCTGATTTCAATCCGGATTATATTGAAATTCCGCTTTCATTGCTATAGTGTCTACTGATATATGAATTACATCTCTACCTTTATTTTTCGACCTGGTAAAAAAGTAGCCATTCTTGTATCGATACCACAATCCCTTTTTGTTATCAATACAAAGCTGCTGACTTTCTATAATGCCATTGTCACTATATATTGAGGAATTAAAGAATTTTGATTTGAGAACGGATAATTCGAGATCTGCCTTTGACCTTTGAGCGAGTTTCAGTTCTAAAAGTTTCACATAGTCTTGCTCCATGTCCTTTTATTCATCATTTATCACTTTTGCTGTCGTTGGAATTTTTACATCTGCGACTTCTTGAAATACATTTTTATTGCTTTTTATGCAAGACACAATGAGAGAAGTTGTCAATATGCATATTAAATATTTGATTGGACTGGTCATGGTTTTTATTGGCGTATAATGGCGAAAGGCTTTTGGGCTTGTTGGCATTCTGCGGTTCGTTAGCAAACGCAGAAGCTTAATACCTTGGCAAAGTTGAGGCTAGATTATATAGTTGGGATTTATTAGTTCAGCAGAATCGGGCGCTGATAGCGCTATAACGGGAACGAATTCTTCTTAAGTCAGCATAACTGAAAACCATTGATTATGACAGGAAAGGTATTAATCGACTTTATTCCAATTTATATACACGTTTGCCACAGCAGGATGAACTTCCTCTTTCAAAATATTGACAAACTCTTTATCAAACAATTCTTCCTGGTGCTTTTTTAATGTCTTCCATAATTTCCTCAATACATGTTTGCCTCCGGCATTGTAAATATCTTTTGCGGCTGAATGGAGTTTACTTTGATACCAGCCATAATTTTTTGGACCCATACCCATGGTAGCATACAATTCTTCAAAATCTTCCAGGCTGGTGAATTTATATTCTGCCGTGCCGGCACCTACCACCATAGTTGGAAATGCTTCCAGGGCGGCTAAAAGTTCCGGTTGTTTTTCTGCAACGTAGGTATGTAACATGATGTTTACAAATAACTCGCCCATCCAGTTGCGGTGCATTTTAAGCCCCGCCTGTGCAGTATACGAATGTCCCATTTCGTGAAGCGCCAGTAAATCGAAAAACGGCATCATGCTGTAAAAACCATCCGGTTTGCCATAAGCTTTTGTAACCTGTGTTGCTATGGGTGGTGGCAGCTGATCAACAGGCGGTAAAAAACTTTGCCAAAAATCATTGTCTTCTGCCGCAATTACAAGGCGAACATTATCAAGATTGTGCGGAAACCCATACACATCGTGCAGCGGTTTGGCAGCATGCTCTTTCCAATGTTGCGGGCTAAGTATGTAAAGGATTGTTTTGGGCGTAAACCCTATCTCCTCATGAAAATAGTTGCCTGCATTCTCCATAAACACAGCAATGCTTTTTGCTCTTTTTTCTTGTCCCGGACTGTAATAAAAAGTTTGGGAAAAACCGGGTAGCTCTTTCAATAAAAAGGGCTTTGATGCTGGCATTGGAGTATCCTGTGCAAAGGAAAAATTGCAAAGCAACAGTACTGCCAATGTAATGTGAACTGCGATTATCGTTTTACTTATTTTGAAATGCGTTGTCATGATTTTTTTAAGCAAAACTATGTTGAACACCTGCAGTCAGCATAGTATAAAATCGACAATTTAATAGCGGAGGTCTCTTTGCATTCTAAGAGGGGTGGATTGCAATTGCTGTTCGATAACAGAGGGATTTACGCCGGCAAAGACTTTGAACTCTCGGATCATATGCATTTGGTCAAAGTATCCGGCTTTGTAGGCTATTTTTATCCAACTGAGTTGCGGAAAGGTTTCATGCATCCTGTAAGCTTTTGAAAACCGTAAAATACGGGCATACATTTTAGGATTCATCCCTATTCGTTGCTGACATTTTCTTTCAAATTGTTTGATGCTCAGGCAAGAAAGCGAAGCTGTCTTTTCTATGGGCATATTGCCATTACTGCTTAACAGAAGACGAATTGCATAATCGAGGGGCAATAGTTCCTTCAAACTGGCAACCTTCTTTAATAAAAATTTTTCTACAATGATTTTACCATCTTCCAAATTAATTATATTTTGTAACTGTTCATTAATAACCTTCATTTCAGCACCAAAGAAATATAGGGCATCAAACCCATCATCAAATAATTCGCTCATGGGCATACCCAACACCCTATAAATCCCGCCTGGCACAAAATCTACACGTATAGCCCTTAAATGGAGGTTAACTTTCACATTCACACGGGAAAACTGCGGCCCTATCAGTACAGAAAGCGGTTGCTCACAAAATGCACCGTTTTCTGTCCTGCTCATTGATACAGAATTGTTGCAATAAAACAGCAACGATTGGAAAGGAGTGGGAGGATAAGGCGTCACCACCTCTTTTACTCCTTGCGGTAATAGGGCGTTTACCGTTGATATGTTCAACACATAACTCTGCAAGGCCAGATGCGGTATATATATTTTTACTTCCAATTAAAGCAATTTTTAATTGTAAAAGAATAATTACCACGCATAAAAATATAGCAAATTTCTGAACGCCAATTGTAATGTGTGTTTTTGCTTGTTGCTAACACTTCAATATACGAAATGCCAATGTTAGCCCGTATGAAACCCGTATTTACTGGCAAGATTATTTTACCAATGCCGCCATAAGCCATAACGTATGACTACTGAAGATATCATTTCACAAATTCCGATAAAAAAAATTAAAAGATTACTTGACGACCCCCAAAAAAGTGCGGCGGCCGTTAACCTCGTATATGTTTCTGATAGCCAGCCAGGCATCACCCGTTTAAAAAAAGGCAAAAGTTTTACTTACCTGCACAAAGGCAAGCGGCTTACCGATATTAATGCTTTACAGCGCATTCAGCAACTGGTTATTCCACCTGCCTGGGATAAGGTATGGATATGTGTGCTGCCCAAAGGCCACTTACAGGTAACAGGGGTGGATGTACGCAATCGCAAACAATACAAATACCATACACTTTGGAATGCATTACGCAATCATACCAAATTTTACAGGTTATACCAATTTGGACTTGCCCTTTGCAACACGCGGTTGCACCTAAAAAAAGACCTTGCCTTGCAGGGGTTGCCATTGCGCAAAGTATTGGCAACGGCTGTAGGTTTAATGGAACAAACCAATATACGGATAGGCAACAACGCTTACGCAAAAATGTATGGATCGTACGGCATCACTACCTTAAAAGACAGGCACGTAACTTTTACGGGCAATAAAATACGCTTTGCCTTTAAGGGTAAAAAAGGGGTGTTTCACGACATTTCGCTAAAAAGCAAACGATTGGCCGGTATTGTAAAAAAGTGTAAGGACATACCGGGTAAAGAGTTGTTTCAATTTTATGACAACGATGGTAAAAGGCACCCCATTGACTCCGGTATGGTTAACGATTACATAAGAGAAATAAGCGGGGGCGATTTTACCGCTAAGGACTTTAGGACCTGGGCGGGCACCGTGCAGGCATTACTGGCTTTTAAACAATTAGGTTTTAGTGAAACCATTACCGGTACCAAAAAAAATATTGTAGCTGCGCTGGATATCGTGTCGGGGCTGCTGGGCAATACCCGAACCGTTTGCAAAAAATATTATGTGCATCCTGCTATCATTTCGTTATACGAATCGAAGGAACTGGAAACTTATATTGGTGAACTGGATACTATAAAAAACAACGATGGAAAAACGGGTTTCAGTGTAGAAGAAAAGGTATTGATGAAGATATTAGCGCAATAAAAAGCTACCGGTTGGTTATGGCCGGTAGCCCTATTAAAATTTTACCAAAAGTTATTTTTAAGATGTAGGCGTTGGTAACTCGTTGTAACAAGCAGCAAAAATAAAATGAGTTAATGCTACTTACGTATCTACTTTTTTGGTGGGCCGGAAGGCCTTACTTCAATTTTACTGGGTAGTGTACGGGGGTGCATATGTAAAAGATCGGTCACCATCTGCCCAACATCTTCCGGTTGAATTTTCCATGCATCGGCTTCGGTGGGGGTGTGGTTGTCAAAATGAGTAGCCACCGAACCCGGCATAATAGTCGTAACCTTTATATTGTATTTTCTAAGATCGAGCATGATGGCCTGCGAAAAACCTACCAATCCAAACTTACTGGCATTATAAGCCGAGCCATTTTCAAAAAAATTTGTGCCCGCCAGGCTGGCAATGGTAATAATATATCCTTCCGCTTTTTTCAGCGCTTCCAAACTACACTTTACACTGTTAAACACGCCGTTTAAATTAGTGTCGATGGTTTGTTTCCAGTGTTCTTCGCTCAAGGTATCGATGGGTGCAAAATGCCCAACACCTGCATTGGCTACCAATACATCTAATTGGCCAAATTTATCGATAACCGATTGTATGGCTGCTTTTTCTGACTCCATGGAGCTTACGTCCGACGCAATGGCCAGTACCATATCGGCATTGGCAAAACTATCAGCGGCATCCTGTGCATGTTGTAAAGTGCGGCTGCTGATGGCTACCCGCATACCTTTTGCCAGCAGGCTTTTAGCTATTCCCAAACCTATACCCTTGCTTCCGCCGGTTATATAGGCCACTTTGTTTTGCATTGTATTCATACTAATTCGTTTGTTTGGTAATGCATAAAATTCGCGCCAGCGTTGGCCGGCAAAATTTTTGCAACCAGCATTTTATATCTATCCCGTATGTTACTTTCTCTTTAATACTTCCTCAATAGCCCTGTCTAACTGTGGGTCTTTACCGCTGATTTTATCCTCAAAAGTGTTGATTACTTTTATGTCGGGTTGTACTCCGGTAAACTCCAGGTCTTTACCATCAAGGGTATAGCAGCCCCAACTTGGCAGCCGAACAAACGAGCCATCAACCAGCCCGGCGCCGCTGGTAAAAATGATCCAGCGATAGGTTTCGTTGCCCACTATCTTTCCCAACTTAAGTTCTTTAAAGCCTTGCGCGGTCATTTCTGCATCGCTTAACGATTGCTCGTTTATCAGCAAAACAATTGGGTTATCCGATGGGGCAAAGTTTGGTTGCGGGGTTAGTGCTCCCTCCCGGTATTTCCAGTTAAGATAACTGCGCTGCGATAAAAACTGCAAAACCGCATCGTGTACATTGCCGCCCGTATTGTAGCGTAAATCCAATATCAATCCCTTTTTGCCCTGCAAGTCCAGCGACATATGTACCAAAAACTTTTCCAGTTCGGGCGTGCCCATATTTTTCATACAGGCATAAGCAATGGTATTATTGGTTTTGGCAGCTACCTGTTGTTTGTTGCGGTCTATCCACTCGTTATACAACTCGTTTTGTAACGATGTTTTTGGGTGAAGACGGACAGCGATGGTTTTGCCGTTGCGTTTAAATTCCATGCTTACCTCTTTGTCAAGGGAAGGTTTGGTAAAGTAGTAGTACCTGTCTATTGCTTTGTCAACGGCCACACCGTTTACGCTTATCAACTCATCGCCCGGCTGTACATCAATATTGGTTTTATTGGCTGGTGTTCCATAAACCACATAATCAACTTTGTAAGGATCATTGGATTTAAACATTATACCCGTTTCAAGGGTGGTATTGTCCAGCATCGTCTTTTCTTCTTCGCCGTTAGAGGTAAAGCCAGTGTGCGACGAATTAAGTTCGCCCAATAAATCGCTCATCATTATACGCAAATCGTTGCGGTTGGTAAGCATGGGTAAAAACTGCTGGTAGTAGGCTTTCTTGGCCTTCCAGTCAACCCCATGAAACTTTTCGTCGTAATAATTCGATTCCACCTGCGCCCATGCTTCTTCAAACAACTGTGTAAACTCCCCTAAAAGGTTTTTACGGAAAGTGTAATTAATAGCTATTGGCTCAACCTTATTACTGGTTTCGCCCAGGGTAAGTTTGCCTATCGTTCCTTTAAGTAACGTGTAGTACTTGTCGCCATTAATCACCACATCTGCTCCATTGCCTTCACTGCCGCTTATTTTTTCGGTCTTCTCGTCTTCAAAAGGTTTCAGGTCTGTTTTGTATAACGCAGTTTTGCCTTCGGCCTGGTCGCTCATAAACATTATCGTTGTCTTATCGTCTTTCTGCAATACAGCCACCAGTTCCTGGTTGCCAAACGACGGGCCTACCTGTTCAACCCTGTCCATAATGCGGTTAATATTAATAGTGGTAACAACGTTGGGCGATTTTTTCTTTTTACTTGTATCGGCGTTAAAAAGGTCGTTGTATTTATCGGTCAGGTAAAGAGAGTCGAAATTTTGCAGGTCCATTTTATAGATGTGCGGGTTTTGCAAACCAAGCGGGTAGGAGGGTTTTAGCCGCGAGGAGGTAAAGAAAATACTTCGGCCGTCGGGCGCCCACAGCGGATCGGTTTCTGAAACCCCGGAGTTGGTAAGGTTAATCGTTTTGCCGGTGGCTAACTGGTGCACAAATACATCCTGTTCAAAATTTCGATAGGCGGTAAACAGCACATATTGATCGTCGGGCGAAAAGGATGGCCTGTTTCCGCGAAGCGCCCAAACCTCATCATTTAATAATTTTTTACTGGTGAGGGTTTTCAGGTCAATCAATTTTATTTCATCCCGGCCACTGTAATATACCCCCATGGTACGTTTGGCATTTAATACCAGCGACCGGTTCATTTTTGCATCGGTGGTAAGCGCTTTGATAGTTTGAGGCCCGTTGGCCTCGATAGTGTATAGGTTGCTATAGCCACCGTTTGTTTGCAGATACAGCAGCGTTCGGTTGTCGTTTAACCACTTTACCTCGCTGGCTCGTTCGCTGTTGCCTTTGTTAATGGCCTGTACTATTTTGCCTTCCAGGTCGCTTACAAACAATTCGCCCCGACTAACAAAAGCCATTTTTTTACCATCGGGCGATACATCAAAATCGGTGATGTTGCCTTTTACCTGGTAGTCGTTTTCGCTAAGCAACACATTGTTTCGTACAATAGAAAAGCCCAGCTTCTCCGTTTTTTTGGTAGATGAATTGAGCAACCAAAGCTGGTAATCTTTTTCAAATACCACCAAGCCACCATTGGCATTTACCCGCGCATATTTAATAGATGATGGAAAACTGGTAAGTACAGTTTTGATGCCATTCACCAGGCTGTACAAATTATATTGGCCATTGGCCTCATCGCTTAAAAAGTAAACGGTGCCGCTTCGGTCAATGGTGGCGCCAAAATCTTTACCCTCCCATTTGGTGTATCGCTTATAGGTTTTGGTTGCAGGGTTATACGATTGTATGTCGGGATTGAAGGCGCCCTTGTAACCCTTACGCTGCAATTGGTTGGCACTTTCCCAGGTATCGTTAAAAAATAGTTCGCCTGTTGCAGGGTTTTCGGCTACGTTATGATCGTATAAAAAATAGTCGCGGTTAAATACCGGGGTAGCTGTGCCCCCCGTAACCGCCACTTTGTACGACGATAACCGGCTAAAGCGGTTGCTGGTAAAATAAATGGTTTTACTGTCCCACGACCAACTGCTTACTTCATCGCTACCGCTAAACCATGTAAGTTGTTTTATTTGGCCGCCGGATGCGGGTATCACAAATACATCGGCATTGCCAAATTGCCTGCCGGTAAAGGCAATCCATTTGCCATCGGGCGATACTATTGCATTGTTTTCGTACCCCTGCATAGCGGTTAGGCGGTAGGCCATTTTGTCGGCCAGCGAGGCTTTCCAAAGGTCGCCTTCAAAACTAAAAACCACGCTATTGCCATCAGGCGTTAGCGATGGTTGCGACAAAAACAATGGCTCGGTTGTTTGGGCGTACCCGGCAATCTGTAATACAAATAAAGCAGCCAGTAATGGATATTTCATAATAAAAGCATACTAAACAAGGTGAGATGTAAGGAGAATACCTTTGGCAATAAAGATATAAGAGGAAGGGATATGGAAACAGAAAAATTTGCGGTTAGCAATTATATTTTCGTAAGGATAAATAATTTGTGGTGAATGTATGTTGTTTTTACGGCTGATAAATATCTATAACTAAACAATACAATGGGCGGCCATACTCCACGGTTTACAAAACTAACGCCAGGTATAAAACGGTTGGTGTTGGCTGACAGCATCGGTGCATTCATAAGCTGCCTTTTACTGGTAACGATTATTTTGTTGTTTCAGGAACAGTTGGGGATGCCCGGCAAAGCGCTTTATGTTTTGTTGGGCGTAGGTTGCATGGTTGCTATTTTTTCAACCAGTTGTAATTTTATGGTTAAGAAGAAAGGGCCATTTTTTTTAAAAATAATTGCGGTGGCAAATACCCTTTATTGTTTGCTGATAGCTGGCCTGATGGTAGCGTATTTTAACAGCCTTACGTTTATTGGCGTAACTTATTTTTCAATAGAAATATTAGTGATTGGCCTTTTGGTTTTTGTAGAATTGAGTGTGGTAAACATGGCAAAGTCCTGATGGAAAACTTCGTTATCGTAAATATTGTTTATAGGTGGGCGCTTGATAGCATCTCTACTATCTGCCTGAAGTTGCTGATGTTTGATGATGCGGACGGCAAATGGTAACATGCTTTTTAATTGAGTGCTGGCAGCGGGGTTTGATCTTGTTTGTGTTTGATCTTTACACCACTAATTTTCTTCGGCTGCTACTGTTTTACTGTTACATATGGTTTTTTTGGTTAGTGCTGCGGCAATGGCTTCAAATTGATTGATCAGTATTGACAGATGGCCTTCATGTTCGTACTCATAAAGCGTTGCGTTGGGCAATGCCCCTGACAATAAGCGTGCTTTTTCAATAGGTACATTTCTATCGGCCGCCCCATGAAACATGCTTATCTCAAGCTGAATGGTGTGGAGTATTTGGTCTATGCCTTTTAAAGTCAGTTGAACGTCTACAGCGGCATCAGTTGGTTTCATTATCGCAACGTTTAAAATAAGACGCATCAATTTAGTAAGGTCAAGTTTATCAATTATAGCGCGGTCGGGGTCTGATGGCACAGTAATTTCGTCTGCCAGCAGTGGTTTTTCCAGGGCATTACTCCTGTCCGCAGATTGCTCCTCTATTAATCCAGGTGTCTCCTTTGTTGACGCAACTATTAAAATCTCTTCCTTTTCAACATTTGGCGTTTCACTAATGCCAAAAGTTTCTGATACCGCAGCATCTGCCGCTTCTTCGTTGTTGCCCGGTTGCACCGGCGGCGCTGCTGTCCGCATCAAAGTTAAAAAGAAGGGAATAAATATAGGAAACCGGTCAGCTATCTTCCAAAATAAACGTGCCGAACGTTTCATATTACCCTGCGTGGCGGTGTCGTTTATCATATAAGCGCCGCCTACAATTACTGCCGACAAAAGCCGTTCGGCAATGCTTGCGGCGCAGGCAAGTACATAAGGCCCGCCACCTGAGTAACCCAATACCGAAAAGGTGGGTATTTGAAGATGATTGGCTAGCGCCACCACATCCGCTGTAAAATGGCCGATGTTGCGCCCGGGTTTGGCGGTAGATGACCCAATACCCGGCCGGTTAATAGCTATGATTCGCAGTCTCTTGTCAATGTATTTTTCGTTCAAAATAAGCATGGCTTCAAGCGCCGATGATGGGGTGCCATGAAAGTAAAACACCGGGTGGCCGCTCATATCACCCAACTGATAATAGCTCAATATGCGTTCATCGGGGAGCTCCAAAAATTCCGATGACCCCAATGCCTCTATTTCTTCATGGTTAATGGTAACCCTTCCCAATAACGATCGTGCTATCCACCTGAGCAAGTAGTACACTTTTTTGACCCTGGCAAAAAAGTAAACGCCCACAACCGCTGCCAACAATACTATAACTACAAACCATTGTTGTTTGGCAATGCCTGTACCAACACCGCACAACAACAGCATAAGAACCACAATCTTTTTAAATGATAAGTGCACCAATGGATGAGTTTAACAGGCTGGTAAAAAACTAAAATAACGAATACTGAAAAAATATTCACTTAATAATAGGCGGACTATACTGAAAAAGCACGCCAAAACCGTGTTACATAGGTGCAATCATTGAGTGATTTACGCAGGTGTTTTTGGGTAACAAAAGCACGGTTTGCAAATTCTGGTTAAAATAAATTTCTTTCAGATAGTCTTTTTTCAATTTTCCAGTTTTTAAGGTAGGTTTGCCAGTCTTTAAAAAAACCCAAAACAATGGTGGGTTTAAAGATTTTAACCAAAATCTTTGATCCACTGCCCTTTATCTAAACACAAAAAACGTATGAATTTCAACAGGATCAATAACATTGTTGGATGGATTGTTTGCATTATTGCCAGTGGCACCTACATTTTAACTGCCGAGGCCGACGGTAGCTTGTGGGATTGTGGCGAGTTTGTAAGTAGCTGTTTTAAACTTCAAATTCCGCATCCGCCGGGGGCACCTTTATTTGTGATACTGGGTCGTTTTTTTATTATTTTATTTGGCGACAACCCGCAAACGGCTGCCAAAGCCGTTAACATTATGAGCGCCCTTGCCAGTGGTTTTACCATTCTATTCCTGTTTTGGACAATTACGCACTTTGCCCGTAAAATGGTGCAGAAGGGTGCAGACCTTTTATCGGCTGAACAAATATTTGCCATCATGGGTGCGGGCGCAGTAGGCGCCCTTGCCTACACTTTCAGCGATAGTTTTTGGTACTCTGCTGTTGAGGGTGAGGTGTATGCTTTAAGTTCGTTTTTTACCGCCCTTGTATTTTGGGCCATATTAAAGTGGGAGCACGCTGTAGACCACGAGGCAACAACCGGCATCAATGCCGACCGGTGGATCGTTTTCATCTTTTTTATAATGGGCCTTTCTATTGGCGTACACTTACTAAACCTGTTAACCATACCGGCCATTGTAATGGTATACTATTACAAACGGTATAAAACCACTACCGGAGGCACCATTTGGGCTTTTGTTATAGGTTGTTTAATAACCGGCATTGTACAAAAGGCCGTAATTCAATACTCTATTAATGGAGCAGGCTACTTCGACATTTTTTTTGCCAATAGCCTAGGCTTACCATTATTTACCGGCTTTATTGTTTTCTTCATATTACTTGCTGTGCTTTGCTGGTACCTTATAAGGCTGGCCAATAAAAAAAATTGGGAGTTTTTGCGTATAGGCGTTTGGAGCATAAGCTTTATTTTAATTGGCTACAGCACCTATTTAACCACTATGATACGCAGCAATGCTGACCCTGCGGTGGATATGTACAATGTTGACAACCCCATGAGTTTGGTAGGATATCTTGGCCGCGAACAATACGGCGACTTTCCTTTACTGTACGGTCAAAAATTTACTGCCGACCCCATTGATTATAAGGAAACATCTACCAAATACATGAAAGGCAACGGCAAGTATTTGGAAAATGGTAAAGATGGCCATTACGTGTACGATCCCGCGCAAATGATGTTGTTTCCGCGGGTGTGGGATGCCAGCAACGACCAGGGGCATGCCGATTATTACTCGCAGTTTTTAAATATTGGCAAAAGCCAGGATGGTAAGTTTGAACGCGATCCTGACTTTGGCGATAACATTAAATTTTTTGTTGGCTACCAAATAAACTGGATGTACTTCCGTTACTTTATGTGGAATTTTGCTGGTAAACAAAACGATGTGCAGGGCGTTTTTACCGGCAACGTACGCGATGGTAACTGGATAAGCGGCATTCCTTTTTTAGACAATCTTTTGTATGGCGATCAAAGCCTTATGCCCGATAGCAGCAAAAATAATAAGGCACATAACACGCTTTTCTTATTGCCGCTTATCTTAGGCATCCTCGGCATTTTTTATCATTACAAAACCAACCGCAAGGATAGTTTTGTTGTTTTCCTTATGTTCTTTTTTACTGGTTTTGCTATTGTGCTATACCTTAACCAGGCCGGTAACCAACCAAGGGAACGTGATTATGCCTATGTAGGCTCGTTTTATGCCTTTGCTATTTGGATTGGTCTTGGTGTATTAATGGTTCGCGAATGGCTATCTACAAAACTAAGCGGTAGTATTGCCACTAACCTTGCTACCCTGTTGTGCCTGCTGGCCGTGCCGGTAATTATGGCCGCACAGGAGTGGGACGACCACGACCGCAGCCGCAAAACACTGGCAAAAGACCTTGCCACCGATTACCTTGAAAGCTGCGCCCCCAATGCCATACTGTTCACCTTTGGCGATAACGATACCTATCCGCTGTGGTATGCGCAGGAAGTGGAAGGCATTCGCCGCGACATTAGGGTAATTAATTACAGTTTACTGGGTATTGACTGGTACATTAACCAGTTGCGCTACAAAGTAAACCAAAGCGACCCAATTGACGTAATCTGGACCCCCGAAATGATACAGGGGCGCCGTCGCGATTATATACGCTATCGTGCTATGGCCGGCATACCCGATAACCAGTATTTTGAGTTGTACGACCTGATGAAAAATTTTGTTGGCAGCGACGACGTGTCTAAAATGATAGCCACCGGCGGCGGCGAGGATATGATAAACACCTTTCCGGTGCATAAGGTATCTATACCGGTTGATCGTTTGTTGGTGCTAAGTAATGGAACAGTAACCAAAACCGACAGCGTGGTAAGTGAAGTAAGGTTCGATATTCCCAAAGACCTGCTGATGAAAAACGATTTGGCGGTTTTGAACGTAATGGCTGCCAGTAAGTGGAAAAGGCCTATTTACTTTACATCGGCTTTTAACGAGCTTGGTTTTGGGCAGTATTTACGTAAAGATGGTTTGGCTTATCGTTTTGTGCCTGTTGCCAACGAACAAATAAATACTGATTGGATGAAGGACAAACTGATGAACAAGTTTCAGTTTGGTGGTGCCAATGTGGCCAATGTATATTTTGATGAAGAGAACCGCCGTCATTTAAATACCATCCGGTCCGCTTATGCTGAACTGGCCTTTGACCTTTCGGCTAAAAACCGTAAGGATGAGGCGAGAGCTGCCCTGCAAAAAGTAGATAAAATGATGTTACAGGAAAATTTTGCCTATGGAATGATCAGCCGTGGAAATCAACATAACCGAAATTCCCTGTTGTTTTTACAGGCGTGCTACCAGGCCGATGACAAACAATTGGCTAATAAAGTAGCAAAATCGGTTAAGACCGATTTGCAACAACAAATGAAATTTTATAACGGCTTAACTGGTATGAAGGCAGATAATATGGCCTACGACAGGCGTTCGGCTGAAGAACTGATACAGGCGCTTGACAGAATGGAAATGGTACTTGGTGGCAAACAATCGATTGAAACAGGCGGTCAAATTACACCAGGGCAGCCTGCGGCGAGGCCCAATAATACCGCAGTACCCGATACCGGAACCCTTAACCCATAATAAAGCTGGCTTTTATTAGCTAACCCGCCAGGTATTTTTACTGGCGGGTTTTTTTGTGCCGAAACTTACTGTCACTACTACCTTTTTGTGGCATAAAGCATATGCATTGTGCTGCCAATGTGGTAGGGTAATGCCCTCCAACCGTTAAAACTTTCTGTTGGCTTAAATGTTGTATCCCTATTCGGTAGCATTTAACGAAACTGTATAATATGTTAGGACATCGTTTTATAAAATTTGACCCCAACGAAGCAGGAAAATCGAAGTTTGACCAACTGCTTAGTTTATTTACCCAATTATTGACCTACACCAGCGGCGATGTTGCGGAAGCATTAAAGTGGCTGAACGAGCTTGACCGCCAGTACGCAATGACCAACGACGAGTACGGTATGGGCGATTTTATGGATGAGTTAAAGGAGAAAGGATATCTTGATGAAGACCCGGGTACTGGTAGTATTTCTATTACGCCAAAAACTGAGCAGACCATCCGCCGCAGCAGCCTTGAAGAAATTTTTGGTAAGTTAAAAAAAACCAGGCAAGGCAATCATGAAACCTTTAAACCGGGTGGGGGAGATGAAATCAACCCCGAAACCAGGCCTTTTGCTTTTGGCGATACACTGGAGCATATTGATTTTACTGAAAGTATTCGTAATGCACAGATCAATCATGGTATTGATAGTTTTAGAATGCAGGAAGACGACCTTAAAATTAGGGAAACCGATTTTAAAACACAAACCTCTACGGTGTTGATGATAGATATTAGCCACAGTATGATCCTGTACGGCGAAGACCGGATTACTCCCGCTAAAAAAGTGGCTATGGCGCTGAGCGAATTAATTACTACCCGGTATCCGAAAGATACACTTGATATTGTGGTGTTTGGAAACGACGCATGGACCATTGAAATTAAAGACCTGCCGTACCTGCAGGTGGGGCCATTTCATACCAACACAGTGGCCGGGCTTGAACTGGCTATGGATTTGTTACGCAAACGTAAAAATCCTAATAAGCAAATTTTTATGATTACCGACGGAAAGCCCACCTGTTTAAAAATTGGCAAGAAGTATTATAAAAACAGTTTTGGGCTCGACCGTAAAGTAGTCAACAGGTGTATTAACCTGGCGGCACAATGTAAAAAGTTGAAAATACCTATCACCACCTTTATGATAGCCAGCGACCCCTACCTGCAACGCTTTGTTACCGAGTTTACCGAAACCAACAACGGCAAGGCCTTTTTTGCTTCGCTGGATAAGCTGGGAGCTTTCATTTTCAAGGATTTTGAAAGTGGCAAACGGAAAACAGTTTATTAACATCGGGCCGGCATAGTTTACTTTTTACATCAGCAAAAGGCTGTTTAAATCCATTATTATAACGTAGCATAAAATATCAAAAACATACAAATGAATATTCAGAAGATCAAGACTTTGGGTGAATTGAAGAAAAGTGGATACAAGAGCAGGAGTATAAAAGAGGAAATAAGAGACAACCTTATAAAAAAAATTAAAAGCCGCGAAAATGCTTTTCCAGGTATAATTGGGTACGAAGACTCGGTTATTCCCGATACCGAAAGGGCCATACTGAGCAGGCACAACATATTGTTTTTAGGATTACGGGGCCAGGCCAAAACAAGAATGGCGCGGCAAATGATAGATTTGCTGGACGAATACATACCCAGCATATCGGGCAGTGAAATTAACGACGACCCGCTGAAACCATTGAGTAAATATGCCCGCGACCTGATAACCCGGCACCAGGACGAAACGCCTATACATTGGATACACCGAAAGGAACGCTATGGCGAAAAACTGGCAACCCCCGATGTAAGTGTGGCAGATTTAATTGGTGATATAGATCCAATAAAAGCTGCCAATTTAAAATTAAGCTTCGCCGACGAAATGGTTATTCATTACGGTATCATTCCGCGTAGCAACCGATGCATTTTTGTAATAAACGAATTACCCGATCTGCAGGCCCGTATACAGGTATCGCTATTTAATATTTTGCAGGAAGGCGATATACAAATAAGGGGTTTTAAACTACGTATGCCGTTGGATATTTTATTTGTGTTTACTGCCAACCCTGAGGATTACACCAACCGTGGCAGTATTGTAACACCTTTAAAAGACAGGATAGAAAGCCAGATATTGACCCATTATCCCAAAACCATTGAAAATAGTTTATCTATTACCGAGCAGGAGGCCGACATATTACCCCAGCAACTTGAAAGGGTAAGTGTTAGCGACCTGGTAAAACGATTGATTGAACAGGTAGCCTTTGAAGCCCGCAATAACGAATATGTAGATAAGAAAAGCGGCGTAAGTGCAAGGTTAACCATTGCTGCTTATGAAAATGCGGTAAGTAGTGCCGAACGCCGGGCCATTATTCACAACGAAGAAGGTACACAGGTGTGGATAAGCGATTTGACCGGCATTATACCTGCCATTACCGGAAAAATTGAGCTTGTGTACGAGGGGGAGCAGGAGGGACCATACCAGGTGGCTGTAAACCTTTTGGAAAAATCGATCAGAACGCAGTTTGTGGCCTATTTTCCAAACCCCGAGGCTGGTAAAAAACGCCGCGCCGCTGGTAAAGCAGGACAATTAAAAACGGAGGAAGAAACACCATACAAAACCATTACCCGCTGGTTTGATAGCGGTAACCATCTTGACCTTTTGCTTGATAGTACTGATGCCGCTAAAGTAAATGCTTTATATCAGGTAGATGGTTTGCATGCATTTGTAAAAAAACATTATCCACAGGCCAACGCTAAAGAAAATGCATTGCTAATGGAATTTGTGTTGCACGGCTTGTCGTCGTACTCGCTCATAAGCAAAAAAATGTTGGAAGGTAAAATTGAGTTTAAAGACCTGATGGGTAGTATGATGAACTTTGGCAATGCTGCCGAAGAAGATGAGTTAAATGAAGACGATTTTAGATAAATCAATTTAGATCACTTTTTAAACAAACCTTTATTTTTCCTACAGGGTTTGTTTAGATAAACGCCACGATCATTGTCTGGTATTATTGCATATTTCAACCCTGAAATGCAATATGCCGGACATTTTTGTTAATCATACATTAACCATCAGTATAAATTCATCTATAAAAAAATTAACAGGGTAACTATTTGCTTAAATTACCGTCTTTTTAAAGTACTAATAATTTACTGTTTGAAAGGTTTACGGCTATTTGTCTTCGTTTTATTGTCGGTATTCTTTTTTAGTAGTACTGGAAAAGCTCAACTGTGTACCGGTAGCCTGGGCGACCCTGTGGTTAATATTACCTTTGGTTCGGGCAGTAATCCCGGCCCAGCACTTGCACCAGGCATTACCAATTACGGGTATTTAGCTACTTCGTGCCCCGGTGATGGTTTTTATAATATTGGCACATCTACTACTGCATGTTTTGGCGATACCTGGCATACTATTACTGAAGACCATACCGTCAATGATAACAATGGCTATATGATGATTGTGAATGCCAGTAACAACCCCGGTGTATTTTATGTTGATACTGTAAAAGGTTTATGTGGCGGAACTACGTATGAATTTGCAGCATGGATAATGAACGTGATCAAGAGTACTTCCTGTAACGGCAATACTATACAACCTAATGTAACTTTTAATATAGAAACGTTGACTGGTACGGTGCTGGTATTTAGCAACACAGGCAATATTGCCCCGGGTACACCACAGTGGAACCAGTACGGGGCCTTTTTTGTAACGCCCGCCAACGAAACTGCTGTGGTTATCCGCATGACTAATAACAGCACAGGTGGTTGTGGCAACGACCTGTTGCTTGACGATATAACCTTTAGACCGTGTGGCCCCAAGGCGCTAAGTTCAGTAACCGGTGGAAACGATATTAAAAACATTTGTGTAGGCCAGCCCGAAACGGTAAACATGTCGGTAAACGTATCGCCTGTAGATGCAAACACACGGTATCAATGGCAAACCAGCAGCGATAACGGCGCCAGCTACACCAACGTGCAGGGAGCAACCACTAATACATTAACTGTTTTTATTGGGGCAACAACTGCCGGCGTACGGCTGTACAGGTGTGCCGTTGGGCAGGGAAACAATGTAAACGTTACAAGCTGCCGCGTATTATCGAACATCATAACCGTACGGGTAAATAGTTTACCTGTTCCGCTAATAACCTCCAACAGCCCACGGTGCATTGGCGACACCTTGCGTTTGAGTGCAACCGGCGCCGCTACCTACACCTGGGCGGGCCCGGCAGGTTATTCGGCCAGTAGTGCTAATGTTTCCATATTTAGGGTAACGGCTGCCAACGGCGGCAAATACGTAGTAAGGGCCACATCGGTAGAGGGCTGCGTTAAAAGCGATTCAATTATAGTAGCCATCAATACTTCCGTAGTTGCTAATGCCGGGGCCGATGTAAATATTTGTATTGGCGCCGGCACAACACTCAGGGGCGCAAGTGGCAGCACCTATGCTTGGTCACCAGCATCTGGTTTATCGTCTGTCAATACAGCCAATACAATAGCCTCGCCCAATAGTACCACCACGTATACATTGGCGGTTAGCAACGGGCAGTGTGTAGCGTACGACAGTGTAAAAGTGACCGTTTTACCCCGCCCAACAGTAAACGCAGGCCCTGACAGGCGCATACTACAAGGGCAATCGGTTGTGTTAAATGCCGCGGCTACCGGTACCAATCTTTTATTTGTATGGATGCCGTTTGTTTTTATCAGTAATCCTGCATTATTACAGCCCACCGTTTCGCCGGTTAGCGATATCACCTACACAATTACTGCTACCTCCACCAACGGTTGCGGCGTGGCTACCGATAATGTTTTTGTCAGGGTATTTAAAGCGATTGTTGTACCAAATACCTTTTCGCCCAATGGCGATGGCATTAATGATTTGTGGAATATTATTGCCCTAGATACTTACCCTGAAGCAGTATTATCGGTGTTTGACAGGTACGGAAGATTAGTATACACAGCAATGGGCGACACGCCACCATGGAATGGCGCTATCAATGCAAAGCCTTTGCCAGTAGGTACCTATTATTATCTTATAGAATTAAAAAACGGGCTTGACCCGTTAAAAGGAAATATTACTATTTTGAGATGATGATGTTCAGCCGTTTTTGATTGACATAGATAAAAACAGTCTTTCAACCTCAGTATTTGGTCATTTCTTTAGCGGTCCTCAGGGCGTATGCTTTGGCTGTTTTCATGTTCAATTTAATTACTTCCCAATACTCTTTTCCATAACTTACAAATAACTCACCGCCCGCAGGTATGTCCTTTATTGCCTCTACAAATATTTTGTCTTTTTCGCGCAAAAAATGCGTGTTGTTGGTAAGGCCTTTTACCCGCGTAAGGCCAGCTGCATCGTTAATGTACCGGGCAAACGATGCCTTATAGTTTTGCGCATCTATTACATGGCTACTGGTTACATAAAAAATGTAAAAATTGCCGTCATCGTTTTTTACCTCCTTCCAGGTGCAACGCCGTCCTTTATATTGAACAATTCTTGCCCCTTTGGAAATAAAACCAGCAGTAAATAGTCCCAACCCTGCACCAGCAAGGTTCGACTCTTTTATTTCGAGTTGCTTTTCTAAAAAAGCCATATTGGTATAGATGATTATTTGATAAAAACTAAATATAAACCGATAAGTATGCCTAACACTTTTTACAGCGTAGTAATTTTAAAAGGCGGGTAACAATAGCAGTTATTCTATTTCGTTACACCCCATTTGTTGCAGCTTTTTGGCAAGACGGCCGGTAAACTTTTGTCGTTGTAAGGCATCGGTCAAATGGACCTGCATTATCGTATCAATCTTTCTTTTAATGGTATCGGCCACAGCTATACTTTTGTTAGCTAACCATTTTTTTTGGGTTAGCATTGTTTGCAACTGGCTTATAATGCTTGTGCTGTCAGCAACCGTTGCAGCATTTGTGAGGCTGTCTTCGGCAACGCGTATTTTATTTGCAAGGGCAAACCGTTGCTGCCTCAGTATTATGGCCCTGCATTCAATGAAGGCAAAATCATCAATTATTTGTTCGTTAGTAAGTTTTTGTGGACCTCATGCGGTAAAGGCCGCAATGCAAATAAGGCAAAAAAACATACGCTTCATATAGTAAAATTAGCGGTTGTTACCGGGCAAATTAAAATGGTTACTAATGAAATCGTCTACTACTTTCTCCATCGGCCAAATCAGCCTGGTTAGCCATAGGTAGTGGTTACTATCATTCGGGCGGCTTTTGGCACATTAGCAGGGCAATTTGTAATAATTAAAAAAAAATTGTATGCAGTAAAGCCATGGAATATTGGCTCAAATCGGTAACGGGTAAGCAGCGTTACCATTGGTAAACTGTTGGTTATTGTTGCGATTGGTAACCCATTCGGCCGTAATTGACCTGCTATTACCCCAGTGGGGACAAACCAACTAAAAGACAACATCAGCAGCCCCGGTATAATGCATCAGCAGGCGTAGTAAAGGGCAGGCAAAGCAGCTATAGAATGATAGGTTACCACCACCTGTTATTAACAAAAAATGCCTGGCCTCTTAATACCTCTATTGGTGATGGGCTGCAATATGGGGCGTAATGTTTGTGCCTTTAAGGCTTAGTTGTTTTACCTAAAAATTAAACCTAAACAACGTTCATTAATTACCCTTTAAATGCCAATTTGAAAACATAACGCTTTAAAATAAAGTATTTTAAAAAGTGCTTTTAAAAAGTGCGAAAACAAACAATAGTTGTAGTAAATAGTATGGCAATCTCACCACTCCTTACCATCAATAGGTATGTCCGTACTTTTTAAAACGTGGGTATCGATTGCAACATCAGGGCCCTAACGGTAAAATTTGTGCAAAATCTTGAAGCACATTAACAAATGATAGGTGTCATTATTCCGTGGTCACATTCAACCGCTTGTCAACAGCATTAAGGTAAAATCATACTTCAGCAATAATACTTTTCGGTAGTCAATAACCAATATTAAGCGTTCGGGTAGTATAGTACTACCTAATGGCACGATAATTTATTTGCTTGGGTGCAAGGTTTTACAGTGGGATTAGTTTGTTTATTGTTACACAATAAGTATAAAATACGATAGTTATTAATTACAATTTAAATTAAAATAGAAGCATTTATGAGTTACACTTCGCACATTGAAGGAATTAAAGTAGACATACAGGCAGTAGATAACCATATACCGGATGGCGTACATGAAGGCATATCTGAAAGTATTAAACGAATAGGAAAGCATACACGCGAAATAAATTTTGTTGATGTGTATTTGAAAGTAGAGGACAACCACCTTGAAACAAAAAATTTACGGATGCGGGTAGGTATACCAGGCCCCGATGTATTTGCAGAAGATACGGGTGAAGCTTGGAGCTCATTATTGAAAAGTGTTTCGGATAAAATTATTCGTCAACTGGAGAAAAATAAATGATTATTTGGTTTGATTGGCTTTGGGCAAAGCTGCGGAAAAAACTAAGTGCAGTTTGCCTTAAATAAGAGGGTTATTAAAAAAACGACCTGCTGACTGAAGGTAAATTGTTAAATGGACAATGTCTGCTGATTTACAAATAATACTATGAATAATAAATATATACCCATTTTTTTGGTGCTGTTTTTTACATCCTGTACCCGCGATGTTACCACTATCAGCGTGGTACGCAACCCGCTTATTTCAGCTAAAATTGATACGGTCAACTGGGCAGTAAACGAGTATACCTTTTTACCTACCACCCGCGTGGTCGAATACCCTGCAGATACCAACCTGCCAGCCCGGTTATATAATCGGTACACGTTGCAGGCCAGTGGTAAGGATAGCAGGGGTAATAATTTACAATTAACTATTGTATTTGATGCAACTGATAATCAGCAGTTGACCGGTATTTATCGCCCTAAGTATACTGCCAGTAAAGGTTTGTACACTGTACAACTATACAATCTTGACAACGACCGAAGGGCTTCCTACACATTATGCGATACAGCTACTTCGTTTTTTGAGATAAGAAAACAAAGTATCACAGACAGGCTTATTGCAGGGTCCTTCTCAGCAGTTTTGTGTAACGACCGGTCGCCGGCAAATCGCCTTAACATTACCAACGGTATAATAAATGATATCAACTACAGGAACTAAAATTTATAAAAAAATGAAGATTAACTATATAATTAATTCACTTTTTATTGTGGTTTTTAGCCTGGCCATGCATGTTTGCACCGCACAGCAAATGCCGCTGCCGGCCAGGGATACGCAATATATGCCCAACAATCCAAAACCGTTGCAATACAATGCGGGTTTTGATGTTATTATTTTAATCAATGGCGATATTGTGTACGGCCTGGTAAAAGAGGTGGACGAAACATTTGTAAAATACCAGCGTACCGACATACCCGACGGCCCGGTATACACTATTAGGAAAAATAGCATTTACGCCATTAGTTATCGCAACCAGGTAAAAGAATACTTTTCGCAGGTCATGGTTACCCCACGTATGAGGCTAGATAAAATAACAATTGATACCGCTAACATGGATGTTACAATCAACGATTCTATGTACCTGTTACCTCCCCTGCAAAAAAGCCGGAATTTTAGGATTGGCCTTGGTTTTATAAGAGGTTTTAGTAAAGTGGACAATGTGGGCGATTATAATAGCAAGAGCACCTTTCCCATTTTGTCGCTGGCGTACGATGTTGAGGTGAAACAAAATGTACGTGCGGGTGTATTGTTAGCTTTTGGTACGCGAAAATACGACGGTCAAACTTTTAGCTCGTACGATAGCACTAATATATTCAGCGATATTACCGAAAAGATATTTTCGCTAATGGTATATGGCAAATATGGTTTTGGAGATCAGTTTGCAAAATTACATCCCTACGTTATGGGAGGAATTGGCATTAACAGCGGTCGTATTTCGGCCGAAAACCAGGTGTCCTTTACCAATAATAATCCACAACAATTAAGGGTGAAAAGCGGAGGAACCGCTACCAGCCTTGGAATATTAGCACGTATCGGTGCCGATTATACCATCAATAACCAGATAGGTGCTTTTGCCGATATTGGTTCGGGCAGCGCATTATTACAGATTGGAGCAGTATTTAACATCAATAAAAAATAATAACATGAATAATAAAATTTTAGTAATAGCAGCGTTGTTAACCATTATTACTTCGGCTGCCTACACACAAGGTGTAGTAGGCAATAATAGCATAATTGACGCCTCGGTAGGGGCAAGTGTAAATTATTATTATGGGCCGGGAAACAGAAATTTTGGTAAGTACGATAATGATCGTGTAAACTTTCAGGTAAATGGTATGTTGGGGCTTACATTGGCCACCGATAAGCAGGGACGTAAAACAAGAATTGCTGCTTTTGGCGGACTTGGTTTTAATAACCGCGAAACCATGAACAATATTTTTGCCGACCAAAATTACCAGCCGGTATTGACCGACCAGCAACAATCGAACAATTTTTATCAACTGGAAGGTGGGTTAATTATTGTAGATAAGTTTAGGATAAGTACCGGTGTTGGTCAGCAAAATTTTCAGCAGCAGGCGTTGTTAGGCCCTGACGGTCAATTGCGCGGCAATACTTCATCGTTGCAGTACAACTCCACCACCGTTGGGTTTATTTTTAACCTTAATCCATTTGCCTTTAACCTTAATTGTAACATAGCCAGCGGCAAAGATTTTGAAAAAACCGTTATTACGCCCTCAGCAGGGTTGATGTTTAAATTTTAAAGGCGTTAAAAAATGGTTTGTTTACGTTCAATCCTTTTTATGAATGCATTGTAGAAATGCCTCATGATATTGCTGACTCATTTTTTGCCAGCCGTAATGTTGTATAGTATAAGCCAAAGCCAATGACGACTTAGGGGCAAGGTGCTGATTATGTATCAAAAGTTTATTAAGGATATTTGCCCATGCTTGGGCATCGCCCGCGGGTAGTAGGTACCCATTTTTTTGGTGAATGATGGCATCGGTAATACCATCCACAGCGGAGGCATAAACCGAAGCACCATTCAATACCGCCTCAAGACAAACGAGTCCAAAACCTTCCATATCGCCGGGTACCTTTATATTGGGCATTACAAAGGCAGTGGCGCAGCCCATTAATCCTTTTAAATCGGTGTTGTTAACCCGGCCTGCATGGTATATTTTGGAGGCCAGTACAGGGTTGGCCAGCAATGTCCTTATGTCGGCCTCGTCGTTGGTAAACCCGGTAAGTAGTACCAATTGCTTACGTAACGCCACAGGCAATATGCCCAACACCTTCTCAAAAAACGTAGGTTGTTTATTAAAGGGGCCGGCCATAATATATATCACGTTTTGTTTAAGCAACGGCAGCACCTGCGTAATAAACCACGAAAAGCCTTTGCGTTTTACTGCGCGGCCCACACTTAACAGTATTTTTTGGGTAGATAAGTCAACACCGGTTTGCTGTTGAAACTTTTGGAAAAAAGTTGCAGAAAGTGTTTCTTGATTCATGTTTATATCTACTCCGTTTAAAATCGTTACCACTTTTAAAGGGTCGATGCCGCGGGCTATTACTTTGCCGGCAGTTGCATGGCTTACGGCAATTAAACAATGGTAACGGTTAAATTTTGGAAATATGTTGCGTTGATAAAACCGGTTGGGAAAAACAACATCCAACCCGTGAAAAGTAACTGCCCTTTTTATGTGTGGATGTTTCTTAAAACCGAGGCAAAATGCACCCATCAACCCATCGTTAAAATGGATTAGGCCAATACCAGGGTGATGCCTGCAGCAGGCATCTATTTTACTTTTTATGGTTAAAAAAAAAGCCAGTTTACTGCCCGTGCCATCGTACACCAGCGTATGCACCTTTGCCAATGGTTTCATGCCGGCAATAAGCTCAAAACTTTGTTTTTCCATGCCGCCGGTAAAGGGCGGGTACTTGTGGCTTACAAATAATATTTCCACTGCCTGTATTTAATATTATGGCCCACGGCTGTTTTACAAACACCTTGATTTATAAGTCGTAGGTTAAGCTATTTCTTCCTGCTGCAATGTCTTTGCTTCTTCCTTTACCTCATCGTTTATGGCAGGGTTGCTTTTTTGAAGCAGCAGGTAAAACAACACTCCAATACCTATCCAAAATAGTTGCCGGGTACGCCTGAGTATAGAGGCGGTTATCCAAATTTCGTTATCGGTAATGCCAATGGTGGCCAGCATAATTTTGTTACCATACTCTTCAATGCCAACCTGCCCCGGTATAAAAGTGCCTGCTGCCTTAAAAAATATAACGCCCATATCTATCAATAATGCCTTTACCACCGTAACCTTTATTCCCAAAAAGGTTAAGATAAAATAAAACTCAAGCGAGCCCACCAGCCAGTGCAACATAAAGTAAAAACCAGCCCATGCCACTACCCGTAGGTGACTAATTAAAAACTGGCTGAACAATCGTAACCAGTGCCGCCGTCGGTTGTTTAAAGTTGCAAGCCAAAACACCGGTTTGGTAAACACCGGAATAGCGCGAACCAAGCGCTTAAACCTGTTTGAAGTAAATACTGCCCACCCCGAAAACAACAGGCCCACAATGGTTATAAAAACCAAACCATTTTGGGCGTTAAAAAAAGGTACATATAGTGTAGAAGTGGATGTTAAATACGCCAAAGCAACAAAAAACATGAGCAATTGGGTAAGCACCATCAACAAACGCGAAATAATAACCGATACCACCACCGTTTGTGGCTCGATGTTTTTTTTACGCAACAGTATAATCTTTAACGCCTCGCCACCTACTATGCCTGTGGGGTTAACCACACCCGCGGTTTCGCCAATATGCCTTATTACAAACAGTTGCCAGGCACTGATGGCGGCAGCCTTTTTACCCATGCAATACCGCCAGCCAATAGTAGCAGCCATGTAAGCTATAAAGGTGGATAATAAAATGATGATAAATTTGGCCCCCACCTGCTGTAGCGATGCCAGTACTTTATTAAAATCGGTTGCGGCAATAAACAGCATCAAAAAAATTACCACTGCTAAAAGTATGATCCACTTTAACCATTTCATTGATGGGGCAAATTTACTGCGTTGGCGGCAGAGTGCGTGTGTTTGGTTAGTTGGGTTACCTCGGCAAAATAGGTGGCGGCAAGCTGCTGCCAGCTAAACGTTTTACTCAATTGCAGACCAGCCTGCGAAAAGGTATTACGGAGTTGCTCGTTTTGGATAATCTCTTTTATTTGGTTTACGTAGCCTTGGGCGTTGTTGGCCTCGCAAATAAAGCCATTGGTACCGTTGGTAATAAAATCGCGGCTGCCACCACCGTTGGCCACAATGCAGGGCAGCCCCGCCGCCATTGCTTCCAACACCACATTGCCAAAGGTTTCGGATACGGAGGGGAACACAAATACATCGGCCGAGGCATACAACACTGCCAATTGTTGATGTGGTAGCGTGCCGGTAAACACGGCCCCGGGCATAGCCTGCTTTGCGGCTTCCATGGCGTAGCCATTGCCTGCAACAATAAGGTTGTAAGGCAGGTGTTGCGCCTGTAGCAGGTGGTAAATATTTATAAGGGTCTGCAAATTTTTTTCCCACACCAGGCGGCTGGCAAAAAGTATGTTTTTTTGCGAATTACCGGTTAGTTGCTGAACATAGGCGGCCGATCGTTTTTGTGGACGGAATAACGTAGTATCAATGCCGCGTTGCCAAAGTTTTAGCAGGGTTGGTTTAATGCCAAGCTGTATTAGCTCGGTACAAATGCTTTGCGATGGTACATAGATAACCGTGCACCGGTTGTAAAATTTACGTTGGGTTTTAACCACCAACGCAGTGGCCATATTTATTAACATGGGCAGTGTGCGAAAGTAATAGGGTATGTACGAAATAAAGTGAGTGTGATAAATGCTTAGTACAGGAATGTTGTGTTTTTGCGCATAATTAACCGCAAAGGTACCCAGTGCCGATGGGGTAGCTATATGAATTACCTGTGGTTGAAACTGCTTTAAAAAACGGGTAAGCCGGCCTTTAGCCAATATGGGCAAAGCCATTTTGTAGCCTTTGTTTATCGGCAATGGAATAGTAGGTACTTTAATTCCATCGGATTGGGAAATGGTATCGGGGCCATCGCCATAAATAAAGCGGTAGGTAAATTGGGCTGGATTTATTCGGTTTATTAACTGAAACATGGTGCGGCTGGCACCATCAAAATCGTCAATCAATATTTCGGCAAAAAAAGCCACGCGAATAGGGGCGGCAACGGTAAGGCTTGGGTATGGTTGTGAGGTGGTTATGGAATGGTATGTTGAAAACGGTAAAGTAAAGGTAAAAGGGAGAAAAAATGTTGAGGGGTTATTTTTTTAGGATGTTGGGTTTTTTAGCAATAGCACCGATAGGTAACATGTGGGCACGGGTATAACGCTGCGGTACGGGTGGTTTGTTTTTGAATTTTAAACCCCTGAGGGATGCCTTTTTTATGGGGAAGCCAGGAAAGTATATTGATTTTTAAACCCTGGAGGGGTGCCCTTTTTATGGCGAAGCCAGGATGGTATGTTGATTTTTAAACCCTGGAAAAGTGACCTTTTAGTGGATGGGATGTTGTTTGATTGTATGACAGGTTTTGTTTGCTGCATTACATTGATACCGTAAAAGAGTGCGACGCAACCGGAGCTAAAGAGATGAAAAAATGCTGACCTCCAAAAAAAATTGATTTACTGAAACCGGTTGATGGTTAGCTTTTATGAGTATGGTAATAAAAGAGGCTGCCTTTTTTTGACAGCCTCAAAATGGCTTCTACTTTTTTGTAACCGTTATTTTGCGGGGGTAATAACTACGTTGCGGTATTCGATAGGGCCATGATCGCCCTGGAAAAATAGGGGGCCTGGTTGGCCTTCGTTACTATCCAATGCGCCGCCGGTTATGCCGGGTATGGGTGTATTGCATATTACGGTTTTGCCGTTGGCCACTACGGTTACGTTGCGGCCTACAAGGGTAATATCGTACATTTGCCACTCGCCGGGGGCTTTGGCCGTATTTTCGGTCGGGGCTATGAAACCGTATACAGCGCTAAAATAATCGCGCAGGGGCTCCATGCCTTTATTGTCGGATACCTGTACTTCGTAACGGCCGCGCAAATACACGCCACTGTTGCTTTCGGGCGGATATTTAAATTCTACGTGCAGCTTAAAGTCGTTATAGGTTTGGTCGCTAATAAGGTTTGAGCCCGAGCGGGGGCTTTTTAGCACCCCATTTTCAACCACCCATTGGTTGGGTCCGTTGGTATGCCAGCCGGTAAGGTCTTTACCATTAAACAGGGTTATGGGCTGGGCCCAAACGGGCTCAACATTTCGGATAAGGAAGGGCGCCCTCACGCCCTTCCACTCGTAGCTTTTGCCATCGGGCATTAATACGGTGCCATTCAACACATTGTTATCAAGTATACCAACCATCATCATATCGTTGCCAACCTCCCACTGCGGGGGTATGGAAAAGCTCATTTTTTCACCTGCAAAATTAATTTTTGAAATAGGGCGTGCACTGCCGCCCGAGCCTACAAAATCGCCAATGAGGGTGCTTAGGCCTGAGTGCCGCACTTCTAACCACGCCGGGGTGGGCTTGCCATTGACCATAATATTTAAATCCCAACGCCCTTCAAGTTGTCTGCCTTGTGCGGCATTTTTTTGATGGGTATCCTGCGCCAGCAAAGTATTTTTTGGATAGGCAGCCACAATAAACATAGCTAGTACTGCCAATAGGCAAAGCCGTAGGTTGCCAAATGCAAATGAAGTTATCATATGGAAACAAATTTTATTTTTGGTTTTAAAGATAAGGGCAAAGACAAATAAAATAGCTGTCAGCTATTTTAAGTTGTAGCAGCATAGCGTAAAGGTTAAAGCGGTAAAAAGACAATTGTATTGTGGATGACAATGTAACTATTGCCGCACAAAAAGGCCATAAATGGTAACCGGTTGGTTATTGGTTTTTGCAAATGCTAATACATATTGCGCCATAGCTGCTGCAATGCCTTTACTTTTAAAGGCAGGGCCACTACAGTATGCATAAGCAAAGGCGCAAGTTTTGGCGGCAATAGTTAATAAAAGCAACATGGCCATGGCTGGGCGGCTTAAAAATGCATCAGGTGCTGGTTAGTTTGCAAATCATAGGCAGTGCCGACCCTTGGGTTAAAAGTTATGCAGCAGTAGAAACCCTTAAACATTATATCTTTAACCGGCCGCGGGTATTGGCAAACTTTAAAAAGTTTACTGCCTCAACGCCTGGCGGTAAATGTTACTTTATTTGTATAAAAAAAACGTATACTTTTTACCACCTTACTTGTTACAACACTATTTGTAAATTCGTGTTGCAAAAACAACGACCCGCTTTTTGACGGAGTGTCTTGTTCTGGCAGTTGCTACATATTGACAGGAAAGCTTCTTGACTCTGCAATCAACACTGGAGTAGCCAGCGGAGAAATTAAATTTTATTTCAATGATATTACAGGAACTTTTTCTAGCAAAAAGATTTTTATAGTATGGACAATATCAGATGCAAACGGAAACTACCAATTTAAATTTAACGGAAGTCGGTTTATAAACGTACGTGGATATTATTATGCAGAAGCTTACAAAGGAAATATGTTCAGCAACCCGGTTTATAAGAACAGGGTAGCGACATTTGATTTAGATACGTCTTTTTACAATATGCCATTTACTCAAAACTTTCTACTGTTCAGGCCGGCAACAATTAAGGTGAGGGTGATTGCTTCAACTATCGCAAATTTTCAATTCCTGACCGTTTCCAACGGTTATGTAAAAGCGAACAATGGAATTATTTTCAATGGTGGCAAAACCATCGACACTACAATTTTATGGACAACAACAGGTGATTTAAGAACTTTTATTAAAGGCGACGCCGTTGGAAAATGGGGTGAATATTAAAAAAAGAGATACTAGAGTGGTGCCTGCAAATAAAACACGCCAAATTGAAATACGATTATAGAAAAACAATGACTGGCTGCAATCTGTTGCTGATATTTTGGCACCGGGCTTTATAGCTTTTTCAGCAGTCGTTGCAGCCTGCCTTTATTACCATAGAGGTAGCACACTTATACTATTGGTAATTATAGTCAGCCTTTTTTATCATAATTTAATATGTAGCATTGAGCTTGGCAAATAGCGGATAATCATAAAAAGAGACACTATAATGGTGCCTGCAAGTAATACACGTTAAATTGAAATACGCCTATAGAAAAACGTTAGCTGGTAAAGGTATTGCCATAAGTGAGGCAAAACAGTGCGTTGCCCCCGGCTACAAATCACCATCCCCAATAATTTTGCGCTAACAGGTAATGCCTGGCAAAAGTTCTTATATTCAAACTTACAAACAAAACCAAACTGTAATACCGGCCACAAACAAATGTTTATTTTTTACTTAACCACTATACTTTTACGATAGGTGCAACAGCAGGCAACCTACAGTAAGCATATTATGACCAACGAAGAGACCGCAATAAGAACAACCTATTTTAGTATAATTGGTAACACAGCCCTGGCAATTATAAAAGGACTTGGCGGCTTTTTTGGAAATTCGTACGCACTAATTGCAGACGCTATTGAGTCATTAACTGATATCTTCTCGTCTTTGCTGGTGCTGTTTGGACTTAAATATGCAAATAGGCCGCCAGACAAAAATCATCCATATGGACATGGACGTGCGGAACCTTTGGTAACTTTTTTGGTAGTCGGTTTTTTAATTACTTCCGCTACCATTATTGCTTACGAAAGCATCAAAAACATAAGAACACCGCACCAATTGCCGCACCTGTGGACGTTATTTATACTTGCCCCATTAATTATTTGGAAAGAAATTTCGTTTCGGTTGGTAATAAAAAAGGCTAAAGAAACAAACAGTTCATCGTTAAAGGCAGATGCATGGCATCACCGAAGCGATGCAATTACTTCTATTACGGCTTTTATTGGAATTTCGATTGCGTTATATTTTGGTAAGGGCTACGAAACAGCAGACGATTGGGCTGCATTATTTGCCGCTGGCTTTATACTTTATAACAGCTTTTTAATTTTTAGACCTGCCCTTGGCGAAATAATGGACGAGCATTTATATGACGACCTTGTAGATGATATTAGAAAATCATCTTTGACCGTTGACGGAATACTGGCAACTGAAAAATGTTTAATAAGGAAAGCGGGTATGCAATATCATGTTGACCTGCACGCAATTGTAGACAAAAATATTTCAGTAAAAGCGGGACACGACCTTGCCCATAAACTTAAAAACACTTTGCGAAGCGAGCTGCCACAATTAGGACACGTATTAATTCACATTGAACCAAATGAGTAAAAAGGCAGGAGATAATATTGCTTTCTAAATAAGATAGCTAAGTCAACAACTCCTGGCGGCTTTCCACTTAATTGCCATCCCCGCTATCGTTTCCTGTCAAAAACAAATAAAAAAAACATCCTCCCAACAACAAAGCCCACCATAACGGCGGGCTTTATTACATGTTTAAGTGTTATGGTTTAAAAACGCTCAAGGTTATTAAAAAAGAAACTTCCTTCAATTGCTGCATTTTGGTCGCTATCACTGCCGTGCACTGCATTTTCGCCAATAGAAGCAGCAAAATTTTTACGAATGGTACCCTCGGCAGCTTGTGCAGGATTGGTGGCGCCGATCAATGTTCTAAAATCAGCTACTGCATTGTCTTTTTCTAAAATGGCAGCTACAATGGGGCCACTGCACATAAACTCAACCAGTTCGCCATAAAATGGTCGCTCTTTGTGCACCGCATAAAATTCACCAGCCTGTTCGGCGGTTAATTTAATCCATTTCATGGCCGTAATGCTAAATCCACCTTTTATAATTTGGTCTAAAATAGCACCGGTATAACCTTTACCAGTTGCATCGGGCTTGACCATTGTAAATGTTTTGTTGCTCATTTTTTTTATTTTGGAGGGCAAAAATAGAGGTAATCATCACTACAATTAGCCATACCAGGCAATCAATTTGTTAATACTACAAAATTCTTTTGACTGTATTGCTCAAATAATTGATTTTTGCGCACTTTATGCAGTCTTTAGAATCGTTTTTCCCTAAATTAAGTGTTCCCGGTAAGGTAATTATTACCACCCACCAAAAGCCCGATGGCGATGCTATGGGCTCTTCGTTGGGGTTATATCACTTTTTGGTACAACTTGGCCATTCCGTTACCGTTATTTCGCCTACCAATTATGCTGAGTTTTTAAAATGGATGCCCGGATGTAAAACCGTGATCGATTTTGATTTTTCGCGTGAAAAGGCAATTGCAGCAATAAAGGATGCCGAACTGCTTTTTTGCCTCGATTTTAACGTGTTGCACCGTACCAAAAACATGGAAAGTGTGTTGGAAAACATGCAGTGCACCAAAATTTTAATTGACCACCACGAGCAGCCGCAAACAGAAGTGTTTGATTTTGGCATAAGCCAGCCTTTAAAAAGCAGCACCTGCGAAATGGTGTACGATTTTATAGTAAATAGTGGCCACGATAATTTAATAAATACCGATATAGCACAATGCTTGTATGTAGGTGTAATGACCGATACGGGCTCGTTCAGGTTTCCGGCCGCTTCCCCGGCCGTGCATACAATGGTGGCCCGCTTAAAACAAACCGGTTTTAACCACACGCAGGTACACGAAAATATTTACGATAATTTTTTAGAAAACAGGTTGCGCTTTATTGGCCATGTATTGCTAAACCGCATGGAGGTTTTTTACGAGTACAATACCGCATTAATGGCCATTAGCAAAAACGACCTGCTACGGTTTCATATGCGTACCGGCGATACCGAAGGGCTGGTAAATTACCTGTTAACCATACAAGGTATTAAACTGGCAGGCCTGGTAATTGACCGCGACGAAGAAAGAAAATGGAGCTTTAGAAGCAAAGGAAGCTTTGATGCCAATACCTTTGCCCGTACCCATTTTGAGGGTGGTGGACATTTTAACGCTGCCGGTGGCCGCAGCAGCGATTCGCTTGAAGAAACGCTCAAAAAATTTAAACAGGTTATAAAAGAATACGAAGTACAACTACAACAATTATGAAACAGATTTTAGCTATTGCAGGGCTGGCAGTAATATTTGCCGCTTGTAACTCAAAGTATGAAAAAGCCCCGTCGGGCCTCGCATACAAAATTATTAAAGGCAGCGGCGGCGAAAAATTAAAAGCCGGCCAAATTATTAAAATTAATGGTGTGGTGCGCTTAACGCCCAAAGACTCTATCATGTTTACTACCTATGGCCATTTACCGGAGTATTTGCCCATTGATACGTCGGTAAAAAAATCGTACGATTTTAACGAAATACTTCCGATGGCTTCGGTGGGCGATAGTATTGTTACGGTTGCCTCCGTCGATTCTCTTGTAAAAAAGAACCTCGCTCAATATTCTGACCTGTTGAAAAAGGGCGATCAAATTCAAACATCTTTAAAAATATTAAAGGCGTTTAACAACGAGCAGGAAAAAGCTGCCGACCAGGAAAAAGAATATGAGGCACTTAAAAAGAATGAAATAGCCAGTATTGCGGCCTATCTTAAAAAGAAAGGAATTAAGGCTGAAAAGACTGCCAACGGTGTTTTTGTTGAAGTAAAAAATGCCGGACAGGGAGCTAAAGCTGCTGCCGGGCAGGAGGTTACAGTTAACTATACCGGCCAGTTGTTGGAAAAAGGAACAAAGTTTGACAGCAATGTTGACACTACTTTTGGCCACGTACAGCCTTTTAAGTTTGTAATTGGCAGTGGCCAAACAATCAGGGCCTGGGAAGAAGGCTTTCAATATTTTGGAAAAGGTGGCAAAGGCACATTATACGTACCATCGTTAATGGCGTATGGCCCTCCGGGTAAACCCCCGGTTATTCCTGCTTATGCTCCATTAATTTTTGAAGTAGAAGTAACAGACATGAACCCTGCGCCTGCTGCAATTGCTCCGCAAATGGGCCAGCCAAATCCTGGTCAACAGGCTCCCGGCCAATAACAATTAAGTAATACCATACCTGTTTTACAAAAAAAGGCCCGCGAGGGTTTTTTTTTGTTTTATGACTACGCTAGCAATTAGGTATAATAATTAAAATGACCATCCGCAATTTGGTGCTGATATTTTGGAACCAGGCTTTATAGCTGTTTTCATTAGCCGTTGCCCGCCCGGCTAATGCCCCGCCCTAATGATTTCGTCGGGCTGGAAGTTGCACGGGCGTTGCATTATAAATCCACTGGTAATTTTATTCGGCCTTTTTTAATATGATTTTATATACAGCATTGATTGCACCAAATAACGGATTGTCACAATAATTTGCAATTATTGCTTTTCAATACCAATGGCCTTATCCAGTTTTTCTTCTATATTTTTTAAAAAACTCATTTGTTTCGCCTGGCTGTCAAACAAAGTTTTTAATTGTTCTTCAAGCAATACATCTATTTTTTGATGAAGGCTCCTGATCTCCATTTCTGCCTTTAGGTTAATCATATAATCGTTTTCGCCCCGCCGCCGGTCTTTTTCTTCCTGTCGGTTTTGGCTCATCATTATAATGGGTGCCTGCAATGCTGCAATGCTACTTAATATCAGGTTCATTAAAATAAAAGGGTAGGGATCAAAGCGGCTGGTGGGCAATGTTATACTGTTAAACGCTATCCATACGGCCAAAAGCACACAAAAAATAACAATGAACCGCCAGCTACCGCCAAACCTGGCAACCTTATCCGATAGTTTTTGCCCCCCGGTAAGTATCTCGTTGGGTGGGTGCAAAAGGTTATTGGTTATCAACTCCTCTTCTTTTATAGTTTCGGTTACAATAGCATGTAATTTTTTAATGTGCCGGTTTTGCTCAATAATAATTTCATCAATTTCGTTGGTTTCCATTTTGGTTATTTATATGGTTTAAATAATGTTGGTGTTTAAATAAAGGCATTCGAAAGTGGTAAAATTTTGTTGATACCCTAAATAGTTATCGTGGTACAGCTCATATACCCTTGCTTTGTTATCAAAGGCAAACAGTAAATGTAAGCTGTTAAAAATGCAGGTAATATATATACTGGTATCGCCATGGCCTGGCTCCTGAATAATTGCTGGCTGGCATTTTTTATCGTCACAAAATTGCTAATAATATTTATATACTGTTGCCGGTAGCGGTGCAATAGTTGGGTAGGGGTATAGTGCTGCTGGTTTTCAAATAAAAATTAACCATGCGTATTTGCCATTACGGCTTTAGCCAAACTGGTACCTATATTAACGCTTATTATACTTTTGGTTGTATTACGCTATGTTAACAAACATCAGCCCTTATTAAGGGTTCTAATTTTTGGTGAAGCAAACAGCACAGCTTTTGATTAAAGCATTAGTTATATAAATGAAGTGCTATCTCCTAATAAAAGCAAGTTGCAGTGCTAACTTAACGGTAGCAATAATCATTGGCTCAAAAAATACTGCGGTCAAGACTGCTGTACACCTGGCAACCCATTTATAAAAGTGAAGTTAATTAAAGCGTATACGATGCAAATAATAACATAAATGGTCGCTTTTACTTTTTTACGCAGGTTTTTGCATGGGTTCTTTTAAAGCCGTTTAAAAAAATGTAAAGCATTAAACCGGTAAGGTATCATTAAATCTGTTTGTAGCATATTAACATAAGGCATACTTTTATCATAAAAAAGGCTTGAAAACCATTTTAACCGAACAGCAGATTTCGCTAATAATAAAGCGACTGGCTTTTGAAATTCTGGAAAATAATTTGGCGCTCGAAAATACTGTCATTATTGGCTTACAGCCCCGCGGCGTTTACCTTAGCGATAAAATAGTTGATGCCCTGAAACAAATATTGGGTGGAAAAGCAGTTAATTATGGCTTGCTCGATATTACGTTTTATAGAGATGATGTGCGCAGCGGATTGCTTTTACCAAACAAAACGGATATCCCCTTTACGATACAAGCAAAAAAAGTAGTGTTGATTGACGATGTGCTGTACACAGGAAGAACCATCAGGGCTGCGCTGGATGCATTGCTCGATTTTGGCAGACCTAAAAAGGTGGAACTATGTGTGCTTATAGACAGAAGGTTTAGCCGCGAGTTGCCTATTCATCCCGATTATACAGGCAGGGTGATTGATTCGTCGATTTCGCAAAAAGTAATTGTTCGCTGGAAAGAAAAGGATCCTGCTACCGAAGTGATTATTACCCAATAAAGTTGCCTGCATGCCATTTTATAGTGGTTGAAAAAACCTGCAGCTACCACTTATTGCAATAACAATTAACTTAGCACCTCGAGATGAAACTTACAACACCGCACCTTTTGGGTATAAAAGATCTTCAATCGTCTGACATTCGCTTAATTCTCGACACCGCTCTACAGTTTAAGGAAGTCTTGCAAAGGCCCATTAAAAAAGTGCCTTCGCTACGCGATATAACAGTGGTAAACCTCTTTTTTGAAAACTCCACCCGTACCAGGATTTCGTTTGAGCTGGCCGAACGCAGGTTGGGCGCCGATGTAGTAAATTTTTCGGCAAGTGCATCTTCCGTAACAAAAGGCGAGACCATGCTTGACACCGTCAACAACATTTTAAGCATGAAGGTTGACATGGTAGTTGTTCGCCACAGTGCAAGTGGTGCACCGCACTTTTTAGCAAAACACATACCTGCTGCTATCATAAATGCCGGCGATGGAATAAATGAGCACCCCACACAGGCATTGCTCGATGCGTTTTCTATTGAGCAGGCAACCGGTTTGCTTGAAGGAAAAAAGGTTGCCATAGTTGGGGACATAATGCACAGCAGGGTAGCGCTAAGCAACATTTACCTGCTTACAAAAATGGGCGCCGAGGTAACCGTAGTTGGCCCGCCCACGCTTATTCCCAAATACATTGATCAGGCATTTAATATAAAGGTGTCGTACAACCTGAAAGAAACCCTGCAATGGTGCGATGTAGCCAACGTATTGCGCATTCAGCTTGAGCGCCAAAACCAACCACTTTTCTCCTCGCTTAGAGAATATAATCTTGCCTACGGCATTACCCGCAAATTGCTCGATAACCTTCAAAAGGAAATTGTGATTATGCATCCCGGCCCTGTCAATCGAGGCGTTGAATTGGATAGTGATGTGGCGGATGGTAAAAACAGTATTATTCTTCAACAGGTAGAAAATGGTGTTGCAGTACGTATGGCTTGTTTGTACCTGTTGGCCGACAGGGGCGGCGAACATAACTAATAACGGATAGTATAACATCAATCCGTATTTTGTGCCAGTCAAAAAATGCCAATGTGTTACACGTAACCATGGCCTTTTTATTACCTATAAAAATATTTCGATGAAACGCATTTGCCTGTTTCCCGGCACCTTCGATCCTGTTACGCTTGGCCATATCGATATCATTGACCGGTCGCTGGACCTGTTTGACAAAGTGGTAATAGGCATTGGTAAAAATGCAAGTAAAATACCCATGTTTCCCGACGAACTAAGGTTGGAATGGCTGAACGACATTTACCGCAACGAGCCAAGGGTGGAAGCAATTGCATATGAAGGATTAACGGCCGATTGTTGCAAAAGCATACGAGCAAAATTTATAGTACGCGGTATACGATATGTAAGTGACTTTGAATACGAAAAGGCTATTGCCGATATGAACCGTAGTCTTGACCCCACCATTGAAACGATTTTTTTAACCTGTTTGCCTAAATATACTTCTGTAGCTTCGACGCTGGTACGCGATGTATTGCGTAATGGCGGTGATGTTGACCAGTTTATTCCAAAAGAAGTGCTACACTCGCTAAAACAATTTGCTATGGTTAGCAACGTAAAAAACAAACCAACAGCGATCTTAAAAAAAAGTATACAATAATGGCCAATATATGGTTCGATAAAACGTTTGGCCTGCCGCAATTACAAGGGCTGGGAAAAGATACGATGGGCGACCACCTCGATATTGTTTTTACCGATGTGGGCGAAAATTATATTAAGGCTACTATGCCGGTGAACGAAAAAACAAGGCAGCCTTATGGTCTTTTACACGGCGGAGCATCGGCGGTTTTGGCTGAAACACTGGGAAGCGTTGCATCGGCTTATGTTGTTGACCATGCTAAACATAAATGTGTAGGCCTCGAAATTAATGCCAACCATATAAGGGCGGTGCGTGGCGGTTTGGTAACCGGCATAGCCACACCCTTACACCTGGGCGCCACCACGCATGTGTGGGATATAAAAATTTACAACGACCAGCAAAAACTGGTTTGTGTAAGCAGACTAACGGTGGCTATTATTGGCAATAGGGTATAATACTTTCATTAATTTACCTGGTTGGATCGGTCATAATATTTTTCGACGATGGAAATGATATTGTCGTAAGTGTTGCTCAAATACGACGATAGTTCACTTTCTTTTACCCATCTGATCTCTGTAATATCCTCTTCAATTTGTGGTGTAGGCTGCTGAAGTCCTGTCACTTTCATGGCATACCAATAAGTTTCCTTTTCAATTTCGTTGCCCCGTTTAGTAAACGTGTGCAGGGTTACATCTATTAATTCTCCCCGCTCTACGCCAACCAGGCCTGTTTCTTCTTCCACTTCGCGTACGGCACATTCCTCAATTGTTTCACCCTCGTCAAGCTTGCCTTTGGGCAGGTCCCACTTCCCCCTTCTAAAAATAAAAAGAATTTCTTTTGCTTCGTTTTCTACTATGCCCCCGGCGGCTGTTAATTTTTGTGGCATTTGGTATATGGTTATAGGTTAGGTATAATAGGTAATTAAGTATTTTGCTGTGGAAAATACATCATGTGGCTTTACCAGCAATTTCTTTTCTCTTTAAAAATAAAACCTTGAAAAATGTGCCAGCCATTGTTTTTGGTTAATGCTGCAGTGCTGGTACCTTAGTTGCCCGGCTGTAAATTATTTACAGGGCTACAGGTATTGGCGCTAAATAGACAAAAGCTAACTTTGTACCATGACAAACGAAAACGCGGTAGCCGAAAAACTGTTACAGGTAAGTGCCGTTCAATTGAGGCCCAACCAACCTTTTACCTGGGCCAGTGGCTGGAAAAGTCCCATTTATTGCGATAATCGAAAAATACTTTCATTTCCTTACGTTCGCGATTTTATTAAAAGCGAAATGTGTAATGTTATATTTGAAAAATACCCCGATGCCAACCTGGTAGCCGCCGTGGCTACTGCAGGCATACCATGGGGTGCTATGGCTTCCGATCAATTAAAACTGCCTTTTATTTACGTACGGCCCAAGCCCAAACAACATGGCCTTGGAAACCAGATTGAAGGATTTTATGAGAAAGGGCAGCGGGTAATAGTGATTGAAGACCTGGTAAGTACCGGCAAAAGCAGCCTACAGGTAATAGATGTATTGTTGAATGCAGAATTAATAATTGAAGGGATGATAAGCATATTTAATTATGGATTTAGCGAGGCAAATGCAGCTTTTGAGAAATATTGCCTAAACTATACATCGCTTACCAATTATAAAACTTTAATTAGTATGGCAATGGATAGTGGCATTATTTTGCCCGACAATAAAGAATTACTGTTAAATTGGAGCAAAGCACCAGCCGACTGGCAGGGAATTTGAAACGAAATTGAAAAAATAATTGACTTATGAAAAAATTGTTATTGGTTCTTTTAATGGCCTCGTTTGTTTCAACAGGCTATTCGCAAAACAGGAAACCTGAATGGGTTACATTAACTACCCCCAACGTGCGCTGTTGGGAGTGTAAGCAACGGCTGGAGAGTTACATGGCCCGCGAAATATCAAACACCCAAAGCGGTATCATTAAAATGCAAATTAATTTAGTGGGTGGCACTACAAGGGTACAGTACTGGCCCGACCGGGTTAATGTAAATTATATTCAAACCTCGGTTAACAATGCAGGTTTTGATGCCGATACCACAAAGGCAACTGAAGAAGTGTATAAAACGCTTCCGCTGGCCTGTAAGCGAAATGAAGAGGGCGGTGGACCCAAAAAAGGAAAACCCTGCCATATGCAACCCTATAAAAAATAGACCGGACAAATTGAATGTAAAAAGCCCACCAAATGTGTGGGTTTTTTTGTGTAGATAATTGCCAGGTTAAAAAATGTCAATGGCATGCCTTCCTTCGTAATTAAATGGAACGGTTACAAACAAACCGCCTTTGCCCACCCTTGTATATCCCTTTGCACCCACTAAAACTTCCTTATTAAAAACAATGCTTAGTGAATTTTTGAAAATATTTCTCATATCTACATCCATTTTGGCCGGTATAATAAATTCTGCATTTTGCGGGATTCGCATAAGCGTGTCAAGCATAAATTTTCCAACGTAGTTGTTTTGCAAATAAATGTCACACTCCACTTTTTTAAGGTCTACTCCAAATTTGTTTGGGTTAAAGTAAACCAGGTCCATACTTACCTGCGACCTGTCGAACCCCCAATTTTGAATTTTAAAATTTTTTACATCGCGGTAGTCAAAACCTTTGGGTTTTCCGCACGAAGCAAATGCAATAATTATACAGGTGGCGAAAAAGAGATATTTAAACATGTAGGGTAAATGTTAATAGCAAGATATATATTTATGGTTTTTCATCATCATTTATTATACTAAATATTTTAGAAAATTACCTATTTTTAAAAAGACCGGTTAAAAAAGAAATACCATAAAAAATTTAGCAAGATGTTTATATCTCAAATATTTACTAATCATTTAGTTAGCTAAATATACTAAACTTTTATTTCTTTATTTTGTAGCAAAAAAAGCGTTCAATTACCTCTTAATCACGGTAGCATTACACAATGGATAACATCAACATTAATTTATTGTATATTATTGAAAGTCAATATTTTCCCAGCATTGATTGGTTTAAATTATCTGCAAAAAATAGTTATGTAAAAATAGAGCAATATGATACCTTCCAAAAAATGACCTACCGTAACAGGTGCATCATTGCAGGTAGCAATGGCCCTGTTAATTTAACCGTACCGCTACAAAACGGCCGGGAACAGAAAACCTTTATGAAAGAGGTAAGGATAGACAATTCGCAAGCATGGCAAAAGCAACATTGCAAGTCATTGCAGTCGTCTTACAGTAACTCACCATTTTTTGAATATTATGCTGAGGGAATTTTTAGGGAGTTGAATAGACAGTATACGTTTCTCTTTGACCTAAACTGGCAATTAATACAATGGTTAAGCAGCGTATTGAAACTAAAAACAACCTTTAGTTTTACGAGCCAGTTTGTAAAACGATACGATCAAAATGAAGCGGTAGACATGCGGGATGCTTTTTTGCCTAAGAACAGGTTGAGCGTACCGCCTACAAAAGAAACCTATCAACAGGTTTTTGATAACAAGTTTGGGTTTGCACCGGGTTTAAGCGTGTTGGATACCTTGTTTTGTAAAGGAAGTTTGTAAGTAACAGGACATCATATTTGAAATAATCTTAAGCCATGGCTGAAAAAGCTATTAAAAAGTAAAAAACTAATTTTCAATTGCACATATCATTGCTATTAAAAAAATTATTATCCTATTTTTAAAATATGAAATTTAAAATTTTGCTAGGGGTGCTGGCTTTGTGTGCTACAAATAAACTGATGGCCCAGCAAAGGCCGCATTACACTCAATATGTACTTAATAATTACATCATAAACCCTGCTGTTGCCGGCATTGAAAATTATACTGATGTTAAGCTTAGCCACCGGCTACAGTGGGTAGGCTTAGATGGTGCACCGGTGACAACGTACCTTACAATACAGGCACCTTTAAAGAAAAGTGATTATGAGCGATCAACTGCTACCACGTTTCATGCTTCGGGGCAAAACCCACGTGGTGCCGCCTATTGGCAAGACTATACTAAAGCCGAGCCACATGCAGGGGTTGGCCTTACCGTAATAAACGATGCTACAGGGCCTTTAAACAGGTTTGCTGCGTATGGTACGTACGCATACCATATAGGTATATCCGAACGTACAAGTATTAGCGCAGGTATAAGTGCAGGCGTTCAAAACCTTACGCTAAATGCAAACAAGCTTAATTTTGGAACTCAGTTTGCGGTTGATCCGGCGGTTGCTGGCAGTGGTTATTTAAACCGCCTGAGCCCCGATATCAATGCAGGCGTCTGGCTATACTCCAGCAATTATTTTGTGGGATTGGCAGCACAGCAAATTGTTCCTTCAAAACTTAAGTTCAGTGCCGACTCGGTTACACTGTCAAACGGACGGTTAGTGCCACACATGTTTTTAACAGCAGGATACCGCTTACAACTCTCCGATGATATTTCTTTTTTGCCATCGGCCATGATTAGATATGTGAATCCGTTACCATTGGGTATTGACGTAAATGCCAAACTGCAATACCAGGATTTGATTTGGGTAGGAGGCAGCTACCGCTATAAAGACGGATTTGCCGCAATGGTGGGTTTAAACATAAGCAATACCTTAAATTTTGGTTATGCTTATGACATTACAACCAGCAGGCTAAACACAGTTAGCAGGGGTACACACGAAATTGTGATTGGCTTTTTATTGGGAAATAAATATGGCGATTGGTGCCCACGCAACCTTTGGTAAGGTTAACTCCCATTTAACCAGGCAGGTCTATTATTAGTGCAGGATGGAAACTAAAAATTAAAATCAGTTAATTAAGATTGAAAACATGGCTGGTGTTAAAACCGTGCCTTTTTTAATTGCCTTGGCTTTGTAGTTAATTGCTTTACCCCTGGTTCAGGATTGGTGTAAATGATAATAATGATGCCTGATGAATCCTTGTTGTTTTCGTTTAAATGATTCTTTGAGCGGATAATGGTAGCTTTTTCTTTATAATCGTACGAAAAAAGGCGGGGAGTAACATTGTTGGGTGCATAGCTAAAGATGCGCTCATTTTCAACTTCATTGTCCGTTGCGTTATTCCATGTAGTTGGTTCGTTAAATTGAATTTTTTGCAGTGATGTTCTATATTTTTTTGCAGGCTCCTGGTATAGTTTTTCCAATTGTAGATAATAATCGGCTGCTTTTTGTTCGGCTGCTGCCAACGCTGGTTCAAATCCCTGTTGGGTGGCAGTCGCTTCCAGTATTTTTTTTGCTTCTATTTTAACTCGATCGTTATTCAGAAAATTATTTTGTACATTTTTGTGGGTTTCAGCCAATACTTTTTTAAGCATAATTGAAAAATGCACTGGTACCTTAACCGCCGGTACAGGTAAGGCATCAAGCTTTTGGCCAACGGTTTCTTTAACGTTGTTGAGTAAATCAATTACTTCGTTTTGTTTTACAAGCAATTGGCTAAAAAAAGGTGACTGTGCCGGTATACCTGCCAAAAGGCTATTGGTTACCACCTCTGCCACTTTAAAGTTCTTTTCACTTTTTTGGTTGATTAGCGTTTTAATTTCTTTATGCGGCACACTAGTCAATACCGCTCCCTTAACCGCCCTTCGTTTTTCGTTGTTTACAATAGCTATTGCGTTTTTATTGATCAATAAATAGGTGAGGTCGAAAAGTGGATGTATAAGTTGGTCTGCCGGTGCATTTGGCGCCTTGTATTGAATGGTTTTTACAACAATATTTGACGGCGATTTTTGTTTTCCGGGAGCTATCCATGCAACTACACTTAGCACTGCAGATAAGAACACCAACAACAATAAGCGGTTGCGGTAATTATAGGTGCTATCTTTCTTTTCTATCATACGCTTAACCCTTATTAAAAGCGATTGCTTTCTATCAACCGCGTTCATAACCATTTTATTACCCGATAGCTGATGTTGTAATTTTGCAATGGTCAATAAGGCATGCGCATAACTGCCTGCATCGTATTGATATTGTAGTACGCGGTCATCACAGCAGTTCTCACGTTCGCGCCGTATATGCCTGGCAATTAAAATGGAGAACGGATTAAAAAATAGCATTACTTCAATTACTGACAAAAGCAGGTTGGCAATATAGTCGTAGCGCTTAATGTGGGCTATTTCGTGAAGAATAACAGCCTCCAGTTGTGTAGTTGATAAATGTGTGACAGTTAAAAAAGGTAGTAAAATAATAGGCCGAAGGCAACCAATGGTGAGTGGGCTTTTAATATTATCTGAAAAAAAAATTTCTATTGTACGTTTTATCCCTAATTGATAGCTAACCTTTTGTACAAAAAGCCTGATGTCTACGTCGCATTTTATTTTATCAAGTTTTCTAAAACGTTTAGAGGAGATAAAACATTTTATCAATTTGCTTAAAAACGCAATTAACAAGGCGAGGTAGGCCAGGGCAACATGCGGAAGATAGGTTTCCAATATAAGTAAAGCCAAAGCGATCTGCTGTTGTGATAGAGCAGAAAAAGGGGAATAATAGCCACCCCAAAGCTGCGCATTGCTTTTACCAACGGATGGCAACTGGCCCAGCTCGTTGGTATAGTATGCCACTGTAAAACAAAACCAGCCAAAACCCACTATTTGTAAAATGGTTGCCAACCCGTATTTTTTGGTTGCCGATAGGTTGGTAATAGAGTTAACAACCAGGTAAATAAGCCATAGCAAACCAAATTGCCACAGGCTGTTTACCAATGCATAGCCCAGGGCGTGCAATAAAGAAGACTGCGATAAGGAAAGCATATCATTGCTTTTTTAGGTTATCCAACATTTGCTGTATTTGGTCCAGCTCGCTTTTTGTAGGGGCGTGGTTACCCAGTGCCTGCATTACTAATTGTGTAGATGAACCTCCAAACACCCCGTTAATTAATTTTCCAAGAAGTTGATTTTGTGTACTCTCGCGGCTTATGTTAGCGGTAAAAATATGCGTTTTGGCAGAGTCGTCGCGACTAACCAACCCTTTTTCGTGCATTATCTGCATAAGTTTAAGGGTAGTAGTATAACCTGCCTCTTTGTATTCTAATATTGTTTCATGCACTTCTCTTACAGTAGCTTTTCCTCTGTTCCATAAAACCTGCAGTATTTCCAGTTCTCCCTCTGTTGGCTTAACCTGTTTCATAGTTGTACGAGTAATTTCGTATCAATATTAGATATTTTTTAAAACGATAGCCACTTAATTTGGATTATTAATATATTGTTAACAAATAGGCGAGCTAATGAATTAACTGAAAAAAAGGTGGTTCAACCGGTGGTACTTCCTTATAAATTTCGCTATTATTTCCATGGCCACTTTGCACCAATAAAATAAATTTTTGACAGGTGTAGATTAGCAATATGCCAGTACTGACCTGTGGTTAATGACTTTTACGTTTTCGGTTCTTTGCAAGGGAAAATAACGACGTCATTCGCATCGTTATTAAAAGTTTTATTAAAAAAGAAGAAAATTTAGAAATTACCTTTTGATGAAACACTAGTGGTGTTGCGGTTTTTGGTGTTCCCTTTAACTTAAGCTATTTAAATAAAATGCATAAGAGCCTTATTTTATTGCTAAGTGGTTTTTGTAAGCCAAACCCAGCGTTTAGCAGCGATTTGACTTTGGTTGTGTTTCATAACCACGCTAAATAGCCAAAGGCATAGTCCATAACTATAATTTTAGTTATATGCATCGCTAAATTATACCGGGCTGTTAGTTAAAAGCGCACTTTTTAATAGCTACCACAATGACAATATCCCTAGGTTCCTCTTTTCGGGTAACAGCGTAAGTTTTTTATAAATAATGGCAAGCGCATCGTCATTTATTTGGTGGGCTTGTTGCCAGGGTACCTGGTAGGTATTGTTTATAGTACCCAGTGGACTAATTGCCTTTTACCCCTGCATATGCTGGTACGGCGCAACGTGTATGCTGCCTTTATTACAGGTAATGTCAATAAAATTTATGTTAGCGCCAAACGTGGTTTTGATGAAAGCCATAGACCCGGCCGGAAACTCCGGCACAGCCAATCAACGATAACAAAACTACATTTAACAAACCAGGCTTAGCGAAATACAGAAACAGATAGTTTTGAAGCCCGGAAATAATGCTAACCAACAACTTCCGATTAAGATAACAAAAAAAAATAGTAAATATTTAGCCCTTTCCCACGTATAACAGAATTTTAAATGCGTAAGTTTACTTCTGTCTGCCTGTATTTTGCCAGGTCCTTTGTTAGCGGCTGTTTTTTTACCGTATTGTTTTATAAACTCTTTTTGTTTGTATCACGGGTTACAATAGTCACAATACATAGGGTCTTCGTTTGTCTTTTTGTGTGGATACATTTCTTTTTTTGTGTAATTACAATGCTGACAAACATAAATGTAACTTAATGTTGAAGTGGTAGGTGAACCGCATAAACTACATTCTAATCCTTTTTTAGCGTCCGTGATTCCAAAGCCCGGTTTATTACATTGCGGACATAATGAACTTATTTTAGCTATCAATTTTTGAGTTGCAGCTTCAATTACTTTCATGCGGGATGGATTATATATTGCCCTCATATCTGTTTCGGCAAAAACGGATTTGAACTTATCAAACAATTCTACGAATGCATTTTTTAAATGGTTTACATCGGTAATCCCTTTAATGATAATATCGTTATCCGTCTTGGCTTTGCGAAGAATTAATCCATGAGATGGAAAGTTAACGGCATTCGCAAACGCCAAAAGTTCTTCTTCATTTTTAATCTCTTTGCCATTAAAATTTGTTAATGTGCTTAACTCTCTCACTATAATTTCTAAATTATTTTTTTTGTCAATAAAAATCAAAAATTCATCATCGGCACTTACAAAAAACATTGTTGGATGTGGTCCAAAAGAGCCTTCACTGGCTATGCCTAAGTCGCAATTTGTCAGCTTCATTGCCATCATGCATTTTTGTCTTGCTGTGGAAATGGGGTCAAGTTCCCGTTCAATTTCACCGGTGAAAGTGCCTAAAATGTCTGTATCAAAGTTTTTATCTACAAAGCAGTATACCCCAAATGCTTTTTCTAAAAGTGGGGCCATCACTTTTTCCTTTTCGTGCTTAGTGGCAATTACTAATTTTCTATTTTTAAATATATCCATTTCAATTTTCTATCTAAATTTCAGGTATTTCATTTTCTTTAATTGCCCTTTCCAATCTGTCGTTCATAGATAATCCCAAACCAGCATCAGGTAATCTTTCGGCTACAATCATATCTAAATTAAGTTTGTCTAAGTTATGTAGTGCTGCAAACAATTGAGAAGCGGCTTCCCTTAGGTCGGCCTTTTTTGATAGTACCTCCACATGTACTATTTGCGGTGCAAAAATCTCTTTACAAAAAACTAATACACCGATTTTCTTTTCAGGAAAATTTTGAATGAAGGCTTCTATATTGTTTTCTAAGTAAATTTTTGTTAAAGGTGCATAATGCCTTGAAAGCATCCCCGGGGCATCAGGGGCATTTTCTTTTTTATTTTTAATGATAATTTTGCCTGCTTTTTCCTCAATATCTTCAATGGAAATTGCGCCCAACCTGTATAATACTGGTTCTTCATTTTCAAAGCCAATGATGGTAGATTCTATGCCACTTGTGCAATCGCCCCCATCCAATACCATTGACAAATTTTTACCAAAATATTCCTCCACATGCAATGCCTTGGTTGGGCTAATACGACCAAATGGATTAGCACTTGGTGCAGCTAATGGAAAACCTACTTGTTGTAACAATTTTAAAGTAATGGGGTGATCAGGAATTCTTATGGCTACAGTGTCTTTTCCTGAAGTAACCAAACCCGATATTTTTGACTTTTTTTTTAGCACTAACGTTAAGCCTCCCGGCCAAAAAGTATTTGCTATTAAACGAGCTTTATCAGGTATAGCAATGGCTAACTCATCCAATTGTTGCATATCATGTACATGTACAATTAAAGGATTGAAAAAGGGTCTTTTTTTTAGTTCAAATATTTTCTTAATTGCCTTTTCACTATAAATGTTTCCAGCTAAACCATACACTGTTTCTGTAGGTATAGCAACCAATTTTCCCCTTTTCAAAATGTCAACTGCCATTTCCAGGCTGTCAGATATAATGCTGGTCATGTTATTTTTCTTTTATTTTTAAAGCCATTCCTTTTTCAGTTTCACAAAATTTGCCATTGTTGTAAACCAAATTTCCATTAACAAAGGTATTTATGACTTTAGTTGTAAAAGTTGTTCCTTCCAATGGCGACCAACCACATTTATATAAAAGATTGTCTTTGTTGACCGTCCATCTTGCGTTTAAGTCAACCAAAGACATGTCTGCGTAATAACCTTCTCTGATAAATCCTCTTTTTGTAATGCCATAAAGCGTAGCTGGGTTATGAGACATTTTTTCAGCAATTTTTTCCAAAGAAATAAGACCTTGTTTATACAATTCCAACATGCAATTTAACGAATGTTGTACTAAAGGTGCTCCAGACATAGATTGAAAATATGGCTTCTGTTTCTCTTCCAGTGTATGTGGTGCGTGGTCGGAAGTAATAATATCAATTCTATCGTCCAATAATGCTTTTAATAAACCTTGTCTGTCCTTTTCTGTTTTTATAGCAGGGTTCCATTTTATCAAATTACCCAAACGCTTATAGTCCTTGTCCGTAAACCAAAGATGATGTACAGATACCTCTGTTGTAATATTCTTTTCGCTTAGAAGAATATCGTTTCGAAATAAATGCGTTTCAGCTTCGGTAGTTAAGTGCAAAATATGTAATTGGGAATGGTATTTATTTGCCAATTCAATGGCTTTTTTGGTTGCTTCAAAACAAGCATTTTCACTTCTTATTAATGGATGATACTTAATAGGAATATCCTCGCCATATAGTTTTCTATATATATTTTCGTTTTTTTCTATTATTTGTTCTTTTTCGGCGTGGATAGCAATAATAGATTTACAGTTGGCAAATAGTTTTTCCATTGTTTGAGGATTGTCTGCCAGCAGATTTCCTTTTTTTGTAAAATACAAACCATCGTCTGAAACACCGATAAGTTTTGAAGTATCTGTATTGACTATTTCTTCAATATTATCGCTATTTACGCCTAAAAAGAAGGCATAATTTGCTAATGATTTTTTTGAGGCAAGTTCGTATTTGTCAGAAAGTGTTTGAATGGTCAAAACGTTAGGAATTGTGTTTGGCATATCTATAAAAGAAGTTACGCCGCCTGCTATAGCAGCTTTGCTTTCATAATAAATGTCACCTTTATGTGTTAGTCCAGGTTCACGAAAATGCACTTGGCCGTCAATTATTCCTGGTAATAAATATTTGCCTTTTCCGTCAATTACAGTAAAGTCGGGTTCAACTTTTATTTCACCAATTTTTTGAATACAATTGTCATAAATAAGAATATCACCTGCTAAACTTTTACGTTCGTTTATAATGGTGGTATTTTTTATAATATATTTAGAAGCCATAATTATAGATACTTATCTATTTTGGTGGGGTCTGTTACCATCGTCCGCTACTACATCAATATCGGGGTTATAAGCTACCTCTTCAAAGTTTTGATAATTGTAGATACACTTAGCAGGTATATTGTATTTTTTTGACCAAACGGCTTGTTTTGCAGGTGTGTCGGTAACAACACCCGCCAAATAATAAGTTTTGTTTATTGCAGCGCAGGTGCCAGCAAATTGGTAGTGTAATAACCAAAACCAACCAAGGCAACACCAGGTTTAGTTTTTTGGTAAGTCGGTTTACAAAAAAGTTGTTGCGGCGTAAAGGGTATTGCAGCACTTCCGGCGACAATTGTTTTTAAGGCATTTCGTCGTGATAATTGCGCCAATGCAGTAGTTTCTTTGGTCAATTTTTGATTGGTCATTATATATTCATTTTACCCGAAATAATCAATTTCCCATTTTAAATCCTGGCATTAACTGTGTCATTTTAGTTGGTTAAAAGTGCAACTGCGTTTCTGTAACGCTATCTGCCTCTATTTTATTTAAGCAAATAGGGCTGAATTGTTGTGTTGCCCTTATTTCGGCGGTGGTCTTGCTGCTTCCATCGTGGCTCCAACCCGGGGGATTGACCATATATTTTATCGCATTACCTAACGATCGCCCACGTTTTACATCCCGAACCAAATTGCTCCACTCGTGAAAAGCTATTTTTACGGGGTTAAAGGTGTTTACGTTTTTAGTAAGACCAAATACTGGCCTATTCTCCTCTGGTTGAAAAGTTTTAAACAGCCGGTCCCAGATAATCATTATGCCAGCATGATTTTTATCGAGATATTCAAGATTGGTGGCATGGTGCACCCGGTGATGCGAGGGGGTATTCATGATAAACTCAATCGGTGCAGGTAATTTTTTGATAGCTTCGGTATGTATCCAAAACTGGTAAATTAAACTTATTTGCTGCATAATCATCACCACCAATGGGTGAAAACCTACCAACGGCATCCACAGCCAAAAAACAAAACTGCCAGTAAAATTACCAGTCCATGTTTGCCGTAAGGCTGCCGCCAAATTATATTTTTCAGAAGTGTGGTGTACCACGTGCGATGCCCAAAAAAACCTGATGTGGTGGCTGCTGCGGTGAAACCAGTAGTAACTAAAATCGTCAGCAAAAAAAGCAAGCGCCCAAACCCACCAATTTGCAGCGTAAAGGGTAAAAAACCGGTATTGGTAGGCAAGATAGTAAGCGCCAAACACTAATACCTTTGAACCAAAACCCGACACAACATTACCAATGCCAAGGGCCATGCTCGAAAAGGCATCGCGGGTTTCGTAATAAGCCTTTTTTTCGCGATGGGAGTAATACCATTCAATAATTACTAGCAACACAAAGGCCGGAATAGCATAAAAAAGTAGAGTGGGTCCCATGAAATGATTTTATATCGACACGTTTAAATGTACTATTGTTTAATGCATTAAAAAAGCCCCGCTAAGTAAATAACAAGGCCTTTCTTATATTCTTTAAACGAATGGGTATTTATTGCTACTCTTTAATTTTTACTTCAAAATCTACTTCTTTGCCATTACCAATTAATAAAAGGTATTTGTTAGTAATGTCAGCGCTTTGCTCTTTACCATCAATAGTTAACTTTCCTTTTTTATATGAAACAGTTACGTCATCTCCTATTATTATGCCATCTTTTTTTAGAGCTGCCAGTAGTGCCTCCGGAACTTCGGCCGCAACCGCACTGTTTGTATTAATTGTATTGTCGTTTCCAGCTACCCTTACTACAACAACTTTTTCTGTTGCGGTCTTCTGTCCATTTACAGCCTCGGCTGTACCACCGTACATTTGGGCAAGGGTAGGGGCAATTACTAACGATACGATAGACATTAATTTAATAAGGATGTTCATTGAAGGGCCAGAAGTATCTTTAAATGGATCACCCACAGTATCGCCGGTAACTGATGCCTTGTGTGGCTCCGACTTCTTAAAATACATTTCACCATTAATTTCAACACCTTTTTCAAAACTCTTTTTAGCATTGTCCCATGCACCGCCAGCATTGTTTTGAAAAATTCCCATCAAAACACCGCTTACGGTGGCACCAGCCAAAAATCCACCCAATGCTTCCGGACCCATCAAAAAGCCTATCAGCAATGGCGAAATTATGGTGATAGCACCCGGAAGTAACATCTTTTTCAACGATGCTTCGGTAGAAATGGCCACACACTTATCGTACTCAGGCTTGCCTGTACCTTCCATAATACCGGGAATGGTTCTAAATTGGCGGCGTACTTCTTCCACCATTGCCATAGCTGCTTCGCCCACGGCACGTATGGCAAGGCTTGAAAAGATAAAAGGGATCATACCACCTACAAACAACGATGCAAGTACATCTGCTTTATAAATATCAATATGCTGATTATTGGGCATTGCTATACCAACAAACGCAGCAAATAAGGCAAGGGCAGTTAATGCGGCAGAAGCAATAGCAAAACCCTTACCGCTGGCAGCAGTGGTATTACCTACGGCATCTAATATATCGGTCTTTTCTCTCACTTCGGGAGGCAGTTCACTCATTTCTGCAATGCCACCGGCATTGTCGGCAATAGGGCCAAAGGCATCAATGGCCAATTGCATGGCAGTAGTACTCATCATACCGGCAGCGGCAATAGCCACACCATACAAACCGGCACAGGCATACGAACCATATATTCCGCTTGCCAATACTAAAATGGGCAAAAACGTACTTTCCATACCAACCGCTAAACCGCCAATTATATTAGTAGCATGGCCGGTTGCCGATTGGCGAATAATACTCATTACCGGGCGTTTGCCCATAGCAGTGTAATACTCGGTAATGATACTCATTAATGTACCCACCACAAGGCCAACGCCAATAGCACCCAAAACACCATTTCGGGTAAATTCCAAGCCACGTAAGGTCATAGTTTCGGGCAAAATAAAATTGACTATAAAAAAACAGGCAATTGCTGTCAACACCATCGATCCCCAATTGCCCATATTAAGCGCTTTTTGCACGGCCTCTGTGCTCATACCACTGCTATCACTAATGCGAACAAATAAAGTTCCAACTATTGAAAGAAGAATTCCGACACCGGCGATCAACATGGGTAATAAAATAGGTGAAAGCCCATTAAAATTATCTGCCAATATACCACCGGTGGCGCTGGTAACTTCCCGGCCCAGTACCATGGTGGCTAAAACAGTGGCCACGTAGCTTCCAAAAAGGTCGGCACCCATACCTGCCACGTCACCAACGTTATCACCTACGTTATCGGCAATGGTTGCCGGGTTACGAGGATCATCTTCGGGAATGCCGGCTTCTACTTTACCAACCAGGTCGGCGCCTACGTCGGCAGCCTTGGTGTAAATACCACCACCCACACGCGCAAACAAGGCAATACTTTCGGCACCCAGCGAAAAGCCGGTTAATACTTCAATAGTACGCAGCATGCCTTCGGGGTTACCATCAGCAGCAAAAAAATGTTTTAAAATAATATACAAACCGCCAAGGCCTAACACTGCAAGGCCCGATACACCAAGCCCCATTACAGAACCCCCGGTAAACGAAACATTCAATGCTTTTGCAAGGCTGGTTTTGGCTGCCTCGGCAGTGCGAACGTTGGCTTTGGTAGCTACCTTCATACCTATATAGCCGGCAGTGGCACTAAATACCGCACCAATAATAAACGAAATGGCAATGCTCCAATGGCTGCCTTCGTTTTTTGAAGCCATAAAACCAAGCAAAAGCGAAACGATCACAACAAAATACCCCAGAATTTTCCATTCAGCTTTAAGAAAGGCCATTGCCCCTTCGGCAATGTAGGTGCTGATTTCTTTCATTCTGTCGTTGCCCGCGGGTTGCTTGCTAACCCAGTTAAACTTTATTAGCGTGTACAACAAGCCGATAATTCCCATTGCCGGAACGGCATAAATCAAATTGTCCATATGCAGGTGGTCTATATTTTTAGGTCGGCAAAAATAAGATAAAGACTCAATATAACAGGGCTTTAACTAAAATAGATAACCCGTTGATTACAAGCCCTGGCAATTGTACCTTATAACCTTGATTATCAGCTACTTTCGGCCAAGTTCAATTACTTTACAGTCTTTAATTTCGTTGCCGGTTATGGTAAACTTGACGAGTGTTTTTACCTGGTGCCAGCCCTGTTGGCCTGCTGCTCCGGGGTTCATGTGCAGGCACTGATATTGATCGTCGTACATTATTTTTAATATGTGGGAGTGCCCTGATATAAACAAACGGGGTTTGGTATCTATGACCGTTTGTTTGGCCAGGGGCGTGTATTTTCCAGGGTAGCCTCCAATATGTATCATTAACACTTTTACCTCTTCACAAACAAACGACGTTACTTCTGGAAATTCTGTCCTTACTTTTTGCCCATCAATATTACCGTAAACACCCCTGATTGGTTTAAATTGCCGAAGCGCATCCACCACTTCCATACTTCCAAAATCGCCACCATGCCATATTTCGTCGCAATCGGCAAAATATGTAAATACTGCTTTGTCTAAATAACTATGTGTGTCTGATATAAGGCCTATTTGCATTATAACCGCAATTTATTAGATGCAATGTAAAAAAGCCTAATTTTTAAATAGTAGCTGTAAAAAAGCAGGGCGGTAAAAAATAAAAAAGGTATTTTAAATTAGCGATGTTGGTTAAACAAGGCTGTAATGTATACGAGTGCAACATTTGCTCAGTTGCTGCCAACGAGATGGACAACCAAATTTTTACAGTAAATGAAATGCTGGTATCAAAAAAAATACATCGGCAAATAATTGCAAAAAAAAGAACAGGCAGAGCACCTATTCTTTTTTTGCGCCGATAGCAAATGGTTCCATTTTAAAAACTTTTAAGGCTATCTATTAGCCATGGCCAAAGCTTCGGCAGGCGGTACTGGGGCGGGTACCTTATTTTTTATGGGGGGAATACTTCTTAAATAGGCATATATCGATTTTAGATCGTTATCAGTAAGTTTTCCAATATCGTACCAGGGCATTGGGGGTAAAATTTGCCTGCCATCGGGCTGCCCAAGGTGTTTACCTGTGCGCATTGTTTTAACAAAAGTATCTTCGTCCCAGCTACCCATACCCAGGGTGGAATCTGGTGTTAAGTTAGCAGCGTACGAAATGCCCCAAGGTCCAATCCATGCAGTTAAATCGGGTGTACCCAGTACATAACTGCCTGGGGTGAGAGCTGATGCAGTAAATGGCTGCATTTTTGTCGTTTGCGGATACCCGGATAACAATACGGACGTATCATTTATTGGTCCATTTGGTCCCATGATCTTGGGGCTATGACAATGATTACATCCACCATAATCAACAAGATAGTGGCCATTTGCCACCATTTCCTCAGTCTCCATGTTTCTAACATCGGTTATGCTGGTTTCTTTTGGTTTGCTGTTACCATCGTTACAGGCCGTTATGGTTGCGAAACAGGCACAACAAAGAAAAATAATTATTAATGCGGGGATGTAGCTGTGTTTCATTTTAGGGTCTTTAATGATAAAATTTGTTTGTGGGTTGAATATAGAGAAACGTTTAAAAAAATGCAAGCATTACGGTTATATTATTTGACACGGCCAACGGTTTAACGGCTGCCAAACATTGCAATGATGTACATTTGAAACATTGAGATTGCTTGAAAAAATCGAATAATTTATGCCACACTACCATACCAGCGGTACTATACCCCATAAACGACATACTCAATTTAGAAAACCTGATGGTTCCCTATATGGCGAAGAACTGTTTAGCACAGAAGGATTCAGCAACGATTATTCGCTTTTGTATCATGTTTACCCGCCTACAGTAATTATTGGTACAGATGAACCTGTATCTGTTGCGCCTGAAATTGCCGAGGAACATATGCTAAAGCACCGCTGTTTTGAAGGCTTTTCGATTGCCCCAAATAATGATTATTTAGCCAGCAGGCAACCCATATTGGTAAATAACGATGTACAGGTGGTATTGGCTGCACCACAACAAAGTATGACAGGATACTTTTACAAAAATGCCGACGCTGACGAACTTCTTTTTATTCATGAGGGAAGTGGCAAATTGCTGACCGCCTATGGCGAACTGGCTTTTGCTTATGGCGATTACCTCATAATACCAAGGGGAACCGTGTACCAGTTATCGTTTAATGATATCAACAATCGCCTGTTGATTCTAGAAAGCCGCAGCCCAATCCGTTACCCAAAAAAATATTTGAGTAAATATGGTCAGCTATTAGAAAATTCGCCGTTTTGCGAACGCGATATCCGCCCGCCAGTACAACTTGCCACCTTTGACGAAAAAGGTGATTTTTTGATAAAGACCAAAAAGAAAGGGATGTTGTACGGGCTGCATTATGGGCATCACCCGTTTGATGTGGTAGGATGGGATGGTTGCTGCTACCCCTTTGCCTTTAGCATTCATGACTTTGAGCCTATCACAGGTCGTATTCATCAGCCTCCACCCGTGCATCAAACTTTTGAGGGTAATAATTTTGTGGTGTGCAGTTTTTGTCCACGGTTATACGACTATCACCCAAATGCCATTCCCGCCCCGTATAACCATAGCAATATTGACAGCGATGAGCTGCTGTACTATGTGGATGGGGATTTTATGAGCCGCAAAAACGTAACCCGCGGCATGATGACACTGCACCCTGCTGGCATACCCCATGGACCACACCCCGGCGCGGTAGAAAAAAGTATCGGTAAAAAAGAAACAGCCGAATTGGCGGTAATGGTAGATACTTTTCACCCACTAAAACTTACTAAACAAGCCCTGAATATTGAAAATACAGGGTACGCAATGAGCTGGGCAGAGTAATATTGAGGTAACAATAATCTATTTTAAGTCCCAATCCAACCAATCAACTTTTTTATACGGGGTAGTAAAAAATTGTTGAGCCTTGGCATCGAATTCCTCTTTAAATCATTGAACTGGACCGTGCCCCGATGCAGGCAAAATCCATAAATAAGCCTGCGGAATATTTTCGAAAATTTCCAAGGTATGGGCAGGTTTTATTACATCGTTGTCATCGCCAATAACCAAAACCGGGCATTGTATTGTTTTAAGGTCGGCATGTGTTATTTGAGGTTCAATCTCCATCATATGTAGCAGCTTAATAGTGTTACGGCTGTAGTCATATTGCTTGCCGGCATTTATTTGCGCAATATTATCCCTTATAAGCGCTGAGGCTGATGGAGTAAGCACTGTGGAGCCGGGAACTATATTGGCAACTGTAGTTGCCAGTTTTTTTACTTTGTCAGGATGTCTGATAGCTAATAAAAGACCATTAATTCCTCCATCGCTCCAGCCTGTAATGTAAGCCGGGGATATATGTAAAGAGTTCAACAGCGCATTAAAATCATCCGCCATTTGTTTATAATGCAATTCGCTTCCAAAATCAACTATTTTGCCTTGTGCCCGGCCATCGACAACTATCACTTTATAAAATTTTTCAAAATAGGGTATCTGGTATTTAAAATATTTTATGGAACCTCCATTACCATGAATAAGCAGCAATGCCTGTCCCTGTCCATAGGTTTCGAAGTACAACTTTATTCCTCTTGTCGATAAATATTTTCCCACTTTGGCGCTGCTGCCATAGTGTACTACGGCTGCTGCAGTTTTATTGGTGGATTGGGAAAAGGTGACAGAAAAAATAGAGAGCTAAAAAATTATCAACAGTTTGATTGCAATTCTACACATCTTTTAAAATTTTAGTGTTTGAATAGTTCTATTAATAAAGATAGGGGTGCATTAGCACCAAAATTTCCAGCCTTTGTTTAAATTCAATTGGATAGGCGATAAAAACTTTGCGACTGTTTTTATCACCTGTAAAAAACTTACAAACGGTTACTAAACTTATTTGGGGCGGTTTGTAGTAACAATGTTTTTGAAAATGTTAAACAGAGTGTGTAAATTATGCCCAAAAAACATACATATGATCAAGTATAATCAATTAAAAGTAGGTGATTACGTTATGGCTGAATACGAAGGAACGAGAAGAGAAGGGGCAGTGATTAAACTTAATGGCGATGAAAAACAGGCCTGCATTCTATCGGGCGACCAGGAATTTTGGTTTGAGTTAAACCATCTTTATCCCATTACGTTGGATGAACAACAACTATTCAGGCTTGGCTTTCAAAAGCATGTTTATGAAGATGACTCCATAAAATACGCAAAAGGTGCCTTTAGGATGTTGGTTCCCAGGCCAGCGCAATTTACCAATTTTGAAATGTGGTATCGCGAAGACAGGCGCCATATAAATGCAGCCATTACGGTACACGAATTTCAAAATTTATATTACAATATGACCAAAGTACACCTAACCGAAAATTAGAAACCATCCACGCACTTTATATTGGCCGGTGTACCGACGCCGGCTATTTTATTGCTGTTATATTTTTACCGTAACAACTTACATTTTAACATTGAGAGCGTTTTTTGTTTTGATAAAAAAAGTATTTAAATAAAATGGGTGGAAATAAGGTAAGGCCTTTGATTGCATTTTTGTTATATTAATTGTTTGTATTGTAACTAGTAACCAGCAGTTTGGTGGCAACCCGTCATCGCTGAAATAAAAACAGTTCAATACTGATACCGTTAGGATCATTTTTCCTGCAGGCATTGCACCCAGTGCCAAAAAGGGGGGCTTCAGTGGTTTATAAGTTGCAGCAACAACATACCATAGGTAAAGGAACACAGGTGCGTAAAATAAATATTGTAATTTGAAATCAACCAAGCTTTGACAACGGCTACGTTGGCCCTGGCCCCTGGCGCAGCGAATTTTATTTATATGCACCACAAAACAATTTTGACCAGGGCAGTTTATTTTGGGCCGACAAACTGGCCGTGCACGAATACCGCCATATTCAGCAATACAGTAATTATAAAGTGGGGCTTTCAAAACTTGCCAGCATTGTGTTGGGTCAGGAGGGGCAGGCTGTTAACAACAGCGCCGCCATACCCGATTACTTTTTTGGAAGGCTGTGCCGTATTTAACGAAACACCGTTAACCACGCAAAGCAGGGGCCGACAGCCATTGTTTTTAAATGGTTATAAAGTTTGTATAGGCAAGGCTTAAACTATTCGTTTGCCAAATTGCGCAACGGTAGTTTAAAAAATTATGTTTCTGACCATTACCAATTAGGCTATTTATTGGTGGGCTATGGCCGCCAAAAGTATGGCCACAATTTTTGGGGTAAAGTAATACGGCACGCTGCCCGGTTTAAACCACCGTTATACCCGTGGCAAGGTGCAATTAAAAAATATACAGGTAAAAAACACAGTCAGTTTGTAAACAATGCCTTTCATTATTATAATGAACAGTGGCAACAACAAAGTAAAATAGCTGTCAACTTTACTACTAAACAAACCAGTTTTGCTACGGATTATAAATATTCTTCATTGCTGCCCAATGGGCAAATGGTAGTGTTAAAAAGAAGCTATCGCGAAATACCAACTTTTTATTTGATTGATAAGGACGGAAACGAAAATAAGATTGCGGTTTGTGACATTGCCTACGACGATTATTTTTCAGCAAATACTCACCAATTGGTTTATGGTACACTTAAGCCCGACGCACGTTGGGCGTACCGGAAATTTAGTGACCTGCGTATTTTAGAAATTGCCACCGGCACAATTAAAACCATCAGCCACCGCAAGCGCTATTTTTCGCCCGTTATTGCACAGGACGGGTCAATGGTGGCAGCGGTGGAAATGACAACCGATCAGCGGTCCAATATTGTTTTGCCTGACGGTACAGGCAACCTGCTAAAAACAATCAACAGCGAGCCGGGTGGGGTTTTCATGTTCCCCAAATTTTTTAACGACGGCCGCCCGGTGGTAACAGCTACCAGAAACCAAAAGGGAGAAATGGCCCTGCAGAAAATTAATTGGAGCAGGGTACAATAAAGTCACTTATACCGTTTGGCAACTTTATTATTGGCTATCCCACTATAAAGGGCGATACCATATTTTTTACATCAACTTTTGGAAACCGCGACGAGGCATGGGCTTATATAGAAAGCACCACTGAGGCGCTTCGCGTGGCACCGGTAAATGGTGGCCTGTATCACCCCACCTTTAATAATGTAACCGGCCAAATGGTTGCTTCGGTGTTTACCGCCAATGGTTATATATTAGCATCTTTTTTAACCAATCAGTGGCTTTTTCAAAAAGTTGACTTTACCGGCAAGGCAATTCAAAACCTTTACTTGCCTGAGGCGCTCGGCTTGGGCAATAGTACGGTACTTACAAACCTGCCCAACCGCGATTTTAGAATAAGTAAATATTCACAGGCTTTTTAGTTGCTAAATTTTCATAACTGGCGACCCTTGTATGACCAACCTGAGTATTCATTTTCGGTGTACAGTCAAAACATTTTAAACACCTTGCAAACAACCTTGCAATACATTTATTATAAAAACGAGCAAACTAATAAATTGGCAGCTTCGTCCATTTATGGTGGTTGTTATGCACAACCACTAACAACTGCAGCTACTATCTACAACAGGCCCATCCGGTTTAATACTGATACTTCATTCTACTATAATGAAAATACTGTGGGGGCGGGGTTTACATTACCGTTAAACCTATCGGGCGGTAAGCATTATCGTTTTTTGACGTTTACTTCTACCTACAATATCAATCATTTAAAGCTTATCGGTGTTGGTAAACGTTTTTTTAAAGATAAAAATTTCAATTATTTGCAAAACCGGATATTTTTTTCGTCGCAGGTACAAAAAGCCACCCAACAAATATTTCCCGGGTGGTCACAGGTAGTAACGCTTCAATACCGCAATGTGGTAAATAACAATAATGCTATTCAGTTTCTTGCTTCGGGCAGTTTTTATTTTCCGGGTTTAATGCAAAACCATCACCTGGTACTTACAGCTGCGTATTCGGCCCGCGATACCATGAACCAATACTAGTTCTCAGATAACTTTTCTTTTTCGCGGGGCTATATATTCAGAACTCCTGACCCCACCCGTCAAAATCAATGATTTGCGCTTCGTTGTTCGCAAAGAAAAAATGACGAAATTTCCGGTTCAGTCAATGCTTTGCGATGCAACTAAAACTTCCCATCTTCCCTTCAGATACTAAA
>JBBRUR010000002.1:0-195614 GCA_038247635.1 Chitinophagales bacterium
ATAGCTGGGCACCCGACCCCTTGTATCAATTACCGCCTGCCCAACCCGGCGAAGCCATTTTTTCGGCAAGCGGTACCAATATTGCGTTTTTAAATACCCCGCAATTTGATTATAGCTTTGTAACCGGCGGTACCATTTCAAATTTGTACCTGATGGGGCGGCCCGGGCTACCAAATAAAAAGGTGAACATACCTATAAACCAGGGGGTAGCCAGCAGTGGTACCTTTAGCATGGCAACCGATGGAGTGAAAACCTTTTATTGTGTTGGAGGCGATTACAAAGAACCCGATAACCAGTACTATAATTTTTATTACACCAAAGACAGCGGAAAAAAATGGGCCAGCTCGTCTATTGCGCCGCCGTTTGGTTATCGAAGTTGTGTTGCAATAATAGATACTAAACAACTGGTAACATGCGGTACCAACGGGGTTGACTTTACAAAAGATGGTGGTAAAGAATGGAAAAAAATTAGTGACGAAGGTTTTAATGTATGCATGGTAGCTGCCGATAAACACACTATTTACCTGGCCGGTGGTAAAGGCAAAATTGCCCGCCTAACAATAAAATAATCAACTACCAGCCACCTATAGGTAAAAGTAAATAGTACGTTAAAGGCTACCATTACATTAAACCCGTGTTAGCGTGTATGGTCCTATTACGGTTAGAAGCAGTTTTTTAATAGTTGATGTAGTTTGTTTTTAAGGGCATTTCGATTAAAGACCGGAATGCCTTTATTTTTTGAAGGCAAAATAAACGGCCGCCATTAAGCAGGCAAAGCTGGCCAAATACTTCCAGTGAAATGGCTCTTTTAAATACCACACAGCAAAAAAACTGAATATGACCAGCGTAATTACTTCCTGAATAATTTTTAGCTGAAAGCCATTGATACCGTTGGCAAAACCATAGCGGTTGGCCGGCACGGTGAGGCAATATTCAAAAAAGGCAATACCCCAACTAATAATGATGGCTTTAAAAAGGGGAATGTCTTTTTCCTTTAAATACCAATACAGGCAATTGTCATAAAAACATTGGATGCACATAATAACACTGTGGTTCGTAGCATAAGTGGGTCAATTATATTTTGAACGATGTTCGGTTGGGGGCTCACAATTGTTGATTGATTGGTTTTTGCCGGAAATGGCCACCGCTATACCAAGTAAAATAGCATACCCGGCAATTGAAAAAAGCAGCTCGCCTAATAGCAACCAATAACCCTGCAATTGGTATACTGCCGAGTTTTGTGGGTAGCTGGGGTTATAAATTACCTTAACCAGGCCCTTGGGATCGCTTATTTTTAATAAAATGTTATCGTTTCCATTAATGTAATAGGTGTCTTTTTCTACTTTAAATTTAACAATTGGCCGGTCTGTTTTATTAATGTTATTTGCCAGGGCAATACTGTCGGTAAGGGTAGCGGCAGTTACTACCCGGCCAGGTGTAGTTTCGGAGTCATTAAAATTGGGCTGGCGCGAAAAAAGCGCAAAAAGTGCAAAACAAATAAGGTAAACCATGCTGGCGTATGTATACAAAACCGTTGATTTTTTGGAGCAAAGTTAACCGGCTGTTGCGGCTGGTAATTGATTTTTTGATAACCTTCCGTCAGCATATTTACCAGCACAACCCGGTGGAAAGGAACGGTAACTATGCAACCTGCAAAAGAATGGCAGCGCACAGAGGAATTAGTTACTGTACTGCCTTTTAGGTGTTACTTTTATATTTGCCTTTAAAAAGTGCATATGATACAAACGATTGCAGTAATAGGTGGCGGAACTATGGGCAATGGTATTGCCCACCTGTTTGCCCAACACGGCAAAAAAGTGACGCTGATAGATGTTAGTGCCGCCCAATTAGAAAAAGCGTTGGCGACTATTGATAAAAACCTTAACCGCATGGTAGCAAAGGCCACCCTAACTGCCGCACAGCAACAACTTACCTTACAAAATATAACCACCAGCACCAGCATAGCCGAAGGGGTTGCCGGGGCGCAACTGATAATTGAAGCTGCCACCGAAAACATTGCCCTAAAGCTGACAATTTTTGCCGAGTTAAGCCAACACGCCCCGGCCGATTGTATTTTGGCCAGTAATACCTCGTCTATTTCTATAACTAAAATTGCAGCAGCTACCAACCGGCCAGGTAAGGTAATTGGAATGCACTTTATGAACCCGGTGCCAGTAATGAAACTGGTTGAAATAATTAACGGCTACGCTACCGACCCGGCCGTAACGGCTGCCATAGTTAAACTAAGCAGCCTTATTGGCAAGGTGCCTTGCGCTGTTAACGATTACCCCGGTTTTGTGGCCAACCGAATTTTAATGCCAATGATTAATGAAGCGATATATACCTTATTTGAGGGCGTAGCCGGAGTAGCCGAAATTGATACCGTAATGAAGCTGGGCATGGCGCACCCCATGGGGCCGCTGCAACTGGCCGATTTTATTGGGCTTGATGTATGCCTTAGTATTTTACAGGTTTTGCACAACGGTTTTGGAAATCCCAAATACGCTCCCTGTCCCTTGCTGGTTAATATGGTAACTGCCGGCTACCTCGGCCTTAAAAGCGCCGAAGGCTTTTATAAATATACTGTTGGCACCAAAGACCTTATTGTAAGCGAACGGTTTGCAAAAACTACCCATAGGCTGGGTGATTGTTAAGGAAGTTTTGAAGAGATTGTAGAATTTTATTGAAAAAAAATGCTCACATACTTTTTGATTCGGGTTGGAAGTATATTGACAATTTACCTGATTTTTTGTTATTTGGTTAGCAATTAAAAGGTTGATAGTAAATGCTGTATAGCCTTGTTACAGTAGTGGGTGAGTGACATCTGCCCGGCTAATGCCAATCGGTAGGGCTACGGTGCGGAATAAAACCAAGGCCGGGTATCAAAAAAAGAATGACTATCCGCAATCTGGTTCTGTTATTTTAAATCCGGGTTTTATAGCTGTTTTCATCACTCGTTGCTAGCCCGGCTAACGCCCCGCCACAATGATTTCGTCGGGCTGGCAGTAGCATGAGCGTCGTACACATATACCGTTTTTAATTTTATTTAGCATTACTTATCGTTATTTTTTATTCAGCATTGCATGTACCAAATAGCGGATAATCATTAAAAAAAGAAAATTCCAGCTTCACGAAAAGTGCCATTATGCTACTTATGTGAAATTTACAGTAGCGGGATTGGTTCAATCAAAAACAAATTGTAGTTGTTTTATACCTGTTATATCTAAATTCAGCAAACCTGCGTTAAACAACCCATATCCATTGCTACAACAACCTAAATGAAAAAGCTACTATCTGTTATAACCGGTTTTACCGTTACTTTTTTTACACTTGCACAGTTGTATACCATAAACAATATGAAGCAGATACCGCACGGCACCGCTTTTACCGATAACAGTAAAGTAAAACTTTGCCTTCAATTGCCGGTCAAACGGTTAAAAATAAATTCCGACCCGGCTTTGCTTTATGCCAATAAAAGTTACAGTATAGCCACAGCCATTAACTTTTATGAAGGGCTGGCAAATGCGTGGATAATGCAGGCAGACATTTATAAATTAATGGGGGCAAGGGAGGCACGTTTACCCTAACACTGCCACAGGAAACCTATTAAATCAGCGGATTTATTGATAATTATAAAAAGGTACTTTTCGGCACCTTGTTCCATTTCACCTCTGTGCTACTCCACCACAACAACTTCAACCGATCTCAGTTCTTTCAACTTAAAAACTACTTCGTTTTTACGGCCTATGGGCACGTCCAGTAACATTTGGCAAAACAACAAGGTTTGCTGGTTGGCCACCTCGCAGCCAAACTGCTTTACTACCATCATTACATCGTTCATTAAAGTATAGTCGAACTGCAGGCGGTATTGTACCATTACCTGCTTTTGTACCAATGGTGATAATTGCAAAGCCATCGCAGCGGCCGATTTGTACGCATTTATTAACCCCGGCACCCCTAACAACGACCCACCAAAGTATCGCACCACAAATACAGCTGCATTGGTTATGTCGCGGCTATCAAGCTGCCCAAGTATTGGTTTTCCTGCGCTTCCGGCAGGCTCCCCATCGTCAGACGAGCGAAAGGTGTTGCCATCAGTGCCTATGCGATAAGCAAAACAAACATGCGATGCCTTGGGATGCTCCTTTTTTAATTGCTGCTGGTATGTTTTAAAGTCGTTGGCGTGCTGCACCGGAAAGGCATAGGCTACAAACCTGCTGCCGCGGTCTTTAAACTCGGCGGTTGCCTGCCTTTCAATGGTGTTATAGTGCAAGGGAACTGTCATAATGGTTTATACAAAAGCAATTAATAAAATAGACGTGGTAGCCAATACTATACCCACTGTATTGATGACACTAAATTTTTCGTTGAAGATAAACTTTGCCACCAACGCACTACAAAATACAATACCTATATTGTTAATGGGCAGTATGGCGCTACTGGGCAGGCTACTTTGCTGCTGGTATTTTACCAGGCACCATATTGAAAAATAATTTGGCACTCCAATGCAAAAGCCGGCAACAATATTTCGCCAGTCAAATATTTGCTGACGCTTCAGCAAACGTATGCCTAAAGCAACCAAACCCGCTACTGCCGAGGTACCAAAAGCACTGCTGAGAAAAGCATCTTTATTAGTATCGTTTTAAAACGAAAATTCAATATAATTTTATGAGGGTATCCTGTATACCGCTGCCTATAAACAAAATGGTTGGCAATACCACCAGCAAGGTTTTATCTATGGGCAATGAAGACGCAATTTTTTGTACCGGAACAAAAGTTAACACCACCGCACCCAACGCAAGGGCTATGCCCAGGTACTGCCATACGCTTAATTGCTCGCCATACAAATACACACCAAACATAGCAGGAATAATAAGCGACATTTTATAACTGACTGCCGCCACGGCGGCGCTAACTTTTTGCGTTGTAATGCCTACCAGGTTATACAGCACTATAAATATTAGCCCCATTACTACCGCCTACGCAAACCAGTTGGCCGACACATTTTGTGCGCTAAAAGCAGCCGCCCGGTTTAAATATGAACCCAGCAATGCACAGGTAACATAATTAAACACAATGGCCTGAAATACGCCCAAATTAAACCGTTGAAGAATTTTAAAGGCAATTATCAGAAAGGTGGTTAAAAAGATACTTGCAATTAAAAAAATCATGAATCGTAAGTGGTGTTATGATGGGCGCCGGTCGTTGGCCGACACCACTATGTTACAGCAGTGTGCTGCGTAAATGGTTAGTGTAAAGATAAGTAGGTAGCTATTTTATCGGTGCTATATTGTTGAACAGCTACTTTTTTTGCCAGCGGTAATACCGGTGCTGCCACGCCATTGGTAATATGCAATGCCTCGTTTTCAATAACCACGGCTTCATCCCAACAGCCGCAATCAATAAACGATTGCAACAGCCTGCCTCCCCCTTCTACCAATATGCTTTGTATTTGTAGCTGGTAGCAATGAGCCAGCACCTGCTGCACTACCGGTTGGTGCCTTTGTATGGTTACGTATTGAATATTTGCAGCGTTTTGGCGGGGCTCATATACAAATACAACAGTGGGTTGCGTTTCATCAAATACTTTTAAATGCAATGGCAACCTCCCGTTTAAATCCATTACCAGCCTCATGGGGCTTTTACCAGCCCACCACCTGTTGTTTAGTTGAGGGTCATCCAAAAGCGCGGTTTGCGTTCCTACCAATATGGCTGCTTCGTCGTGTCGCATTTTATGCACCATTCTGTCGGTTACACCATTACTAATCTTCAACCTTTGCACATCGGGTTTGCCCATCATCCGGTTTTGGCTTTGCGCCCATTTAAGGGTTATGTAGGGTCGTTTTTGTAGGTGGTAGGTAAAAAACCTTTTGTTCAGGTCCCTACATTCCTTATCTAACATGCCTTCAACTACATTCACTCCTGCCTGTTTTAATATATCTATTCCTCTTCCATTTACTTTTTCAAAAGGGTCGCTACAGCCTATTATAACGTTGGGTATGCTTTCGCTTACAATTAAATTGGCGCAGGGGGGCGTTTTGCCAAAGTGTGCGCAGGGCTCCAGCGACACATACAAGGTGCTTAGCTTAATAAGGTGCCGTTGGTGGGGCGGTATACTATTTAAACAATTTACTTCGGCATGCGCCTGCCCATACTGTTGGTGATACCCTTCGCCCAAAATAATAGCATTGTAAACCAACACTGCACCCACCATGGGGTTAGGGGCTACCATACCACTGCCCAACCTTGCCAGGTCTATACATCGTTTCATAAATAGTTGGCTGGTTTGCATTTCAGGCGGCAAAAGTAAAATAAAAATAGAGTAGCATTGCAACATGACCATTCAGTTGGAATATAAAAGACTGGTAGCTGCTTTATACGACCTGTACAGCGACCGCGAGGCAACCAACATTGCCGATTGGGTAATGGAACATGTAACCGGTTTGCCCAAAATTGAACGCATACTCAACAAACAGTTTCCACTAAACCCCCAACAATTAGCCCAATTAACCGATATAAAAACCAGCCTGTTACAGCACAAACCCGTGCAGTATGTACTTAACCATACCTACTTTGCAAACATGCGTTTGTATGTTAACCAAAATGTGTTGATACCCAGGCCCGAGACTGAAGAGCTAGTACAATGGGTAGTGACCGACGTAAACAACATTTGGCCACGGAAAGCTGAGCGCCTTTGCCTGATAGACGTAGGTACCGGTAGCGGCAATATTGCGCTGGCCTTAAAAAAACAACTTCCTGCTTACGATGTGGTTGCTGTAGATGTTTCGGACGCTGCGCTTGATGTGGCAAAAAAAAACGCCTCAACCCTTGCTCTTTCTATTACCTTTTACCAGTTAGATGTGTTAGACAGCAACCAGCGGAAACGACTACCTAAGTTTGATGTTATTGTAAGCAATCCCCCGTACATAACCCAAAGCGAGGCAGCAAAAATGAACCGCAACGTGCTGGACTTTGAACCGCACCTTGCCTTATTTGTGGCCGACAACGACCCATTGATTTTTTACAATGCCCTTGCCGATATGGCCCTTGAATTGTTAACCGCCGACGGGCATATTTACGTAGAAATAAATGAGACACTGGCCAACGAGGTGGCGCAGCTTTTTAGTGCAAAAGGACTTTTGCAAACCACCATTAAACAAGATATGCAGCAAAAAAACAGGATGGTAAAAGCTGGCAGAGGCCAGGGTAAGCCCGATGCTAATAATTGCTGAATTATTTTGATACAGTACAAGGGTGTGACACAACCGGAGCTAAATTTATATTCCAATGACGGCCCCCAAAAAAAACGCTCAAAGTAAAAATATTAGACTAAGGTTTTTTTAGCTGCTCAAAATAGTAAACCCCTTTTTTGTTGGATACTACAATGTCTTCAAGCCCGTCGCTGTTTACATCGGCTACTTCAAAACTATTGCCCACACCTGAGTTATCGTCAATTAAATGCGGTATCCATTTCGGCTGTTTACCCGGTACAAATTCAAACCAATACAACACCGAAGGCTCGTACGATCCTGCATCGTGGCCATCGTGGTGGGCAAGGTACCGCTTGCCCGTTACCAGGTCGGCATGCCCGTCGTTATTAATGTCTTTTAAAATTAAACTGTGCGATTGCGAAAAAAGCTTGCTTATCAGGTGCTCCTTCCATTGTATGGTTCCATCGGCCAGCTTTACCTGCTCAAACCACCACATACCATAATTGTGTGCCGATGAACTTATTACATCAGCCAGTCCATCGCCATTACAATCCAGTATATGCATGTTAGCGCAATCGGCGCCCAGGTTACCTGCGGTAAACTGCCAGTTGCTTTGGCTGGCATTCGCCATGGCCTGCCACCAGCCGTTTTTTACCACCACATCGTGTAGCCCATCGTTATTTATGTCGCCCACCCCCAGGCCATGTGTGTACCGGTTAGTGGCCAGTTGCGGGTTATCGCTAATAGTAGTTACACGCCAGGTAGTGTCGTTTTTTAACAGCGGCGCCTTTAACCAAATCACTTTTTTAGCCGCGGCGTCATTACACACCAGGTCGTTTCGGCCGTCGTTATCCACATCGGCAAAGGCCGGGTTTTCAATGCCAGCCAATGCCAGCAACACGCGGCCCTTCCAAAGCCTGGGGGTGTTTCCCGGATTTTCGTACCACATACAAATACCGCCCGGTTGGTCAAAGCGTATCAAATCAACCCGGCCATCGTTGTTTACATCAAGACTAAAATTAATAAAGGTGGTGCTATATCCCGGCACCGGGTTTAGCGTATCGGCGTGTATAAGGTAGCGGGTCCAGTTGGGTGCTTTGTACCAATAGCAACCCGCCAAAATATCTTTCTGTCCATCGTTGTCAACGTCGGCAATTGCTGCCCCTTCGGATACAAATGTTGCCGACACCTCGTGTTTTATAAACCGCATTTCTGCCCTACCGCTACCCATTTGGCCGCATAAGCCCGCGGCCACTAACAGCGTACATAACACCAAAAGCAACATTTTTTGAACATACAAACGGCAAGCAATCATACAAATCATTTTACAAAATTAAAAAACATATGGGCGTCTAAACATAGCATCAAAAAACTGGTTGCCAATGGCTTTCGGCTCTAATTAGCAGTTTGGTGTAAAACAATCTTCCATTGTTTTGCCCACTGGTATAATTTTATGGCCTTTGGCTCACAAATATTTTTTGCAAAGTAATTTTTTTTGGACCGGGCATTTATTTAACCGTCAACAGCCGTTGCGTCGCACCCTTGTACGGCAACAATTCTATTCATCTTTTTTTATTATTGCTCCGCAGGCGCAACCTGTTTATATATTAAATACAAAATGGATTAGCATAGCTCCGCATGGGCTTTCTAACTCAATGATAGGCGGCACTTACCAGGCCTAAGAACTTACTCTAAAGCTTTTCTTTAACCAGGTTGCTCCCCTGGAGCATTAACCGTTTTATTGTTCCGGCATTGTGGCAGCAGGCAATTGCTTTTGTTGTTTGCCCCAAAGGTCACAAAGGCCGCGCTACCCAATCAAAGACCTCAGCCCGGCAAGCCTGTCCAAATGGCTTCAGCAGGGCTAGCACTTACAAATGGCCCCGGCAGGGCCAGCGCTTACAAACGGCCTCAGCCCGGCAAGCCTGTCCAAATGGCTTCAGCCCGGCGGGCCTGTCCAAATGGCTTCAGCCCGGCGGGCCTGTTTAAATGGCTACAGTTGGGCTAGCACTTACGAATAACCTCGGCAGGGCCGGCACTTAATAATGGCCCCGGCAGGGCTAGCGCTTACAAATGGCCCCGGCAGGGCCAGCACTTACAAATGGCCTCGGCAGGGCTGGCACTTACGAATGGCTTCAGCCCGGCGGGCCTGTTTAAATGGCTACAGTTGGGCTAGCACTTACGAATAACCTCGGCAGGGCCAGCACTTACAAATGGCCTCGGCAGGGCTAACTTTTACAAATGGCCTAAGCGGGCCAGCACTTACAAATGGCCTCGGCAGGGCTGGCACTTACGAATGGCTTCAGGCTGGCAGGCCTGTCCAAATAGCTTCAGTTGGGCGGACCCCCGACCAAATGGCCTCGTCCTGGCGGCACTGTCCGCAAGGCTTTAACCGGGCAAACACTTGCGCACTGTAACAAAACAATTTAGCTTCACAAAAGCCTTTTGGCAAATCCAGGTATTTAAAACGTCCATCGCAAAAAATACCCAACAGCCACCAGTTATAATATGCCGCTGCTTTCTTCAACTTTCAACAAAGCTTTCAGTTTGCCAAATATCCACTAAGTGTTCCGTGTTATTCTTCACAATTTTACGCGGCTAATTTGGTTACATTCGTCTCTCACTTTATAAAAGGTTCTATGCAAAAAATAACAATGGTTATACATGGTGGCGCGGGTACTATAGTAAAACAAGATATGACCCCTGCCCTTGAAGCCGAGTATGTAAAAGGCTTACAAATTGCCTTAGATGCCGGCTACGCCGTGCTTGAAGAAGGTGGTTCGGCAGTAAATGCAGTAAAGGCTGCCATTGTTATTTTAGAAGACAACCTGTTATTTAACGCCGGCCGCGGCTCGGTATTTACCAAAAAAGGCGTACAGGAAATGGATGCTGCCATTATGGATGGCACCGACCTTGCGGCAGGCGCCGTGGCAGGCGTACGCAGCGTACGCAACCCTATTGAACTTGCTACCGAAGTTATGCGCAATAGCAACCACGTTTTTTTAAGCGGAAAAGGCGCAAACGATTTTGCCATTAAACAGGGCATTAAGTTAGAACCCGATGAATACTTTTTTTCGCAGTTTCGCTACGACCAATGGAAGGCCATCAGGGATTTTGATACGTATTCGCTTGACCATACCCACTCCGATATTGACGAGCTGATGAAGGATAAAAAGTTTGGTACCGTTGGCGCAGTAGCCTGCAACCAGCAAGGCAATATTGCCGCCGGAACCAGTACCGGAGGCATGACCAACAAAAAATATGGCCGCATTGGCGATAGCCCGGTAATTGGTTCGGGCACGTACGCCAACAACAAAACATGCGCTATTAGCTGCACCGGCCACGGCGAGCTGTTTTTGCGTGCAGTAGCCGCTTACGATGTAAGTGCCATAATGGAATACAAAAATGAGCCATTGGACAACGCCTGTAAAATAGTAGTACACCAAAAACTACCGGCCATGGGTGGCGAAGGTGGATTGATAGCGGTTGATACCCACGGAAACGCCTCTATGCAATTTAATAGCGCGGGCATGTACCGTGCAATTAAAAGCAGCGATGGACTTAATGAGGTGTCGATTTATAAGTAGGAGCGGCTGGCGTATATTTTAACTAATACAGAAAGTATGAACGGGTGGCTGCTCAATTTTTAAAAGTATTGTTGTGGGTTGGTGCTATTTGTTAAATAAATAATCTGCAACTGTCATATTATATTTTACCGAAAGGAGTAATAACAAGCAGATCCTTATCGCCTGTCAACATATGCGTGGCAGCCCCACTGATAGAAAGCCACAACAAAAAGTTATCCTTGTAATCTCGGCACATATTAAAACGGGTGCTGACCGGCACCATTTCCGCTTCTTGTTTTAGGGTTAAATAATAAATCAATTAGTTCAGACAGGTCAGAGTACTTTCTACATTTTGGCCGCTCAGCCCCTTCAACAATTTCGCCCACAACTGCTGACTTAGTAATTAAGTTGTTGTGTCTGCTAACAAAAACCGGTCAAGTTTGGAATAGTTTTTGGCCAGCAAAAAACTAACCCAAAAATTTGTATCATTAACACCTATGTTTTTCTTTTTGCATAATGATCGCCTCTTTCTGCTTCTACTTTTTGCGTTATTTCATCCATTGTGGGCGGTTCAGGTTGTTCAGCTTTAACTTGTAAATTTTTTCCACCACCTGCATAAAACCGTTGCTGTTTGTTAATTTAACAGCAATAAGGTTCATGTCTGCAAAATCCTATAAAAGTTTGTCAGCCTTTGGGTTTAAAATGTCTACTTGATATGTTACCATTTTAAAATTTACGGCAAGCTTATAACAAAGTGATTGCCTGGCATAACTCACTACTCTTTAACCCACATTTGGTAAGGTTTTAAATATTGATGCAATCAAAATAAATTTAACCCGCTGCAAAAGGTACTTATTTCCATTCTTGTCAATTTGTAAATGGAGGACGAAACCTTCTTTAAAACCAATTAACTTTAAGGTTTTACTGATACCCCTACCCACCTAAACCCGGCATTCTCAAAAAATATGGTCAGGGTGTTTTTAGCTTTCGTATCGGCCTTAATAATAATATTTTGGGCTAATGCCCTGTTCATCATTTTTCGCTTTGCCTTTACTTTTACTGCCATTACTTCGGCAGCCGACCAATCGCCTTTTTCCTCAAAGGTTTCAAAGTCGGAGGGGTTTATGATCACATCAATAATAGTAGCCTGCGGAACGGTGATCCATAAACTATCTTTTATTGTAACAATATCGGAAGCGCTTATATTTTCAAGATTGGTACCGCACAACACCTTTCCCTTACCAATAAGTACCAGTTGTTTTGTAAAAGAAGGCAGCACCCCTAGTGGCGTGGTGTTACGCAACACATCTAAAAAAGAAGCGGCCCTGGTAAATATAACTGAATCGGCCACCACCTCGTCGTACGCTGCAACACTAACCAACTGCCCAATGGACCGTATATTTTTTATAAGGATGGGGGTTTTATCAATGACCACCGGTTTTGAGGTAAAAATGGAACCGAAGGAGGGCATCCCCGGCCACTTTTTTACCAGCCACAAAGCTGCTACACCTATTATTATTACAGCCAATACTTGTAAAATGGTGGGTTTTCTCACTCCAAAACATTTTTAGGGTTTTGCACGCCGTACGATATACTTACTAGTGTAAAACCTGCCTGTTTTAAAAAGTTTCCCACTAATAACGAAGTGCTTGCTTTTGCCTGTTCTAAAATGCCCAATTCGGCAATGCTGTTTTCAATTTGCTTTTGCGCCTGGGCGGCAAGTTCATCCCGTTCGTTGGTTTTAAACGGGGCTCTAAAAAAACCTATCTGCTGATATTCTACCTTAATTTTTTCGGGTGGCAAACTAATGCTTATGACCTTAGGGGAAGGGAGGTTTATTTGTATACTGGTGTCGGTAGTGGTAAAGTCGCTTTTGGTCAACAAGCTTAAGTCAATACCTGCTTTAATAGTAGCCTCGCAACTTATTAAAATTTTTCGGTCGCCTACTTTAAACCACGTTTTATCGTCGCTGGCCTTAATTATTTTGGTTACGGTATACTCCACCGTTGCCAGTTCGCTCATTTCCTTTAGCGTTAATATATCGGTTGGTGGCACTACGGCTGCAGGCTGGCTACAGGCAAAAAACAATCCCACAAAAACTACTATAAATCGACCCATTACCAACTAAGATAAAAAAATATGCCACCGCCAACAGTAATTGCAGCTTATATCTTTATTTTCAGTTTTTTTTTAGCCTTTATTTTTATGGATAAATATGCAGTAATAGTGGCAGCAGGCAATGGCAGCCGAATGGCCAGCGCCTTACCAAAACAGTTTTTACCTCTTGCGGGTAAAACCGTGATACACCATACGCTGGCTGCTTTTTTACAGGCGTTTAGCGACATACAAATTATTTTGGTGTTGCCAGAAGCACACTTACAAAAGGGCCAGGAAATAGCAAACGAATATCAATCGCCTGCCAATAGCATAGCGGTGGTGGTTGGGGGAGCATCGCGTTTTCAATCGGTATTTAACGGATTACGACATGTTACCAGCAACTCAATTGTTTTTGTACACGATGGGGTAAGGTGCCTTGTTAGCCCAACACTTATTACCAATTGCTACCGGCAGGCTTTGGAGCTGGGCAGTGCCATACCTGCCGTGGCAGCCACCGATACCATTCGCATTATGAGCGGGCAAAACAGCCAGGTGGCAGACCGGCAATTGGTGCGGTTGGTGCAAACGCCGCAAACTTTTCGCTCGTCTATTTTATTGTCTGCATTTGCCCAACCCGAATTAACCGCTTTTACTGACGAAGCATCGGTAGTTGAAGCAAGCGGCAGCAAGGTTTTTTTAATTGATGGGGAGTACGATAATATAAAAATTACCCGGCCATTGGATCTGATGATTGCAGAAAAAATTATGCAACATCAACTAACGCTTAAACAACCGTAATGGCCACGGCAATGCGTTGTATTTTACTTTTAGATAGGGCTGGTTTTCCCCACCAAAATTTTGGTAAAAGGCCTTTACGCCGGGCAGGTCTGAGCCTTCAAAATCAAGCAGCAGATCGCTACCGGCAAATTCAGCAATCAGTTGGTGAAGTAGTAAATGATTGGCACTACTTTTTCTTCCTGCCTCCGTTGTTGAGTTCATAATGTTGTACAAACGCCTGCCATCATTTAAAAATAAAGCAATGGCCATAAGTCCGTTGTCCTGGTCTACCACTTTTCGGCACAACACCATGCCTTTTAATGCGGCGGCGGTCATTAGCCCAGCCCACTGGTGAAAGTTGGCCGTGGTTAACTGTGGCATACGGCTTTTATACTGCATATGGTAGGTTTGCAAAGCCAATGTATGATCGGTGCAGGTGGTATACTCCATCCGGCTTCGGATAGCCTGCTTTACATTACGGGTAAGGTCGTTGCTAAAGTTTTTTTCAAGTTGGTTAAAAGCGGGGTTTAATGGCAGTACAAGGTTGGTACCGCTTACTAGCTCAAAGGGTGGTTTAAACAAAGCTGCATCGATATTGAAATTGATGTTCAACTCCCAAAATATAAACTGTTTTTGAAGTACTTCAATCGCAGGATGCCAATTATCCATTTCAACACCGGGTAAAAAAAAGGGCCCCAACTGCTGTGTAAAATGAGGTTGGTATAAATAGGCAATACCATATTTTTTTCGGGAAACAATGGGCCAAACCCATTTGTAGTCAAGGCCTATCAACGCGTCCCAGCCGGGGCACATTTTATTAAGATAAAAACTTTGGGCATATACCAGGCTATTGGCTGCGTTGGCCACACAATTATCCCATTGCTCTTTATTAATATTGTTATGCGTAACAAACTGAAAGTTTTGTACTGGGTGCATTGGCTAATTCGGTCGCTTTATGGATGGTGTTTTTGTAATTAAAACGGGCTGCCCGGAATTACTCTTTTCAGGTCTAGCTTTTGAAGATCGATGCTAAAGGAAATATTCTTCAAAAATCTTTTTTCGGTAATGGTACTTTTAAAATAGTTACTATACACCTTGCTGTATATTAACGGAATATAAATGTTGATGAACGAGTTAAGGATGGCCACCTGTATGCCCGCATCGTATAAAAACCTGCCTGTACCAGCATTTACTTCCCATGCCCCGGCATAAGTGCCCACATCTGCAAAAAGTTTTAATGGTATTTTTACCGGCAACACCTGTAACGGGTTTAACGAAGCAGGAATATCCGTTACAAGGTTCATACTTATCAACCAATTGTCGGTTTTTCCAATCTTATTGCTTAACAAATCGGTACGCACTTTAAAAAAGCCATCGCGTTCCATTATCTGCTGGCTGGCATAGCCTGTAAAGTCATTTCTACCTATAAAATAGTCGCTGTAAGTATAATCTTCATTGCCCTTTGGCCCCGTCATATTAAACAGGTACCGGTCCACCGCTATTTGGTTGGTAATGGTTTTGCTACCAAGGTAAAAAAACTTGCCAGCAAAAAGCCTTATGTCTAAACCCGTTTTATTGTCGGCATAATTAAAAAACGCTTTGGCGGTAAGCCCCGCGCGTATAAAATTTTTACCCTGGTCTGTTACAAGGGCAACACTGTGGGGGTATAACGTCCTGCTGTCGCTATACCCAATTGCCAGCCTGTTAATGAGTGAATTATTTTTCTTTAACCCTACCTCATCGGTAGTATCGCTTCCTGTGATAACCGTTCTAAAATCAAGGTCGTTTTCGCCCAAAATGAAAGATTTAAAAGCAAGTGTCAGCCGCTTGTCATAACCCGGATCGGGTTTGTATAAGGTAAGTTTAACAGAAGGTACCAACCTTGCTACCCTGGGGTAAATAGTATTATTGTTAAAGGTAAATGCACTTTTTGACACATTTAAATGGCTCAGGGCTACTTCTACATCGTACAGCCTATGGGTAACGTTGTACGATACCCGCGAAAAAGAGTTGACCTTACCCGAACCTGTAGCATACATGGCGCCGGCAATAAAATTTAAGCGATTTAATGGTAGCTGGTAATTATGTACCATGCCACCAATCATTACTTTATCGTTTCTGTTAAATCCAATAACCGGTGCAATATTTATATAATTATACTTGTCCGTTTCTCTCAGGTTAAATAATCCTGATAGCTTTAGCTGCTTTTTGTAAAGAGGTTTTTTTAACCTGTCGGTTTTATATAGCCGAGCAAAAAGCACCGTTAAATCTTTTTTTGTTGATGATTCAATTGAGCGTTTAAAATCGGCCGGGTAGGGATGTTTAAATTGCCATTGGGCATAGTAGTCTTTCATGGCCGTATTAAAAACGTCTGCTCCCAAAGTATCTTTTAATTGTTGCATCCATGCCGATGCTTTTTCGTACACCGACAACTGGTAATTATTTTCGCTAAAAGCGGTCGATGGCTGGTCTATGGGTGCATCTTTCTCCAATTTTTGCAAGCTGGTCAAAAACAGGGCAACTTCGTTATTGGGCACTTTACCGGCAAGGTCACTAACCGCATGGTGTAGCGCTGACTTTGCTCCGTATTTACCGGCCTCATATTGCTTTTGGTAAAAGGTATTCATCCCTTCATCCATCCATGGGTGTGTACGCTCGTTGCTTGCCAACGCTCCGTAAAACCAATTATGTCCTGCTTCGTGTACTATGGTGGCGTCCAATGCCCTGCCCGTATCGGCTGTGGTAACAAGTGTTATGGTGGGGTATTCCATACCGCCGCTGGTAACGTTGTCGGGGCCTTGTACAATTGTAGCCGTTTCGTAGGGATAATCGCCCAGGGCATTACTATAAAAGCGCAAGCCATTTTTTAGGTAACCGAGGGTTTTATTCCAGCCTTTGCTTCTCTTTTTATAATAACTGGCCACCTCCACCACTTTACCCGATGGAAGGCGGAGGGTATCGCGATCCTCAAAATAATTTTTAGAAGCAAACCAGGCAAAGTCGTGCACTTTGTCCTGTATATAATGTACGGTCTTTAATGCCCCGGCTTTTTGAGAAACACCCAATGCTTCGCCCTGGGTTTCGGGCTGTAAAATACCAGTTGCCGCCACAACGTAATTTGCTGGTACGGTTATCTGAACATCAAACTTTCCAAATTCGCTGTAAAATTCGCCCTGGTCAAGGTAGGGCATCGGGTGCCAGCCTAAGGCGTCGTACACTGCTGGTTTGGGATACCATTGAGTAACCTGGTAATCGCCGTTTGTATGTCCGCTTCTGCTAACATAGGCAGGTAGTTGCACATTAAAAGGCGTACTGATTACAACGGTAGCTTTGGGTAATAATGGCTTTGGTAAAACAAGCTTTACCACATCAATATCAGCCGAGGGTTCAATAACGGCCGCAATATTGTCGACCATAAAATTTAGCTGGTTAATATATCCCTTATCTTTTGGCGCCGAGAAATAAAAGTCGGTACGGCCGTTTTTTAATAATTGCTCGCTAAAAGCGGTCCGGTCGTTTTTATACCCGTTTGGCCACAGGTGAAACCAAATAAAATTAAGTGTGTCGGGCGACCTGTTGGTGTAATTAATTGTTTCGAACCCTTTAAGACTATTGGTAGCCTCGTTTAACGAAACATTGATACTAAAGTCGGCCTGTTGTTGCCAATAAGGTTGTTGGGCCTGGCCTGGTAAGGCAAGTACACAACAAATAAGTGCCGTAATATTTTTAACCACCCTTTTTTAAAATGAAGATAGATAAATGAAGTAAGCCAGCACCATAATTGTGTGCTTATGTGTAGTGGCTGGTAAGGTTCAAGCTTTAGTCGTTGTTCAAATGTTTACGAAAGCACGGTTGTTGGATAATAACACATAAAATGCCGGAGCTACTTTTTACCGTTCTTCCGTTTCAACATTTCCTGTAGCTTTTTTCGGTTCGATACTTTATTACCATGCGCTCTTTCCTCAATTGGGGTCAGCAATAAAAAAAGCCTTTTGTGCTTATTAAAGTGGGGTACAGGTTTAAACAATTCATTAGGTTTTGCAGGGCTTAACATGACGGTTATTTTATTTTATCAGAACCAATTTAAATGTAGATGTTATAAGGCTATTATCATTTTATAAAATTGTGTTTAAATCCAAAACAGTTTAAGAAAAAAAACATCGAAAATGAAAAAAAATTTTAACCGGAGTTAAAGACCAGCTAATCAATTACGGGGTAAGCTTTCTATTTCAAGGGGAAATGAACTGGAAAACATTACTTGTTGCAAACCAACGTTAAAGATGCTATTCATCTTATATATTGTAAATGTTAATAATTTAATAGGTAAATTAAGATAATAATTCAACAGGATACATTAACAGCGGCATTAATTTTAGAATATTTTAGAACTATTAAAAAGCCGATCACTTTTGATATCAAAATAATAAAACGTTCAACAAAAAAATCATTTTTACACAAAGCAAACAAAAGCGATAGTGTGGCGTACAATAAATTTTTTTATAGATAAACAAGGCTAAATTATTAATATTACACACACCTTAAAAAAAATTATTCCAATACATTTTTCTGCAATACCGTATCCTACTTAATTTCTGCCCAATTGCAACTCCTGCAAAAAAATAATAACAATAGCGATGTATGCAATTTCTGGACCAACCTAAGCCGCATATTTTTCCCGAACGAGGCAGCGGTTGTGTTTTTTAATTTTTTAAGATGCTTAAACCAACGGCTGCAGTCTACAATCTGAACATGGTTTTTAAAAACTTGTCAGGCGTATCATCCTCCACTTACCCCTATAATTGGGTGCTGGTTTGGGCTATTGCCAGTAAAGCCATCGGTGCTTTAAAATCCATTCTACAACTTTTTGAAAAAAAGGCGGATGGTTTTCCACAATACCACCACGTCATAATAATCGCCTGGCGACACATTTAATAAATACTTAAAATATAATAATAGTAAACTTGCGTTATGGCAACACATAAACCCGAAGTTTGGCAACGCGGTCCAGTTAACGGCATTAATACTTACCTGCAGCCGGTGGCACATGCGCTGCTGCAAGCCAGTGAAGAAGTAGTATGCACCATGGCCCATTTTAATGATAGTAATTTATGGTTAAAACCTGCAGGCATGGCCTCGGTTGGCTTTCACCTACAGCACTTACAGGGTGTGTTACAGCGGCTGTTTACTTATGCCAACGGGCAACAGCTTACATTAAAACAGCTGGCTAATTTAAAAAAGGAAGGCGTTGAAGATAACAACCTCAACAGCCAGGCTCTTACTTTTAACTTTACCAATCAAGTAGCTGCTGCTATTGAGCAGTTGAGAAACACAAATGAAAATGATTTACTGGCACCCCGCGCACTTGGCCGTGCACAAATACCAACCAATGTATTGGGTTTGTACGTGCATGCTGCGGAACACACCATGCGCCACCTGGGGCAACTAATAGTAACAGTAATTGTTGTTTCAAACAACACCGGTGTTGTAGTTATTTAATCAACCGCCACGTAAATGGATATTTGTACAATTTACCTTCGCTGGCGCGGATAGTAGCTATAATTACCAGAATAAGCGCCGCAATACCAACTGCCCAAACAACTAATAAACCAATTACGGATATTATAAGAAGAATACATACCAATACCACTGTTATTTGAAAGTTTAGCGACTCTCTTGCATGCCAGGCCACATAGGAAGATTCATCTTTTTTTACAAGATAAATAATCAATGGCGCCAGTATAGGTGCCACAATATTAAGTATGTGTGATAATATGGCCATTGTACGTTCGTCGCTGGTGGGTGGCACCGTTGGGGTTTGGTCGCTGCCCAAATATTTGCTTTCTTCCATAAATTTTTATTTAGCCCTGGTAAAATAAGCAATTACTTACTCAATAGGTAACAATTGTATATTTCGGCAAAATAGCCTCACAGGCACATGCCTGTGCGGGACAAAATAAAATACTGATCCTTTAAAAAAATCAACCCAATAAAACACAAAACTTTATTAACGGTTTTAAAAAATACCGTTTCAACGGTATATACACCAATTAACGGCTGGATACATTTGAGTCTCAAACAAATGTACATCATGAAAAAAATTTTGACACTGCTTGCCATTGCGGCTATTGCAGGCCTCAGCGTTCGGGCCAACAACATACAGGTGGCCAACATTTCTATTACCGACCAAAATACAACTAACCGCTCTTCAATAGTGCGTTTTGACGTTAGTTGGGAAAACAGTTGGCGTACCAGCAACAACGAAAACAATTACGACGGCGCGTGGTTGTTTGTAAAATTTAGGAAAAAATCGGCCCAACTTTGGCAACATGCCACTTTAAACTATGCCTCGCCGGGCAATGCAACGGTAAGTGGCCATGTACAACCAACAGGTAGCACCATTACAACCCCTGCCGATGGAAAAGGCGTTTGGATATACCGGTTGGCCAACGGCATTGGCGCCAACAATTTTATCAACGGCGGTCTTAAGTGGAACTATGGTGTTGACGGCGTGCTTGACAACGACAGCGTAGAAGTAAAAGTTTTTGCTTTAGAGATGGTTTACATACCACAGGGATCTTTTTTTGCAGGCTCTGGCGGCAACGAAACCAACTGTTTTAGAACCGGTGCCAGTACAAATCCCTTTCTTGTCCCTTCCGAAAGTTCTATAAACGTAGCTAATACTGCCGGCAATCTTTACTACACCAATGTTACCGGTTTTGGTGGGGATATATCAGGGCCTGTACCAGCGGCATTTCCAAAAGGTTTTAACGCATTTTGGATGATGAAATACGAAAGCAGCCAGCAGCAATACGCCGATTTTTTAAACAACCTTGACCTTGCCAGGGCAAACGCCAGATACGCAGGACTATTTACAGGTACGCATCCAAATCTTGCTGCCCCATTTGCCGAAAGAGCTTACGTAAATGCAAGTTATAGCGACGCATCAGCGTTTTACGATTGGGCAGCGTTACGCCCATGTACTGAGCTTGAATACGAAAAAGCTGCCCGCGGTTTTAACCAAATGGCCACCCCTAATGAGTATGCATGGGGTAACACCAGCATAACCCCACCGGCAGTTACCAACGATGGTGAAGCAAACGAAACAGCTGGCGGAAATGCCAATTATGGCATTCCCAATTACCGTGCATTGCGCACCGGTGCCTTTGCCAACGACACATCCGGGCGCGTTAAAAGCGGAGCCGGTTATTATGGCATTATGGAACTTTCGGGCAACGCCTTTGAGCCTGTTATTACAGTAGGCACAGGCACAGGGCGGTTATTTACTAAAGCCAATGGCGACGGTAAAATTGATGCAACCGGCGAGGCCGATGTTGCCACATGGCCAATGGCGGTAGCGGGTTGGGGAATAAGAGGTGGCTACTATGGAAGTGCTGCTGCGCTGCTGCGCATTTCTGACAGAAGCAATGCAAGTAGCGGCGGCGGCTATGGTTTTGACCAGCGGTTTAATTTTTCACTGAGAGCCGTTAGAACAGCCGAATAAAATCCATTTTCAACAACCTGTTGGTGGTGTAAGATGTAAATTTAGTTGGCCGGCATTTGTACAAATATGCTGCTCCGGTTACCCGTCCGAACGGCCCAGCCGGCGGATGTTAATCATCAGTACGATTACACAATATGATAGCAAATAAAGCAAACGTTTCTCAAGTAATCTACACACAAATTATTTAGATACCAGCCATGGTTTTTTATGGGATCGTCCGTTGCGTCGCAATCCGTTCATCTGTACAATATATGGCATCGGCTACCTTCAAATAAAATAGTCTAAACCAAATGCACACAGTCTGTTACCCTGGCTTTCATCTTTACACTTATGCTGCACAACAACAGGTTCACTTTCAAACTACAAATAATGAAATGGAAATATAAAAACAGCATTGGTTGCTACATGGCTATGTTGGTAGCCTGTACCGGCTTTGCCCAAAACAACCCCATTTTTAAGGGGGGACAAGGTGATGGCTTTGCACGGGCCGGGTACAAACAAAACACCGCTAACGTTTTTAAAGGCGGTGGCGGAGATGGTTGGAGCACCAAAAGCTATAAACAAGCAACTACTAACATTTTTGCAGGCGGTACCGGCCACGGCTGGAGCACTGCGGCGTACCTGCAAAGCACCACCTCAATTTTTAAGGGTGGGGCAGCCGATGGATGGGGTAGCAACAAGTACGTGCAAAACACCGTAAGCATTTTTAAAGGTGGCCAGGGCGATGGTTGGAGCAAAGCACAATTTGAGCAGCAAACTGCCAACATCTATACTGGCGGTGCTGGCGATGGATGGGCATTGAGCTATAGGCCACAGGCACCGCTGCCGGTAACTTTTGTGTTTTTTACCGCGCAAAAACAAGGCGAACATACTGCCCTCGTGCAATGGAAAACAGCCACCGAGCTTAATGCCGGCTGGTTTGAAGTTGAACGTAGCGGCGATGCGGTAAACTTTGAGTTTATTGGTAAGGTTTTGGCTTCATCCAATGCTGCCGGTATGCTCTACAGCTTTACTGACAATAGCCCAATAAAGGGTTTAAACTATTACCGGTTAAAACAGGTTGATAAGGACAATAGATTTACTTATACCCCAGCGCGGCTATTAAAGTTTACTGAAACGGCGGCAGGTATGGTAAGGTATTATCCTAACCCAACCAACGGTATTTTAAACATTGAGATCAGCAGCCAGATGCGTACTGAAAATTTGATCATAAATATCAGTAATTCAAGTGGCGCGGTGCTAAACCAGCTAAAAGTAGCTGCGGGTGCATCTTCGGTTTTACAGGTTTATTTAAACCGCTATTCAAAGGGTATTTATTTTATACAGGTAAAAACACCTGTAACCAACAGTACACAAAGGGTGGTGTTGCAATAACAGTTTACAACGTTTATACACAGGAGCCTGCTTGCAAAAGCGGGCTTTTTGTTATGTTTAAAGGGTTTGGATTGAAAACTGAATTTTGGATAATGAGGACAAAATTGATTTGTTTTAGCAAGTTGTGCCGATCACTTCGTATTTAGTACAGCGTTTCAGGTTGCAGCGTTCGGTGGCCATAGATCCAACATGCTGGTAGCAAATTGAGGGAAAATGAATTTTTGCGTGCCGTGGGTGCGCCCAAATGATTGCAGAGATGTTGCCATTGACATGTTGGCCCTACGGGACAAAATATTACCCTTGCGCATTTTTTGCTACCAACGTGTTGCCCCGAAGGGTCAAGTACCAAGTGATATTGGTTTTTTAGGATAGTGACCCAACATGTTGGTAGCATAAATGGAACGATTTGGTTTTTGCACGCCGTAGGTGTGCCATGGTGTTATCAGGGTGTTGCCGGTGTTTGCCAAGGGTAAGTTCACATGGTTGAAATAATGTTGCCGGTAACATGTTTGCCCTACGGGACAAAATATAACGAATACATTTTTTGCTACCAACGTGTTGCCCCGAAGGGGCAAGTACGATGTAGCATTGGTTTTTTGGCCAGAGGCCCAACATGTTGTTTACATAGAAGACGAAAAACGCTCAACCGTACACGCTGTGCGACGCAACGGCTGCCTCCACAAAGCTTTAAAAGCCGGGCTCAAAAAAAATCTTGTTTACACGAGTGCCTTTTTGGGTTTAATGCTTACCTGCTTGTACATGCGGGTGAGGAATTGGTGCATGTCGTGCATGCTTTTGACGTCGTTAACGATTAGGAGAAAGAGTTTGCCGGCCTGCTTTAGTTTGGCTTTGTTGGTGCCGGTTTGCAGAAAGGTCAGGATGTTTTTAAAGATGTCGCTTTCGAAGTAGGGGCTATCGGGGCGGTTGATGAAATAGCAACGGAGGGTATTTTCTTTTAGCGTCATTTTTTCGTAGCCGAATTGTACGCCTAACCGGCGACATTGCACTGTGGTAAACAGGTCTTGCACGGGTTGTGGTATGGGGCCAAAACGGTCGAGCATTTCTATTTTAAATTCCTCCAGTTCTTTGTCACTTTCGCAATTATCGAGGCGGGTGTAGAGCGAAAGACGTTCGGTGATACTATCGACATAGCTATCGGGTATGAGTATCTCCAAATCGGTATCAATGGTGCAGTCGCTCACAAAATCGTCCTGCTGTTGTATCTCGTCTTTAAACAGTTCTTTAAAGTTGCTGCGCTTGAGTTCGCGGATGGCTTCGTTCAAAATTTTCTGATACATTTCAAAACCTATTTCGGCCATAAAGCCGCTTTGCTCGCCGCCAAGCATATTACCCGCGCCGCGTATGTCAAGGTCACGCATGGCTATCTGGAAACCGCTGCCCAACTCGCTATGTTGCTCCAATGTTTGCAGGCGTTTGCGGCTATCGCCTGGCAGGCTGCTCATTGGCGGCGCCAATAGGTAACAGAATGCCTTTTTATTGCTGCGACCAACGCGGCCGCGCAACTGGTGCAAGTCGCTTAAGCCAAAGTGGTGGGCGCTGTTAATGATGATAGTGTTGACGTTTGGTATATCCACGCCGCTTTCTACAATATTGGTACACACCAACACGTCGTATTTGCGATCGATGAAATCCATGATACGTTCTTCCAGCTCGTGACCTTCTAATTGGCCGTGGGCAAAACCAATACTCAGGTCGGGGCACAGGCCCTGTATCATAGCGGCCATTTCGCCCAGGCCGTGAACGCGGTTGTGAATAAAAAATACCTGGCCGCCACGCTCTGTTTCGTAATAAATGGCTTCGCGGATGGCATCGGCACTAAACACCTGCACCTCGGTTTGTATAGGTTGCCGGTTGGGTGGTGGTGTGTTGATAATACTTAGATCGCGGGCACCCATCAAACTAAATTGCAAAGTACGTGGTATAGGTGTAGCGGTAAGCGTTAGGCTGTCGACATTGGTTTTAAGTGTCTTCAGTTTTTCCTTGGCGCCCACACCAAATTTTTGCTCTTCGTCAATAATCATAATGCCGAGGTCCTTAAATTTCACCTCTTTGCCCAATAACGAGTGAGTACCGATTACAATATCAATTTTTCCTTCTTCCAGCCGTTTGTACACCTCCTTCTTTTCTTTGGCAGAACGAAAACGGTTTACATAATCAACAGTAACCGGAAAATCTTTTAAGCGATCGGTAAAGGTTTTAAAGTGTTGAAAAGCGAGAATGGTAGTAGGTACCAATATTGCGGCCTGTTTTCCATCGAGGCATGTTTTAAACGCTGCGCGAATGGCTACTTCGGTTTTACCAAAACCCACATCGCCACACACGAGGCGGTCCATAGGCGAAGCGCTTTCCATATCCTTCTTTACATCTTCAGTAGCCTTACTTTGGTCGGGTGTGTCTTCGTAAATAAACGATGCCTCCAACTCGGTTTGCATATAGTTGTCGGGACTATGGGCAAAGCCTACCTGGCTTTTACGTTCGGCATATAATTTTATCAGGTCAAAGGCTATTTCCTTTACCTTGGTCTTCGTCTTTTCTTTTAGCTTGTACCACGCATCGCTGCCTATCTTGTTTACTTTGGGTACAGTGCCTTCCTTGCCGGTAAACTTGCTGATTTTATGAAGCGAGTTGATGTTTACATACAGTATGTCGTTGTCCTTATAAATGATGCGGACAGCTTCCTGCAGGCGGCCATTTACTTCCAGCTTTTGCAGGCCGCTGTAGGTGCCCACACCATGATCGATGTGGGTAACGTAATCGCCCGGCTGCAGCTCCCGCAGGGTGCGGATGGTAAGTGCCTTGTTTTTATTGTATGCCTGCTTAACCTTGTACTTGTGGTAGCGCTGAAACACCTGGTGATCGGTATAGCAAACCACTTTGGCATCTTCATCAATAAAGCCGCGGTGAATGGCGGTGCCAATTGGCGTGAAATGCACTTCGGCTTTCAGGTCTTCGAATATGCTGTGCAGCCGCTCCAATTGTTTAGGGTTGTCGGCAAAAATGTATAGTTCAAAGCCCTTGCTTTCCCAGTCTTTCAGGTCTTTAATCAACAGGTTGAACTGGCGGTTGAAGGAGGGTTGTTCTTTGGTGTGGAAGAGGACCTCACCCCGGCCCTCTCCAAAGGAGAGGGAGGAGGAACCAACTATCGAATTAGATCCTGGGCTCTTTACCTCACCCCGGCCCACTTCAAAGGAGAGGGAGGAAGATCCTGGGCTCTTTACCTCACCCCAGCCCTCTTCATGGGAGAGGGAGGAAGAACCGGAAGAAGGGAATGTACCGTGGTGACCAAATATTACTACGTGGCGGTTGCCCAGTTGTTGTTCGATGGTGGAGGCGGTTGCAAAATCTTCTTTGTTTACTTCCTTTAAAACTTTAGTGTCTTCATCATCTGCCTCTTGCTTTTTATCACCGCCTTGTGCTACTAATTCCAGATACATGGCCAGGTCGTCTTCCTGGGTTTCTATGCGCTCTTTGGCAAATTGCCAGTCTTCCATCCACACCACGGTGTTTTCGGGTAAGAATTCGAGCAGAGAAACTTTGTCGCCGGTGTCAAATTGTGTTTCAACGTTGGGAATAATGTTTACGTTCAGCAGCTTACGTTCGCTTAGCTGGGTTTCGGGATCGAAGATGCGGATACTGTCGATATCGTTGCCAAACAGTTCGATGCGGTATGGTTTTTCGTTGCCGAACGAATAGATGTCGAGAATACCTCCCCGCAGGGCAAACTGGCCGGGCTCGTACACAAAATCGGTGCGGTCAAAACCATACATCACAAACAGTTCCATAATGCTGTCGAGGTTGATGGTATCGTTTGTTTTTAGCTGGATGATGTTGCCCGATAATGTTTTAGGCAGCACCACTTTTTCAAACAAAGCTTCGGGATGGGTAACAATAATTTTTTTATTGCCGCCGCCCGATAGTTTCATCAACGCTTCGGTACGCAACATTACATGGCTGCTGTTAAGCAACCTGAAGTTTTTACGGTTTTTGAACGATGAGGGAAAGTAAAACAGGTCGAGTGCGCTGGTAAGGCTTTCTAACGTGTTGTGAAAATAGGCCGCATCTTCAGCATCGTTTAATACAATTAAATGATTGAGACCTGCCGCCGATGGATGACTAAAAACCGATGACACGACAAACTGGCTGCTGCTGCCCTGCAGGTTTTTTAAATGCAATTGCTGGGGTTGGGACAAAGTAAGCCTGTCCACCAGTTGAAAAAGGCGGGGGTTATTGGTAAACTTTTCTGAGAGATGCTGCAAATTCATGCTACGTTACAACAGTAGTGCTCCGGGTTTAGTTCGGGGCATTTTTTTAAGTTGGCAAAGATAGCGAGGCTAAGGTTAGTGATGAAAAGTAAGGTTGTCAGTGTTGGTTTTTGCCGCGAAGGCGCTAAGGCGGGAAGGGGCGCTAAGGATTTTGGAGATAGGTTTGTTATTGAAAGAAAAAAGCTATTTCAAAATCGATCATTCCGGAATAGACAGTAAAAGTGCATTCAATTCTTCATCAGACAGGCTTTCCTTTTCTACTTTATCATAAATAGATAGCAGATAAACGGTCGTCTCTGTCACGACAAAATTAGTAATCACTCTTGCCCCGCCACTTTTCCCTTTTCATTTAGAAGAAATAGATATACATATTTTAAAACAGCTTTTGCCAATTGCCGTGCCCTATTCAGGGTTTTACTTAAGGCCCTGCACCAAAGCCAAAAGTTCCTGTTATAGCAATGGAAATTCTTCTTAATCACCTAGCCTGCTTCTCAAAACAGGCTGATGGATTTTACATCATAACTCATTTAGAAAATCTTGTGCGTTACGGGCTTTCTTCCTGCCTGCCCTAATGAGTTTCATTTCTTCAACCGCTTCCCTCATTTCTTCCATAAGTAAGGCTTTGGTATCAGTAAGTTGCTTTGCCTTTACATACGAAATACGCTGCAAAACCTCCAACAACGACAATGCTTTATTATCGGGGATATCTAACAATATTTTCATTATTTAAAATAATTAGTTTCACTTAAAAGATATTGCAATTTATTGAAAAGGATTAGCATGACATGTAAACTTGAATTTACCAATTCCCTTTATAAGGCTAATAATAAAAAACATGCCCAAATTGGCTAAATTTGATATATGAAGATAAAAGTTCAAATACCCTTTAAAGAAATACTTTCTGCCGTAAAAACCATGAGCAAGGCTGAAAAAAGAAAGCTGGCTTTGGCATTGGCGGAAGAAAACGAGCAGTATGACGAGGATAAAGAGCGTTTTATTGAGATGTTGTTGAATGGTCCGGTTTACAGCGAAAAGGAGATTAGAAAAATTGAAGAAAACACTTAAAGCATAGCAAAATGGCGGACCAAAGCCCAATGGTCTATTCCACTATATTGATCGATTACTTCCGCAAAAGTGATGAAAGCAATTCACACCTTATTCAGCATTTTAAGAACCACGTTCCCTTATATATTTAAACAGTCATTACTTAGTTTAAAGTAATCAACGGCGCAACCCCCGCTCACCTTGAATTTTGGAATTGTTGCCCGCAAGTTTTTATGACAACCTCTAAAAAATTATGAAGCAAATTCTCGGACTTCTTTTAATGACTTCTATAATCTCTTGTAGTGACAGAACGCAGACGACAAATACGGATAAAACAACCCCTGCTACTAAAAAGCAAATCAAGCAAGTAATTGCACCTGCTGTTTTTAATCCATATGGTTTTGACACCACCTATGACCTTTCAAATGAACATACGCCATGTATTGTAACAGGCTTTTTCAATTCAGACGAATTTTTAGACACTGCCATTATTGTACGACACAAAACAACAGGCAAGGACGCCTTATTTATAAAACACGGTGGGACAGACAAATCTTTTATGCTAAAAAATGGCAAAGAAGTTGGGAGTGAATTTCCAGACTATAATTGGATTGGACAATTTGAAGTGGTTAAGAAAGGAACAAAGATTTGGGACAATGTATTTGACGGTGAAATTGTTGGTGAAGACCAAGTGCCTGACAACAAAAAAATCCTTTTGACTAATGACGGCATCTTTGTTCATGTAGACGAGGCTAGTGGTGGTGGAATTATTTACTACAATAACGGGAAATATATTTGGGTGCAACAGGATTAAACCCGCAGGCAACAAAGAAACCGGATGTTACAAAGATTTATAACTCTACATTTTAATAGCAGCGCTGCAAGAAAGGCTGCAGAAATTGTAAAATAATTGACAACAGTTATAAAAAGCATAGATAAGCCCGACTTGTTTATTGCGCCCACAGCGTTGGTAAATAATTTAGTCCTCGATACGTTCAATATGAAACACTTCATAAATATTGACTGACCTGAGCTTTTGAATGTCTGAGGTTTCAAACGCCATTAAAACTTTCAACCTAATTTACCATCATAAAATGAGAGCGGCTAATGAGCAATTTAGAAAAACTAGACAACCCGATATGGTTTTCGCTGTTGGAAACGCACAGGTTCCACGCTATAGGTAATGATTCCATTAAATTTTACCAACCTGACTATTGCCCGTTTGGCGGAATGGTTAATGGACCTGAGGCAATAGAAGAAATAACTAATTATGCAACCCTGACAGATAGCTTTTTTATTGTCGGGGGAAAACCAACCCTTCCAGCACATTTGCGATTTATTAATGAATTGGTATGTTGGCAAATGGTGTATGAAAAGGAAGTTGAAATAAACTTGTCAGAAAGTATTACTCATCTTACCCAACACCACCACACCGAATTATGTACACTGGTGAACCTCGTGTTGCCCGGATATTTTAAAAAACGAACCGCCACACTGGGCAACTATAGTGGCATATTTAAAAATGGGAACCTAGTAGCAGCGGCCGGTGAACGCATACAGATGGACCAGTTTATTGAAGTGAGCGCGGTGGTAACCCATCCTGACTTTACCGGCAAGGGCTTTGCCAAACAACTGGTGGCATATGCCGTACAGCAAATTTTACTTCAACATAAAATACCCTTTTTGCATGTAGCTGCAACTAATGCAGGCGCCATTGAACTTTACATAAAATCAGGGTTTGTAAAAAGAAGGGAGATTAGCTTTTGGCATATTGGTAAAAGATGATTGACGACTATGTTTAACAAAACCAATTTTTGACAATGGATCACCAGTTATTATCTTTCTTAAAAACACCATGTCATATTGCAGTGTTATCGAAAATATGTCTGCTGAAAAAAAGGCCATTCATCAACCCTACCACGATACCCAATATGGCTTTCCTATACACGACGACAGGGAATTGTTTTGCCGGCTGGTGCTGGAAATAAACCAGGCTGGCCTTAGCTGGGAAACCATTTTAAAAAAAGAGGTTGGCTTTAGAAACGCCTATCACAACTTTGATGTGGCTACGGTGGCGGCGTATGGCGATAAAGACAGGGAACGATTGCTGAACGACACCCGTATTATTCGCAACCGATTAAAAGTTGAAGCCGCCATCAACAACGCAAAGGCGATTGTACAACTTCAACAGCAGTTTGGATCGTTTCAACTGTGGCTCAATCAGCATCACCCGCTTTTAAAGGAAGGCTGGATGAAATTGTTTAAACAGACCTTCACCTTTACCGGTGGCGAAATTGTGAACGAATTTTTGGTAAGCACGGGATATTTGCCCGGTGCCCACGACGAAGGTTGTTCCATTTATAAAAAGATAGTTAAAGCAAAACCGATGTGGATGAACAAACCATAATGAAGTTCGTTCTCTACCAATAAATACTTATTATTACCAGGTTAAGCGAAGTATATTTCAATGCAAATCTTCTACCTGTTTTTAGGCTAAAATACTACCAATGACCAATAAACGACATTTAGTAAACACTTTGCAATCAGCACTTTCAGGCATCTGCCTGTTGTTGATGGTCCATACCGCAAACGCCCAAACCATGCAAGACCATTACCGGATATTTTCCGTAAAAGAAAACAAGGAAGTTACGTTGGATGCAATCGTAAACGACATGGCCAATTACGATGTGGCCTTTTATGGCGAAGAACACAACGACTCAGTTGCACACTACCTGCAGCATACGTTATTGGAACAATTGTTTGCGAAGTACAACAGTCAAATGGTGTTATCGCTGGAGATGTTTGAACGCGACGTACAACCGGTAATGAATGAATACCTGGCCGGTGCCATAAGGGAAAAGAACTTTTTGAAAGATGCAAGGGTTTGGAATAATTACAACGACTACAAGCCCATGGTAGAATTTGCCAAAGCGCATAACCTGCCAGTAATCTGCGCCAATGCAGCCGGACGTTACAGTAACCTTGCAGGCCGCAAAGGGCAGCAGGCGCTTGCTGATCTACCCAAACAATCAAAGCACTATTTTGCACCCATACCCTACCAAATAGCCACCGGTAAATACCTTGAAAAACTGGAAGGAGTAATGGGTCACTCACCTGCGCCTGCGCCCACCGAAAATAAAAAAGCTGCACCAGCCATGCCTTTTATGGGCGGGTTCAATTTTATTACCTCCCAATCGCTATGGGATGCTACAATGGCTTATTCAATAGCTGAGTTTCTCAAAAAACACAAAGGCAAAAAAGTGTTGCAGGTTAATGGACGTTTTCATAGCGATGAAGGTTTTGCGGCAGTTACGCAATTGAAAAAATACCGGCCCAGGGCAAAATCATTGGTAATTTCTTCGGGATCGGATGAGGCCTTCCCCAACATTGATTGGAAGCAATATACCAGCCTGGGGGATTATGTGATTATTACGGACCCGAGGGTGGCGAAGACGTTTTAGGGAAGTTGTTTAGCAGGCAATGGTACTATGATTAGAATTTGGTTGCGACGCTCCGTTCAACTGCTGCGTATATGGCATCTTTTATAATCAACGTCATTTAAAGAGAGTGAGAGTGAGAGTGCTTTTGGAACTCTCTCCTTAAAATCAGAACTCCTTACCCCATAAACTGAAATACATATTAATTCGCAAAATAAAAAATCTGCATAAAGCACTTCCGGTATTCCGCTGCCCCGGTATTGCGCAACCTGCGTTACAAAAAAGATATAAAGACTGGTTAAAAAAAATAATTTAGCCGCACGTCAGTTTGCGTCAGGTACGGAGAAGTGAAAATAAAGGTTTGTTTACTCCACCACCACCCTAACCTGCCTCACCTCGTCCCCACTGCTAATTTTAACCACATACACCCCAGCCGAAAGCCGCATATCTGCAACATTAATTTGCACTTTATCCGGAAAACCCGACGCATTAACGGTGCGGCTTATTAACACCTGCCCGAGGGTGTTTATTAACTGCACCTCAATTTTATTGCCTGCATTGGCTTGTGCCACCACCTGTAGCACATTACGTACAGGGTTGGGATATACCAGCCAGTTGCTGCGACTGTCAAACACAACCACTTTTACTTCGCTGTAGCGCACCTCGCCAAAATTATCAACAATTTTTAGGCGGTAATATCTTGCACCTGTTTTGTTGGCTTCATTATCGATATAAGAATACGATGACTGGGTAGCATTCCTTGCCGGTTGTTTTTGCAGCACTTCAAACTGGCGGGTGTTGAAGGCTGTGTTGCTGCGGGCCACTTCCACTTCGTAGCGGTTTATATTGCTTTCGTTTACTATGGCCCATTGCACTAATACCTCTTTATTTTGCTTAACTGCGTTAAACGACGACAATAAAACGGGCAGTGGCAAATTGCCGGTGATACCCCCATTGTTTAACCAAAACTCCGAGAAATCTTTCACCTTAAACTCCGCATAATAACCCTTGTCGTAAGGCACTTTTACCACCCTTGCCGCAGTAATAAAACTGTACATGCCCGATACATTGTCGGCCAATTCCCCGTTCTCTTTTGTATCGTCGGCATCATTGTATTTGGTTACGCCCAACCCGTAGGCATCGGCTGGTTTGGCGCAACCGTTGCAACTGGTGGCTCTTACCAAAGTATCGGTTTCGGCATCGGTAAAATAATAGCGAACACGGGTGCTATCCGGTTGCGCTGTATTGGCAGGCTTAACGGTAATACTTCTATCCAGAAGGTACTGGCCATTGGTATATCGCACCCCATCAAAACCACCTTTGTTAATAAATACCTGTACACCTGTGCTACCTAAATTATTGTTTGCCGGGTTAATATCAGCAATCACTTTTCCGCCGCTGGTAAAATGGTTCCAGGTGTTTGCCGTAAGGGGTTGCGTTACCGGCGTAGGCACAGATGGTCCCGTATAAATTTCAAACTGGCGGTCGTAAATATGAATATCATCTATGGCAACACCTTCTTTTATCAATGCCCCATCGGTGTTTATTACTACCCTCAATTGTACGGTTGACAACCCTGCCGGAAAGGCAATACCTGCGCTGTGCCATCTTATAAAACCACTACTATCCCACACATTATTACCGGGGCGGTTGTACCAGTTAAGCCCTGCGCCCTTTTGCCCCAGTTTTACCCAACTGGTACCACCGTTGGTACTATATTCTATCCATGCCTGGTCGCACACAAAATCGCCACATTGCTCTATATCCATAGCCATGCTTACGCTTAGCCACGGGGTAGCCAATGCCGATATATCAAAGCAGGGCGAGTACAGGTAACTAAGCTCATCGTCGTTATAGGTACCACGCAAACTGGTTTTCCATGCATTGTTTCCGCTGGCGGCTTTGGTTATTTTTAGCGAGTTGGGCTTACCAAACTCCCACGAACTGTTGCGCCCTTCGGCATACCAGTTGCCCTGCCCATTTTCAAAATTTTGCAGGTAAGGGAAGGTGGTTATGATTGGTTGATTGATTAGCGCATAATTTAGCAGGCTGTCATTTTGCTTATAGGTGTCGGTGGCAAGCCCGGTATAAATATTTAATGAATGATTGCCAACAGCCGACAGGTTTACCGTTTGGCTAAAAGTATAAGTAGCCGTATCCAGCGCAGCAATCGAAGCGATTGTCTCTGTTGTTAGTGTGCCACCGTCCACCTGTAATGTGATAGGAATATTGCTAATGGTTTGCCCTGAATTGTTGGCTACCCTAACGCTTACTACTGCATTGCTACCAAGAGCGCAGTTTTTTTGCGCTGGTGACACAACACCGGTTACCGCTACATCGTTGGCTGCTACATACAACCTAACATCATCAAAAGTATATCCACCATTTTTACTATCGTCGGCCATACTTATAATTCCCAACTGGCCTATACGCACCTGTAACGATGGCGAAAACTGTTGTTTAGCCGCTTTCAGCAAACGACTAATACTTATGCTTTGCGATCGCTGCCATGTTCCGTTAAACATGGCTTTGTTTGCATCAGGATTAAAGGCGGTTATCCATGCAGCAGAGTCGTTGCCGCGAATGGCTATCCTGTTGTTTGCGTTGTTAAACTGTCCGTGGTCTTTCCACCAAAAATCCAATCGTATGTCGCCGGTTGCAGTATCGTAGTTCTGCATATTAAAAGTACCGGTAACATAATTCAGGTTGCCTGTTTGTATAAAATGAGCCGCATCAATGGTTAGGGCTTTTGTGCCATTAAGCGCAATGCCACTATTTACAAAAGTTCGAACCCTGCCCAGGCTGGTAGTGCGGGCAAAGTCCCAACGGTTAAGACCGGGCAATCCAACCAGGGGCTTATTCACTACATCCTGCGTAGCAGTTTCAAAGGTTTCTACAAATGGAAGCACCAAAGCATCATTGGGCAATTGTTGTATAAAGGCAGCCAATGTATCGTTGGCAGGTACTACATCGGCAGTATTATTTTTTACAACTCCCACCACATTATAAGGTCCGGTCGCAGTTAAATCCACTCCCGTAAAAGTGTGCACGTAAGTACCCAGCGCCGGAATGGTTGCCACAACAGCAGAGGTAACAAACGGTCCACCATTAATAGAATATTTAACCTGGAAACCAGTGACAGGCATATCGTCAAGGTTTTTTATACGCACCAAAAGCTGGTTGCCGGTAATGGCCGACCGGGTTTGTTTTCTGCCTGATGTAGGCATTAAAATAGAATCAAGTTTCAGGTCATTATCCGAAATGCTACCGGCACAGGCACCCTGGTTAGGTTGCAACTGCACCGCCGTTGATCGCATGCCCGCCGCCCCATCAATCACTGGCCTTACCGTCATCCAATAAACACTGTCTTTGCTCAACCCACTCAACACAAAACTGGTTGCTGTGGTAGTTGCCACCGGCACCAGTTCGGGGCCGCGTTTTACCAATACCTCGTAGTCGGTGGCATTGGGTACAGCGCTCCATTGTATCGGCATGTATCCTTCGCAAAGGGTAGCGCTTATTGTTAGGTTTGCCTGTGGCATAATTGGGAATGGATTGCTCTCATCCGTTAAGCCCGTACCATTTCTGGTCAACCGCATCTTGGCATTTTTTACCGATACTGAAGGAACCGTCCACTGAAAATACCGTTGAGTGCCAGTAATTGCGTTAGAGATGATAGTATAGCTGGCACCGTTGTCAATTGAGTATTCCAACGTAAAAGTGTTGGGCGAATTATCCCATGCATCCCAAACAATCAACACCACATCGTTGCCTACCATGGGGTCGCCAATTGAGGGAAACGTGAGGTCGATGGCATTTGGCAAAAAATCGTACGCAATAAAATATTGTTGCGATGCTCCTTCATTAATACCCGTGCCTTTTATTTGAACAGTGTAATTTCCGGCAGCAGGGTTATCAATGGTTACCTGCTCCTGGTTGTTTACCTTGTCTATGCCTCGTGTGGCAAGCGCCAGTACTTTGGCCGCACCCGGGTTTAATATCCACGGAAGCACCGCAGCATTGGCGGGTGTAGTTACTACCATGTCAACATCGTTTACCAGGGTGGCGTTGGCAAATACAGCCGCCGAGGGGTCGTGCCAATACACCATCACCTTTACCTGGCTGGTACCTGTTGGTACTGTAATGCTATGGTTGATGGTTGCTCCCGGCGTAATATTTCCCTGTATAAAATGATTGTCTTTTATCATGGCAACACTACGGTTCAGGTTAAGAAATCCAAAGCCACTTTTGTAATCCGGACCGGGGTTGTCAATATCAGTTGCACCATTAAGCAACAATGCCTTTATCAACCCACTTGCAGGGTCCGCACCACCATTTAGTTGCCGGTATTTCTCCACCAACAACACTGCACCACCAGCCACCGCCGGCGATGATAAGCTGCTACCATAATCGGTAACATAACTGTTGTTGATACCCGTACTACGTATTTCGCTGCCACTGGCGGTTATTTGGGGGTTGATCCTTCCATCCATTGTAGGGCCATGACTGCCCGCATTGCTGGCAATAGGTATTTTTTCGCCCCAACCAACCGACAATATGTTTTTTGAACTTTGATAACCACCCAACACTGTGTGGTAACTAACCGGGTAGTTGCCACAGGTAACAGAGCCATCGTTTCCTGCCGCAAATACATGCAACAGTTTTGGCATCAAAAAGGCCTGCTGATCCAACACTGTTGAGTATAGGTCGTACACACCCGCGTACGAGCAATCGCCGGTAATTGAGCCGTACGAATTATTGGTAACTACCATGTTGTAGTCGGTTACGTACTTTAGTGCATTTTGATAAATACCACCAAACAACTGGGCTACCAAAGTTGCCTTTGGCGCAACGCCTTTATACAGCGCTTCCTTTATACCGGCACCTGCCGCAACACCGCTCATTTGCGTTCCATGATTTAAATAAATAAACCCCGAGCGGTCTATTACCCTATCCGCAAGGTCAACATGGCTGGTAATATCGGCATTATCGCCAATACCTATCACCACGCCTTTGCCTTGCAGGTTTTCGCCGCCGGCAGATATAGGAGCGTTTAATACGTTGGAGCGGGCATTGTTGGTCAGTTCGTCGTTCAGCTTTTTATCGGCCGGCGATATGGGTTGTATAAAGTTGATAAAAGGCAACGCTGCCAACGCGGTTAGTTTTGATTGCGGACACCTAATCATCAAAAGTTGATAGTTATAAAGTGGGCTTACTATCACTTCAAACGATGTACCCGCCAACTGCCGCCGGGCATCGGCCACCGATAGCCCTTTTTGAACGCTTACCAATACATCAATCGTTCCCGGCCGGGTAATGGCGTATGCAGGCAATGGCGCCTTCAACAGGCGATCGTCCATTTTAATTTGCAGCGGCAAATCGGTAATGGCCAGTATGCCCACAGACTGCAAAAAGCTTTTATCAATGGCCTGCCATATGGCCACCTGCCAGGTGTTGTTGCCAATATAATCGCCAAGGGTTATGCCTCCATTAATCAGTTGTTTTCGCAAAACCTCGCCTGGCCTAGCAGCAAACACCGCAATGGCAAATCGCTGCCCCTGCACAGCAGCGTGCGTTGCAGCAAACTGCTCCCAGTTAAAAACCAACACATTTTCCTGCACAGTTATGCGCTGGTTACGCAACTGAAGTATAATGTCAGTTTTTTGCTGACTATACAATAACCCGGAGGTAAAAATGGAAACTAAAAGCAGCAAAACGTATTTCATAGATAAATTATGGTTAATAAAAATACCCCTTATTACTGACGTACCATTTGAAGTGGCCAATCAGTTTACCCAAAGTATATAATGACACTTACACACAACAACTATTACCACAATAAGGCTACCAACAGCCAATATTAGCTGCCCGGCTATAAAATATCCTACGCTGTACAACACACAATGCATGACATTTGCCGCCAACGCACATTTCATGCAAAAGTCAGTCCGCCAACCACACGTACCTAATATTGAAGCCGTACCTAAACCCTACCGATATTTTGCTATTAACAAGCCCTACAAAATGGTTTCGCAGTTTGTAAGTTCCCACCGGGTTACGCTGCTGGGCGACCTTGATTTTACCTTTCCCGAATATATCCATGCCATTGGCCGGCTTGATAATAACAGCGAAGGCCTGTTGCTGCTAACCACCGATAGGCGCATTACTAAACTGCTTTTTGAAAGTGATACGGCACACCAGCGCACCTACCTGGTGCAGGTAAAACACGAGGTGCAACCCGACACCCTTGAGCGATTGCGTACCGGCATAACCATACGCGTAAAAGGAGGCGGCGATTATGTTACCCTCCCCTGCGAGGTTAACATTATAACCGAACCATTATTATATTTTAACGACACACACCCGCTGCAACTACGTCCGCCATACACGTGGCTGCTACTAAAACTAACTGAAGGCAAATTTCACCAGGTACGCAAAATGGTCGATGCCGTTGGCCACCAATGCCGCCGCCTGGTACGCGTTGCCATCGAAGATCTTTCCATTGGCGATTTACCCCGCGGCGGGGTTAAAGAAATGGAAGAAGCGGAGTTTTACAGGTTGTTAAAAATTTGATTACGAAAGGTTTTTTTTGGGAGCCAGGCATTTTTTATCTATAATAATTTGGTTGCGTCGCACTCGTGTACAGCATTGCACCATTCTGCAAAACCTAAAAAAAGTCTCCAATTGCAAACTCAGCGTCGTCCTATAATTCGTTTTTTATAATAGTTTGAATTACCACCTTAAAGCCCGGTAAATTATTTTGAATTACTGCCCATACTGCTTCCAGTTTAACATTAAAGTATTGGTGGGCAATTAGGTTACAAAACGCTTAACCTTATACCATGGATAATTATAGGCAGTAGTAATGGTATTGGAGAGATGAACGCTTGCTTCGCCAATTATCACAAACTGTAGCAAAACCGCATCATGTAACATCTGGTTACTACAAAAAATATTGAACGATTGACCCTTTGTATATTTCTCTATCGCCTCAATTGCTTTCTCAATATCCCGCAACCTTTGCAGGTTTTGATCACGATGGTCTTTCATACAAAAGGGTTAGGTCAGACTGAATATTTTTCAACATAACCGGCTTTAAACTACCAATAAACCCAAGATCAATTTTTGTGTAAGCAGCGTCTTCAAGCTGGTGTTGAACATCAGCTAAATCAAAATAGCTAAAACCAGGTTCCGTTTGTATTGCCAAATCTATGTCACTCTCACGTCTCTCTTTTTTTTGCGCAAACGAACCAAAAATCCATGCCTTTTGTATAAGGGGAAAACTTTTAAAAACCTTTACCAACGAGGCAACAACCGATTTGCTGTTTTCTTTAGTATTTGGTAAGTAGGCAACCAGTTCTTCGGCAACCTGCAAGCCAGGTAAAGCTTGCCTGTTATTGTACGACAAATAGGAGCTACTGTCAATATTAATCATGTCCAATAATTCAGAACCCTTCAACCCTAAAAACCGGGCAATACTCAGCCCTTGCTCTGTTGAGGGGGAATGATTCCCTTGTTCAATGTTATGCAGTATTTATACGTCAGTTGAAGTATTGTCCGAAACCTCCTGCAAAGAGATTCCGTCCAGTTCCCTCGCTTCCCTTATCAATTGCCCAATCGTTTTCATTTTATAGCTGTTGACAGTGTATTATAAAAGTAAGCGAGTTTATCAACAAATAATATTCATCAAAAGCTTAAAAATATTTTCCTACACCAACTCCCCCATCTGTGCATTCATTTCTATACCCAGGTACTTATCTATGTGTATAACTGTTCCGTCTCTTCATCCTTAGTATTTCCCACTAAGTTGCCAGCACAAAAAATCCATAGCTTTTTTATCTTCATGGTAACACTAAACACAATATTAAAACAACTCAAAAATGTGCCGGTTGACCGCCTTGAAGACTCGTACGCTGTAATTTAATCCCTGAAGAAAAACACAAAAAAATTAAACAAGAACCGGTAGAAAATTTTATCCTTTACAGGTTCGTTTGGTGACCTTGCTGAGAGTGATTATGAAGCGTATTTGAACGAAATATAATACACCAGAAATAGTCTTTTTAGCCGTGAAATCGATTTATGAAACCTGTACTTGTTGATACCGACATCCGTTCGGGATTTACCCTGCATGTATGATGATTGCGATAAATACCCATTGCTCCAACGCCCAGCAAACCCTGAAGCAAAACCTATGTTGGTTGCTATTCTTCTTCCCGTCGCCAAGGTAATATTATGCGTTTGTCATTTGTTCTGCGTCTGAAATATCTACAACAATTGTCTTTGCCCACCTATCTCCCAGTCGTTAATATTTAAATGAATTTTTAATTGAAATAGCAGCAGGCAAACCCCAAATAAAAAAGTCAATAGGGTCAACTAAATATCGTTTTAATGCCTGCATAAATTCAATTTGTTTTCTGTCAATTGTCAAAACCCTTAAGTTAAATGCGAGGCGAAAAAAGTTCCACCGAAATATGCCTTAACAAATACAAAATAAACAAATTAAAAATTAAATAGCGGCAAAGTCATTAGTCCACGGACTGTCTTTCCTCCTTCGCCATCTTCATTTAATGTTCCAAAAAAAATCAATGTATAAATAGGTTAATGTAATTACGATTATATAATTAAATAGTAAAGCAAAATATCGTTTCTTAAGGCTTGTCCTGTACTTTAATATTGGTAAATTATCAAACGTCATTCCAAAATATTTGTAATTACAATAGTCACGGAGTTATGTCAATCAAAGTAACAGTCAGCACGCAATTCAATTCCTTGCTATTCACGCCTTTGTGGCAATTAAAATATCGATAGGACAATTTCTTTTCCTCTAACCTGATAATTACTTAAACCCCTTCATCTTATTACCTTAGCGCTTGTTAGTGCCTTTGCGCTTTAGCGGCAAAAAATAATCTACACCAACTCCCCCACCTGCGCATTCATTTCTATGCCCAGGTACTTGCCCGTATGGCTACCTTTTACTTTAATCAGTTTCTCCGGTGTGCCTTCAAACAAAATTTTACCACCGCCCATACCGCCTTCGGGGCCAAGGTCAATAATGTGGTCGGCCACTTTTATAACATCCAGGTTGTGCTCAATTACCAATACGGTGTTGCCTCGGTCTACCAGTTTATTCAATACATCCAGCAGGTGCTGTATGTCCTGAAAGTGCAAGCCTGTAGTTGGCTCATCCAGTATGTAAAAGGTTTTCCCGGTATCTTTTTTACTAAGCTCGGTAGCCAGTTTTACCCGCTGTGCCTCGCCGCCACTAAGCGTTACAGCCGATTGGCCAAGGGTAATGTAACCCAACCCAACTTCCTGCAACACTTTTATTTTGCGGTACAGGTAGTGTATATTCTGAAAAAAATCAACTGCCTCATCCACCGTCATTTCCAATATATCGCTTATCGATTTTCCCTTGTAGCGTATCTCCAGTGTTTCGCGGTTGTAGCGTTTTCCATTACACTTTTCGCAAGGCACATAAACGTCGGGCAAAAAGTTCATTTCTATTACCCGCATGCCACCACCTTCACAAACATCGCATCGGCCGCCTTTTACGTTAAACGAAAAACGCCCTGCTGCATAACCCCGTATTTTAGCTTCGGGTATTACCGAAAATAAGGTTCTTATTTCTGTAAAAAAGCCACAGTACGTAGCCGGGTTGCTGCGGGGTGTGCGGCCTATCGGGCTTTGGTCAATTTCAATCACTTTATCTATAAACTCCAACCCGGTAATGGTTTTGTATTCCATCGGCATCATTTTACTATCGTAGGCATGCTTGCTTAAAATGGGGTACAATGTTTCAGTAATTAGTGTACTCTTACCACTGCCGCTAACACCCGTAACACAAATAAACTTGCCCAGCGGAAATTTTACACTAACGCCCTTAAGGTTATTGCCTTTTACGCCTTTTAATTCTAATACATTTCCACTACCGGGGCGGCGTTCGGTGGGTATTTCAATATTTTTTTCGCCACTTAAATAACGGGCAGTGGGCGAATGCGGGTTGGCCAATACTTGCTGCGGAGTGCCCTGTGCCACTACACGGCCACCATGTTTACCGGCGTTGGGACCAATGTCTATCAAATGGTCGCTGGCCATCATAATATCCTTGTCGTGCTCAACCACCAACACACTGTTGCCAATGTCGCGGAGGTTTTTAAGGGCCACAATCAATTGCTGGTTATCGCGCTGGTGCAGGCCAATACTCGGCTCGTCTAGTATGTAAGTAATGCCCTGCAGTTGCGAGCCAATTTGAGTGGCCAATCGTATACGCTGGCTTTCGCCGCCGCTAAGCGATTTACTGGGGCGGTTAAGGGTTAAATACGTAAGCCCCACATCAAGCAAAAATTGCAACCGCTCCCTTATTTCCTTCAAAATGTCTTTTCCTATCAGGTTCTGGCGTTTGTTTAGCCTGTCTTCAATATCAGTAAACCAGCCCATCAGTTTATCCAGGTCAAGATTGCTTATCTCAGCTATATTTTTTTCATCTACCTTAAACCAAAGACTTTCCTTTTTAAGGCGGGCGCCGCTGCAACTTGGGCAAGGTTTTAAAATCATAAACTTCTCTACCCAATCCCGCATGCTTTCGCTGCTGCTGCTGGCAAACCAACGGCGCAACATGTTAATTATCCCCTCGTATTCAGTATTGTATACATCGGCGGATGCAACATAATCATCGCTTATGTCAAGGTTCGCGTCACCCTCTTCGGTACCGTACAATACCATGTTCCGCGCCTTTTCGGGTAGGTCTTTTATAGGCTTATCAACACTAAACTTATATTTTTTGGCTAGCTGTGCTATCTGCTTATAAATGTAAGCTTCGCGTTCTTCGCCCAGCGGGGCTATAGCGCCTTCCTTAATGCTTTTTTTCCAGTCGGGTATTACGGCGTCCATGTTTACCTGGTACACATTGCCCAGCCCCTTACACGTTGGGCATGCACCGTACGGCGAGTTAAACGAAAACGCGTTGGGTGAAGGTTCCTCGTAGCTCAAACCCGTATCAATACACATTAACTGTTTGGAGTACAGTGCTTCCGCCGTTCCCGAAGCGGATACCTGTGGCGGCTTCGATTTTCCTTTGCCCTCCACTTCGGGCGGTTGGGGGGCCACAAACATCAAATCCTTTCCTACCTGCAATGTTTTTTGTACGCTTTGGCTTAGGCGCACCTTCATATCGTCGGTGGCTTTTAGGCGGTCTACTACCAGCTCTATGTCGTGAATTTTATACCTGTCCACCTGCATCCGCTCTACCAAATCTTTTATTTCGCCATCTATCCGCACTTTTACAAAACCCTTTTTTCGCACATCCTCAAACAGCTCGCGGTAGTGGCCTTTTCGGCCACGTACCAGCGGCGCCAACAGGGCTATTTTTTGGTCTTTATATTTGGTAAAAATGTCCTCAACAATTTCCTCTTCGCTCCACTTTACCATTTTTTTGCCGGTATTGTAGCTATAGGCCTCGCCAACCCGTGCATACAAAAGGCGCAAAAAGTCGTACACCTCGGTAATGGTACCCACGGTGGAACGCGGGTTTTTATTGGTTGTTTTTTGCTCAATGGAAATAACCGGGCTGAGGCCGGTGATCTTATCTACATCGGGGCGCTCCATATCGCCAATAAACTGGCGGGCATAAGCACTAAAACTTTCCATGTAGCGGCGTTGGCCTTCGTTGTAAATAGTATCAAAAGCAAGGCTCGATTTGCCACTGCCACTAACACCGGTAATGACCACCAACTGGTTTTTAGGTATGGAAATATCAATATTTTTCAGGTTGTGCACCCTTGCGCCAAACACTTCTATCTGCTCGTGGGGTGTTATTGGTTCAACTATCTTATCTACTGTCTTCTTTGTTGTTTTCGCCATAAAATTTGTAAGTGTGCAAAGGTAGAACAAAACCAAAAGGTTTTTGGTTGGAGAGGGAAGGTGAGTTAACTAAAAAGGAAAAAGGAAGAAGGGACTACACTTATCGGAGTGAAGTAACAACTGTTTACTGGTGAGATTTTTTGGTTGGGGAGATGGCGGAAGGTGGGTTAATTAAAAAGTAAAAAGTAAAAAAGAGGCGGGCACTATGCCGATCGGATTGACCTTACAACTGTTTGGAGGTTAGTTTTTGGTTGGGGAAAATGGAGAAGTGTTAAATAATTAAAAAGTAAAAAGTAAAAAAGGAAGAAGTAGTACTGATGTATTTAAGGGAGGAATATAAATATTAGCAAGTGCGGATGGCTACCAAACGTTGCTATACGATTATAATCGAGTTTTTTACTTAAGTACTTTAGTTCAGGTCTTTATTTCATTAGCGATCAATTTTTACCGTATTGCAAAAATAGTAAATTTGAGTGTAGAAGTAAAAGTGCAAATACCATTTGAAGCGTTGATTTCTATAGTAAAGCAGCTTTCACCTGTGCAAAAGGTAAGGCTACAGGAGCAGTTATCTGAAAGGGATTAACTGCCTGACAACCAGCTGCGGCTGACGGAACTATTGCAGAACAGACCTTTGTTTACCGAAGAACAAATTAAAACTCTTGAAGAAACACGCAAATCAATCAACAAATAGCAGACAAATCCCTGATGATTGACCCGACCCTGCTGAAAGACCCGGTTAGCAAACCTAAAAAATTTATCTATAATTTCAACGCACCTTTTTAAGCTCTCTCTTTTTTAATTTTTACTTTAAAATTTTTACTTTTTAATTTTTACTTCAAAAAATATTTGCCAATCTAAAAACCACAGTCTTACTTTTGCAGCAGGTCTTAAAAATACTTATCAAGAAAGGCAGAGGGTAATGGCCCTTTGACGCCTTGGCAACCCTTACCGTTAACTCAACGGCATGAAGGTGCCAATTCCACCCCGGTTGCGGCCGGGAGAGATAGGTCAGAGTATAGTTTGATTTTTTGAACTTCCGTTCTTTATACTTCAAGCTCGCCTGGCCTACAGGCGGGCTTTTTTTATGCGCTTTATTGGCTGTCTTTCAAATAATTGGTATTTTTTGTTAACCTGTATAATCTTTTTGTAAAGTCTACTAAAAAAATGGACTTTTATAACCTTAAAAAATAAAACGTACCATTATGAGTAATCTTCGTTTTGAAACATTGCAATTGCATGCCGGCCAGGAAATTGATGCCACTACCCAAAGCCGGGCGGTGCCCATTTACCAAACCACTTCGTATGGTTTTAAAAATGCTGAGCACGCTGCCAACCTTTTTGGTCTGCGCGAATTTGGTAACATTTACACCCGTATTATGAACCCCACCAGCGATGTGTTTGAAAAACGCATTGCTGCTTTGGAAGGTGGTGTAATGGCCCTGGCTACTTCGTCGGGACAAGCTGCACAGTTTATAGCCCTCAACAATATTTTGCAGGCGGGCGATAATTTCATCAGCACTTCGTACCTATATGGCGGCACCTACAACCAGTTTAAGGTGGCCTTTAAACGCCTTGGAGTTGAGGCCCGTTTTGGCAATGGCGACGATGTAGAAAGCTTTGTTCCATTGATTGACAAAAATACCAAAGCCATTTATCTTGAAACCATTGGTAACCCAAGGGTAAATATTCCCGACTTTGAAAAATTTGCTGCATTGGCAAAGGAGTACGACCTGCCACTAATTGTAGACAATACTTTTGGCGCCGGTGGTTACCTGTTTAAGCCGCTACAGCATGGGGCCAACATTGTGGTAGAAAGTGCTACTAAATGGATAGGCGGACACGGCACCAGCATTGGCGGCGTTATTGTAGATGGCGGAAACTACAACTGGGGCAATGGCAAATTTCCGCAGTTTACCGAGCCAAGCGAAGGCTACCATGGCCTTAAGTTTTGGGACGTTTTTGGCGAAGGCAACCCCCTGGGCCTGCCAAACATTGCCTTTATTATAAGGGCACGGGTAGAAGGCCTGCGCGACTTTGGTAGCAGTCAATCGCCGTTTAACTCCTTTTTGTTATTGCAGGGGTTAGAAACTTTAAGCCTGCGCATGGAACGCCACTCGCAAAACGCGCTGGCACTGGCCCAATGGCTTGAAGCCCACGAGTTGGTAGATTATGTTTTATACCCTGGTCTTGAAAGTAGCACCTACTACAGCCTGGCTAAAAAATACCTGCTAAACGGCTTTGGCGGCATTGTAAACTTTGGTGTAAAAGGACCTAAAGAAAACGCCAGCAAATTTATTGACAGTCTAAAACTAATAAGCCACCTTGCCAACGTAGGCGATGCTAAAACCCTGGCTATACACCCCGCCAGCACCACCCACGAACAGCTAAACGAGGAAGAGCAAAAAGCCTCGGGCGTACTGCCAAACCTGGTTAGGATAAGCGTAGGCATAGAACACATTGAAGACATAAAAGCCGACCTGGAGCAGGCTTTTGCCAAAGTATTTGAGGGCGTAACAGTATAGTTTTTTTGGTGACGGGCAACGGTGCTTCAATAAGGCATCGTTGCGTTGCACCCTTGTACGGCGGGTGTTGATTTTAAACCACCAGGGCACAAAGTACACGAAGTAACACGAAGAAGAAATAGACATTCAATAATCACAGATCACGTTTCATTTTTTACCATTAACAATCAATTATTGACCATTCAACGCTTAATTTTTAATTTATAATTACTGATTTACCAACAAAATACATACAATTTAAAATTTAACATAATTCATAATTCTGCATTCCTTCCTTTCCAATTTAAAATTAAAAATTAAAAATAATCCCTAACTCACCACTCACAATTAACCATTTAACTCATAACTCATAATTCTACATTCTTTCATTTCCAATTCAAAATAAAAAATTAAAAATTAAAAATAATCCTTAACTCACCACTCACAACTGACAACTCACAATTTAACTCATAACTCTACACTCATAACTCATCACTCATCACTCATAACTCATAACCCACCACTCACAATTAACTACTTAACTCATAATTCATAATTCATAATTCCACATTCCTTCCTCCCAATTCAAAAATAAAAATTTAAAATTTAAAATAATTCTTCACTCACCATTCACAATTGACAACTCACAATTAACCATTTAACTCATAACTCATAACTCATAACTCATAATTCATAATTTTACATTCCTTCCTCTCAATTCAACATTTAAAATTCAAAATTCAAAACAACTCATAACTTTTAACTCACAAAATGCCTCAAATTTTTACTTACCCCCAACCCTTTACCTTAGAAAGTGGCAAAGTGCTTACCGGGTTTCATTTGGGTTATACCACCCTTGGAAACCTAAATGCAACAGCCGATAATGTGGTGTGGGTATTTCATGCACTAACGGCCAACAGCGACCCTGCCGATTGGTGGCATGGCTTAGTGGGCAAAGGCAGGTATTTTGACCCCGCCAGGTATTTTATTATTTGTGTAAACATGCCCGGCAGTTGCTATGGTAGCAGTTCGCCATTGAATATTGACCCAAACACCAACGAGCCTTACTACCACAACTTTCCGTGGTTTACCACCCGCGATATGATACGGGCCTACCAGCACCTTCGTATACACCTTGGCATCAACCAAATATATCTTGGCCTCGGTGGCTCAATGGGCGGACAGCAATTACTACAGTGGGCTGTTGAAGAACCTGCGCTGTTCAAATACATCGTACCTATGGCTACCAATGCATATCACTCGCCATGGGGTGTGGCCTTTAATGCATCGCAACGGTGGTGCATTACCAACGATGCCACCTGGCAAAACAAAGAGGCCACCGCCGGACTGGATGGCATGAAGGTAGCGCGGTCAATAGCATTAATATCGTACCGGAATTATTATACCTACCACCATGCCCAGCAAGAGCTGAGTTCCGATACCAAACACTTACCGGTAGACCAACAGGTGTTTAGGGCAGAAACCTACCAGCACTACCAGGGCCACAAACTTGGGTTACGGTTTAACGCGTTCAGCTATTATTTTTTAAGCAAAGCTATGGATGCCCACAACCTTGCCCGCGGCAGGGTTTCATTACAAAATTCGTTGGGAAGGATACAGGCAAAAACAATGGTAATAGGCATTAAAAGCGATTGGCTTTTTCCCGTAACCGAACAACAATTTATAGCCCAACACATACCGGGCGCCGAATACGTAGAGATTGACTCGCCCTATGGACATGATGGCTTTTTATTGGAGTTTGAGATTATACAGGGGCATTTGGAGAGGATGGCACGAAAGTAAAAATTACAAATTAAAAAAGGCAATAGTCAATAGTTAAATAGGTTATTTTAAATGTTGAAGGTTGAATTTTAAATGGTGCGGGGCGAATGGTCAAATACGAAAGGTGAAACGTGAAACGACAATTGTGAAGCGTGAAATGTAAACTTGAATTGCAGTAAAGACCTTAACACTATTTGCTTCCAATTTAAAATTTACAATTCAAAATAATTTTTGCCCCCTCATTTTAAAATTTAAAATAATTTAAAAGACAACTCACTTCATTAAATTCAAAATTTAAAAATTCAACATTCAACATTTAAAATTTAGCATTTAAAATAAAAAATATGACTACACACAAACAACTCAACATAGGCTTATTTGGTTTTGGCGTGGTGGGCGAAGGGCTTTACAAGGTTTTAAAACAAACGCCGTCGCTTAACGCGGCCATTAAAAAGGTATGTATAAAGCAACCGGATAAAAAAAGAAACGCCCCTGCTGAACTGTTTACCACGCAGCCAAACGATTTACTTTTTGACAACTCAATCAACGTTATTGTTGAGGTAATTGATGACAGTGAGGCGGCCTTCTCAATTGTTCGTACTGCTTTGACCAATGGAAAAGCGGTGGTAAGCGCCAGTAAAAAAATGATAGCGGAGCACCTGCCCGAAATTCTGGAACTACAGAAACAAACCGGCCTTCCGTTTTTGTGCGAAGCGGCCGCCTGCGCCAGTATACCCGTAATCCGTAACCTGGAAGAATATTACGACAACGATTTGTTGCATAGTATTAAGGCCATCGTAAACGGGTCAACCAATTTCATACTTACCAAAATGTTTGATGACGGGCTTGATTTTAAGGCAGCGCTGATGCTGGCACAACAACTTGGTTTTGCTGAAAGTAACCCCAAGCTGGATGTGGAAGGGTACGACGCCGTAAACAAATGGAGCCTGTTGTTAACCCATGCCTATGGTATTGTGGAGCATCCCGACAATATTTTATTTACGGGTATCCAAAATATACAGTTTAGCGATGCGGTAGTGGCTAAAGAAAAACACTATGATATTAAGCTGGTGGCCCAGGCTAAAAAGTTACAAAACGGAAAAGTGGCAGCATTCGTGTTGCCTCAATTTGTAAAGCACGACGATCACCTGAGCTTTGTAAAAAACGAATACAACGGGGTGGTAATAGAAAGCGGCTTTGCCGACAAACAGTTTTTTTATGGTAAAGGCGCCGGCAGTTTTCCCACGGCTTCGGCAGTACTAAGCGACCTAAGCGCCCTGCGGTACGATTACAAATACGAATATAAAAAATTATATCACCATACCCCTCACCAACTAACCAACGATTTTTACGTAAAGGTGTACCTGAGTTTTAATGACCTAAAAAATATTCCCCGCGAAAAACTGGTGTCCATTGAAGAGTGGCATTCCAACGGCGAACGGAAATATCTTGTTGGCACAATAGCCTTTGCCGAGTTGTTAAATGGTACCTGGTGGAAAGAAAATGACACCTCGCTGGTGCTAATGCCTGAACCAATAGTGGAGAATTTAGATATTATTGCGCTAAAAAAGCGGAGTTTAGAATTGGCGGGCATAATTTAAAAATGCTCCTGCCTTTTATACTGCCCCGCGTTTTGCGGGGGTATTCTACTTTGTTTAAATATCCGAATTCCTTACCCGATAAACTAAAATGGATATAGATTTACAGAATAAAAAGCTGCAAAAAGCACTTCGGCATAAGTGTGCGACCTCTATGGTCATAGAGGCAGGCTGCAACGGCCATATAAACAGCGTTAAAATGAATGGCCAAAAAAAATAGTCATACTTTAGATTGCGATAGATATGGTGTTCCGGATTTTTAATCTCTCCTCTTTTTAATTTTTACTTTTTACTTTTTACTTTTCTTTTCTTTGCCGCATGAAACTGTTTTTTATCAGGCTGACCAAATCGTGGTTTATTAAACTGCAACTACATCGCATTTTTTTGCCTTTTACCGGTGCGTTTTTAAACCTTGTTTACCTTACCCGCCTTAGCAAATGGGCATGGCAAAACAAGGCGGTTGAATACAACGACTTTTTAAGCAAATGGGATTATAGCAAACGCGATGGCATGTACAAGTGGGTCATTAATAAGGAAAACCTACGCCAACCCATTACCTATATTGAATTTGGGGTGGCAGCCGGGCATTCGTTTAAATGGTGGCTACAGCAAAATGCTTCGCCCGAAAGTCGCTTTTATGGCTTTGATACTTTTGACGGCCTGCCCGAAGACTGGGGACCGTTTAAAAAAGGATCGTTTAGCAACAACAACGCCATACCCGAGGTAAACGACAGCCGTGCCACTTTTTACAAGGGATTATTTCAGCAAACGCTCCCCTCATTTATCGCCAACCTCAACAATAGCCGCCGTAAGGTAATTATGCTGGATGCTGACCTGTATTCGGCTACGTTGTATGCCCTAACCATGCTTTCGCCCAACCTTAACAAAGGCGATATTATTTTTTTTGACGAGTTTGTTGTACCTACCCACGAGTTTAAAGCCTACCAGGATTTTATTACCTCGCACTACGTAAACCTGCAACTGATTGCGGCGGCTAACAACTATTACTTCGCAGCGTTTATAGTGGTATAACCAAATACCTTTACTTCTTCACGACCAATTCAGCCTGCTTCAATAACTACAACAGGGAATTGTACATTTTGCTAATTACCGTGGCATTGAAATTGCCAACTGTTAGCAGCTACTAAATAATGTTACCACATGCTGTTAAATACGCGCTTTCCTTTATTGTATATGGCTCGCCAAATAAAATGGGAAGTGCTGTTTGTGTTGCTTATCGGCTTTTTAGCAAATAACATCATCTACCTGCTTCGAAATATTTTGCCACCAATGCCGCTGACTATTCCGGTATTTATAGGTACGGCTATATCGGTAATTATTTCGTTTAATCTTAATCAGTCGTACGAACGATGGTGGGAAGCCCGGAAAATATGGGGAAGTATTGTAAATGACAGTCGCACACTCGTTTTGCAATTACAATCGTTTGCTATTGCGGGCAACGACGAAGAAATTAAAAAAATTACCCTCAGGCAAATTGCATGGTGCTTTAGCCTTGGCCAAACGTTAAGAGGAACAAACCCGCTTACCAACTTAAAAAAATACATTTCCGAAAACGAGTTGGAGTACGTATCAACGCACGATAACAAGCCGTTGGCACTTTTACAATTACACGCCAGGCAAATAGCAGCCCTTTACCAGCGGCATCAAATAAATGACTTTCAACTTGTGCAACTAAACACTACTACAACCAACCTCACCAATTCAATGGGCATGGCCGAGCGTATCAAAACCACGGTTTTCCCTGTTACCTACAAATTTTTTCTTCACCTTATTATATATTTTTTTGTAATAATCATGTCCATTGGTTTGTATTCTATTAAGGTTTATTTTAGCGTGCCATTACTTGTACTTATTTCCTCCTCCTTTTTCTTTTTGGAAAAGACAGCCACGCAGTTACAGGATCCATTTAGCAACAAACCTACTGATACGCCTGTAACAGCCATTGCCATAACTATTGAAACAAATTTAAAACAGTTGATAGGCGATACGGCCTTTATTCCTGAACCGGCAAAGGCCAAACAATTCTATATATCTTAAAACTTACTTAAAAAAAGAATTATTTAGATACCAGCTTTAGTTTTTTATAGCAACATAGTTGCGTCGCAATCCTTTCATCTTTTGCATATATGGCATCGCAAACCTTTAAAGCAAAAGTTGGCTGCGAAGTTTAAACATATTCTTACTAGTTATTGGAAAAAGTCTTTATTATACAGTCAACGGAACCAAAAAAAAAGACACTTCACTATGTCAAAATGTTTAAAAAACAGCTCACTTCAGCAGCGCATCAAGCTTATGCTGCATTATTGGAAATGTATTGAGGTTTAAATGATTTCCCCCGGCGAGTGTTATAAATTCATCCCCCTTTTTTAAATCGGCTTTCAGTTGTACGGCATTTTTATAAGGTATCACCTTATCGTTGGTTCCATGAAAAATAATAATGCGTGCTGTAACTTTAGCGAGATGTTGGTTTGTAGGAAATTTATATTGCATCATGTTACTAATAGGGTACATCCAAAAGTAACGGGAAGCCAGCGACGTAAGGCTATAATAGGGTGTTTCCAACACAAGCAGTTTACAATCGCGTATACTGGCCAATTGCGAAGCAATACCGGTACCCAGCGATTTTCCATATAAAATAATGCTGTCGCGACCATATTTTTTGCGGGCAAGGTTATACATTAGCAGCGACCAATCGTACACCCTTTGCTCGGTAAATTCGCCTGTGCTTTTGCCAAAACCAGGATAATCAATCATCCATGCTTCGTAGCCATTATTGGTAAATATGGGCGCAAACCTTGCATATCTTTCTATATTTCCTTTATTTCCGTGAAAATACAGCACAACCCCTTTTAAATTTTTTTGCTTACCGGGAAACTGAACAATGCTGATGTTGGCCTTATCGTTGTAAGCAATATTTAACTCGTTGTGGCGCTGGTTAAATACATAATTGTAGCCTTTGGCCAGCGGTACCGGGTGAACAATAAAATAATCCTGCAGGTAGTACACCGCAATACCAACAAGGCAATATACCAGCAAAAAAATCTTTAGTCCCTTCCAAAATTTTATCAGGTGGTTGTTGGGCTGCATGGTAGTTGTTTGCAAGGCGGCAAAACTACAGTAGTTAAAAGCATAGCTGTAAGGTTAATACTGTAAAATATCCCTAATAAAGTTGTGGTATTCAGGGTACGATGGCAGGTTATTGTGCCCGCCACCCACAATTCTAATCAACGTTATTTTGCGCGGGTTGATGTGCTGAAGTTGTTCGCTTTGCTTTATAGGAATAAGCCAATCTTTGGTGCCGTGAAGAATGTAAGTGTGGCAATTAACCTTTGTTATCCATTGGTCGGTTCGCAGGTGATAACGGAGCACCAGCCTGGTAGGCAGCAATGGCAAAAACCTGCCAACTGCCTTTACAAAATTGTAATAGGGGCTATCCAGTATCAGGTACCGGGGCTTGTTTTCGCTGGCTATTTTGGTGGCAAAACCGCTGCCAAGGCTGCGGCCATAAACAATAAGGTGGTGCTCGGCGTATTTTTTTAATAAGGTGTTATATACAAATTGCATGTCGCTAAGCAGCTCCTTTTCGCTGCGTTTACCGGTGCTTTTACCAAAGCCGCGATAGTCAACCAGCACCACATCGTACTGGTACCTAAAAAAGTCGCGGGCATATTTGGCCCAACCCTTTATGCTACGGGTATTGCCATGAAAGTACAATATGAGGCCTTTGGGTTCGTTTACATAAAAATGCAACCCGTTAATGGAAACGCCCGGCTCCACCTCAAAAAATAACTCTTCAAAAGGGTAATCGTATTTGTACTTAAAATCAAAAGCCAGCTTTTCGGGCTTAAAAATAAACTTGTCCTGTACCAGGTACACCAGTAACAGCAAGGCAAGGTAGGCAGCTACAATTATTAAAAAGGTATTCATTGGCAAGGGGCAAAGGGCAGTAGTTAAGGGTTAAATATGCCACAACCAGTACTAAAATAACTTGTTTTGTTTCAATTACTTTGTTTGCCACAAAAATTTGCCTTTAAAAAATGTCGGCCGGCCTGCTAATACCTGGCTATAAACCAACTGTACGGTCATAAAAAAGGTAGGTGAGCACATGCCATTTAGCGCAGGGTTTGAAACTAAAACCCACCTAAAGCGTATGTATATTATTGTAAATTGTAACGCTGTTAACAATAAACACTCACCTATTTAAAGTAATATTGGCAACGTGCAAAAAGCGTAGTGGTAAATTTGTAATTATTAATATTTGACTTACATGAACATAAATGGCTTTGTAGTGGCAGTAATGCTGCTTACCTCGTTTACCGCATTGGCGCAACAACAGGTAATATATTCCGAAACTGACAGAAACGATATAAGGCAAACCAACTTTGAAATTTTAGGTAAGGTTGGCGGAAATATATTAATATATAAAAACCTTAGGGACAGCCATGCCATGAGTGTATACGATATGGAAATGAACGAGCTTGACAGGGTTAATTACAGCTTTTTACCCGAAAGATTGATCAGTTCCGACTTTTTGGCCTTCCCCGATTTTGCCTATTTCTTTTACCAATACCAAAAAAGAAACATCGTTTACTTTATGGGGGTAAAAATTAATGGCGATGGTAAACTTGCAGCTGAGCCGGTAATGTTGGATACAACCGCTATTACCTTTTGGGCAAATAACAAAATTTACTCAGTAATTAATAGCGAAGACAAACAGTATTTTGATATAATAAAGATCAATACTAAAGATGACGACTCGCATATATTGACCACCGTTTTGTACAATAAGGAACTTGAGTTAAAGGAAAAAATAACCTTGAAGATTAATATGCCCGACAGGAGCGATTATCTTACCGAGTTCCAGATAAATAACCATGGCGACCTTGCATTTGCACGGGCTGTACAAAGCAACAGCGAAGAAAACATTGAAAAATTGTTTTTTTATGTAAAACCAGCCATGCAAAGCAACGTTTCCGTTACGCAGCTTAACCTGTTGGAAAATTATCTTGACGACCTGCGCATAAAACCCGACAATACAACCAACCGTTTTTTAATTACTTCTTTTTTTAGAAAAAGCCGCCAGGGCAATGTAGAAGGATTGTTCCTTTCCATTTGGGACAATGCCGCGTACTCGCTGCAAAGTAGCCGTATCATGATTTTTGACGACAACCTGCGCAACGAAGCCCGTGGTGAAAACGGCATTAAATCGGCGTTTAACGACTTTTTTATTAAAAACATTATTCCTAAAAAAGATGGTGGCTTTTTAATGACCGCTGAGGCATTTTATACCACCGGCCGCGGCGGTATGAACAGGTTCAATAATATGTTCGGTTCACCTTTTTTACGCCCTTCCGACTACTACATGTTTAACCCATACTCGTATGGCAATGGTTTTCCGTACTGGCGCTATAATGGTTTAAATAACAACCAGCTTAACCGCTACCATGCCGAAAATATTATAGTATTATCGTTTGATAACGAAGGAAAAATTGATTGGAGCAATGTGCTTAATAAAAGCCAGTGGGACGATGAAACCGATGCGCTGATTGGTTTTCACCTCGTAAATACCGGTAGCCAACTGCACTTTTTATTTAACCAGCAGGACAAACGCCTACAGCTACTTACCGACCAAAGCATACAACCCGATGGTAAGGTGATACGCAACCCTACGCTAAAAAATCTTGATCGCGGCTACGACTTTATGCCCCGCTATGCCAAACAGGTTGGCCTGCGACAAATCATTGTTCCGTGTTTACGCCGAAATTTTCTTTGTTTTGCACGGGTAGAACTATAAGAAAATTTTACCAACCTAAGTGACATTCCTTTTTAAAGAAAGATCTCCTATAACCATTATTTGGCTTATAATGCTTAGCGTAGCTGTGCATGTCCATTTTTTTTTGCAGCCGCCGCAAGTGGTAGCCCCCTTAAACGATGGATTGCTGAGCGTATTACTCACTACTTATATTGCCAACTGGGATCAGCTATTTATTACCATACTTTACCATACCCTTATTATAAGCCAGGCACTCCGGTTAAACTACCTGTTTAACGAGCAGCGCATGTTTAACAAACCCACGTACTTAACTGCTATGGTGTATGTACTAACCACTGCAATATTTAGCCAGTGGAACAACTTAACGCCTGCACTGCTAGCCAATACCATAATTATTTGGCTTTATTCGCAAATTGTTAAGCTGTATAATATTCCTAACCCAAAAACGCTGTTGTTTAATATCGGCCTTATTATTGGAGGCTGTATACTGTTGTATCACGCGACCATATTGCTGGTATTAATCGCCATTTTTGCATTGGTAGTTGTACGTCCTTTCAATATTACCGAATGGCTGGTAATGCTAATGGGCATATGCACTCCCCTATACTTTTTATTAAATTTTCTTTTTCTTACTGACCAATGGGTGTACCTCCGCCAAAATTTGCCCGCCTTTCAGCTAAACCTACCCGATGTAAATACCAATTCAATCTTTTTTATTACCATTACCGGTATTTTATTAATATTAATGATAGGGGTTTATCACTTTCAGGACAAAAGCCGCCGTATGTTGATACAGGTACGTAAAAACTGGGGAGTACTTTTGGTGATGTTGCTGGTAATGTTGCCCCTGCCTTTTATAAGCAAAAATGCCGCGTTGGATAGTTTGTTACTATGGTGCATACCCGTAAGCCCGTTTATGGCCAATGGCTTTCTTTTTCCTAAAAAACACACCTTTCCTCTAATACTTTTTTGGTTTCTGGTGGTATTGATAGCACTCAACAACTGGTGGCCGCTGTAATATTTACAACACATTTCACACCAACACTTTTACCTTTGCCCACATAAAAAATATAATAAACAGCGGCAGTTACTGCTGGCAGCTTTGTACAAACCGCTACTGTTGCATTTAGCCGCAGTTATTTTTGGCCACTAGCCATTTTCAAATACAACAGCATTCGTTAACAATAAAATTTACAAACATGAAGTTTGGGATAGTTGTTTTTCCGGGGTCTAACTGCGATCGCGACATGGAGCTTGCACTGCAGCAAATGAACAAAGACGTAGTGATGCTTTGGCACAAAGACAGCGATCTCAGTAGTTTTTCAACCAACGATTGTATTGTGCTGCCCGGTGGATTTTCGTACGGCGACTACCTGCGCTGTGGCGCCATTGCCCGCTTTAGCCCTATGATGCAAAGCGTTATTGACTTTGCCAATAAAGGAGGTAAAGTGTTGGGTATTTGTAACGGATTTCAAATTTTATGCGAAAGTGGGTTATTGCCCGGCGTTTTGCTTCAAAATGCCAACCAACAGTTTATATGTAAAAATGTATGGCTAAAAAGCGATGGCGCCTTAAACGATAAAAATGCCGGGCCTTTACAAATTCCTATTGCACACGGCGAGGGCAGGTACTATGCCAATGAGGTGTTGTTAGACACCATCGAAAAAAATAATATGGTATTGTTTAGATATTGCAATGGCACTGGCCATATTCACAAAAGTTATTGCCCCAATGGTGCGGAACGTGGCATAGCGGGTATTCGCAACCTACATGGCAATGTGTATGGTATGATGCCACACCCCGAAAGGGCGGCCAATATTACCCTTGGCAATGTTGATGGCATAAAAGTTTTTGATCTGTTAGGTCTTAATTAACAATGCATTCTGAAAGTAAATAGCCGTTACAGCGTATTAAGTAGGGTACTAATTGGCCACGGGGTCATTTGATACAATAATTATTTTACCATTTATAAAACCAGTATATGAATAAACTTGCAACCTTATTTTTAGGCGTATTGTTGACCGCCTTTGGTGCGTCGGCACAAATAAAAGATCCTGTAAAATGGAGTACTTCTTCAAAAAAAGTAGGTAACGATTATGTGGTTACCGTAACAGCCACTTTGCCAAAACCATGGCATATTTACTCGCAATTTACTGGCGATGGCGGACCGGTACCCACCAGTTTTTCGTTTGCCAAAAACCCTTTGATAACGCTTAACGGCCAAACCAAAGAGGTAGGTAAGATAAAAGAAGAATACGATAAAAATTTTGATACAAAAGTGAAATATTTTGGAGATAAGGTAGACTTTGTGCAGAATGTAAAAGTGAAAGGCAACATTAAAACCAACCTGAGCGTAACGGTTGAATATATGACCTGCGACGATAGCCAGTGTTTGCCGCCTACCAAAAAAACCTTTAGTGTTTCGTTATAATTCCGTCACCACCGTTAGCTTTTTCATGAAACATATTTACCGGTTATTAGTAAGTTCAATAGCAGTTTTTACCCTATTTACAGCAAATGCACAGGACCAACCGCCTGTGCATTTCACATTCAGGCAACAGGTAAGCTTTAATGGGCAACCTGCCCTTGTAATTACCGCCATAGCCGAAAAGGGTGCGGGCATATTATCGGCCAAAAAGCAATTTGCCGACGATGCGTTTATAAGCACCATTACGCTTGACAGCGGTGCCGCAAAACTGGCAGCCGACACACTATTGGAAAGCGGAAAAATAGTGACCGCTGCCGATGCCGACGCTGGTGGCGAAACCATTCGCTATTATAACGATAGCGTGGTATGGACACAACCACTTAACATTGCCCCAGGCGATAGCCAGGTGGTAAAAGGCTCAGTCGCCTGGCTGGCAAAAAAAGGTGCCACCTTTTTAAATGCCGAGGAAAAATTTAGTATTTGGATAAAATCAACCGCGGGTACTCCCGTCATCGTTGCACTTAACACCGAACAGGAGTCATCTATCTGGAACATCTTTTTTATATGCCTCTTTACCGGCTTATTGGCAGTGCTTACCCCGTGTGTATTTCCGTTAATACCAGTAACCGTTAGTTTCTTTTTAAAAAGAAGTAAATCGCGGGCCGAGGGTATTCGTAATGCGGTGTGGTACTCGTTATCCATTATTTTAATTTATACCATACCTACCCTTTTAATTACACTGGTTTTTGGCGATAAAGCGCTCTATACCCTATCAACCCATCCTGTCACTAACCTGTTGTTTTTTGCCATTTTCGTTTTATTCGCCATCTCGTTTTTTGGCGCGTTTGAGCTGGCACTGCCCAATAGCTGGGCCAATAAGGCCGATGAAAAAGCAGGCAAAGGTGGCTTGACAGGCATCTTTTTTATGGCTCTGACACTGGTTATCGTAAGCTTTTCGTGTACGGGACCCATTGTAGGTACACTGTTGGGCCAAACTTCTACCGGCGGCGTAAGTCTTGCCCCTGTATTGGGCATGTTAGGTTTTGGCTTAGGGCTGGCTTTGCCGTTTAGCATGTTTGCCTTTTTCCCCACTATGTTGCAATCACTGCCAAAAAGTGGCGGCTGGCTTAATACCATTAAAGTAACCTTTGGTTTTATTGAGCTGGCACTGGCTATGAAGTTTTTGAGCAATGTAGACCTTGCTTATCATTGGGGACTGCTGGATCGCGAAATTTTCCTGGTTATATGGGTGGTGATATTTGTGTTATTGGGCTTATACCTGATTGGTAAACTAAAGTTCAGCCACGATAGCGACCTGCCTTACATAACCGTTCCCCGCCTGTTTTTTGCCATTACCTCGTTTTGTTTTGCGTTGTACCTCGTACCTGGCTTATGGGGCGCCCCACTAAAAGGAATTGGCGGTTGGCTACCCCACCCCAGCACGCAGGACTTTAACCTGAACGACCTGAAATACCAACTTGACGATTTAAAAACAAGTGGTGTTGGCGGGAGTGGCGCTGCTAACAGTAGTGCAGCAATCCCTCCAAAAAAATATACCGACAAACTAGAAGTTCCGTTTGGATTAAAAGCCTATTTTGACCTTGATGAAGGTATGGCTGCCGCAAAAGCGCTGAACAAACCAGTGATGTTGGACTTTACCGGACATAGCTGCGCCAATTGCCGCAAGTTTGAAGCAGAAGTGTGGAGCGACCCGCAGGTATTAAAAAGAATGAAGGAAGATTTTGTACTAATCAGTTTGTATGTAGATGAGCCAACCGATCTGCCACCATCGGAACAATACACCAACGCCAAAGGCGAAAAAATAACCACCCTTGGCGAGAAAAACCTCGATTACGAAATAACCAAGTTTGGCTTTAACGCCCAGCCATTGTACATGTATTTAGATACCAATGGCAACGTGTTAAGCCAGGTTAAGTATGGGTACGATAGTGACATAGAAAAGTTTATTAAACATTTGGATGCGGTGAAGGTGGCGTTTGCGGGGAAGTGAGTTGTCAGTTATTTTGAAATTATGAATTATGAGTTATGAATTATGAGTTATGAATTATGAGTTAAATTGTGAGTTGTCAGTGGTGAGTGGTGAGTGGTGAGTGGTGAGTTAAGGATTATTTTTAATTTTTTATTTTTTATTTTGAATTGGAAATGAAAGAATGTAGAACTATGAGTTATGAGTTGAATGGTTAATTGTGAGTGGTGAGTTAAGGGTTATTTTAAATGTTAAGTATTTAGTTGGTAATCAGTAATTATCAATTAAAAATTGAGCGTTGTTTGGGCAATAATCAATAGTGAATGCCCAAACGTGAAAAGTGAAAAGTAAATTTCTTCTTCGTGTTTCTTTGTGTGCTTTGTGCTTTAGTGGTTCAAAATCTTGAAACGGCACTGGTCAATAGTGAATAGTGAATAGTGAATTGTGAGTAGTGAATAGTGAATTGTGAGTAGTGAATAGTGAGTAGTGAGACTGCCAAGCGCCGTTGACTAAGCGAAGCAGAAGCTAGCGGTCAAACCTGAATTGCGAGAATGCGATGCGCCGTTGGCTGAGCGAAGCCGAAGGCAGCGGTCAGGTATGTCAAATGCACCGAAATCGTTTTTACCTGAAATAATTCATCCGTATAAAGTTTTCACTTATTTTATATGCTCGACCTTTTTTGCACAAAATTTTTTGCGCCTTTACATTAAAAAAAGCTGGTAATATGGAGCCTGTGTAAAACACTTTAGTCAACTCAGTAATTTAACTACTACACAAAAACATAAGCAAGCTCAGTTAACAGGCGGGGCTTTTTTTATGCCAATTAGTTTGAAACAATTGACTGTTGTTGGCAATCGTGCAGGCTTATTGTTATGTTTACCAGCAAAACACCGGTATGTCGCCAGCCAAATCACTATTATTTATCAAGATCATTCATACCCTTATTTGGGTGTTTTTTAACGTGGTCATATTTTACATGCTGTACGCGGTCATTGTAAATAAAATTGATGGTTGGTTGTGGGTCGGCTTTGGGCTGGTATTATTAGAAGGACTGGTATTGGTTGCCTTTAAGTTTTTTTGCCCGCTTACCATCCTTGCCCGCAAATATTCCGACTCAACAAAAGATAACTTCGATATTTATTTACCCGTTTGGCTGGCACGGTACAACAAAAAAATTTATACTGGTATCATGGTAATTATTGCCTTCCTTACCGTGTATCGCCTTATACAATAAAACGACAACCCCGCAACAACAAACGGTCAACCGTACTAAGTTCGCAGCCATTTTTTCGCTGCTACCTTTGCAAAAATAATTTTAAATGGAAATAGGCATAGACAGTTTTGCGGCATCTATACACAGTTGCGAGGGTAAACCGGGCATCAGCAACGCTAACTCAATTGAGCAACTTTTAGCCAGGATGGTATTGGCCGACAAGGTAGGCCTTGATGTATTTGGCATAGGCGAGCACCACCGAAAAGAGTTTCTCGACTCGGCGCCCACCATTATTTTAGCAGCCGCGGCGGCCCTAACCAAACGCATAAAATTAACCAGTGCCGTAACCGTATTGAGTGCTGCCGACCCGGTACGGGTATTTCAAAACTTTGCCACTATAGACCTTGTATCAAAAGGCCGTGCCGAAATGGTGGTAGGCCGCGGTTCGTTTATAGAAGCATTTCCATTGTTTGGCCTAAACCTTGACGATTACGATGAGCTGTTTGAAGAAAAAGTAAAACTACTATTGCAGATAAGAGACAATGAAACCGTAACCTGGTCAGGGCAGTTCAGGCCTGCACTAAAACAACAGGCCATTTACCCACGGCCACTACAAAAAAAGTTACCTATACGCATTGGTGTTGGCGGCACACCGGCATCGTTTGTACGGGCAGGCACACTGGGCGTTCCGCTAATGGTGGCGGTGATAGGTGGCGAAACCCATCGGTTTGGGCCACTGGTAAATATGTACCGGGAGGCAGGCATAAAAGCCGGCCACACTTTAGAAAGTTTAGAGGTGGGCCTGCACTCGCTGGGCTATGTAGCCAACACAAAAGAAGAAGCTGTTGCCGATTATTTTCCCGGCTATGCGGCCAACTTTACCAAAATAGGCAAAGAGCGTGGCTGGCCTCCCGTAACCCGCGCTCATTTTGATGCACAGGCCGGCCCTAACGGCGCTCTGCTGGTAGGCAGCCCCGACGAAGTAGCCGAAAAAATACTCCGCCACAGCCAATCATTAGGCGGCATAAACCGCGTAACCTTTCAAATGGATGCCGCCGACCTCAGCCACGAAAAAATGAGCAACGCCATTGAGCTACTCGGCAACATGGTAGCGCCGTTGGTAAAAGCGGGTTGATGGTGTGGATCGTTCACTGATAACCAACTGGTTTAAACACAAATTTTTTTTGGGAGCCAGCAGAAGACCATTAATGTAACAGTCGTTGTAGCCTGCCTCTATGACCATAGAGGTCACACCCTACCGCAACAATTCTATTGAGCTAATCGATGCATGCAAATAAAATTATTGCTTAAATGAAACGGCCAAAAACTAATAGCTAAAAGTTGTAGGCCACTTTATAAAACCCGAATTTCACAACCTATGACACTTGAAGAACAGGGATTAACAAAGGATATTTCAAGCATCGACGTTGAAGAAATTTTATCCTGCTGGCAATGGCGTATAGGTGAAATGCAGACAATTATTGCAATTTCTTGTTTGGGAGACTTGTTTTTATTGGGTAAAGACAAGGCTGTTTACTGGCTCCAAACTGATAGTGGCGACTTAACTAAAATCGCTGACAATATTGAGCAATACCAGGAATTCTTAACCGACCAGGTCAATACTGACAACTGGTTCCTTCCGTTGCTAATCATAAAACTTTTGAATGCAGGAAAAACATTAAAAGCAAATGAAGTTTACAGCTATAAAAAGCTTCCCGTTATTGGAGGAAAGTATACTATTGACAATATTGAGCCTTCTGACATGAGTATTCATTTTGCTTTTAGCGGACAAATATGCGAGCAAATAAAAGACTTACCAGAGGGATCTAAGGTTACTATAAAATTTGAAAAATAGGAATTAAATTGGCTATTGTTGAGCGCAGTTTTTTGACTGCACATGTTATAACACTTACGAAATCTATTACTGAGACTTTTAAATAGCATCACAATATGTAAAAAGGTTTCATTGGAAAAACCAAAAGCGGCGGTTAACAAAACCATTTTCAATAGCGGGGCGAGAAGTTTTTACTGAGGCTTTGATTCGCTACTGAACTGCATATCCGGACTCGACGGTATGTATTTGGCTATTAAACACATTTTGTACTTTAGTTTTTAATCAGCATTAGTTTCGGCAAATGAAACTCGGAAGCCCCTGCCATTGCAAATACTCTACGCTAACGGCTAATATCTGTTAACTAAACACTTTGTAATTTTAAAACATGGAAAAAGTACTCAGCATAGTGAAGATGAAAGATCGAAAAACCGATTTTGCCTTTTGAAGTACCAAAACCTATTTAGAACGTCTTGAAGCGCTGGAACTATTGAGGCAACAATATATAAACCATCATAAAAATGCTCAGCAAGGATTTCAAAAAGAGTTTGTAGGATAGTTGAGAAAAATGATTGAAACCTTTTATAAATAGTAAGCTGTTGCACTTGCCCCAATAACGATGCTGATAAAATACCTGTACTACAAAAACGCTATTCAGCTGATCGGCGAAACAGTCAGAAGCTAACAGCTAATAGCTAATAGCCAAAAGCTAAAAGCTAACGGCTAAAAGCTATTCCCATTCTCTTAACATATAATTATGCGGTATCCCGTCCTCATCATACCCGTCGCCGGCCTGCACAAACCCAAAGCCTTCGTAAAATTTTTTCAGGTATAGTTGGGCGCCTATTTTAATGGTTTGCTTTCCATATAATTTTTCGCAGGCGGCAATCGATTTTTCCAGTAATTGTTTACCAAATCCAAACCGGCGGTACTTTGGCGACGTAATGATTCGCCCAATAGACGGATAAGTATAAATATGCCCCGGCGGCACCAGCCGTGCATACGCAGCCAAATTATTGTTCACCCAACCCAACAGGTGAAAGCACCCCTGGTCCTTATCATCCGCATCCTGAAAAACACAGTTCTGCTCCACCACAAACACCTCGTTGCGCAGCTTAATAATTTCGTACAATTCAGTGCTTTTCAGGTCAGGAAAATTAATAAGCTGCCAGGTAATGGTCATTGGAGTTGGGTTTTAGTTTTAAGCTGTTTCGAGCTGCAAGCTGCAAGTTTCAAGCTGCAAGTTTCGAGCGGCAAGCTGCAAGCCAGAAGCAGTCAGCTACTGATTATAGCTATGGAATTATAGGCGACTAATTTGGATAATACTGTTGGCTACCGGCTATCGGCTACAGGCTATCCCTGCTGCTGGCTGCTGGCTGTTGGCGCTGGCTCCCGACTGCCGGTTAACGGCTAAAGGCTGTTGGCGGTGGCGTTGTCTCCCGACTAAAGACTACCAACTCCCAGCTAGCGGCTATCTTCCCGCGGCCGGCACTACCGGCAGCCCTTCATTACCATCTTCCCCAACAGCCTGTACGGCAAAAAAATAGTTGTCTTTACTGTAAGGCAAACGCATTTCTGTTTGGGTAGTAAAAAACTTCTTCTCCCAAACCGGGCTGGTTGTTTCCCGCATTATTATGTAGTAACCTCTTACCTTTCCGTTAGCCGATGGTTGCCAGTACAGGTACGTAATGTTCGATAGTTGTTTTACATCAACCCTAACCTCTTGCGGCATTGAGGGGCTTTTGGCCAGGTTAGCCAAATTGGCCAGGTTGACCGCGGTGTTTTTACGCAGGTATTCAAAGTCCATAAACTCAGTAAGGTCGCCGTATTGAATACCATTTTCCAATCGCACATTTTGGTGCTGGTGGTAATAGTTCTCGTTCATTTCGGTAAACCGAACAGCGGCAAAGCCATTTTCTACCCACGGGGTATGGTCGCCTCCGCGTAAAAAACGATCGTTGCGGTAAATCATCTTCACCTCAATATTCTCCACATAGCGCTCCCCTATCTCCTTTATGTAGCGGGCCAGTTGGCGGGCCTTACCATCGTTTTCCAACCCCAGCGAACGAATGTTTTTGCCGTTCTTATCCATTTCGTAATAGGGCAGGCCTTCGCTAAACACCCTTATACGGGTATTGTCTATTATGTTGGTTTGGCTGCTGTTGTTGCTACCCATAATGTCGTTGTTCAGCACCGCTTCTACATTCAGGTTTTGAAGGCGGGCTTTAGTTGCCATATAGTTGGCACCCAGTAAACCTTGCTCCTCGCCGCTTACCGTTACAAAAATTATAGTGGCCGGAAACGGGCGCTGGCTCATAATACGGGCACATTCAATAACTGCTGCGCTGCCGCTGCCATCGTCGTTGGCGCCAGGGGCATCCCCTAGTCGGTCCATAACGCTGGTCCGCATATTATCCAGGTGGCCGCTAATTACAAAAATGCGGTTATCGTTAGGGTCAGTGCCCTTTAGTGTAGCTACTACATTGCCCAGCAAAAGCGTGGTATCAACGCGGCGTCCATCGGGTGCAAGGGTGGTGGTATCAATATAAGCGGTTAAGCGACCGCCACTGTTTTTTGCAAACTGGTTAAACTTACCCAACACCCAATTACGGGCGGCACCAATCCCTCTTTTGGGGTCTTTTTGCGTACTAAGCGTATTGCGGGTACCAAAAGCTACCATGGTTTTTATATACGATTGAAGGGAATCGGCCGATACCTCCTTCACCATTTTATCTATTTGCTGATCGCGGTTTATGATGGTTTGGGTGTTAGCCATCATTCCTACAAAAACAAAAAAAGTAGCAACAATAATTTTCTGCATGGGTTTTGAGCGTTTTGCCAAAAGTAACGGTACCGGCTTATAATTGTAGACAATCCTTTGGCACATAAAAAATCCACCGCTGTTTGGTGGATCTTTATCGGTAAAAAATAATATTTGTAAGTAACCTACTCGTGTACGATTAGCACAGGCACCTTACTTTGATACGATAGTTTGGCACTGTGATCTTTTCTTATCAATACTTTATCTACAAAATTGTGGTGCTTCATAATGGTAACGATCAGGTCTATTCCTTTTTCCTCAGCAAAAAGATTTAATGCCTCATCCACATCGTACAACCTCAAAAAATAAAACTCGGGGTTGTATTCACTAAACATGGTCTTCAAATCTTGCTTTTCTTTTTCGTAGGCCTCCGTCAAGGCTATAAAATGTTCAGGGTCTACGTTTACCACATGCAAATTAGGATTAGAAATACTCAGGAAGTCTTTGATAGGCCCGGATGGTGTATGGTTTTTGGTTTCTTTGAATTTAAAGGCCAACATCACATTTTCAATAGTATGGTAAGTAGCATTTTCAGGTACAATCAGCACGGGGCAAACGCCGGTTTCGGCCATTTTTACTGCACGGCTGGTTCTAAAAACCTGTACCAGCATCGACCGCTCGTTTATGCCCATTATGCATAGGTCTACTTTTCTATGCCTTACAGCCCTGCTAAGGTCTTCCACAAAATCATCACCCTTATATGTCATTACCTCAATTTTGAGATCGTTGCCTGCCGTCAGTTCTGCTTTAAGGCCATCTAGTTTTCTTTGCGCATCAGCCGCTTCAGATTCTTTTTCATAATGATTATACAGGATCATATTGACATTTTGATGCCCTTGCAGCATTTGCGATGCATATTTCGCGGCGTGTACCGACACTTCATTAAAGTCGATAGGAACAATTACATTATTCATTTTATGTTATTTTTTAAGAAATACAAATTGAATATAGACAATAACCTGTAGCGTGCAAACTGGAAATTAAATTTTATAGCACAAAACGACTGAAAACAACCAACTTTTAATTAAAAATAATTATCAAGGGTTTTATCTTTTTGTGTTCCAGTTGTACTAATATCCATACTTTTCTTTCCACCGTTGGCGCAAAAATATCCTCGTTTCGTTTTCACGGGCATTTTGTTGAGGCTCATACAACATTTGTCCACTCAAGGCGTCGGGTAGGTATTCCTGCCCGGTAAAATTGCCTGTAAAGGAGTGGGCGTATTTATAGTCCTTGCCATAGTCCATTTGCTTCATCATTTTAGTGGCAGCATTGCGCAGGTGCAGCGGCACAGGCAAGTCGCCATGTTTGCTTACCAGCGATTGCGCTTTGCCAATTGCCTCGTAGCTGGCATTGCTTTTTACCGAAGTGGCCAGGTAAATAGCGCACTGCGATAGTATAATACGACTTTCGGGATAACCAATTTTATAAACCGCATCAAAGGTGGCATTGGCCAGCAACAGCGCATTAGGGTTGGCATTGCCAACATCTTCGCTGGCAAATATCAACATTCGCCGGGCTATAAATTTCACGTCCTCGCCTCCGGCTATCATGCGGGCCAGCCAGTACACCGCCCCGTTGGGGTCGCTGCCACGCATACTTTTTATAAAGGCCGAAATAATGTCGTAGTGCTGTTCGCCCTGCTTATCGTACAGGGCAACTTTGGTTTGGGCTACCTCCATTACCAGCTGGTTGGTAATGGGTTGTTGGGGAGCGCTGGTAACCACCAGCTCCAGCAGGTTTAGCAATTTTCGGGCATCGCCTCCCGAAATATTTAGTAAGGCTTCCGTTTCTTTTAGTTGAATGTTTTGCTGCCCAAGCCATTCATCTTTTTCAATAACAGCAGTAAGCAACTCCTCCATTTCCGTTTTATCAAGCGGCTTTAATACATATACCTGGCATCGGCTTAACAGCGCTGAGTTAACCTCAAATGATGGGTTTTCGGTGGTGGCCCCTATCAGCGTGATCACTCCTTTTTCCACGGCGCCCAACAATGCATCCTGCTGTCCCTTATTAAACCGGTGTATCTCATCTATAAATAAAATGGCCTTTTGTTGGTTGCCTGCTTTTTCAATTACTTCCCGCACTTCTTTTACGCCACTGCTAATGGCGCTCAACTGGTAAAAAGGCAAATTAAGGGTTTGGGCAATAATGTTGGCAATAGTGGTTTTGCCAACGCCCGGCGGGCCCCAAAGTATCATACTGGGTACAAAACCACTTTCAATAGCTGTGCGCAAAATGCTACCCTTGCCAGTCAGGTGTTGCTGACCAGCCAACTCGTTTAGGCTGTTGGGCCGCATGCGTTCCGCTAAAGGCTGATTATTTTTCATTACCTGTAAAAAAATCGTTGAATTTGCGTACCAGCGCCAACGTCCACAATATGTGCACAAAAAGCACCAGCCCCACAAAAAATACGGTATACAACATGGATTGTATGGCGGCCAGTTCAACTACTACACCCATTTGCTTTATCTGTTCCAGTAACATGCCGGGCTGTTTTAAAAAAACCAGCATACCACCTATAATTATAGTACTATAAAACAGGCTGATGTAACCGTTTATTTTTATCATATCCCTTAACATTGGCTTTACCTTTTGGTGCTTTTTTAATACCTGCCGCTGAAAGCTAAAGCTAAACCAACCATACAACACAATACAAACCAGCATAAACCCCGATAACATATTTAGCGTTGACGAAAAAAGCACCGGTAAGCTTAGCACCATTAGTATGGCTAAAAACATGGCCACCACATTAACTCCCACACTCAATATTTTATAAACAATTGTCATTTTTCTATCTTACTTTTTATGGTGCCAATAGCTAAATCAATATTTAAATGCCCGTTACGGCACAAACATGCGTAAAGCTTTTAATTTTTTTTGGGCCCTGCAAAATTGCTACTATTGCGCTTTTGTTGCGTCGCACACTTATACTTTTTTTTCTCTGCAGCAATAAACCCAACCTTCTTTTATTTACTTTATTTTTTCTATGCACTATTTAACTCAACCTTCTTTTATTTACTTTATTTTTTCTATGCACCATTTAACTCAGCCTTCTTTTATTTACTTTCTTTTTTCTATGCAGCCATAAACCCAACCTTCTTTTCATGGTTATCGGCAGTCCTGTAACCGAAAGGGAGGCCGTGCATTTAATGTTTATTAAACCATAGCATCAATACTTCACCATTAATTTTTAAATCTTCAAAACTTTCTTACAGCCTTGCCGTTCACAATTTTGCCGTCTTTAATAAAAAAAGTTTTCAGCTCTTTTACAAAATGAGGTAGCCGCGAGCTCTTCACCGGTTTCGCCTGGGTATCATCTTCCTTACAAAATGCTGGCAGTTGTAACGTTACCATTACGCTTTCAAATCCAGTTTTATCTGTAGCTCATCAAACTGTTTATTGTCAATTGTGGCCGGCGCATCTATCATTACATCGCGGCCGCTATTGTTTTTGGGAAAGGCAATAAAGTCGCGTATACTTTCGCTGCCACCTAAAATAGCACACAACCTGTCAAAGCCAAAGGCTATGCCGCCATGTGGTGGCGCACCGTACTCAAAGGCGCCCAGTAAAAAGCCAAACTTATGTTGCTGTTCTTCTTTATTCATGCCCAATGCAGCAAACATTTTTTCCTGCAATTCCCGCTGAAAAATCCGTATGCTTCCACCCCCTATTTCGTTGCCGTTCAATACCATGTCATAGGCATTGGCCTTAATGTTGGCATACGGATGATCAAGGTATTTGTCGGCATTGTCAATTAATGGGTTGTTATTAATCATGGTGTCAATATCCGATGGCTTTGGGGAGGTGAACGGATGGTGACGGGCCACCCAACGGTTGCCTTCTTCGTCGTACTCAAACAACGGAAAATCCAGCACCCACAACAACTTAAACACATCATCTTTACGAAGGCCAAGGCGTTTACCCAGTTCCATCCGCAAGTCGCTGGCTGCTTTTCGGGTACGTTCTTCTTTACCAGCCAAAATTAAAATCAGTTCGCCCGGCTGTGCCTGGCTATAGGAAACTATTGCCCGCAACTGCGCTTCATTATAAAATTTATCAACGCTGCTCTTAACGGTTCCATCGGTATTTATCTTAATATTTACCAACCCCTGCATGCCTACCTGTGGGCGCTTTACCCAATCGGTCAGCTCATCTATTTGCTTGCGGGTATATTCGGCAGCGCCTGGTACGCTAATGGCTATGACTGTTTCGGCATTGTCAAACACAGCAAAGGCACCCCCACCCCAAAGGGGAGAGTTTTGTATTTCGTTCTGTTTGGAAAAAAACACGGTGGCCGGTACTTTCAGGTTGGCCAGCTTCATACCAAAGCGTATATCCGGCTTATCAATTCCATAGGTCCACATTGCATCTTCCCAGGTGGTACGTTCAACCATTTCGGTATAGTCAATGCCTTTAACTTCTTTAAAAATCCATTTTATCAATCCCTCAAACATGTTCAAAATATCTTCCTGCTGCACAAAAGCCATCTCGCAATCTATTTGGGTAAACTCGGGTTGGCGGTCGGCACGCAGGTCTTCATCTCTAAAACATTTTACTACCTGGTAATAGCGGTCGTAGCCACTAACCATAAGTAATTGCTTAAAGGTTTGCGGGCTTTGTGGTAGTGCGTAAAACTCGCCGGGGTTCATGCGGCTGGGCACTACAAAATCGCGGGCTCCTTCGGGGGTCGATTTTATTAAAAAAGGGGTTTCAATATCCATAAAACCCTGTTGGTGCAGGTAATTGCGGGCGGCACGGTTTACAGCATACCGAAGTTCCAAATTCTTTTTTACCGCGTTACGCCGCAGGTCCAAATAGCGGTATTTCATCCGCAGGTCGTCGCCACCATCAGTATCGTCCTGTATGGTAAAGGGCGGCACCGCCGATTTGTTCAGTACAGTAAACTTACTCACCAGCAATTCAATTTCGCCGGTGGCTATGTTCAAATTTTTGTTGCTGCGCTCGTTTACAGTGCCAATGGCTTGTAGCACAAATTCGCGACCCAGCGGTTGTTCGTCCAGCAGCGCGTTCAGGCTTTCGTTAATAAGTAACTGGGTAATGCCATATCGGTCGCGCAGGTCAACAAAAGTGATGCTGCCAAATTTGCGAACGGTTTGCACCCAGCCCGCAAGGGTTACTTGTTGTGTTACATCGGCTATGCGCAACTGGCCGCAGGTATGTGTACGATACATATTGAAAATTTGCCCACCATTGTTGAAGTGATAAACCGATCTCCTTAGCCAATAGTAGCGATTAGTTATTGTTGGGCGGCAAAGATAGGGAGTAGGCGGAAGCCAGTGATAAGTCGGAAGCCAATAGTAAGTCGGGAGTCTTTAGTTAGCAGTCGGGCGTGGGGAAATAAATTGGGAGTCTTTAGTCAGTAGTCGGAAGCCAATAGTAAGTCGGGAGTCTTTAGTTAGTAGTCGGAAGCCAAAAGTAAGTTGGGAGTCTTTAGTCAGTAGTCGGAAGCTAAAAGTAAGTTGGGAGTCTTTAGTCAGTAGTCGGAAGACAAAAGTAAGTTGGGAGTTTTTAGTCAGTAGTCGGAAGACAAAAGTAAGTTGGGAATCCTTAGTCAGTAGTCGGAAGTCTTTAATCAGTAGTCGGAAGCTAATATAGCCTCCAGCCAGTAGTAGGTAGCCATTAGCCAACAACCGAAAGGCAGGAGTAAATTGGGATTGAAGCATATAGCATGTAGCTTGTAGCTTGCGACTTGAAACTTGCAGCTTGCAGCTTGCAACTTGCAGCATAAAACTTGCAGCCTGAAACTTACAGCTTAAAACTTACAACTTGAAACTTGCAGTTTGAAGGTTGCAACTTGCAGCTTGCAACTTAAAACTTGCCGCTTAAAACTTGCAACTTGAAACTTGCAGCTTGCAGCTTGCAGCTTGCAGCATAAAACTTGCAGCTTGAAACTTACAACTTGAAACTTGCAGTTTGAAGCTTGCCGCTTGAAACTTGCAACTTGCAACTTGCAGCATGAAACTTGCAGCTTGAAACTTGCAACTTGCAGCTTAAAACCTGCCGCTTGAAACTTGCAGCTTGCAGCTTGAAACCTGCAGCTTAAAACTTATAACAACAGCCTGTCTCCTACCTCCTGCCAGTTATTAACCCGGTCGCGCCATTCTATCAACTGGTTGTGTGGGGCTGTGTACAATAGCTTTTCTCCATCAAAGGGTTCAAGGTTGCGCACATAATCATCAATCATACAATCGCCTTTAATAACGCTTTTACTGCCGCAAAAAACAATTTGTTTCCAGCTAATAAAAACAAAATGCTCTTTTAACCAGTCTATTTTTTCGGGCAGCGATTGTGGAAACTCCATGGCAGCCGACACAATAAATACCTCATACTTTTTATTTAGTTCGGCTATAATGTGCTGGCTGTCTTTCATTACCGGCACAGTCCTAAAAAAGCCGGGGGTAAATAAAAAGTTCCATGCCAATTCAGCATCGGGAAACGCGTCGGGCTCATGTTTGCCTATCAACGACTTTGGGTCAATTACCAGCCCGGTGCGCCTGGTATACCATGTTTGAAACTGCGTTGAAATATCGGCCATTACATTGTCCATATCAATGATCAATCTTTTCATAGCTAACTATTTTTCTGCAAACATGTGCAATTATTTGCAATAAGTAGTATTAATTAATCTTTATTTGCATAAATATTGCAAAATGTTGAAAGAGGAGCGGTTTGAATACATCTTACAAAAACTGGTAAACAACAAAAAGGTTACGCTGCCCGAACTAAGCGAAGACCTTCAGGTATCGGAAGATACCATTCGCCGCGACATTGAAATGCTGTCCCAAAAAGGCCGCCTTACCAAGGTGCGCGGTGGCGCAATACCACACAGCCCCAACCAGTTTGCCAACGCCTATAACGACCGCATACATATACTTGAACACGATAAGCAAATTATTGCAGCAAAGGCCGTGGCGCTACTGCAACCCGGACAAACCATTTTGTTAGATGGTGGCACCACCACTTTTGCCATGGCAAGCCTGCTTCCGCCCGGCCTTGCCATTACCGTGGTTACTAATAATATTCCGGTGGCAGCGTTGTTGGCCTGCCACCCTACTGTAGAGGTAATACTGGCTGGGGGTAAAGTGTTTAAATCGTTGCAGGTTACCATGGGCATGGAAACTATCAGGCTGTTGGAGCAATTGCGGGTAGACATCTACTTTACCGGTATCTGCAGCCTGCATACCGACTTTGGCATTTCGGGACCAGATTACGAGGAGGCCGATATAAAAAAAACCATGGTGGCCTCCGCTAACAAAATAGTTGCCCTTACCACGCTAAATAAAATTGGTACAGCAGAGCCTTTTCATATTTGCGATATTGACCAGTTAGATACCATTATAACCGAAGCCGACGCTGCAAACCCCTTGCTGCTGCCTTTTAAAAATCTTTCAATAGAAATCATTTAAAAATTACCAGCCATGCATACCGGTATTCCGTTGCCGTTAAACCGTGTAAACCGTATAGCCATCAGCACCTACTTTTTTATAGCAGGGCTAACCTTTGCCAGCTGGGCAAGCCGCATACCCGATATTAAAACCGAGCTACAATTAACCGATGCAGGCCTCGGTACTGTATTGTTTGCATTACCGGTAGGTTTAATGTTTAGCCTGCCATTATCGGGTTTAATGGTGGGCAGGTTTGGCAGCAAAATAATGCTTACGATCGCAAGCATTATATATCCACTATTGCTGGTGTTACTGGGGTTAATTAACAGCACGTTTCAACTGGTGATTGTGCTATTTTTTTTCGGTTTTTTTGCCAACATTTTTAATATAGCGGTAAACACGCAGGCAGTAAGTTTGGAGGCGAAGTACGGCCGATCTATCATGGCTTCGTTTCATGGGGTATGGAGCGTGGCAGGTTTTTCGGGGGCATTAATAGCTACCCTCGTGGTAAACCTTCATTTAAATACGCTGGCCCATTTTTGCATTATTTGCGGGCTGGCACTGGGCCTTGGGTTGGCGGCCAATCGTTTTACCCTGCTGCACGATGTTGGTGCAAAAAACCAACCAATATTTGTTATGCCCGGCAAAGCCCTGCTGCTGTTGGGCGCCATGGCGTTTTGTACCATGGTTTGCGAGGGCACCATGTTTGACTGGAGCGGCGTGTATTTTCAAAAAGTAGTGCAGGCACCCAAAGCATACATTACCGTTGGGTATGCAGCCTTTATGGGTGCCATGGCCGGCGGGCGTTTTGTAGGCGATAAACTTGCTGTGCGGCTTGGCACCAAAAAAACGTTACAAATGAGCGGGGTAGTTATTGCTTTGGGCTTATTGCTGGCAGTAGCGCTTCCGTATTTTGCCACAGCCACCATAGGGTTTTTGCTGGTGGGTTTTGGTGTTTCGTCGGTAGTGCCGCTGGTTTATAGCATTGCGGGCCGGTCGGCCACTATGTCGCCGGGGGCCTCGCTGGCGGCGGTAAGTACCATAGGGTTTATTGGCTTTTTAATTGGGCCCCCTACCATTGGGTTTATTGCACAGGCGGCCAGTTTGCGTTGGTCGTTTACCCTTATTGCCTTGCTGGGTTTTTGTACATCGCTACTTGCGCTCAGGCTAAAAAAATAGGTTGGCAATGCGGGTACAATCGCTACAGCAGGTGGTGCTGCAATGGCTAACATTTCACCAATGCACATAGCTTCCTTCTTTTCAAAAAAACCGGCTTTTGGCAATTGTTGTATTTTGCGCTTTATTATAACGTATGCATAACGAATTACGCCGCCAGGAAGCATTGGATTATCACAGCCAGGGCAGGCCAGGTAAAATTGAGGTAAACCCAACCAAAGAAGCGAAAACCCAACGCGACTTATCGCTTGCCTACAGCCCCGGAGTAGCCGAGCCCTGCCTTGAGATTGAAAAAAATAAAGAAAATGTTTATAAATATACCGGCAAGGGAAACCTGGTAGGGGTAATTAGCAATGGCACCGCCGTTTTGGGCCTTGGTAATATTGGCCCCGAGGCCAGCAAACCGGTAATGGAAGGAAAAGCGGTACTATTTAAAATATTTGCCGATATAGACGTTTTTGACATAGAAATAAACGAAACCGACCCAGATAAATTTGTAGACATTGTTGCCGCCCTTGAGCCTACGTTTGGCGGCATAAACCTGGAGGATATTAAAGCACCCGAATGTTTTGAAATTGAAACCAAACTGAGGGAACGGCTAAAAATTCCGGTAATGCACGACGACCAGCACGGTACTGCCATAATAAGTGGCGCAGCTTTGTTAAATGCATTGGAGCTTCAAAAAAAGAAAATTGACAAGGTAAAATTTGTTATAAATGGCGCCGGTGCAGCAGCCATGGCTTGCGTAAAATTATATGTGGCACTTGGTGCACGCTACGAAAACTTTACCATGTTTGATAAGGACGGTGTTTTGCACCTTGGCCGTACCGACCTTGATGAAGTAAAACAAAAGTTTGCAGTAAAACTGCCCGACAACAACCTGGACAAGGCTATGAAAGATGCCGATGTTTTTTTGGGCTTAAGCGTAGGCAACGTGGTTACCGCCGATATGGTAAAAAGCATGGCTAAAAACCCCATTGTTTTTGCTATGGCCAACCCAAACCCCGAAATTACTTATGATGTGGCAGCGGCCGCCCGTAAGGACATTATTATGGCTACCGGTCGTACCGATTTTCCTAACCAGGTAAACAATGTACTTGGCTTTCCATATATATTTAGAGGTGCATTAGATGTTAGGGCCACACAAATTAATGAGGCCATGAAACTGGCAGCGGTAAAGGCATTGGCCGAGCTGGCAAAAACACCTGTTCCCGAAATTGTAAATCTTGCTTACAATCAACAAAACATTGCCTTTGGGCCTACCTATATTATTCCAAAACCAATGGACCCGCGGTTACTGGCAGCAGTGGCCCCTGCGGTAGCAAAGGCCGCCATGGAAAGTGGCGTAGCCCAAACCAGTATTACCAACTGGAGTGCTTATGTTATTGAGCTAAATAACCGGCTGGGCCTTGATAACCAGTTGCTTCGCGCCATTAGCAGTAAAGCCCGCCGCGATCCCAAACGCGTAGTTTTTGCCGAAGCCGATAATCTTAGAGTGTTAAAGGCAGCACAAATTGTGTACGATGAGGGCATTGCGTATCCTATTTTACTGGGCGACCCTAAAAAAATAGCGCAATTGGCCGCGGAGCATAATATTGATATTGCTGACATGCCTATTATTGAGCCCCGTAGCGATGAAATGGAAGAAAAAAGAGAGTTTTACAGCAAGCTGTTTTTTCAAAAACGCAACAGGAAAGGCGTAAACTGCTACGAGAGTAAAAAAATAATTCGCGACCCCAACTATTTTGGATGTATGATGGTAGAGACCGGGGATGCGGACGCCATGATATCGGGCCTTACCAAAAATTATGTTGAAACAATACGCCCCGCTCTGGAAGTAATTGGTACCGAACCGGGGGTAAATAAAATTGCAGGCATGTACCTGCTGATTACTAAACGCGGGCCCCTGTTTTTAGCCGATACTACTGTTAACTTTAACCCAACTGCCGAGGAGTTGGCCGACATTACCATGTTGGTTGACCGCGAGGTGAAACAATTTAACGTGGTGCCCCGTATTGCCATGCTAAGCTATTCAAACTTTGGAAGCAGTAACTCGCCCGAGGCAAAACTGGTAGCAAGGGCCCGTGCCATTGTGAAACAAAAAAATCCGAATATTATTGTTGATGGCGAAATGCAGGCAAGCATGGCCTTTAATAAGGAAATTTTAAAAGACAACTATCCCTTTAGCGAGTTGGTAGACCAGGATGTTAATACACTCATTTTTCCTAATTTGGCGGCCGGCAACGTGGCTTATAATCTTTTAAAAGAAGTGGGGGGTGCCGACGCTATCGGGCCTATTTTACTTGGCCTTAAAAAACCCGTTCACGTATTACAACTGGGCAGCAGCGTACGCAGTATTGTAAACATGACGCTGATTGCAGTAGTAGATGCACAAATGAAAAGCCGTTTTGACACACGGGTAGAAGTACGGAAAACTGGTTGGTGGAAACGCAGGCGTAAAGATTAACTTGTAGAGTAACCGGCATTGCTTGTACAGGATATGTTAAAAAACCGGAGCCATTTTTTTGGTTGTGCACCTGTCGGGTAATTCTATTTTATATTGCCGCAATAATAATGCAACCTGGCTTTTGTTGGTTTTGAAAATTCCGATGTATTCGTACCTCACATGTATTGCGGCACCATTATTTTGCAACAACCATTTTGCTAACAACGTTTATACAACTGTACCCATAAAGGCAACTGATACCAATGACATTTTTTACAAAATTTGGTGAATACCTGTTAATGCTAAAGGGCATGTTTACCCGCCCCGAAAATGCACGAATGTATTGGAAGGAGTTTATGCATCAATGCGTTGAAATTGGCATCGGTTCATTGCCGATAGTAATCATTATTTCGCTTTTTTTAGGGGCGGTAACTACCGTGCAAACAGCTTACCAGTTGGTTAGCCCGCTGGTACCACAGGCCACCATAGCCCAAATTGTACGCGATAGTGTTATACTTGAGCTTTCGCCCACGGTGCTAAGTATTGTACTGGCTGGCGTAGTAGGCAGCAAAATAGCCAGCGAGTTGGGCAATATGCGCATTAGCGAGCAAATTGATGCATTGGAAATAATGGGTATAAATACCAAGGCCTACCTGGTATTTCCTAAAATAATGGCGGCCTTGTTAATGGTTCCGTGCCTGATAGTATTGTCGGCAGTATTAGCCATTTGGGGTGGCCGCATGGCAGGTGCATTTTCGGGTATTTTGGCTACCGATATTTACGACGTTGGCCTGCGCCAAAATTTTTCGCCTTACAATGTATTTTTTGCACTTACAAAGGGATACACCTTTGCGTTTATTATTAGCAGCGTACCTGCATATTATGGATATAATGTAAGTGGTGGCGCACTTGAAATTGGCCGTTCCAGCACCAAATCGGTGGTGGTTAGCTGTATACTTATATTAGTAGCCGACTACGCGTTGGCAGCAATATTGCTTTAAAAGCTTTTTGTATGATAGAAATAAAAAATTTGAAGAAGAGTTTTGGTAACAAAACCATTCTTACCGATGTAAATCTTACCCTTGGCACCGGTAAATGCAACCTTATAATTGGTTCGAGCGGCAGTGGCAAAACGGTTTTAATGAAATGCCTGGTAGGGCTTTTTGAGCCCGACAGCGGGCAGGTACTGTACGACGGAATTAGCCTTACCGAAATTTCGGTTGACGAGCGAAAACAGCTTCGCCAAAAAATAGGCATGTTGTTTCAGGGTTCGGCCCTGTTTGACAGCATGACGGTGGAACAAAACATAAAATTTTCGCTTGACATGTTTACCCGCATGCGCCACCGCGAAAAAATAAAAAAAGTAAACGAAGTACTAGACAGGGTTAACCTAAAAGACTCCAACAAAAAATTCCCGTCCGAAATAAGTGGTGGTATGAAAAAACGCGTGGGCATTGCCCGTGCTATTGTGCTAAACCCTCAATACCTTTTTTGCGACGAACCAAATTCGGGCCTCGATCCGCAAACGTCGCTGGTGATAGACAAACTGATACAGGATATTACGCTTGAGTATAAAATTACCACGGTAATAAATACGCACGATATGAATAGCGTAATGGAAATTGGCGATCATATTATCTACATGTTTCAGGGCAAAAAACAATGGGAAGGCAATAAAGAAGAGATCATTTATAGTAAAGATGAGAAACTTAACCAGTTTATTTTTGCATCGGACTTTTTGCAGGATGCCAAAAACATGCGTATGATAGAAGACAAAGCGCTTGAAAAAAAATAATGGCCGGCTAATTTCCTATCAGGTTTTTAAGCAGCGTGTAACCTTCTATACTTTTACCCTTTACCGGCTCTGCTATAATAATTTTTACCCAATCAAAACTTACACTTACCACTTTTACCCGAAGCCCCTTTTTTATTGTACCGTTTTTAATAAAAAAATTACCAGGACCGCTATATAATTTCAATATTTTTTGAGTCATGAACTCCTGGTCTACCATGGGGTTTAGCGGGCGGTCCAGCACGTACAAAAGTGATGTACCTATCATTGCAGTATCGCTATTATTCTCCACCAAGGCACCGCTGTTAGGCGGTAACCCAGCTTGTTGTACCGACTTATTGGTTTTTGTGTAGCGCTTATTGCCCGCTTGTTTATCGATGGCTGTAGGTGCCGTTAACGAACTACCTGCTACTTTTTTACCAATCACATTCCTGCTACGTTTCATACCGCTGCTGTCAACAATGGCCGTTATTTCAACCACAGCAAATGTTTCGTTCATAGGTGCTTTTTGCGGTTCCGTTTTAACAATACGCTTTTTTGCCCTTGTTGCAGGTTTAGCCGCCTGTGGCTCACTTACTGCATCGGTTTTGGCAATAATGGATGTTGGTTCAAGGTTATCGTTATTTTTGGGCTGTTGCGCTTTTACAGCTACTGGTGCCGGGGGCACAATAACACTGGGCTGTATAATATTAGCGGGTAACCGTTTTGGTTGTAAAGTATTTTTTGATTTAGACTGTATTATTATTTCAGGTGTCGCCAGGGTTGGGGTGTTATCAAGGGGCCTGTTGTTAGCCGGTGGCGGTTCATTTTCGGCGTTTGCTTTCTTTTTAGGCTGTTTTACTTTTGTAGTTGTCTGCACAACAGGCGTTGCAACAAGGGGCTTTTCAACATTGGAAGATAGCATTTCAATTTCGCCGCTGGTTGGCTTTGTAGCCTTTGGCGTGGCAGCCGGTTTTGTTTCAATAATAACTGCGGCAACTTCCTCCGTCATTTTATCAGTTTCAGGGGCAACATCCGGCTGTTTTGAACTAAACGAAATATCAAAAGGGCTTGTAATATTAATTTGGTAATATTCGTTAAGCCTCGTTACCATACCGCTTACGTATATTTTTTTATTTATAAGCACCAGCTCAGGGCGATAACCAAATTTAGCCCTCACCAAAGGGGCAATCGTAAGTTTAATTTTACCACGGTCAGCACTATCGTTTAAAACTATAATAGTGGTATCATTTTTTTTTGTCCGGTCAAAATTAGCTTCGGCAACTATACCATATACAGTAGCTATTTTGTTAAGGTAGCCATGCACATCGCCAACGGCCACCACCTGGCCATTGAGCTGTTGGTAATTAAACATTAGTGCAAGCAATACAAAAAAATAAACACACTTCATAATATCTCAATAACTGTTGGCAGGCATCAACAAAAACAACTCCCGTTACTAAACATATACGAAAATTTACCAGATTCGGTTAAAGGCAAAAGAAATTTTAAGGAGCCGACCTATACATAAAAGGTATGCTAGGCTGTATTAGTCCTGAATTTTTGTTTTCTAAAAAAAAGCATTTCTGTTATAAAAATCAACAAAAGCGATACAAGGCTGGTTGTAAAAACCTTACCTATAAAATAAACGATGTTACCAAACTGTAGCCATTCAAGCAAAACCAGGTAAAAGTGATGTATGAAGGTTAAAATAAGCGCATAAATACTGTAGGGTGCTAAACCAAGGCTTTTAATACTTGGTTCAGCATAATTAAGCTCGGCGCCTTCTTGCGAAATAAGCAGGTTAATTAAAAATGGCCGAAGGTAACCAATCAGCACGCAGGGGGCAGCGTGTAACCCGGGCGTACCCATAAAATAATCGAGTGTAAACCCAAAAGCAAACGAAATAAATAACAGTGCTATTCGCGATGTAGAAAATGGTAACCAAAGTAAAAATAAAAAGTACAGGTAAGGAGTAATAAACTGGTGTAATGGCGGCACCTGGTTAAGCACAAATACCTGCAACATAATGAAGCACGCAAAGCGAAATATATTTTTAACTAACTGGCTCATTACTGGTTTTTAGGAGGCTTAGCCTCTAGTTGCTTTTGCTCGGCCCACAATGAGTTTTTTACAACGTTCACGTATTGAATGCTATAAAAATTAGTGGCTGCTTTTACCTTTATTGTGTAAGAGTTACTACTTGGATCGGCTGCAATTACATCAACCATTCCAATAATAATGTGGCTGGGAAAATTAGCTGAATAATTACTGGTCAAAACCGTGTCACCTTTGGCAACCTTAATGCTTCGGGGAATATTTTGCAGGGTTAGATATAAGGGATCCTTACCATCCCACCCAACCGAGCCTGTAACGTTATTTTTGGCAAGCATGGCACTTACCTTGCTGTTACGGTGTAACAGGCTCATTACCCGGCTAAAATTGTCATTTACATCAATTACAATACCTACAACGCCATTGGGGCCAATCACTGCCATGTCTTTTGCAATACCCTGTTTACTACCCCGGTATAGGGTAAGGTAGTTGGTTTGGGAGGTAACGGTGTTGTTAACCACCTTAGCAGGCAGCCATACAAATTTACGCTGCGGCCCCAGCGTATCTTTTACAAGGCTATCAACACGTACAACCCTTGCAGTGTCTGCCGTTTCAAAATTGGATGGCAGCAGGTTTTTAAGCCGGGCATTTTCCTCTGCCAACTGCCGGTTAGTTTCGCGTAGGTAAAAATATGATTGAATATTGTTGTACTGTATATTAATGCGGCCAATAACCTCGTTGGCTATATTAGCATACGCCGCCTGCTGGGTAAGGTTATAATTCACCAAAAAAACCAACGAAACAATTTGCAGTATAAAAAATAACAGCAGCGTAAAATAACGCCTGATGAACAGAAAAATATTCTTCATATTTTACCCTCACTTCTTTTAACAGTAAAAGAGGTTCCAAAAAATAGTATTGAATGTTTGTACTTATTCATTACGCCGGTATTTTACGTACACCTATAGCAGTGGCTACCTTAATTAGCGCATAATAAAAGGAAAACGCTGGTAGTTTTTTAAAGCAATACCGGTTCCCCTAACCACACTTTTAAGTGGGTCGTCGGCTACATGTACGGGAAGTTTTATTTTTTGACTCAGGCGTTTGTCAAGCCCGCGAAGCAATGCACCACCGCCGGTGAGGTACAACCCCCTTCGGTAAATATCCGAAGCAAGCTCAGGTGGGGTGGTTTCAAGGGCTTTTAAAATGGCTTCTTCTATTTTAAAAATACTTTTATCAAGTGCCTCGGCTACTTCCTGGTAGCTAACAATTATTTGCTTGGGAATACCGGTTACAAGGTCGCGGCCATTTACAGGTATATCGTCTGGCGGATTATCAAGGTCCTTCATAGCAGCGCCAATTTGTATTTTAATTTGCTCGGCAGTGCGCTCGCCAATTAAAAGGCTATGGTAGCGGCGAAGCGCCTCCATAATATCGGCCGTAAATTCGTCGCCGGCAATACGTATGCTTTGATCACATACTATACCAGCAAGTGCAATAACAGTAATACCGGTGGTACCACCACCAATGTCAATAATCATATTACCCACGGGTTCCTCCACATCAATACCAATACCCAAAGCCGCAGCCATCGGCTCGTGCAATAAGTACACTTCTTTGGCGCCTGCCTGTTCGGCACTGTCCCTTACTGCCCTTTTTTCTACTTCAGTAATGCTGCTGGGTATACAAATCATCATGCGCCAACTGGGCGGAAACAAAGGTTTTTTAGGATAGATCATCTTGATCATTTCCCTTATCATTAGCTCCGCAGCGTTAAAATCGGCTATCACCCCATCTTTTAGAGGGCGTATGGTGCGTATGCTTTCGTGGGTTTTTTCGTGCATCATTAATGCCCGTTTACCTACGGCCAACACCGTTTTTAAATTATTTCTGTCAAGGGCTACTATCGACGGTTCGTTTACTACCACCTCCTCATTATGGATGATAAGGGTATTTGCAGTACCCAAATCCATTGCAATTTCCTGCGTAAACCAATTAAAAAGTCCCATTTATATTTAAATTCCTTATACGTTAATAAATGCGTGTAAAGTTGTACCAAATAATCCAAAATAATAAAGCAGATCGTGGCCCCTGTTACACCCGGCGAAAGTAGATTGAACTGTTGATTAAGAAAGTTTTATTTTGGCACAAAACGTTTAAATTTTCGTTTAAAAACGGGTGAAGGCGGCTAAAAAGTTAGAAACGCAAAAAAAAAGTATGTTTTTTATCAATGCTTGCAAATACGCTATTTGCATAATGCCGAAATAGCCTCGCCTGCGGTAGCAAACTGAAAAGTAACCCCCGTTTGTTCTATTTTTTTGCTGCTTACTGTTGCACTTTTTAACACCTCAATACTCATTTGCCCCAACATAGTTTTTAACACAAAGGCAGGAACATGGATGGGAATAAAGAATGACCCCCGCATTTTTTGAGCTAGTATTCTGGTAAACTTCTTGTTGCTTATGGGGTGGGGCGCCACGGCGTTATAAGGTCCTGAAATTGTATCATTTTCTATTGCGTGTAAAAAAATATTACACAGGTCATTTATATGGATCCAGCTAATCACCTGCCCGCCATAGCCCAATATAGCAGCAACCCCAAACTTTACAGGTAGTTTAAACTGTACAAAAGCGCCCCCAGCGTTACTTAAAACAATACCTGTGCGTATGGTTACCAGGCGCTTGCCCATTTGGGCAACGGGCGCCATACTCGCCTCCCACAATTGGCAGGTATCGCCTAAAAACGAATCATCGGCAGGCATGTCCTCCGTAAACGATTTCCGGTTTTTTGGTAGCCTGTCATCGCTGCCATACCAGCCAATGGCCGATGAACTTATGACAGCCTTTACTTTATTAGGTGTTTGATTTAGCGCTTTCACCAACAGGTTGCCGCTTTGCACGCGGCTATCCCTTATTTCGGCCTTCCTGTCTTCGCTCCACCTTTTATCGGCTACGCCTGCACCTGCCAAATGCACTATAAAATCTGCCTTGGCCACCGCCTGCTCGTCTATCACCTGTTTTTTTACATTCCATTCAGCGTAAGTAATTAATGTATTGCCGGGTTTTTGCCCTTCCAAACTTCGGGTAAGGATAATTACTTCATATCCTTTATTAACTAAAAGTTGAGTGAGGGCGGTACCTACAAGCCCTGTGCCGCCGGTAATAAGTATTGTTGGCATTTGTAATTTTTATTGGTTGCCACAGTAAGGGCTGTTGTTAAAAGGCTAGATCTATGTTTTAAAAAGTTGCTACGTTATTGAAGTACTTTTTCTATCCGTATTAGTTTTCCATATTCATTTACTCCCTCCAATACAATGCGGAATGCACGTGAAAAGTCGTTATTAAAAAATTCGAACTTTAGTTTTTGCTGTTGGCCACCGGTGTAAACATTAGGGTTCCAATACAATGTAGACCTCAGGTCGGTATTAACATCCGTTTGAGGGTCGTCATAATTAGGCGAATAAAACTGCTTTACATAATTATAACCTGTAATAATGCTCCTGTCAAGCCCCTTACCCGGTATGGCAGGTTGATCGCTTCCTTTTTTAGTATAAATGGCTATGGCGCCACCTGCACCACCACCAGATGCACCAAAAAATGGTGGTCTGAATACCTTTATATAGGCTATATCAGTTACAGGTATGCTGGCTATTTGCTGCACGTCGGTTTGCAGTTCGTTTAAAAATACTGTAGTGGCACTACCGCGCCATTGCAGGCTGGTACCACCACCCGCCTGCGAAATTTGAAGTCCTGCCACCCTGCCCTGCAAATACTGAAAAATATCTGATGCAAAAGCATTCTTATTGTCATTTACAAAATCAAAGGTTTGGGCATCGCCGCCCGAAAACAGGCCGCTTGCATATTTTTTGTCAAGCTCATCTTTAGGGTCTCTAACCCTTGCTTTTACAATTACCTCCTGCAACACATTTACCTTACTGCCATCGCCAAACCTATCGTATTGCAGTGCAAAATATTTTGCCCTTTTAATGGCTATACTATCAATATTTGTAAGCGGAAAAGGAGGTAATAGAACCGTTCGGGGTGTTTTGAGCAATCCATTTTCAAATAAAAGACTGGTATTGGCTGCAAGGTTTCTATCCTTATCAAACTGGTAAAAAATTTTCAACGTATCGTAAAAAACAAAGTTTCGCAGCGCAAATTCAGTTTGGCCGGTTTTAGGCACCTGAAAAATACGGGTGGAACTATCCCTTGCCTGCAAAATAACCGTCATGGTTTCATTGTATTGAATTGGCCTTGATGGATTTACGCCAAACACTTTACCAATTAGCGATAGCGGCTGCTCTACAGGGTATTTTAAAAAGGGCTTGCGTGCCCGCACAATATTTGACCAATTAAATTTACGCCAGCCATTGGTAAGCATTACCAGGTCAAGGTTTCGTAGGGTGGTATCGTCGGTATTTTTAAAATAATAAGCAGGGTTGTAAACGTTTCCTCTAAGGTCGCCGGTAAGCAAAAGGCCCGATATGATGTTGTTTTCGTAGCCTTTGTAACCAATTTCGGCATCGGTTACCGATATGGACATGTTTGACATTAGCGTGTCGGCCACCGACAATTCCACTACATTCTTTCCCCTTTTTTCAAGGTTAATAACAGGTGTTTCAAGGGTAGCTTCCAACTGGTAATTATCGTTATTTACAAACACTATCCGTTCGGCCAATGGCTCCCAGTTATTATTAAAAATCGTAACCTGCATTATACCCGAGGGCAGTGCCTCGGTAGAAATGGAGCCACTGTTTACGCTGGTTTCAGCTAGTGGAACTCGTGCCCTATACACTACCCGCTGGGCCATGTGTGCCACAATATTTACAATGGGAAAAGCCTGTGCATCCGCCTCGCTGCGTTTAATTATAAAAACCTTTTTGCTACTAATGCTACTAATATGTAGCACCACACCCGATAGTTTTACATCGGGCAACAGCACTTTTAACTCCTTTCCAAATTCGTCGGTCACCACTGCGGTGTATTTTTCGCTGCCAGCCGGTGTAAGTAAAAAAGTACCCATGCCGTTGTGTGCCGATTTAAAAGAAATAACCGGTTCACCCCTGGTATTTTTCAGTTCGCCCGACACCTTAACGGGTTTACCTTTTGCGTCAACGGCCTTAAAGGCCACCAAGCTTTCCACGCCATTCACCAAATCGCCACCCTCAGGCAAAAAGTCTATTTGTGTTGCTGATGCCTCAATTTTTGCCTTTTTGTTTTGATCGCCCGGTGTGGCTGGCTGTTCCCCTGCCGGTTGCACTTTATTATTTTGCTCACCCAGTATAGTAAGCTCTTTCTTAAATACAAACGAAGTATCAAAATTCATCATCCATTGCGTATAGGCTCTAAAGCTAAGGTTGGTATTTTGGGTGCCTGGCAGCTCAAAATTACCAGCCGATGCATTTTCCACTACCGGATAAATTTTTTTCTGAATTACCAAACCGTCCTTGTCAATCAATTCGGCATAAAGCGTTTGGCTAAACCCCGATGGTTCAAAACCGGCAAATACATACGCCTTAAACCAAACAGTTTCGCCTGCCCGGTACACGCTTTTATCAAAATGTACATATACTTTTTGCTGGGGATATTGCTGGCCGTAAACATTCATCATTGAATCTACCCCCTGTGTATGGGCCAAATTATACAAAAATGTGGCAAAACATATTGCAAAAATTCTTCTTAAACAACTACTCATAAGTTAGTATTGGAACAGTTTCCTGACGAATGTAGGCGAAATAATGTTGGGTTGGTTTTAACCTTACTTTGTTAAAGCCGTATTAACAACTTAATAGGCATTATTTATACACAACCCCGCGCTATTGTACATACCATTGGCTTTTATCAAACTTATTTAGTGTTGAAAAAAGGATTGTGTAGTTTTTCGTACCCAATAGTGGTTTCGGACCCATGGCCGGGATACACCTTAACCTGGTCAGGCAATACAAATAGTTGGTTACGTATGCTGTTTATAAGTGCCTGGTGGTTACCGCCGGGTAGGTCGGTTCGGCCAATACTACCTTTAAACAACACATCGCCACCAATTACAAAATTATCGTTTTTACTATAAAAGCAAATACTGCCCGGCGAGTGGCCCGGTGTAAACAACACTTCTAAAGCGTCGGTGCCAAGGGTTATTACATCGCCCTCCTGCAAAAAATAAACAGGTCCGTTATAGTTGTCAAACGGCAACCCAAAACCTTTGCCCGATTCGGATGCGCGGGCCAACACCTGAGCCTCGTTGGCATGTATTTGCAGCTCAAGGCCAAAATGTTTGGCCATACTTTTATTGCCAAAAACATGGTCAAGATGGCAATGAGTATTCAGTAAATGTTTTACGTTCAAATTTTTTTCCACAATAAAATTCAAAAGTGTTTGTTCCTCTTCAATCCCGTAACAGCCCGGATCAATTAAAATAGCATCGCCAGTTGTGCTGTACACTACGTATGTATTTTCCTGAATAGGATTAAATGTAAAAAACTGAATGCATAGCATAGACGTATTTTTAACAGGGTTAATACAACCATTTTATACTAATTTTAAAATAATTAAAGATAGGATATGCAATTTAATAGTCTGTGGACAAGGCTTTTTTTACTCATTTTTGTCGTTTCAATTTCAGTAACAGCAAATGCACAGGTAAACTCGGTTGAATTTGGAAAAAACCGTATTCAATACAAAAAGTTTAATTGGAAATTTTATCAGTCGCCCAATTTTAACGCCTACTTTAACCAGGGAGGGCTAGAGCTGGGCAAGTTTGTTGTACAAGTGGCCGAAGACGAACTGAAAAGTGTTGAAACCTCTGTTGAATATGCGCTTCAGCGAAGGGTTAACTTTATCATTTACAATAATTTTGACGATATGAAGGCCAGTAACATTGGCCTTGGCAGCGAGTGGATGAACGCCGGTGGTACCACCAAATTTGTAAATAATAAAGTGATGGTTTATTTTAATGGCAACCACTACGACCTTCGGCGGCAGGTACGCGAAGGCATTGCCAGGGTTTTATTAGATAACCAGCTTTTTGGCGATGATATAGGAGAGTTTGCCAGCAACCAGGCGTTGCTCGATTTGCCTGTTTGGTTAACCGACGGTTTTGTAAGTTATGTAGGCGAGGAATGGAGCACCGCCCGGGACGATGATTTAAAAAGCGCCATACTTAGTGGCCGATACAATAATTTTTACCAGTTTGCTTACGAGCAGCCTGTATTGGCAGGCCACTCCTTTTGGCATTATGTGGCCGAAAAATATAAAAAAGAAAATGTAGCTTATTTTTTATACCTCGCCCGCATTTACAAAAGCCTCAACAGCGCTTCGCAACGTATTACTAAAAAGAAATTTAAGCCCGTACTGGCCGAGTTTATGGCCTACCAGCAAGACAAGTATTTTAAAGATATCCGTCAACGCCGCAACGTGCCAAAGGGTTCTTTATCGGTTTCGGAAGAAATAAGCCGCAAAAAAGACTTTTACCGCTTTAATGCAAACCCTAACCCACGCAGCAATATGTACGCCGTAACGGAGTTTAGCAAAGGCGTGATAAGTGTAAAACTGAACGAAAATTACGAAACCATTGCCACCCTTTGGAAAAACGGGGTAAAAAACTTACAGGCCCAAATAAACCCCAACTACCCGCTAATGGCGTGGGATGGTAAGGGAACCCGGCTAGCCGTGGTGTACCGCGAAGAGACTAAGATAAAGTTATTTGTTTACGACGCGATTGCTAAGTTTAAGCGTAACAAGCAAACCATTGAAGGCCTTGACCAGATACAGGATGTTAAGTTTTTGCTGGATGCCAATACCCTGTTGCTAAGCGCAGTAAAAAACGGCCATACCGACCTGTTTACTTACAAAATTGAACAGGCAAAACTTACCCAGTTAACCAACGATGTTTACGACGATCTTGATGCTTCGTTTGTTTCGTTCCCCAATAAAACTGGTATTATATTTGCCAGTAACCGGCCAGGCCCCGATGGTGCTGGTGGAGATACCGCCCTGCCATCAAAAAACAAATACAACATTTTTTTATTGGATTACCTGACGGGCAAACAACTTTCGCAACTTACCAATGTAACCTTTGGCAATGCCCGCTACCCGGTACAATACAACGTAAACCACTTTACCTATGTAAACGACGAAAATGGTATTGGCAACCGTTGGGCCGGTTTCTTTAGTACCCAACGCGAAGGCCTTGATACCTTGTTTTATGTAGGAGAAGAAATATTGAGAAATCCGGAAGACCGCGAGTTAGATTCAACCTTAGTAGCCTGGCAAAGGTCGGAGCCTGACAGCATTAGTTACTTCCAGGTTACTAAAGACAGTACGTATGCCTTTCCGCTTACCAACTATCAAAGCAGCCTGTTAGAAACAAGGGCAGCCGGCGACCGTGGTACGGTTAGCGAAGTAGTAAGGCAGGGCGACTATAAGTTTTTATACAAACTTAGGGTGGATAGTTTGGCATTACGCCGCCGCAATGTAAATGCAAGGCCTACGGATTACATGAAAAAATTAATGATTGAAAAACGTGTGGCCGATGGCAAAGTGGTAGTAGAAAATCAAAAAGAAGAACCTGGGCCACCAAAAGATTTTTTTCAGAATGAGTTTAATAATGAAATAGACACTGTAAAAAAACAAATTAGGGAAGCCCTTAAAGCAAGCAAACGCGATGCTGTTTTAAACAGATCCAAGCTATACAATTACCGTTTTAAATTTAATAACGAGTACGTTGTAAGTGGGGTTACCAATAACGTACTAATTAACCGCTACCAACCCTACGCAGGGGGTACGGGTCCAATTCAGTTGGGTAATGGCTCCAATCTCAATTTTACCTTTAGGGCCAGCGTAGCCGACCTTATGGAAGACATAAAGTTTGTTGGTGGCTTTAGGTTGGCCACTAACCTGCGCGACAATGAATACTTGTTTGGCTTTCAAAACCTGCGCCGCCGGTTTGATTGGGGTTTTACTTATTACCGCACCAGCAACCGTAATTTTTATCCCGAAATAGTAAGCAACGGATCGGGTGGATTGTATAATACCCAGCTTAATACATCACTTTACCAATTTAATGGGTCGTACCCGTTAAACGAGGTAAAAAGCTTGCGGATAAGTGTAGCATACAGGCGCGACAACACCATTATTAAAGCTTTTAACAATAGTACGCAAACCCCCGATGTTATTGGTTTGGGCTTTCCCAACCAGTTACAGCAGTACGCATTAAGCCGGTTAGAGTTTGTACACGACAACACCTTAAACCCAACCCAAAACATTTGGTTTGGCTTAAGATACAAGGCGTATATGGATTTAAATGCCCCCCTTAAAGACCCTGCACCGGGTGGCAATAAATACACCTATAACTTTGGTTTTGATGCCCGCAATTATGTGCAGATATACCGGAACTTTATTTGGGCAACCCGCGCAGCGGCCGACTTTAGCTGGGGTACCCGTAAGCTTATCTATTATTTAGGTGGTGTTGATGGTTGGTTAAGCCCCAAATTTAATAACCTGAACAGGCCGCAGGATCAGTCGTATGCATTTCAAACACTGGCGGTTAACCTGCGTGGGTTTCAGCAAAACGTTGCCAACGGAAACAATGCTTTTGTATTCAATAGCGAATTTAGGTTGCCCGTTTTTTCAACGCTGATAGACAAACCAATCAACAACGCGTTTCTCAGAAATTTTCAATTGGTGCAGTTTGCTGACCTTGGCACGGCTTGGAATGGTCAGTTTAATAAAATAGAACGGCCCTCAACTGTGTTTAGCAGCAACGACCCAACTAACCCTATTACCTTTAGAACCAAGGCCGGTGGTATTGGACCATTGGCGGGTGGATATGGTTTTGGAGCACGAAGTACGTTATTAGGCTACTTTTTAAAAGTAGATGCTTCGTGGGAAATGAACGGCATATTTAGGGGCAAACCCTATTGGTACTTTGCCTTAGGCTTTGACTTTTAATTAACCCACATAAAAAATTAAATCCCCGGTTGTATAACCGGGGATTTTTTTATTTAGCCATGTTTTCGTCATCTATTCACTTTCGCCATAAAGCAGGATAGGTAATTGAATGAACCACTAAAATTATTCAGCTACAGGCACTCGTTGGCGCACCGAAGGATTGTACCAGTTAATACCGCGGCTTGCATACATAACCAAAGCCAGCACTACAAACAGGCCTATACTTCCCACCAGCAACGCTGTATCTTCCAGCCGTATCAATACAAAAATAAACGTGTACAAAAGCCCCGTTATTAAACCAAAAATGCCAACTACTTTCCACTTTTTAAAATGGCTTTTTGCATACAACGATATTAATAACACAGTGGCAGAAGAAGCAATTAAATAAGCCATATCAAAAATTACGTATTCGCTGATGGCCAGCAACAGGCTAAAGAAAATTACCAATGCAATGCCTATTAATATGTATTGTACCGGGTGCACAGGTTTGTTCTGCATTATTTCCATAATAAAAAACAACGAGAATGTAAGCCCAATAAAAAGGATCGCATATTTTATGCTTCGTTCTGTTTTACTGTACTGATCGGCTGGTTGTACCATACTTACACCAAATGCATAGTTCTTTGTATCAAGGCTAAAATCTTTTAAAAAAGTATTAAAGGGCAGGTTGGCGTTGTGAAAATGCCATGCTGCTTCAAAGCCACTGCCCGTTACGGTGCGCTGGGTAGGCAACGTGGTTCCGCTAAACGATGGATTAGGCCAGGGCGACTGAATAGTGAAGTTAGTATTGCCGCTGAGCGGTACAAAACTAAGGTGCCCGCTTCCCCTGATTTTTAGGTTGTAACTAAACTTTAAGGGTGCATCAATATCCGCCGCGGTTAATGGAATACTGCAGCTCAATCCTGTTTTATCAATGGCAGTAGTAGGCAGGCCCGGTGTTAAATCATACGATGTTCCATTTACTTTTACCCGTACCTTTTCTTCTATACCCTTAAAATCGGTAACGCCCATACACAACCTTGCCTCTTTAAATATAAGGTTAGCTGCATCCACGTCCTCAGGTACGTTTATGGTAAAGGCGCCATTGCCAGTTACATCGGTTTGGTACAACAACACAGTGTATATCGACCTTTTTCGCTCCTGCGGCAATAATTTGCTACTCACAGAAAGGTCGGACGGAAGCAGTGCCACCATCTTTTTTATTACTCCCTGTTTGCCTTCTTTGGTAGTGAAAGTTTCGTTGTAGGGAATCGAAATATAGGGGCCGGTAATTGTCTGTGCCTTTGCCCATTTATCGCTTACCTCCTCTACCACCTCGTGTTGGCGTTGTTGCCGTTCGGTAACAAGGTTGTTAATAAAAACAGTGGGTATCAGCATTAGTAAAATAAGGCCCCCGGTAATACATGCCTTTATTACCAGTTTGTTAGAGGTTAAAGTGGGCGTATGCTCTTGCATTGTTTGTTGCTCGTTTTCCATGTGCATGTTTGTTTTATTGAAGTATAAATATTTGAATGATTGATAGGTGGCAGAAAGCCTGGATACGCTGGCCGAAGCGAAATAGGCCATAAGCCGATTTCGGCAAAAAACCGTTGCAACCGCTGTAGCACTGTACAGTAGTGATAACGCCAGTAGAAAATTTTGAATAAATACCGTTGACAAAAAAGTGCCGCCCGATACTAAACTATATAAAAGTGCATAGGGCAAACAGGCAATCATTTGCACCAAAAGCAACCATGTCATTTTTGAAGTGGCTGTTTTTACACTATGGTTTATAACCGGTAAAGCCAACACCAATAAAAGTAATATAGGTGCACTTCCCAGGCAGGATGCTACCGCCACCCCACCAAAAATGATAACTGACCACGATGGATCGATAAAAAATGCAACAATAAAAGCCCCTGCCGAAAACACCAGCCACGTTGTAGACCAAATTCGGACAGGCAATAAAAAACGTGTTTTTAGTTTAATCATTTTAAAAGTACTTTGTATTTCAAAGTGTAGCTACAAAAAAAATTACTCCAGCGATTTAATCATTTGTTCCAACGCCTGAAGGTGTGTTTTAAAAGCTTTCTCACCTGCCCTGGTTACCTGGTAGGTGGTATTGGTTTTTCGGCCAATAAAGCCCTTTTGTACTTTCAGGTATATGCTTTCCTCCAGTGTTTTTAAATGGCTTGCAAGGTTGCCGTCGGTAACCTGTATCAATTGCTTCAGGTCGTTAAAGTTGATGCTATCGTTTACCATAAGCGCACTCATAATACCCAGCCTGATACGGCTGTCGAATATTTTATTTAGATTTTCAATTGGGTTACTCATGCGCCCTATACACCCTTGCAGGGCTTTTAAAAAAATTATTAAATAAATCTATTTTCTCGCTGATATAACTGTTGATTAGTTGGCCAGCCGTTCGTACCGGTTCCACATAATAAAACCATATACAATGTGCAATACCCCAAAACCCACGGCCCAAAAAAACAAGCCATACCCTACAAACCAACAACCGATTATCCCCAGCGCCAACTGGCTGTACCCAAGGTATTTTACTTCGCCAAGCGTAAACCTGGAGGCGTTGATCAATGCCAATCCATAAAACAACAGGCAGCCCGGTGCAATTAATCCGTAATAACCAAGTTCACTTAGCTTAAGTAAATAAATACCGCCTGCTACCATAGGTATGCATATGCTTGTCATTAGCCTTTTAGAAACCGGTCCCCACAAAGGCGTATCACTTTTTTTGCTACGGAGGTAAGTAAATAAAAAGGCCAAAACAAAAGCTGCCACAAACATAATGGCTGCTATGGTTAATAGTTGTGATTTTACGGTGTCACAAATCAATATGCCGTTGTATTGATGTATTGTAACAGTTTGCTCCATTAACCCCCTACCACTATTTACCAACACCCTGTTGGCAAGCCACGCCCCTACCAATGCACAAATGCCGGCAGCAATACCACTTAACCCGCTTAGGCTAATAAACCTGCTGCTGCGTTCCATCATTTGTTTTATATCGTGCAGGGTATCCAACGGTTTGTTATCGGGCGTCATAAAAAGTACTTTGTAATTCAAAGTAAATAAAAAGAATTGACATGGAGGAAAATATTTGTAGAAGGTGGCGCATTAAATTTACATTTCTACAAAATTGCGTATTTCGCACTGTCAGGGCTTACATGGTGTTTAATGCAATAATCCCTGGACTGCATCCAGGGCTATGAGATTTTGGCCATTCAGGCCTTTATTTGCCGATCATTAAAAACAGCTTTGAATCGCATTCAATAGGTAATTATGTCGTTTCGGTATTTCGCCGTTTAAGGGCTTACATGATGTTTAACGCAATAATCCCTGGGCTGCTTCCAGGGCTTTGAGATTTCGGCCATTCAGGCTTTTTATTTGTTGATGGGTGTTACCGGCTTTGAATCGCATTCAATAGGTAATTATGTCGTTTCGGTATTTCGCCGTGTAAGGGCTTACATGGTGTTTAATCCAATAATCCGCGGGCTGCACCCAGGGCTATAAGATTTTGGCCATTCAAGCCTTTATTTGCCGATCATTAAAAACAGCTTTGAATCGCATTCGATAGGCAATTTGTCGTTTCGGTATTTCGCCGTGTAAGGGCTTACATGGTGTTTAATCCAATAATCCGCGGGCTGCACCCAGGGCTTTGAGATTTTGGCCATTCAGGCCTTTATTTGTTGACAATTTCAATTATAAAAATCTACCCGTATAACTTTCGTTCACTTTTGCCAGGCCCAATGGTACACCACTGTAAACCAATGAACCGCCTTCGTCGCCAGCTTCGGGGCCAAGGTCTATTACCCAGTCGGCGCTTTTTATTACGTCGGTATTGTGTTCTATCACAATTATGGAATGGCCCTGTTCAATAAGTGCATTAAAGGATGCCAGTAGTTTTTTAATATCGTGAAAGTGCAGGCCCGTAGTAGGCTCGTCAAAAATAAACAGGATGTTGCCGCCGCCTTTTCCCTTGCCTAAAAAGCTGGATAGTTTTACCCGCTGTGCCTCGCCGCCACTAAGGGTATCGCTGCTTTGCCCAAGCTTGATATATCCAAGGCCTACATCCTGCAATGGTTGTATGGCTTTAGCCAGGTTCTTGTCATCTTTAAAAAATTCAATAGCCTCATCTACGCTCATCTCCAATACATCGTAAATGCCTTTGCCTTTGTAGGTTACTTCCAGTACTTCCTCTTTAAAACGTTTACCATTGCACACATCGCATAATAAATGCACATCGGCCAAAAACTGCATTTCAACAACCTGTTCGCCTTCGCCTTTACACGCGTCGCACCTACCACCATCTACGTTAAACGAAAAATGTTTTGGCAAAAAACCACGCATTTTGCTTAGCGGCTGTTTTGCGTAAAGGTCTCTTATTTCGTCGTATGCTTTTATGTAAGTAATAGGGTTACTGCGGCTGCTTTTACCAATAGGGTTCTGGTCAATCATTTCTATCTGGCCTATATAATCCACATCGCCTATAATGGCTTTGTGAAAGCCTACCTTGTCAGCAAACTCGCCTTTCAACTTTTTTAAAGCCGGTACCAGCACCTGTTTTACCAGCGTTGTTTTGCCGCTACCACTTACACCGCTTACCACACATAAAACGTTGAGTGGAAATTGAACAGTTACATTTTTTAAATTATTTTGCCTTACCTCTTGTACGGTTATGCTTCGGGTAAACCTGCGTGTGTGAGGCGGTGGTACAATTTGCAACTCACCTTTTAAATATTTGCCAGTAAGGCTTTGAGGATCGCTTATCAACTGTTCGTAATTGCCTGCTGCAACCACTTCGCCACCCAAATGGCTGGCCAGTGGGCCCATGTCAATTATATGATCGGCCTGGCGCATCATTAATTCATCGTGCTCCACAACTACTACCGTATTGCCAAGGTCGCGTAGTTCCTTTAACACTACAATCAGCCGTTCGGTATCGCGGCTGTGCAACCCAATAGAAGGTTCATCTAAAATATACAACGAGTTGGTAAGGTTACTACCCAGGCTGCGGGTTAGCTGTATACGCTGGCTTTCGCCACCGCTTAACGAGTTGGCCAACCGGTTAAGGGTTAGGTAACCAAGGCCTACGTCCATCAACGTTTTGAGGCGATGATTGACCTCTATTAAAATACGTTTGGCTACCTGCGCATCATACTGGCTTAACCTTAGTTGGGCAAACCATACTGACAGATCCTTCACCGGCATTTCGCATATTTCGCCAACATGCTTACCGTCAACTTTTACGTATAATGCTTCTTTACGAAGCCTGTAGCCGTTGCACGATGGGCAAAGTGTGCGGCCACGGTAGCGGCTGAGCATAACCCTATATTGTACTTTATATAGGTTCTGTTCAACTTCTTTAAAAAATTCATCAATACCGTTTGCATAGCTGTTGCCTTTCCATAGCACCTGCAATTGCTCGCGGGTAAGGTCGGCTATGGGCGTATGGACCGGAAAATTAAAACTTTTAGCTGCCCTAATAAACTGCTCCTTCCACAGGCTCATTTTTTCGCCCTTCCATGGTGCCACGGCTCCTTCGTACAGGCTTAGCCTTTTGTCGGGTATTACCAGGTCGGTATCTATACCTAACACATGCCCAAAACCTTCGCACACAGGGCAGGCACCAAAGGGGTTGTTAAACGAAAAAAGATTGGGCACAGGTTCTTCAAACTGTATACCATCTAATTGAAACTTATTACTAAAATGCAGTATTTTCCGATTATCTACCTCAACAAACATTTCCCCATCGCCCTCGTAAAATGCGGTGCCCACACTATCGCTTAGGCGGTGTATATCATCCTCATCAAAAGCTTTAACTACCATTCTGTCTACCAATATGTATAGCGTAGTCCCAATTGCAGAAGATTTTTTGGGCAAAAGACCTATCTTTTTTTCAAGGTCGGCATCGGTCAGTTCCAGCAAATCTTCAATCCGTATTACTTCGCCCTGGTAGCCTCCAATAGTTTTTGCAACGGGCTTTACAGGTACGTTGGACAAATACATACGGCTAAAGCCTTTTTGCAATAAAATATTAAGCTCTTCCTTTGGTTTGCGGTTGGCATGTTGTTTAAAGTTGGCAAGCATAAGCACTTTGGTGCCTTCATTTAATTGTTGCACGGCCTTTATTACATCTTTTACATCATCTTTTTTTACCTCTTTACCGCTAACCGGCGATATGGTGTGGCCTGCCCTTGCAAATAATAGCCGCAGGTAATCGTACAATTCAGTCATGCTGCCCACTGTGCTGCGTGGTGTTCGTGTGCTAACCTTTTGCTCAATGGCTATGGCGGGGCAAAGGCCTTTTATATAGTCAACATCGGGCTTGTTCATCCGCGCCATAAACTGGCGGGCGTAGGCGCTAAGGCTTTCGGCATAGCGACGCTGGCCTTCGGCAAAAAGCGTATCAATGGTCAACGACGATTTTCCTGAGCCGGAAACACCGGTAACCACTATTAACTTGTTGCGGGGAAACTCGACCGTTACGTTTTTAAGATTATGGGTTCGGGCACCCTTTACAAGTATATTATTGTTACCAATTACTTTTTTATCCAACCCATTAATTGCATTCAACACTGCTTTTACTTTAGCCATAGGGAGGGTAAAATTAGCGTATATGAAACAGTTGATTTGGTTAAATTGATCGACAAAATTTAAAAAAATTTTTAAACAAACCAATAAGGGCGACTGATTGGAGCATTATTTTGGCTTTTTGGACCACTAATAAATGTTGAAATAGTTTTACTTCATGATTAGTTAATAACAATTTTTTTGTGCAAAAAGCGTTACTAACCAAATTATCCAATATCCAATCCTAAAACCAATTGCATTGAAAAACATTCAACAGTGTACTGACACGCAACTAGTACGTTTATTTCAACAAGGCGAAGGCAGAGCGCTGGAAATATTAGTAAACCGTTACAAGGACAAAATTTACAGTTCTATCCTATTTTTGGTAAAAGATAAATGCACGGCCGAAGACCTTTTTCAAGATGTATTTATTAAGATCATTGACACTATACGTTCCAACAGATATTTAGAAGAAGGAAAATTTTTATCGTGGGCTATCAGGATTGCGCATAACCTGTGCGTAGATTATTTTAGAAAAGTAAAGCGTAGTCCCTCCATAAAAACCAGCGACGACCGCGACATTTTTGACCTCATTGATGCACCAGAAAGTAATGCAGATGTAAAAATGATGCAATTGCAAAGTCACGAAAAAGTATCGCGTTTACTTGACATGTTGCCTGCCGAACAAAGAGAAGTGATAGTATTGCGCCATTATGCTGATATGAGTTTTAAAGAAATTGCAACGACAACCAATTGCAGCATTAATACGGCGCTGGGCAGAATGCGTTACGGCCTTATAAACCTGCGAAAAATGATTATCGAAAAACAAGTTGCCTTATAATTGGTTAATTTTAAAAGCCTGTTAAATTTTTTAAAGACGTACCGGCTTACTTTAAATTAATATGTTTTAAGCTGGTTAATAACAACTACTAATAAGTTAAGTGTGAGTTGTTAATAGGAAATAGAGAATATGTGGAAGGTAATTACTAACAACTGACCACTTCCCGAACTCTTGAATTACGACATTTTACAAATAGCATAACATTACAGAAATTTAAAAAAATTACCAGATGTTAAACCCCTGCCACGGTGGGGGTTTTTTTATTAATACGATGCCTCGTTATTAATTACCATATCGCTAATACTTACCTGCCCTTTTACCACTTTAACGGGGGCAATATTGTTCTCTTCATCAAACCGGTTGGCATAGTACATATTATTTACCTTAACAAAAATTGAATAGTCGCCTGGCGGTACTTCTGCTTTAAAAACACCATCGTTATCCGACTGTACCTGCATTACCTGTTGCGTGGTAATAGTTGTATAAAAGGGCGATTGATTTTTACGTATGGTTTGTTTTACGTTAGTTAACTGGTAAATGTATACGGTGGTACTGATACCTTGGGCAGCAGGTTTTTGTTGGCCGGGTGCCGGCATTTGATTGCCGGTTGCCCTTGTAACCCGTCCGCCTATGCCTTGCGTTATATTCATTTTAGACACTGCCACGCATGCAACTAACAATATAAAAAAAATAGTAGAAGTAATTAAACGTTTCATACCCGACTTTACGTATTTATCAAATGAACGAACTAATACTGCTATAGGTATTTTCAGTATTTTTAAACTCTTTACTTACAAATATGATGAAAAACACCAGACTTCTTTTGGTTTTAATTTTTACACTTCCTTATTGGGGTATTTCGCAGGTAACAACAAAAACCGCTATTTTACAAAGTACCGCCGACCAAATGGCCGCAGTGCAACAAGATAATTACAACAACTTAATGACCCTTGCCAAACAAAAAGGCTGGCCAATTACCATAAAAGGGTTACAGGCAAGTGTGGCCCGGTTAACTGGCATTGACTCAGCAGGTTATCCACTATACACCTCAGTATTAAATAATACCATTGCTGCGGCCACAACAGGTACCAATACACTTTGGCCCGGCGGCTCGTCGGGCTTAAACCTTAGTGGCGCATCAAACAACATGAGGGGTAAGTTAGGTATTTGGGACGAAGGCCTGATAAGGGCAACGCATATTGAACTTCAAGGCAAAATTTTTCAGAAAGATAACCCAACCAGCCCCGACGATCATGCCACGCACGTATCAGGAACGTTAACGGCCAAAGGCATTAACCCAATTGCACGAGGAATGGCTTTTGGTTTACAGCAACTGATTGCGTACGATTTTGACAACGATGTACAGGAAATGTTTGGCGAAGCAAACAACCTGTTAGTATCCAACCACTCCTATGGTATTATTGCCGGCTGGCGGTTTAACAGCGACCAAAGCCGCTGGGAATTTAGGGGCGAGGTTGGTGCCAACGAGGATTTTAGATTTGGTTTTTACGATAACAAGACTCAACTATGGGACTCAATTGCGTTTAATGCACCGTTTTATTTAGTGGTAGCATCGGCTGGCAATTCGCGAAACCAAAATGGGCCTGCCGTAGGGCAACCTTACTGGAGGCCTGACGCCAATGGTACAATGGTAAATGCAGGCAACCGCCCTGCAGGTATTTTAAACAACGATGGGTACGATATCATTTCCTCTTCGGCAGGATCGAAAAACATACTTACCATTGGTGCGGCAAATGGCCTTGCAGCGGGCTACAGCCAACCAACCGATGTTGTACTGTCGGGCTTTTCGGCATGGGGACCAACCGATGATGGCCGCATTAAACCCGATGTGGTGGCCGATGGCGTAAATGTAACCTCCAGCATTGCTACATCTGACAATAGTTATGGAAGCCTGAGCGGCACCTCTATGAGCAGCCCCAATGCGTCTGGCTCACTGTTTTTATTGCAGGAGCAATATTCTAAACAAAAAAATGGCCTTTTTATGAGGGCCGCCACCTTAAAGGGGTTGGCCATTCATACTGCCGACGAGGCTGGCCAGTTTGAAGGCCCCGATTACCAATATGGCTGGGGATTATTAAATGTGGGAAAGGCAGCCAGTGTTATTACCGCCAACAATACCGATAAACTTATTTTTGAAAATGTGCTAAACAACAATGCCACCTTTTTACTGCCGGTAGTAGCCAGCGGTAAAGGATCGTTGATAGCCACCATAAGCTGGACCGACCCAAAGGGAACAGTAGATTTTGCACGGCGCTTAAACGATCCCACCAAAAAACTGGTGAACGATCTGGATATTGTAGTTCGCAGCGGTAACAATACGTTTCTCCCTTATATCTTAAATCCTGCCTCGCCTGCGCTACCTGCAAGCACAGGCGATAACATTACTGACAACATTGAAAAAATTGTGATCAACAATGTTATACCGGGCCAGGCCTACACTATAGAGGTAAAACACAAGCGTACGCTGGAGCGCTCTCAGCAAGCCTACTCGCTATTAGTTAGTGGCGTAGGTGGCAAAGCTTATTGCGCATCAACGCCTACCTCCAACGCAGGTGCCCGTATTGACAGTGTAAGCCTTGGTAGTTTTCGTTTTGCCAACCCGGCAGGCTGCACCACTTACAACAACTTTACCAACAGCACCATCTCATTGCAAGGCAATCAATCCATTACTTTTTCGGTAAGGGTAGGCAGTTGCGATGCATTGGTAGCCAATAAAATAGTAAAAGCTTTTATTGACTGGAACAACGATGGCGATTTTGATGATGTCGGAGAAAATATTGCTACCAGCGGTGTTATTAGTGGCAATGGCGTTTATACCACCACCATAACTACCCCGGCTACTGTAACCGAAAATGATTTTACTGTTTTAAGAATAGTAGTACAGGAAACCGCCACTGCCACCGATGTGTTACCCTGCGGTAGTTACGCCCGTGGAGAAACGCAGGATTTCAGAATAACTATTTTGCCCCCATCAAACGATGTTGCTATAACCGATATTATTGCGCCGGCCACTTCGGCCTGTAGCAATAACGCACAATTAATTACTGTCAGGGTCAGAAATTTTGGTTCGACAGGTCAGCGGAATATTCCATTAAGGGTAGAGGTAAAAAGAGGAGCAGCGTTGATAGCAAATCTCCAGGCAGTATACCCACTTACGCTATTGGGCCAAAGCGATGCAGCCTATACTTTCCAGTCGCCGGTAAACCTTACCGATGGACAGTATACCCTGGCAGCCTATACAAAACTGGCTGTTGATCAAAAAGTGGCTAACGATACCTTCAGGCAAAATGTAATTATATTATCGGCCTCAACACCCATAGCCTCAGCAGGCCTGTGCTCGCCCACCGAAGCAAGGCTGGTAGCTACCCCATCGGGGCTTGATGTACCATATTGGTTTGACAGCCCAACAGCCACGGCACCTTTTGCCAGCGGTAATAATGTTACCACCGCTGCCATTACTGCTAACAAAACCTTTTATGTACAAAAAAATTTAAAAACCAATGTAGGCGCCAAAAACAAAAACGAATTTGTTTTGGGCGAATATGGACCTTTTTCGGGGCCTTACATTACGTTTAGCAACAATGTACCGGTAGTTATTGAAAGTGCAAGGCTTTACATAGGCAATGCCGGTAAAATAACCGTAACTGTGGCCGACCTTATATCAACCACCGGCACGTCGTTTACCTTCCGGCCTATTTCAGCCATTCAGTTAGATGTGTACCCGACCACACCTACCCCGCAGGCGGGCAATGTGCAGGGCAATAACCCGGCCGATACCGGCGCTGTGTTTTACCTTAACCTGCCTGTAAATGCCGTCGGCGATCATATAATCATCATTCAGTGCAGTGAAGGGGCCACTATTTTTAGAAATACCGGTGTTACCGGTAATCCATATCCTTACACCATTCCGGGGGTATTTTCAATAAATGGTAACAGCGCTCAACAAACTAACAATCCCAGCTTTTTTCAAAACTTTTATTTCTTTTTATACAACATACGCATTGCCACTGCGGGTTGCGAAAGCCGGCGCATACCAATAGTAGCAAGCGATCCGCTATCGCCGGTAATTACGGTAGCCGGTAATTTGCTTACAAGCAACCTGCCCAATGGCAACCAGTGGTACCGTAACAACATAGCCATATCCGGCGCCAACGGAACAACTTATACTGCCACCGAAGCAGGCGTGTACACGGTATTAACAATTGACCAGTTTGGGTGCATAGTTAGCAGCAACGAAATAAATTTTGTGGTTACCGCCATTGTGGATGTTAACGGAACTGAAATTGGATTGAAGGTATCGCCCAACCCAGGCAATGGCCTGTTTGTGCTAAACTTTGAAGTAAAAGGTAAAGACGACCTTAACATAAGCCTGGTGAATGCCTTAGGGCAAAAGGTGTATCAAGCTACCTACCCCGGTTTTACCGGCAGGTTTAACCGCGTAATAAATGTTGGCATGCCCGGCCGGGGCGTTTACACCTTACGTATTGACCACAATAAAAAAATATACGTAAAGTCAATTATTATTCAATAAGGCCTGGGGCAGGCTTACGTTAACCAGGTATAGTAACAATAAATAGATATATTTCTATATTACGGTGTTTATATAACCTTTTTGATTACGGGCTTAAAAAAATACCCGGTTACCCGTTGCAATGGCCTGGCCGGGCGTAATTTACATTGCTGTACCGCAATACCCTTATAAGAGCCTTTTTGCAATAAAAATGAACTAAATATGCCAAACTGCATTATTGGTTTTATACCTAACCAGCTTTAAAATTTTGATATGGCAGAACCCTGGCGCACTGGCACTGTTATTAAAATTGAAAACGAAACGGGTACTACCCGGCGTTATTGGATTCAGGTAAACGAACTGGAACATTTTAACTTTTTGCCTGGCCAGTTTGTAACGCTGGACTTACCAATACACGAAAAATTAAACAAACGTTGGCGCAGTTACTCCATAGCATCGGAGCCCGATGGAACTAATGTGTTTGAGCTGGTGATTGTACTGCTTGAAGGTGGCGCCGGCACTACATACCTGTTTAATAATGTAACGGTTGGCCACCAATTATCCCTTCGCGGTCCGCAAGGCATTTTTGTACTTCCAACTCAAATAGATCGCGACTTATACCTTATTTGTACGGGCACCGGCATTGCGCCTTTTAGAAGCATGGTACACCATATAAAAAGGTTTGACATTCAATACCAGCACATTTACCTCATTTTTGGCTGCCGCACCCGTGGCGATGTGTTGTATTGCAAAGAGTTGAAGGAACTGGAAAAAGATCTTCCCCGTTATCAATATTTAACCACCTGTAGTCGTGAAGATACATCGCTTACTACTGTAATGCATGGGTATGTACACAAGGTATACGAAGACCTGCTGGCCATTGAAAAACCACCCGCTTACTTTTACCTGTGCGGCTGGAAGAATATGATTGATGAAGCTAAAGAAAGGATACAGGCCCTGGGCTACAGCCGAAAAGATATTCATCTTGAAGTATACGGATAGGTAGCTTACCTACAACTGCTTATTATTTCATTTTTAAAAAACAACAGGTGATGCATAACCTGCAACACCTTTTGTTTTTAATGAAATTAATAACAAGGTTCAGAATTCCTTACCTGACGCAAAGTGAAGTTTGACTAAATTATTTTTTTTTTGACCAGTCAATATTTCTTTTTTGATACTGTCACTGCCATTACAACTGGCGTTGGCCGGGCAGGCGTCGTTCCGATGTATAGTAATAGTGTCGGGCCTTTTTAAGCTTTTACACTTGCGGATTAATATGTATTTCAGTCTGTCGGGTAAGCATTTCTGATTTTATTGAATAGCCGCAAGCACTATGTTTTTTACATCGGGTAGCGCTACCCTTTCTTGTTTCATACTATCGCGGTGGCGCATGGTAACGGTTCCATCTTCCTTGCTTTGATGGTCGATGGTTACACAAAAGGGGGTACCAATGGCATCCTGCCGCCTGTATCTTTTACCAATGGCATCCTTTTCTTCGTAAAAACATTTAAAAGAAGTTTTGCAGCTGTTCATCAATTCCCTGGCAATGTCGGGCAGACCATCTCTTTTAACCAGCGGTAGTATTGCCAGCTTTACAGGGGCAATTACCGGTGGTATATGCAAAACGGTCCGGCTGTCGGTGCTACCATCGGCTTTGGTCAGCATTTCTTCGTCGTAGGCGTTACTTAATATCAACAAAAACATTCGGTCCAACCCAATGGATGTTTCAATAACGTAGGGTATATAGTTCTGGTTTATTTCGTTATCGAAGTACTGCATTTTTTTACCACTGTATGCCTGGTGGCTTTTCAGGTCAAAATCGGTACGGGAGTGTATGCCTTCCACCTCTTTAAATCCAAAGGGAAATTCGTATTCAATATCAAGCGCAGCATCGGCATAATGGGCCAGCTTAACGTGGTTGTGGTAGCGGTATTTTTCGGGGGCAACGCCCAGGCTCAGGTGCCAATTAAGGCGAGCTTCTTTCCAATATTCAAACCAGTGAGCCTGTGTGCCGGGCCTCACAAAAAACTGCATTTCCATTTGTTCAAATTCCCGCATTCTAAAAATAAACTGGCGGGCAACAATTTCGTTCCTGAACGCTTTACCTGTTTGGGCAATACCAAAGGGTATTTTCATCCGTGCCGTTTTTTGCACATTTAAAAAGTTTACAAATATGCCTTGTGCAGTTTCGGGGCGCAGGTAAATGGTATCGGCCTCCCCGGCCACACTACCCATTTGGGTGCTAAACATTAGGTTAAACTGCCTAATGTCGGTCCAGTTAGCAGTGCCGCTTACCTGGCAGGTGATATTATGTTGTTCAATTAGTTTTTTAAGCGTGGTAAAGTCGTCGTTTGCCAGCAAACGTTCCATTTCAGCCAGCAGGTCTTCGGCCTTTTGTGGTTGGCCGGTGGCTATTAGCTCGTCGGCAAAGGCTTCAATCAAATGGTCAACCCGGTACCGCTTATTGCTGTCGCGGTTGTCTATCATTGGGTCACTAAAATTATCAACGTGGCCGCTGGCTTTCCAGGTAGTAGGGTGCATAAAAATGGCGGAGTCCAGCCCTACAATATTTTCGTGTAGCTGGGTCATAGATTTCCACCAATAATCGCGAATATTTTTCTTTAATTCGCTGCCATAAGGGCCATAGTCGTAAACGGCACTAAGGCCATCGTAAATTTCGCTGCCGGGAAAAACAAAACCGTATTCTTTTGAATGGGAAATAATCCTTTGTAAACTATTTTCTGTAGTTGTCATAAAAACAAACCTACATGAAAATGCAATTATAATAAAATACGGAAAAGTGGTGTTATAAAAGAAGGCTCGCCAAACGTAATCGCTGACTAATTCATAATAAGCCGGTAGTTTAAAAACGATTTTTCAACTTCCTTTAATTTCTTTTCCAACTGGCTGTTTTTTTCTTCCAGCATTAATATATGGGAATGGCAGCGTACAATTTCGCCCTGGTATTTTTTTACCGTGTTTGAAATTTTTAGATTAAGGTACATTTTCACTAATAAACCTATTACCAGGCAAATTGCGGCTGGGATTGCAAACTTCATTAAGGTTTCAATTAGTGGCGATGTCATAATAAAAAAATGAAAAGGTAATTAAAATATACCCGATAGAGATGCTACAAGTAATGTCAAAGTTGCATAAACCACCATGCTTACATGTATGTTATGGATTATATGAAAGTTGTGGCGCAACAAACAATGCACCTGCGGTTGCCCAAAATTTTTTCTTAAAAAATATTACTTCAAATCGGGAAATCGAAATATTCAGGCATGTATGTGACTATTTGATGCTCCCTTTTTTGGAAAAATGATCATCGTTAGTAGGACAGGTCGGCAGGATTTATCACAAAAAAAATTTGGAAAAAGTAAAAAATTATTTTGCAGATGGCTTTTTAGCCAAATTTTTCGTGCATTTATCATTCTGTAAAAATGGCAGAAGTCGTTTTAACTTAGCTTTCCGTTGTCCAAATGCCTTGTGGCATCCCTGGTGGTTTTCTTCTCAAAATTTTTTTGAAGGGCATCGGTAAGGTTTACGCCGGTTTGGTTGGCAAGGCAAATAAGTACCCACAGTACATCTGCCATTTCATCGCCCAGGTCTTTGCCCTTATCACTTTCTTTGCTTGATTGTTCGCCAAACTGTCGTACCATCAGGCGGCTTAGTTCGCCTACCTCTTCCATTAGTATACCCAGGTTAGTTAGTTCGTTAAAATATCGAACACCAATTGTTTTTATCCACTCATCTACGCTTTTTTGTGCCTGCTCAATAGTCATATAATAAAATTTTGCTTTAGTAACATGGTTTGATAAATTACCGGTCATTGTTTGTCCCTGGTATCCACTACTATGGTTACCGGACCATCATTTATCAACGACACTATCATATCTGCACCAAATATGCCCGTTGCTATTTTTTTGCCCAAAGTATTTTCAAGGCCTTCAAGCAGTTGTTGATATAGTAGTATGGCTACATCAGCTTTTGCTGCTTTTATGTACGAAGGGCGGTTGCCTTTTTTTGTACTGGCATGCAGGGTAAACTGGCTTATAAGCAAGATATCGCCCTGAATGTCGTTTACATTAAGGTTCATTACCCCTGCTTCATCATTAAATATTCTAAGGCCGCAAAGTTTATTGCATATCCATTGTATATCCTCCAATGTATCAGCATTTTCAAAGCCAGCCAGCACAAGTAAGCCTTGTTTTATTTGGCCCGTAACAACATTGTTTACCTTAACAAAAGCTTCACTTACCCGTTGTACCACTACCCGCATTTATCTGAAATTTTTATTGCTACCTTTAAATAAATGAAGATAAATGTTTACCCCGAATTAGTTTTTAGTACTGCCCGCAGCGGGGGAAAAGGTGGTCAAAATGTAAATAAAGTAGAAACAATGGTGGAAGGAAGATGGCTGGTAAATGCATCGGCCCTTGTTACCGGCGAGCAGAAGGAACTGTTGTTGCAAAAGCTATCGAACAAAATAACTGCCGAGGGCTTTTTATTGGTGAAGTCGCAAAAGGATAGGTCGCAATTGGGTAATAAACACTTAGTGGTTGAAAAAATTAACCTGTTGATTGAACGAGCGCTCGAAAAAAAGAAAATGAGGATCTCCACCAAACCTTCTGCTGCTGCAAAACGTAAACGATTGGATAGTAAAAAGGTCCATAGCAGCAAAAAAGACAATCGTAGAAAAATAGGCTCAAATATATTGTCATGAAAAAAATAATTATTGCCCTTGGGTTGCTGGCGGTATTGGTGTATCTGGGTTGCCAAAAAGAAATTTTGCCGTTGGGCGGCGATAACGGTAAATATAGCCTCAGGTTAAATTTTAGCAATACCGTTTCGGGCGCTCCTTTGCTATTAGGCAACACCTACCAAACACCGTTTAGCGAGGAATACACGTTAAAAACATTCAAATATTATATTAGCAATATTAGGTTGCGTACCACCTCGGGTGCAATTGAAACGGTGACAGGGTACTATTTGATAAACGAAGAGGAACCATTGTCAAAAATTATAGTTATACCGGTAAGCAGTAACCGCTACAATCAAATTGCTTTTTTATTAGGCGTTGACAGTACCCGCAATGTTAGCGGCACACAAACCGGTGCCCTTGACCCCGCCAACGGCATGTTTTGGACCTGGAACTCAGGTTACATTATGGCAAAGCTGGAAGCAACCTCGCCGGTAAGTACCGAAACAACTAACAAAGTAGAATATCATATTGGCGGATTTAAGACCGGGCAAAATAGTACGCGGCAAATTAATTTTACTTTGACTGGCGAAAACGAGATTGCTATTAAAAATAACGGTAGCAGCCAAATCAATTTTACTGCCGATGCCAACACTTGGTTTAAAGCCGCTAACGATTTAAAAATAGTTACCGAGCCGGTATGCGTAATGCCCGGTGCGCTTGCCATGAAATTTGCCGACAACTATGCCACCATGTTTAAACTTACCAATGTTGCCAATAATTAAATGACCCGGTTACACACCATATTATTGTTATTTGTTGTATGCCTTGGCCTGGTTACATTTGAGGCGTGCAAAAAAAATGATGTTCAGTTGCCCGGCAACGGGCAGGTAGGCACGCCCCTTGCCTTTACTATACCAGCCGGGTGGCCGGCTACCGCATATAATTTTGACAGTAATAAAATAACCAAACAAGGGTTTGAACTGGGCCGTAAATTGTTTTACGATGGCAACCTGGCAAAGGATGGCTTTACATCGTGCGCCAGTTGCCACCAGCAATTTGCAGCCTTTGTAACTTTTGACCACGATTTTAGCCATGGTGTAAATAACACCTTTACCACCCGCAACGCCACCGGCCTTCAAAACCTTGCATGGACCAAAAATTTTATGTACGACGGCGGTATTAACCACTTAGACCTTCAGCCGCTTGCACCCCTTACTGCCCCCAACGAAATGGGCGAAACCATTACCGGCGTTTTGCAAAAACTACAGGCCGATGGTAAGTATAGGCAAATGTTTACTGCGGCCTTTGGAAATGACCAGATTACCACACAACGAATGACCAGGGCACTAAGCCAGTTTATTTTAATGATGATAAACAACAACAGCAAGTACGACAGGGTAATGCGCAACGAAGCTTCGTTTAATTTGGCAGAAAGCCTTGGCTACAAAATATTTAAAAGCAAATGCACTAATTGCCATACCGAGCCGCTGTTTACTGACAATACCTTTAGAAATACGGGCATTAGCATTAATATGAATATAAAAGATGTGGGCAGGATGAAAGTGACAAATAACCCATTGGACTCCTTAAAGTTTAAAGTGCCCAGTTTGCGCAATGTTGAAGTAACAGCACCATACGGCCACGATGGCCGGTTTAATAATTTAGATATTGTAATGGAGCACTACCGCAGCAGGGTAATTAATGGGCCCACCACCGACCCGCTGGTTAAAAACGGTATTTCATTAAGCAATTTTGAAATTGGACAGATAAAAGCATTTTTATACACCCTTACCGATAGTACGTATTTGACTGATAAACGATTTTCGGCGCCCCAATAAAGTTACTGCCGCAAGGCTTTAGTATTACCTGTACCCATTAGCCTGCATACCATTATTTTTGCGAAGCAAATTGTAAAACTATTTTGAGTGGAATAAAAAACCTTGCGGGTCAAACCATTTGGTATGGTGTAAGTTCAATTGCAGCCCGCTTTATCAATTACCTGCTAACGCCCTACCTTACGCTTCAATTATCCAAGGCCGATTATGGTAAGGTTGGCTTGGTGTATGCCGCCATCCCTTTATTAAACGTGCTATTTACCTACGGGTTTGAAACGGCCTATTTCCGTTTTTCACAAAACAGCAAAAATCCGTCGTTAACCTATAGCACTGCAAGCATATCGCTGATTATATCAACCATAGTATTTGGTATTGCCCTTTGGTTTAATCACGGCGCACTAACAAGGTTTGCAGGCCTTGAGGATGTACCCATACTTATTAACCTGAGCATTTTAGTAATAGTAATGGATACCTTAACTACGTTGCCATTTGCAAAACTGAGGTTAGATAACAAGCCACAAAAATTTGCATTCATACGCATATTGAGCATATTGGTAAATATTGCAGCTACGGTTTTCTTTATATCGTATTGCCCACAAATACTGGCAAAAAACCCCGGCAGCTGGATCACTTTTTTTTATAGTAGCGGCGTTAACCCCGTAGTTTATATTGTTTTGGCCAATGTTATTCAGTCGGCCATTACCTTATTATTACTGTTGGGCGAAATAGGTAGTGTAAAAATTGCCTTCGACAAAAAACTGTGGTGGGCTATGATGTTATATAGTCTGCCTTTGGTTGTTGCCGGTATGGGAGGTATGATTAACGAAACATTCGACCGTATTATGTTGAGGTGGTGGGTGCCGGGTACCGTTACCTATAAAGAGGAGCAGGTAGGTGTTTACAATGCCTGTTATAAACTGGCGATACTGATAAGCTTGTTTATACAGGCCTTTAAAATGGCGGCAGAACCTTTCTTTTTTAAACAGGCCGAGGGCCAAAATGCCCAACGTACCTATGCACGGGTAATGAAGTTTTTTGTAATAACGGTGGCCTTTATGTTTTTGGTAGTTGCGTTATTTTTACCGGTTTGGCGCTACTTTATTGCTCCCAAACATTGGGAGGGCCTAAAAGTGGTACCAATTTTACTGCTCGCCAATATTTTTCTGGGCATTTATTACAACCTGAGCATTTGGTATAAACTGGGCAATCGAACTATGGCGGGTGCTTACATTACCTTGTTTGGTGCATGCATTACATTATTAATAAACTGGCTATTTATACCTCGGTATGGGTTTATGGCTTGTGCATGGGCCACGCTGCTATGTTACGCCACCATGATGGTAACTAGTTTTATTTGGGGGCAACGCGAATATCGGATTCCCTATGCATGGAAAAAACTGCTGGCCTATATTGCTGTGGTAGTATTGCTGTATTTGGTTCATGCAGGCATTACCACCCTTTTACCCAACCTGTATTTTCATTTAATACTTGCGGCACTATTTTTAGGCGCCTTTGGATGGCTGGTTGTAATGGCAGAAAAATCGGAATTAAAAAAGCTACCGGTTTTTTCGAGGCTGCTGAAATAAGTAACTGATGGGTGTTGCTTTTTTGGGGTTGTTGCTATTGCCGTTAAATATTAAAATAATTAACAATTACACATTGCAATAATGCTACAGGGTGCATCTTTTTTTTTGAACTTGGGTAACAAAGCAATAGCTACTACATCAATCAGCCAACAAGGTAGTAGGTTGTTTGCGTTTCCGCCCAACGCCGTAATTTGGTTTGTAACAACTACTTTTAAGATGGGCTTTAAAATGTTTTAAATTGATGTCAATATACCTTGCTAAACGCCCGCCTTAGTACAACTAACCGGGCCAGGATTTGTAACTATGCCGGTTGGGGCAGGCTGTAACTGGCCAACGAAAAAAAAGGGTAGCTTGTATGCTAATAATTCGCTTTAACTGCTTTAAAGGCACCTCTCAAAAATTGAAAAACTCAATGTACCAGGGTTTATGGAAAAGGCACAGCACACTAAACACCTTACATTTGCTGGCATATGAATGTTACCGACGACCTTCAAACCCGGTGGTGGGCTTTAGAAAGTTCACTTTTGGAAAGATTTGGAAAAAAACCTGACCTTGAGGCAATCCTTTTTTTAATTGGCCTGCAGGAAACGGGATTTATGGCCCAAAAAATAACAAAAGAACAAAAACAAGATTTAATGCATGTGGCAGTATGTACCCTGCTATCTCAAAGTGGTTTTTATATGAAAGAGGGTAATGATGAAGATGGTTGGCCACATTTTAAACAGGTAAAGGACATTCCCGGCTGGCAATTGATGGAACAGGAAAACATTTTGAAAGATCATATTCTACTTTACTTTAACAACAACGATATTCCTTTGTAATTAATGAAAAAATTATTGTTTTTATCCCTTGTGGGCGCATTTGTTTGCTGGAGAGCCCACGCACAAACCAAAAAGGTAACCGGTACTAAAACCACACTATCGCAAAAAGCAGCAACTGCAGCCAAAAAAGCGCCCAATACCCTTAAAATTTCCATTACATGGCCCAAAGAAACATTGGTTGAAATAACCACCAACCTTGGAACCATGGTGGCCAAATTATACAATAGTACGCCACGGCACCGCGATAATTTTATAAAATTGGTTAAGCAAGGGTTTTACGATAGCCTGTTGTTTCATCGTGTTATAAAAGATTTTATGATACAAGGTGGCGACCCCAATAGTAAAAATGCCCCGGCAGGTACCATGTTGGGCATGGGCGCGGCGCCCGGGCTTAAAGTTCCCGCCGAGTTTAATCCTGCTTTTTTTCACAAAAAGGGTGCTTTGGCAGCCGCACGAGATGGCAACCCTGAAAAAGCAAGCAGCAATTGCCAGTTTTATATTGTAAAGGGTAAACCGATTGAAACAGCACAACTTACCGGCCAAAACAATTCAAACGCCGTGTATAGCCCCGCGCAAAACGAAATATACCAACGACTGGGCGGCGCGCCTTTTTTAGACCAGAATTATACAGTGTTTGGCGAAGTAGTTAGCGGGCTGGAGATTATTGACAAAATTACCGCCGTACAAACAAGCGAAAACAATAGGCCATTACCAAACGTAATTATGAAAATGAGAGTGCTTAATTAACAGCTTTAGCAATTTTTGATTAATATTTGTAAATAAAAACCTACCAAATGAACTTTCCTGAAAACCTGTATTATACTAAAGAACACGAATGGATAAGAATTGAAGGTGACGTAGCTTTTATAGGCATTACTGATTATGCACAAAAAGAATTGGGCGACATTGTATATGTTGACATTGCTACAGTAGGACAAACACTTGAGGCCGATGCTACCTTTGGTTCGGTAGAAGCAGTTAAAACCGTCAGTGATCTTTTTTTACCACTTGCCGGTACAATAACTGAATTAAACGATGTTTTGGCCAACCAGCCTGAACTGGTTAACACTGACCCTTATGGCCAAGGCTGGATGATAAAAGTTTTGTTTACTAATAAAGACGACATAAGTACTTTATTAACCGCTGAAGCTTACCAAAACCTTGTAGGCTAAATCCGAGGCAAATACTATGACGTATGTTTATTTACCCATCAGTTTTTAAGCAAAAACCCTATTTCCCCGCTAATTGAACTCAGTTACCACATATACGGAGAATGAATTGGTGTTATTGCTAAAACAGCGCGACCAGGATGCGTTCGGTTACCTGTACGACAATTATTCCAGTACGCTTTACAGCATAATTTTAAATATTGTACCCGACAGGGATTTGGCAAATGATGTATTGCAGGACGTGTTTGTAAAAATTTGGAAACAAATTGAAAGTTACGACAATACCAGGGGTAGACTTTTTACATGGATGCTAAATATTTCGCGCAATGCAAGTATTGACGCGGTACGCAGTAAAGGCTACCAAAAATCGCAACAAAACCGCGAGCTTACCGAAAACATGTACCATGCAGGCGGAAGCACCGAACTAAACACCGATCAAATTGGATTACGAAAAATTGTAAATAAACTAAAAGAAGAGCATAAGGTGTTGATAGTGCTATCGTATTTTGAAGGGTACACACAAGATGAAATTTCAAAAACATTAAATATTCCATTGGGTACCGTTAAAACAAGAATGCGCAATGCGTTGATACAATTACGACAAATTATTAAATAGGTAGTGGATTTACAAGCATACATACAAAGTGGGGTAGTTGAAAGCTACGTACTTGGCCTTGCGGAAGACCAGGAAGTAGTAGAGATTGAGCAATTGATAGTGCAATACCCCGTTATTCAACTGGCCATTGATGAGTTTGCAATTGCCCTAGAAAAAGAGGCGTTTGAAAATTCATTGACACCGCCCGGTTTTATAAAACAAAAGCTAATGGACGAGCTAGCCTTTAGTTACAACAACAATGATAAGGCTAATCCGCTAATGATTGCTTACAACAGCCAAAACGAAAACACAACCGGGCAATACCAGGGTAAAAGCAGCACTAACTGGAAAATATTGGCAGCAGCATCGGTTATATTATTTTTTGTAAGTGCAGCCGCAAATTTTTACCTGTACAATAAATACAATACTACCAATAATAAGTACACCGCATTGCTTAACGAGCGTAATTTGTTACAGGCAAGTAACCAGGTTATACAAGCCAAAGTAAATAACTATCAACTGGCAACCGCAATGATGGCCAACCCCGCTATTGTTACGGTTCAAATGACCGACCCTTCGCTTAAAGAAAATAACATGACTACCGTGTTTTGGGATAAGAGCAACAAAAAAGTCTACTTGCTCACTAATAAATTGCCTCTGCCCGGTCCAAACAAACAATACCAATTATGGGCATTTGTAAATAACGTACCTGTAAATGCGGGCTTGCTGGATCCTACCTGTACCAGTTTATGTAAAATGAAAAATGTGGACGATGCCAAGGCCTTCGCCATCACCCTTGAAAATAAAGGTGGAAGCCAAACCCCTAACCTTGGGCAATTGTTTGTGTTGGGTAAAATTTAATGGACTAAACCTATTCTTCTTTTACCCAATATACTTTTTTTTAGACCGGCATTTGTTAATTAGTGGGGCTTTTGTTGCCCGCACGTGCGACTCAGCCGGGCATATGTAGCTAAGTTTTACAATAACAATTATATCGGGGCCAAAAAGTAAAAATCAAAAGCAAAAAGGCCCCCCATTGTAACATGTTGGTCGCATTTATTTGTTAGTAACTTTTAATCATAAAGCCTTCACTATTTTAAAAGCATAAACAAAAAATACGATTTTTATATATCTGTACACATCTTTTATTGAGCCATCTAAACAACAAACCATTATCTATTCATTTTTTGCACTCAGTTTGTTTTCAGTGGAAATGATATATTCTCAAATCCTTCTTTGCAATTGCTGATTGTATTTATTATGTGCAATCATCTTTAAAATGTCTTCTTACTTACAAACAAATTTAACTACTTTTTTACCCGGCTTGCCATAGGCGATATAGATATTCCAACGTACGTTGCACCGGGTATTGTACACTTATTCACATCCATAAAATAATAAGTAATAAATAAGCATCTGAAGCCTGGTTTTTATAAAAAATAAAACCGATAATTAAGCTATTCTATTTCATTTTGCAATTTCCTTCTTTGACAAAAACCATCTTTTATAAAAACTTTTTACAAAAGCCACCACGGGCAGCACAATTTTTTATTGGAAAAACTGCTTGTAATCAATTGTTAAAGAAGCTTATAATATTAAGAAAAGAACGCTATATTCAAAACTTTTGCAATTAGACAAGCGTATATATAGGCATTATCAAATTATCTTAAATCAACATTAAAAATGAAAAGTTATTTCAAATCATTTGGAGCAGTTTTATCTTCAATCCTGTTATTATCAAGCGTTGCCAACGCACAGGAAAAAACAGTAATGGTTGGTGGTGCGGCTATGTCGCCGTCTAAAAATATTGTTGAAAATGCAGTAAACAGTAAAGACCACACTACCCTTGTTGCAGCCGTAACAGCAGCAGGTCTTGTAGAAACATTATCGGGCGCCGGTCCTTTTACCGTGTTTGCACCCACCAACGACGCGTTTAACAAGTTACCTGCCGGCACAGTTGAAACTTTATTAAAACCAGAAAACAAAGAAAAATTGGCTGCAGTACTTACTTACCACGTAGTTGCGGGTAATATTAATAGCACCACTTTGGTTGATCTTATTAAGAAAAACAGTGGAAAGTTTACTGCCAAAACGGTACAAGGTGGCGAGTTGACCTTTTCTATTAAAGGTAAAAACGTGATAGTTACCGACGAAAATGGAGGTACCGCCAAAGTGACAATTAAAGACGCTACGCAAAGCAACGGTGTAATACACGTAATCGATGCAGTTGTATTGCCAAAAAGCTAATTTTTAGCGGGGTTTTTTAAATAAGAAAGGGGCCAGGGGTGGCCCCTTTCTTATTTTGTTATTTGCAGACAACAGGTTATTGTTGTACAATGAAGAGATCAAAATTTATTTTACCACTATTTTACATTGTTTTCACTTTTCTATTGCTGGTTATACCGGGGAAAAATTTACCGACTAATGGGTTCTTTTCCATAAAAAGTTTGGACAAAATAGTACACACTGTTATGTTTTTAGTGTTGACATTGCTGTTTTGCAGGCCATTGTTACATTCCGGTTTAGCAAAATCACAATGTACAAGGTGGTTTTCGCGTATAGCTTTATATGCGTTTTTTTATGGAATAATAATGGAGATAGTTCAAAAATACTTTGTACCCTTCCGGGCCTTTGAAGTGGCTGATATAGCCGCAGATGGGCTGGGATGCCTGTTTGGTTTTGCAGTAAGTTATGCATTGTTAGTACGCACCAAAAGAGCCTAAAAAAAAGATTGGCCCCGATAGAAATCGGGGCCGCAACCAAAACTAACTGCTTATGAGAAAATTTGACTACTTATTAAGTAATCTTAATTATATAATGCAAAAGCGATGCCATCACTTATTACTAACTTGTAAGTGAAAGGTATTTATTGCCTTTACTATTTAATTTAAATTGAGAAGAACTTTTTTGCTACTGATTGTTTAACGAGGTAAAAGTAACATCAGTTGTCAAAAAGTATTGTTAAGCAAATATTGATTATACGTTAAATATGGTGATTAAAGATTGCGGGTAACACCAATATTTATAATCAGGCTTCCTGTTTTATTATTACCAAAGTTGGGATCTTTTTGCAAACGATTAAAACCGTAGGTTCCACCAATAGTAAAAAAGTAATTTAAAACCGTGGTTTCGTAAGCTATGGAGCTTCCCCCCTGTATACCAAAGTTGGTACGGTTTAGCTGGCTTATAATATCCTCGGTGCGGTTAAAATCAACTTCGCCCAGTGCAAAACCGTTATACGCCAGTTCGGCGGTTTTAGCCGGGTCGGTAAATATTTTGTTTTTGCCGCTTGCCTTAGCATCGGCGCGAAGCAAATAGCCAACATAGGGACCTCCAAAAAACGAAAGCCTGTATTGGCTGGCCAGCGGAAAACTAAATTTGGCCAAAACCGGCAGCTCAAGGTATACCAGCGAAATTTTATTACCGAAATTTGAGTATAGGTAATTGGGCAGGTTTACACCGGCAGGAATGTAGGCCCTAAAGTCGCTTGTTTGTATGCGTTGCTCGCCATTTTTTTCGCCGCCCTGGGTTGAGTAGTTCAATTCGGTTTGCAACGAAAAAAAGTTGTTGAACCTGTACTCGCCAACAATGCCAAATTGTGGCCCCACCACCGTTTGAAAGCCTTGGCTATAGGTGCTGCCCATGCCTTTTGGCGCTCGTAAACTTGGTATGCTAATACCGCCTTTTATACCCGTTTGCCAACCTTTTTGGGCTTCTGCCATTACGGGCAAATTGCTAACCGCCATCAATAAAATTTTCCAGTAAATTTTCATAGAAAGTTACATTAGTAAAACAATACCTTAAAGATGCCTTACGCCGTATAAATGCTGCATTTGACCAGGCAGCACAAAAGTACGTAATTAGGTGATTTTGTTTTTTTAAGAACGACAAAGTTTTGGTGATATTTTGTTGCCAAAAAAAAAGCCAATGCTTTTTACAAACATTGGCCATTTAAACACCAGCATATTTTATATAAATCTTTAATTAAAAAATCCTTTTACTTTATCCATTAGCCCACCGCCATCTTTACCGTTGCCACCTGTTATTTTACCCAGCATATCGCCCATGTTGCCACCGCCCGTAAGGCTTCCTAAAATGGACGATAAATCAAAACTATTGTCGTTAGGATCGTTGGTTTTGTTTACAAACTTAGCCATAACCATAGGTATAAGCGAGTTGGCTATCTGAGAGGCCCTGCCCTTATCTAGCCCCAGTTTTTGCACAAGCCCTTCTACAAAATTACCCGAAATGTTTTGTGTAATGCCTGCATCGGCCACGTTTTGTGAACCTCCACTAAACATATTGGTTAGGGCGGATGTATTTCCGCCAGCTACTGCATTTTTTAGTCCATCAACAATAGAAGAGGACGCCAAACCTACAGCCTCTTCATTTTTTTCGTTCGGGATGGCGGGATTTTTAATAATGGAATCGCCTGAATATTCTCTAACAAGAGATGTTAATTGATCAAACATAAATATTTTTTTTAAAAGGATAAGGTAGTAAAAACACCCGGTGATTACAAATTAATGCCCCGGCAGCTATTTTTCTCACGCTACAAGTGTCGCGTTATTTGTAAAATGTCGTAAACTATGCGTGTTTAATAGTCAGTGGTGAGTGGTTGCCTTACTCCACGATGACTGCCATTTATCATTGACCATTCACTATTTACTATTCATTGTTCATTATTTACTTTTAAAAACTCACACTTAACATTAGTTGGTTTGGCTGGTCATTTTTTCAGCATTCTCTGCCATTTGTAATTGCTCAACAAATTCTTCAATATCGCCGTTTATTACCGCATCAAGGTTGTAAGAGGTAAGGCCTATCCTGTGGTCGGTAACCCGGCCCTGTGGCCAGTTGTAGGTCCTTATTTTTGCGCTACGGTCACCGGTGCTTACCAGCGTTTTTCTATGGCGGCTAATTTCGTCTTCCTGTTTGCGTACCTGCTCTTCGTACAAGCGGCTTCTTAACATGGTCATGGCCTTTTCGCGGTTGCCCAGCTGGCTACGTTCGGTTTGGCACACCACCACTGTGCCTGTAGGTAGGTGGGTAAGCAATACCTTGGTTTCAACCTTGTTTACGTTTTGGCCACCGGCGCCACCACTTCGGGCAGTTTCCATTTTTACATCAGCAGGGTTTAGTTCAAAGTCAATTTCTTCGGCTTCGGGCATTACGGCCACGGTGGCTGCCGAGGTGTGCACCCTGCCCTGCGTTTCGGTGTTGGGTACTCTTTGTACCCGGTGTACGCCACTTTCAAACTTTAAGGTGCCGTATACGTCTTCGCCCTGTATTTCAACCAACACTTCCTTATATCCGCCTACTGTTCCTTCGCTTTCGCTTACTATTTGCGCCTTCCAGCCGCGCCGGCTACTGTAGCGCAGGTACATATTTAAAAGGTTGCCCACAAACAAACTGGCTTCGTCGCCGCCGGTACCTGCTCTTAGTTCTAAAATGGCGTTTTTATCGTCTTGCGGGTCTTTGGGTATCAACAGCTTCGTCAATTGCTTTTCAAGGGCTTCCTTTTTTACTTCCAGCTCGGGTAACTCCATTTTTGCCAGTTCGCGTAAATCATCGTCGTTGCTGTTCATTGCCTGCTTGCCAAAATCATACTCCGACAATACTTTTTTGTACTGCTCAAAAGGTTCCACAATTTTTTCGAGGCTGCGATACTCCTTACTGAGTTGTTGGAACGCCTTTTGATTACCGATTATTTCGGGATTGGTGAGCGCAACGCCTACCTGTTGGAACCTGCCTTTAATGGCTTCAAGTTTATCTATCACTTACGGTGTTATTTTATAATGATTTGAACCGGTGAGGGCTGTTACTTTTTGCCCTCTTGAACCACCTGCTACAAAAAGCTGTGAACAGGGTAGAAACTAAGGAAACAGTATTTTAAACGGCTGCAAAGTTAAGCTTTCCCAACTATTGGTAAACTAACCTATGCAGTTAACAAAACAAGCTTAACCGCATCATAGAATTGCTGCCGGTGAATGGTGCGACATGCGGCCCTGCAGTAAACACCAAAGTGGTATGGCCGGGATAACCGGCCAGGCTGAAGCCGGACGGGCAAGTAAAGCCTTGCAGAGAAAGTAAGCCGTTAACCAAAAAAATTAAAAAGTACCACTATTGGCAAACCTTTAAGTGCACTTATTTTTGAGCTACTATGAACCTGAGGAAATTTTGCGGACAACAAGTGTTTAATGGCGAAGCATTATTGGATGGCGACCATGTTGTAATAACTAATGACGAAGGTATAGTGCAGGATGTAGTGCCTTTATTGGAGGCGGGTGAAGGCGTGGAACGGTACGAAGGCATACTTAGCCCGGGATTTATAAACTGCCATTGCCACCTTGAATTAAGCCATATGAAGGGCCTTGTACCCGAAAAAACCGGGTTGGTTGATTTTGTGTATAAGGTGGTAACGCAAAGGCATTTTTTGCCCGAAGAAATTACCGCTGCCATTGCCCTAGGCGAAAAAGAAATGATTGACAACGGTATTGTGGCCGTGGGCGACATTTGCAATACCACGTTTACGCTGTTGCAAAAACAACAACAACAACTTGCCTATTTTAATTTTATTGAGGCAAGTGGCTGGCTACCTGGCGGTGCAGCCGCACGGTTTACTGCAAGCCGCCAAACTTACCAACAATTTATCGATGCAAAGTTGGTGGCATCACTGGTACCCCATGCACCTTACTCAGTCAGCCACAAAATGTGGCAAAAATTAGCACCTTATTTTAACGGCCAAACCATTACGATACATAACCAGGAAACTGCTTTTGAAAATGCGTTTTTTATCAATGGAACCGGCGATTTTTTGCGGATGTACCAGTTGATGAATATTGACAACAGCCATTATGTGCCGGGCGGAAAAACGAGCCTGCAAACAGTATTTTCAAACATGGCAAAGGCTAAAAGCCTGGTGCTGGTGCATAACACATTTACTACTGCCGGCGATGTAGCTTTTGCAACCGAAAGGTCAAAAAATAGTGGGCAGCAATTGTTCTGGTGCATTTGCATAAACGCTAATTTGTATATTGAAGATGTAGTGCCGCCCATACAACTTTTGCGCAATAACCATTGCCAGATAGTGTTGGGCACCGATAGCCTTGCCAGCAACCACCAGCTTAGCATATTGAACGAAATGCGGGCTATAAAAACCCATTTTGCTGCAGTGGGTTTGGAGGAAATGTTGCGATGGGCCACCATTAATGGCGCCACCGCCCTGCAAATGGACGATAAACTAGGCAGTTTTGAAAAGGGTAAAAAACCGGGCGTAGTGCAGTTGAGCGATGACTTGACAAAGGTGCAACGGCTTTTGTAAACAGTAAGCAGTAGGCAGTAGTGAGTAGGCAGTAGTGAGTAGTGAGTAGTGAGTAGGCAGTAGTGAGTAGTGAGTAGTGAGTAGGCAGTAGGCAGTAGGCAGTAGTGAGTAGTGAGTAGTGAGTAGGCAGTAGTGAGTAGTCAATAATTAATGGTAGGCTTCCCGGAGTAATTTAATCACTTACAACTGACTTTTCCACTTTGAGCTAATTACGACAATTTTACAATTAACATGACGGTAGTAACAAATTTTCGGTAACATTAGGTTATTGAGTAATGGTCAGTTGTCAAAAGCCTTTGCATAGAAGTTCCATTTCTGTGGTTATATAATCTCTGCTTTTAGCTTTGCTATTATTCTTTTTTTAAAAGATGGTGGCTTTACACTTTACCCCAAAATTTGGTGAAGGATGGGCAGGCTTTTTATTTCGCCAAAATCGCTTACATGCAAGGTAAAATATTGCTGGTAAGCCAAAATAAGTTCGCGCCTAACTTCTTTTGACAGCCTTATGTTTTCAAGATCGTTATAAAAATGAATGCTCAATAATTGGCTGGTGTGTTGCGCCAACCGACCGTCAAGGTAATAAGAGTGATTGGGTGGTTCGGAGGTAAAATGGCCTTCGGCAAGGTCGCAAACAGGGGTTGCTGTACTGTAACCACCCTGAATTTTAAACCCAAGTTCGCCTGCAAGGTGCAGCGCAAAATACAAGGGAAGATTTGCGGTAAGCAGGTCGTTTCCCCCATCAAGCTGTTTAAAAGTGTCCTGTACAAGGTAAAAAAGCTCGGGGTTGGCTTCGGGCTGTTTTAGACAGTGCAACAACATTTCGACCACGTACAGGGCTACCGTATTTTTTACTACACTAAATAACACATGCTCGTACAAAAAGCCCCATTGATATTCCTTTATGTATTGCAGGTTTTTTACCTGGTTGTGATATACTACGAGGTCTAAGATTGCCGCCGGTTGAAAAAATATTTCCCTGCTTCCGCTTTTTTTGGTGGCCTGCCGTATGCCTTTTACTATGTACGATTGTATGCCAAACAGTTCGGTGTAAATAGTTGTAATAATACTGGTTTCGCCATACTTAACTGTACGCAGTACTATACCGGTTGTTTTATGCGTCATGCCGGCAATAGGTTTATAAACATTAATATAAATTGAGTATGGTTATACCTGGTAAAAAGTAAAACAACAGTCGTTGCATTTGAATGCCATTGTAACAACGGTGGCTACAAAACTACTTGTATTGCAAAAGAGTGCAGGCTTATAAAATGAAGAAGATTTTGTAATGGCCATGAAGTGAAAAAAGCCTTTGGCATTTCACTTTAGGCGAAGTTGAATAGCTGGATAAGATTGCTGATCATCTAATGTTTTATAAGCTATCTTTTACTAAAAAAGCATCGCGAAAGATGTTTTTTTTAAAATGTATACGGGTAATGTTTTATTCAAACGTACTATAGAAGTAAGGTGTTTTAGCTTCAAACTCGGCGCTACACGTGTCAACCATTTTATACACCCGGTTTATGCCCAATGCCTTTCTTTTTTGGTACACTTCCTCCTCAGTACAATTTAATAAAATGTTAGCTATTTGTTCATCGCCAAAGCCGTTCTTTTTTGCTTCTTTTAGTAAAGGTTGGGGCAAACTTTCAAGCGTATGCTCAAGCAGTTGGTGTTCAATGTCGCAAATTTTTTGAACCTGGTATAAAAACCAACGGTCTATGCCTGTTGCCTGTGCAATAGTTTTAACGGTAACTCCGCCCATCAGGGCATCTTTTATTCTAAAGATCCTGTCCCACTTCGGCACTTTAATATATTCAATCAATTCGTCGGTCTTCATTAGGCTTTTGCCATAATAGCCTAAACCAACGGCATCATTCTCAAGGCTTTGACAAGCTTTTTGAAGTGCCTCTGTAAAACTGCGGCCTATGGCCATTACCTCGCCTACACTCTTCATGCTTAAGCCTAGCGTATCATTGGCTCCCTTAAATTTGTCAAAATTCCAGCGGGGTACTTTTACAATTACATAGTCAATAGCTGGTTCAAAATAGGCCGAGGTAGTTTTAGTTATTTGATTTTTTAATTCGTTGAGGTTATACCCAATGGCCAGTTTAGCGGCAATTTTTGCAATAGGGTACCCGGTGGCTTTGCTTGCCAGTGCCGATGACCGGCTTACCCTTGGGTTTATTTCAACTGCTATCAGTTCTTCGTTTTCAGGGTTTATTGCAAACTGTACGTTGCAACCACCCGAAAAGTTGCCAAGGCTGCGCATCATTAAAATACCTTTATTGCGCATGTCCTGAAAGGCGGTGTCGCTCAGCGTCATGGCCGGTGCTACCGTTATACTGTCGCCAGTATGCACGCCCATGGGGTCAACATTTTCTACGGTACAAATAATTACCACGTTATCGTTTTGGTCACGTAGTAGTTCCAGTTCAAATTCCTTCCATCCCAATACTGCTTTTTCAACTAACACCTCGTGCATGGGCGACGCGGTAAGGCCTCTTTCCAGCGCCTCATCCAAATCTTCCTTACCATGTACAAAACCGCCGCCACTACCACCCAGGGTAAACGATGGCCTAATTACCAGCGGAAAACCTATTTCCTGGGCAAACTCCTTACCTTCCAAAATACTATTGGCTACACGGCTTGGAGCCACCTTAATGCCTATTTTAACCATCAATTGCCTAAACTTTTCACGATCCTCAGCGGTATCTATGGCCGCCACATCAACCCCAATTAAGCGGCAATTATATTTTTCCCAAATACCCAGTTCATCGGCCTCTTTACACAGGTTAAGTGCTGTTTGGCCGCCCATGGTAGGCAATACGGCGTCTATTTGGTTTTCTTCCAATATTTTTTCAATACTATCGGCCGTCAATGGCCACAGGTACACTTTATCGGCCATCATTGGGTCGGTCATAATGGTGGCAGGGTTGCTATTTATTAAAATAACTTTTATCCCTTCCTCCCGCAAGCTGCGGGCTGCCTGCGACCCTGCGTAATCAAACTCGCAAGCCTGGCCAATAATAATAGGGCCAGATCCAATAATTAAAACCGATTTAATGGAAGTATCTCTTGGCATTGACGTGTAAAATTTGAACAAATGTATAGTTCATGGCCCAAAACGGGCATAGTTTTGCTATTTAGTTGTTTACCAACCATACATAACTAAACAACCAAGCCGCCAAATGGTAGCGTAAAACAAACATTGCCAACTTATTAAGATTGGTATAGATATACCGGTATAGTTTGTACCGCAACTGGTAAAATAATATGCCGCCAAAATACATTGAGCCCCATTTAAGGTTTAATCTCGAATGCCTGGGCTCGCTAAATTCAAAAACAAAAACGTTTATTTGGTGAAGCAACATTACGGTTGCCCTTTAAAATAAAAAAGATATTTTTTTGATTAATGCAAAACAACGGGCCTACAACTATATAAAAAAACCCGGGTACCTACAACCAATACGCCCCATCAATTGCCGAGGCAGGAAACATTCTTTTTATCGTGGTAAGATTGGCGTTTTAATTTCCATACATTCTTTTGGCGGCCGGGCAGGCCAACCTATAACACTAAAAAAAGGTTATAAACAGGCAGGCTTATGAAGTACGATAAAGGCGCGAAAACCGCTAATAATAAAAATCTATCGGAGAAACAGCATGCTTTAAACCGGAAAACATAACAAAACCACTGATTATAAAAAAACTGCACACCGGGTTAGCCATAGCTAACGTTCCGGGCAGCATTAAAAGTATGGCCGTAATCCTTTAAGTACCCTTTGGTATAGTATTGTAAAATTACCGCCAGAACAGCCAGCCCCCTAAAGGCGTTCAAAGGCTCCAGCCGGTTAATTAAAATATTATTAAAATGCTTACTCCATTAATGGCATCGGGGCTGTTAAATATTGCTATCTTTTTTTCAACAAAAATTATTGCCTTTACATTTGGCGCTATGACCGCAAAGTTTATTATAAGCGTATTATCTGCAACGGCCTTTTTATGCAGTACTAACGGAAACACGCAACCTGCATCGCCTCAAAATTATCCGCAGGGCTATTTTAGAAATCCATTGGGCATACCAATTCAACTGGTAGCTAATTTTGGAGCATTGCGCACCAACCACTACCACATGGGGCTTGATATAAGGACACAGCAACGGGAAAACCTGCCAATATATGCTGCAGCCGAAGGGTTTATAAGCAGGATTAAAATTGAGCGATTTGGCTTTGGCAGAGCTATTTACATAACACATCCTAATGGTTTTACCACATTGTATGCCCACCTTAATAATTTTTACCCTGCACTTAACGCATATCTTAAAACATCGCAATACGCAGCAAAAAGCTGGGAGCAGGACCTGTATTTTCCGCCTGGGCAATTTAAGGTTACCAAAGGCCAGTTTATTGCATACAGCGGTAATACGGGTGGATCGGCAGGGCCGCACCTTCACTTTGAAATAAGAGAAACCTACTCCGAAGAAAATGTAAACCCCCTGTTGTTTGGTTTTGAAATAACCGACAACATTGCCCCTGTTATAAACCAGTTATACCTGTACGATAGAAGTGCAAGCAGCTATGAAACACGCCCAAGGTTAGTGCCTATTCGTAAAACAGGTGCTAACTATGCCGCCACAAGCAACGTTGTTACCATCCCTTCGGCAAAACTTGATATTGGTATTAATGCTTTAGATAAGGTAAACGGCTCACCATTTGCCGTAGGCGTATTTAGTGTAGCCCTTTACCTTGATGGAAAATTGCAAAATGGTTTCAGCATTGACGACTTTTCGTACCCGCAAAGCAGGTATATTAATGGCAGTACCGATTATAGTAACCGCGCAAGGGGTGGCAGTTGGATACAATACATACATCCTTTACCGGCCAACAACATTTCAATATTTACTGTTAGCAACTCCAAAAGCTATGTAGAACTTACAGACACCGATGTACATAAGATTTTGCTGGTGCTAAAAGATGCAGCCGGTAATGGTACCTCGGTAAATTTTAACATACAATACAATGGGCAACCTGCTAAAGTTAAAGCGTACACCAACGCAACGGTTATAGTACCCAACCAGCCCAATGTTGTAAAAACAACCAACTTGGAAGCTTATTTTTCGGATAAGGCTTTTTACGATACCGTGTATTTTACCACCGCAGAAAAAATGCCAGCGGCGAAAAATGCGGTATCTCCCCTATTTAGTTTGCACAACTATACAGTGCCGGTACACGATAGCTTTACGGTTTCAATAAAACCCTCTTTACCTGTGGCGGCTGCCCAACTTCAAAAAATTGCGGTTCAGTTAACTAATAATAAATCGAAGGAAGCAACCAAAGGCACATTTAACAATGGATGGTACAATGCAAAATTTAGAGATCTGGGCAATTTTCAATTGTTAATTGATGAGACCCCGCCGGTTATAACCCCCATTGGTTTTGCTGATGGCGGCAATGTAAAAGGCAAACCGTCGCTAACCATTTTGGTAACCGACAATTTGACCGAGCTCACCAGCTTTAGCGCCGAACTTGATGGCAACTGGCTAATGTTTAAGCGAAAAAAAGATTATTTTATTTACGATTTTGATGACTTTTTTGCCCCCGGCACTCATTTTTTGGTAATAACAGCTACAGATGCATTGGGCAATAGGGCCGAAAAGCGTTATACCTTAACCCGTTGATAAAATACAAAAGCAATACATTTAATAAAACCTTTTAGGGAAGCGTAGGTTATAGAAGGTAAAAAAACAACTCCATGTCAACACTTACTACTGGTGATAAAGCCCCGGCAATAAAAGGGATAGATCAAAATGGCGAAACCATTGAACTGAAAAGTTTCATTGGAAAAAAGGTGGTATTGTACTTTTACCCAAAAGATGATACACCAGGTTGCACTGCGCAGGCATGCAACCTTAGAGACAACCATTCTGAACTATTAAAAAAGGGCTTCCAGGTAATTGGGGTTAGCAACGACAGTGTAAAAAAGCACAAAAAGTTTGAAACCAAATACGAACTGCCTTTTCCCCTAATTGCGGATGAAGACAAACTTATTGTGGAGGCATACGGCGTATATGGCGAAAAAAAATTTATGGGTAAAACATATATGGGTATAACCCGCACCACTTTTTTAATTGACGAAAAAGGCAACATCAACCATATTATTGCAAAGCCTGATACAGCCAACCAAACTTCGCAGGTGCTGGCGTCGTGGCAGAAATAACAACCTTACCCTGCAAATAATTACCGCTTTATTAAATCCAACTATATTTAGCAACCACCTTATCTGAAAGTAAAGGTTACTTTAAGGCAGCAATGCAACTGGATGAGTAACTTTACGGTCTGTGGATGCAATTGTTGCCCCACTAACAGGCAATTTTAGTAACTCAACCTTCTAACGAGAAAATGATTGTTGTGACCATTAAGGAAAATTCGTTTATGGCCCGGCTTGCTGCTATTAAATTAAAGCAATCCAAAATGGCAATGGTTATTGGCAAAACCATTTATTTGCACAATACCACTAAGTCCGAATTTTTAATGAATAAAAAATGGCTCAGGCACGAAATTGCCCATGTAAAACAATACCAAAAACAAAGCGTTCTCAGGTTTCTTTTTTTATACCTGATGGAAAATTTTAACAATGGTTACGCCAATAACCGATTTGAGGTGGAGGCCAGGCAAAAAGAGAGAGATCTTAGTATTTTAGACGGAATAGAGATCAATTAATTACCCATTGCAACTGGCCCGCGCCTACACTAATAGTTTGGCCGGTATATAGCAATAAGGCACCGGTACTGTCAACACCAATTATTTTTGCTGTTATTTCCGCACCCCCCATTTTAAACCGGGCAATTTCGTTTAGTTTATACATAGCCGATTGAAAGCCGGCAAATAGCAAAAGGTTGCCCTGGGTAAGCAACTGCTGCCATTTTAGCTCAATATCCGCACATAACTGTTGGGCCATGGCCGGTACATTAAAACGTTTTCCGGTTATTTGTGCCAGCGATACCGGGTTTGATAGCGAGGGGTGAAACACTGTTTGATTAATATTTAACCCTATGCCCACCACCGCATATTTCCATTGCTTACCCAAAACAATGTTTTCTATTAATATTCCACCTGCCTTTCTGTCTTTCCAATATATATCGTTGGGCCATTTTATGGTAGTATGACCCATGGCTTCGGCAAAAAAAATATTATGGCAGCAAAGGGCTACCATGGCGCTGAGCGCAAACTGGTCTGCCATCAAAAGCGCCGAAGTATCAACTAAAATACTCATCGCTATATTTTTTCCCGGCTCGCCTAGCCATGCTTTGCCACGTTGGCCTTTGCCATTTGTTTGGCTATGCGCCAGCCATGTACAACCATGGCCTGCCAATGAGGCTTGCACCTGTGCCATGGCATAGTTGTTGGTGCTTTCTACTTCAAATAATTGTACAAACGGTTCACCTATAGGCATAGTACCTGATAAAGGATTGGTATTTTTAACGTTAGTTGAAATTGTTTTTACTCTATTGATGTTACAAGCAAAGGCAAAAGCATTGCAAATGTTTTAGTGTTAACAATTAACAACACTTTTATGTTTTTTTACATTTCTGTTTGTTAATACAAGACGATGCATCTAAAATAAAGGTTGTTGGCAAAAAATCGCCATCATAACTTTCAGAAGTCTTAAATAACATTTTGTTTTAATTGGCGAAATGTCAAAAAATATCATTAATTAAAAGATCTACTTATTGGAACCACTTATATTACTCTCCTCGCGTAAAAAAAGCAGCTCAGTTAAAACTACCAGAAACTCAAGGCTTTTTAAATCAATCATAAACGCAATTCAGGAAAAAAAAGGTGAAAAGATCATGTCGCTTGACTTACGTAAAATAAACGAAGCAGTGGCCGATTTTTTTATTATTTGCGAAGCCGGTAACCCACAGCAGGTTAGGGCTATTGGTCAGTTTGTTGAAGAAGAAGTGAAAAAACACTGCGACGAAAACGCTTACAAACACGAAGGCTACCAGGCATTACAATGGGTGCTTATTGACTATGTAAATATTGTAGTACACGTGATGCTACCAGATACCCGGAAATTTTATAACCTTGATGAAATGTGGAGCGATGCAGAAATGCAGGAGCACAGAGGTTAAAAAACAATGGAAATGCTAAACTTTTTATAACAGATTTTATTAAACAGAGAAGAAAGCAGGTTATGGCAAAAGAAGATAAAAAACCAAGAGATTTTAGAAACATTCCGGGTTTACCTAACAACGGCGATGATAAAACACCCCGCAAAGGCCCCAAATTCAGCATATATTGGATTTATGCAATTATTGCTGTGGTATTGATAGGCGCAAACTTTATAAAGATGAGCCCCGATGCGCTAAAAACAACCGAACTGGAGTTTAGGCAAAAAATGTTGGCCAATGGCGACGTTGAAAAACTTGACCTTGTAAAAAACAAGGAACTGGTTAGGGTATATGTTAAAAAGGAAAGTTTAAGTAAACCTTTTTACCAGCAACTTGCCAAAAACAAAAGCAATGGTTTGGCAAAAGGCCCCCAGTTTGAGTTTACGGTAACGGATTGGGAAAGTTTTAATGCTGCGCAAAGTTCATTTTTTAAAGACTCCGCTGCAAACCCACTAGGTGTTGAAAAAGTGCCGGAAACAGTAGCTAACGAAGGTGAATGGTTTGGACCGATAGCTAATACCTTAGTAACTATATTATTATTTGTAGGCCTTTGGGTGCTGTTAATGCGTAAAATGGGCGGCCCCGCCGGCGGTGGTGGCCCGGGGGGTATATTTAACATAGGCAAATCAAAAGCCACCCTTTTTGAAAAAGGTACTCGTGTTAATATCAACTTTGGCGATGTAGCGGGGCTTGACGAGGCAAAGGTGGAGGTTATGGAAATAGTTGATTTTCTTAAAAATCCTAAAAAATACACTGCCCTTGGAGGTAAGATACCCAAAGGTGCCTTATTGGTTGGCCCTCCAGGTACAGGTAAAACCTTACTGGCAAAAGCAATGGCAGGCGAGGCACAGGTACCTTTTTTCAGTCTTAGCGGCAGCGACTTTGTAGAAATGTTTGTGGGAGTAGGCGCCAGCCGGGTACGCGACTTGTTTAAGCAGGCCCGGGAAAAAGCACCCTGTATTATTTTTATTGATGAGATAGATGCCATAGGCCGTGCCCGGGGTCGTAATGCTATAATGAGCAACGACGAGCGGGAAAATACCCTCAATCAGTTGTTGGTTGAAATGGACGGTTTTGGTACCGACATAGGTATTATTATACTTGCAGCTACCAACCGGCCCGATGTGTTGGATACCGCCTTACTTCGCCCTGGCCGTTTTGACAGGCAAATAACCATTGACCGGCCAGATAAAAAAGGTAGAGAAGCAATATTTAAAGTGCACCTTAAGCCGATTAAAATTTCGGAGTACCTTGATGTTCACAAGCTTGCCGAACAAACACCAGGTTTTGCGGGTGCTGATATTGCGAATGTTTGTAACGAAGCTGCTTTAATTGCAGCCCGTAAAGGCAAGGAATCGGTAGATATGACTGACTTTCAGGATGCGATTGACAGGGTAATTGGTGGTCTTGAAAAGAAGAACAAAATTATACTTCCTGAAGAAAAAGCGATTATTGCTTATCACGAAGCTGGTCACGCTATCTGTGGATGGTTTTTGGAACATGCTTACCCATTGCTTAAAGTAACTATCGTACCAAGGGGTTCTGCTGCTTTAGGATATGCCCAGTACACACCTAGAGAGCAATACCTTTACAATACTGACCAGTTAAACGACCAAATAGCTATGACGCTGGGCGGCAGAGCTGCAGAAGATATATTTTTTGGAAAAATATCCACCGGAGCAAGCAATGACTTGCAGCAAATAACCAAAATTGCTTACAGCATGGTTACCGTTTATGGTATGAATGAAAAGGTAGGCCATGTTAGTTATTATGACCCTACTGCCGACAATACCTTTACAAAACCTTACAGTGAGGAAACAGGTAAAATGATTGATGAAGAGGTACGCCGTATAATTGATATATCATACATACGCACAAAGGCCTTACTGACCGAAAAGAAACACGAAGTAGAAATTCTTGCAAAGGAATTATTAGAGAAAGAAGTATTGTTTCAAAGCGATGTGGAAAACCTGATTGGCAAAAGGCCTTTTACCGATAAAAATATACTGGATGTAATGCACGATCAAAGTGTAGAGCTTAGCGCTCCACCTGAAAAAACAGTAGTAGATGCATCTTTGTAAATTAGCAATTAAAATGAAAAGATGATTTCATCATCAGCAAAAGAAAATATCTTAAAAAAAATACGACAGGCCCTGGTAAATCCAGTGCCTGTTCCTTTTTTACACAGTGAAGGTAGCAGCAGCGTATTTCAGTCACCACAGGGCGAGTTGGCCGTTGAATTTGCACAAAATTTTACTGGTTTGCTAGGTAAGTTTGCTTATTGCAGCAACGAGGAAGAGCTGGCAATACAGCTAAACCTTTTATCCGAAAACAGAAAATTTACCAAGGTATTCTGTCGCGAAAATCATTTATACGATCGTTTATTAGCAAACGGTTACACACCGCTGCCAACCAACGATTTAGCAGGTTGCGATGCAAGCATTACGGGTTGCGAGTTACTGGTGGCACGCACTGGCAGCCTGTTAATGAGCACTGCCCAGCTAAGCGGACGAACTACCAGTGTGTATGCCCCCATACACCTTTGCATAGCCTACACCAACCAATTGGTGTTTGATATAAAAGAATCATTGCAAATACTATTAAAAAAATACGAAGGCAACCTGCCATCGCTTATTACGCTGGCTTCGGGGCCCAGCCGTACAGCCGATATAGAAAAAACCCTGGTAGTAGGCGTTCACGGCCCTAAGGAAGTATTTGTTTTTTTGGTAGAAGGCAACAGGCCTGCCAGCCTGGGGTAGCGGCTACATTATTTAATGGTGGCATATTTTTGCACTACCTACGCCGCAAAACCTTTTTACTTTCACACTTAATTAAATAGTTAATTTGAAGCTGTTTATTAAAGCGGTTAATAAATTTAAGCCTTATGGAAATTCAACTTCAACAATTGTTTGTTTATGGCTCATTACGCAGTGGCTTTAAACACCCTGCCTACGAATACATAAGCAGGTACTTTAACCTGGTAGGCGAAGCAAAGGTGAAAGGAAAAATGTACGATATGGGCAATTTTCCGGCTGCTATTGCCTGCACCGACCCGGCATATATTGCTGGTGAATTGTATGTTTTAAAAGACAGCAGGCAGTTTAGCTGGGCTTTTGAACAGTTAGACGATTATGAAGGCGTACATGGCGAGGAAAATGAACCACCTATGTATGTTAGGGTAATTTCGGATGTGTACATGTACAACGAAACCATCAGTACTGCGTGGATCTATTGGTATAACGGAAACATCAGCAACAAACCGTTTATTGCCTCGGGCGACATACTTGAATATATTAAGCAAAAAAGCAAATTTTAAAGATGGAAGTCGCCCCATCAAAAAAAATATACTTTCTTTCCGATTTTCACCTTGGAACACCTAACTACGAGGCAAGCCTGGAACGCGAAAAAAAAATTGTCTCTTTTCTTGATTTTGCGGGAAAACAGGCTGCTGCCATATTTATAGTAGGCGATATGTTTGATTTTTGGTACGAATACCAGCAGGTGGTACCAAAGGGGTATGTTAGAATTTTTGGTAAACTGGCCGAGTTAACCGACAAGGGAGTACCTATTTATTTTTTTGTAGGCAACCACGATATGTGGATGAAAGGCTATTTTGAACAGGAGTTAAACATACCCGTTTACTTTGAACCGCGCATATTTACCTTTAACAACAAACAGTTTTATATAGGCCACGGCGATGGGCTTGGCCCCGGCGACCACGGTTATAAATTTTTAAAAGTAGTTTTTAGAAACTCCGTTTGCCAATGGCTGTTTGGCCTGCTGCCACCAGCTATTTCAATAGGTGCCGCCAGCTATTTTAGCCGTAAAAGCCGTAAAAAAACCAACCCGGATGAGTATGTTTTTTTGGGCGAAGACAAGGAATGGCTGGTGATTTACTCCCGCGAAATACTGGCCAAACAACCTATTGATTATTTTATTTTTGGCCACCGGCACGTACCCATTAATTACGAACTAAGCCCCCGAAGCAGGTATGTTAACCTGGGCGACTGGATAGTAAATTTTACCTATGCCGAGTTTGACGGCACCAACATTAAACTGTTAACCTGGAAGTAGTGAAAATAAAATTTAAACCGGGCCCCGGCTCACAAAAAAACCATTTTAAAGGTAACAAGCCATGTACCCCTTGCAAGTACTTTAAAGGTATTGTTGTTTGGTGCGTCTTTGCTGCCTTAACATTCAATACCTTAACCAGCGTTTTTGCACAGGTTCCACCGGCTGTTTTACTTCTAACTAAAATAAATACCCTTGGCAGCGATGTTATTAATTTTGGGGTAGATAACCTTGGCAATCTTTACCTTGTAAACAGTACTAACCAGGTAAAAAAACTATCGGAAAAAGGAGATTCCATAGCTGTATTTAACGATATCAGGCGGTATGGCAACTTATATTCAATTGACGTGACCAACCCGCTAAAAGTAATACTGTACTATAAAGATTTTACAACAATTGTAGTATTGGACCGGTTGCTAAATAAGCGCAACACCATTGACCTGCGTAAGGTAAATATTTTTCAGGTTAGAGCGGTAGCAACAAGCTACGATGGAAATGTTTGGGTGTTTGACGAACTGGACGGAAAGATTAAAAAGATTGATGATTATGGAAAGGTAATTTTTGAAAGCACCGATTTGCGTGTTGCATTACCCGATAGCCCTCAACCGAATAATATGTTTGACCGCGACGGACTGCTGTACCTGTATGATAGCAGTAAAGCAATATTTGTTTTTGATTATTATGGTGCATTAAAAAATTCACTTGCCATAAAAGGCTACACCAACCTACAGGTTATTGATAAAAACACCATTACTGCCCTTTACAAAAAGGAAATAGTGGTTTACAAACCAACTACTTTACAACAATTTACCTTTTTGCTACCTGCCAATGTTAATAATTTTAAGCAACTACATTTTACAAATAGCAAACTGTACGTGTTAACCAATAAGCAAATGGTGGATGTTTACAGTACTCCTTAAAAATAATCTTTTGGTTATTGAGCCAAACATTTCTACCTCCTGGCCTACAATGGTTGTCGTTTCTATTCGCCAAAAGCTTTTTTTACAATCTGGCCCAACTCCTTATCAATCTGGCCGGTACTTCCATACTCAACCACCCTGCCAACTTCCTTACCATCTTTAAACACAATAAAAGTGGGAACATTAATAATAGCGTACTTTTTATGCATATCAGCAAACGCTGTTTTTTCGCGGTCAACACCTACCAACAATATATTTTTTTCAGGGTAATTGCTTTTGTCAACCAGTCTATAATACACCGGCAGCAAATTTTGGGTATCGTGACACCACGTGCCGCCAAAAACCACCATGGTAAACTGCTGTCCAAATTTACTGAACGCAGCTACCGCTTCGGCATCGGCCTGTCCATATTTCATGTTATCGGCAAACCATTTAAAAGCCGTATCGTTTTCAATATTAGCCCTCGTAATGGTTCCTTTCAACACTTTTGTCTCATCATCTTTCACTACTTCAAATGTTGGTTTGGTTAATTGTGCCTTGCTGCTAATGCCACATGCACCCATCACATTTACTACAAAAACCATTAACACTACAAACTTTGCATTTTTCATAATCCTGCTTTTACCTCAAGCAAAAAACCTTTAAACTGTTGCAACGTGTTTACCAGTTGCCATTGCATTTCGGCTTTGCTTTTGTTGGTTTTTAGATAATCTTTAGCACCCTCGATTGAAAATTTTTGTTGACGCAACAGTTGATAAATCAACTGTAAATTTTTTACATCCTCTGGTCTAAACAATCTATCGCCCTTTCTGTTTTTGCGGGGCTTTAAAATATCAAATTCGTTTTCCCAAAATCTTAATAACGATGTGTTTACATTAAACCACTTTGCTACTTCACTTATAGGGTAATACTGCTTTTTAAACAACAATTCATCGTCGGGCACTTGCACCATGGCACTATCGGCCTCTAACTCCTTTAGCGATTTTCGGCCCCGTTTCCGGGGTAACTTTTGTTCACTTTTCTGCTTAACTTTCTTTTCTAAATTTTCTTTTAACAGGGCTTCCTTTATGCTGTTTTTAAGGGTTGCCATCGTATTACCCAAAACCAGGCTATATTCGGTATCGGGCTGTTTTACCAAAATAGACGGCCTTGGCTTTTGGCGTTGTTCCAATGGTTGGTCATTGCCTCCTGGTATATTTTTAGCCCTGATCTTTACCGAAATATTGCTGTTTTCAAACACAACATTCCCTTTTGTAAAAGCCTCAATTTGCAATGGCGGTGCTGCCGGCAAATTAAAATTAATGGGATACGCTTCGCCGGTTGTTGGCTTTGTAGCGTGTTCAGGTTGCCCGTTATGTGGCTGCGGGGTAGTATTATTGGGTGTTTCTAATACTTTATCTATCGTTTGTAACAAATTAATAGCTTGTATTTTTGGTGGTGCGTTTTCCCCGCTTTTTTTGCCCTTTTTAACGGGCAAAGGTTGTTCATATTCAACAGGCATTCCAAACAAATCGAGTTGACGCATGGGGTAAAATTAGCAAATGATAAACCCTGTTTGTTACCTGTATTGTAAAAGTGGATAATATTATGCTGGCAGGGTTAATCAAAGCTTTGATTGCTGGCTGCAGCCAGTTTTAACATCCTGTCAAACTGTTCGGGCGACAGGTCGTTATAAAAAAAGTAAACGGGGTTTACCGGGTTACCATTTTTATGTACCTCGTAGTGGCAATGTGGGCCAGTGCTTTTACCTGTGTTACCAACCCAACCTATTACCTCGCCCCGCTGTACCATTTTGCCAGCCCTCACCTTTATACGCACCATGTGGGCATACAATGTTTCGTAGCCATAGCCATGGTTTATTACTACATGGTTTCCAAATCCTCCATTTTCAAAATTTGCCGCCTTCACACGTCCATCGGCAGTGGCGTAAATTGGGGTTCCCTGCGGGGCTGAAAAATCCAACCCCTCATGAAACTTGGTAACTTTATACACCGGGTCTATACGGCTACCAAAACCTGAGGCAATTTTACGCAGGTCTTTATTACTTACAGGTTGAATGGCAGGTATGGCAGAAAGTAATTTTTCCTTGTTTTTGATCATTTCGTCAATTTCGGCATAGCTTTTTGTTTGGTACGCTACCCTTGCGCCAAGGTTGCTTAACTGGTTTAGCAACCCACCTATAAGTGCGTCGTCGCTAAGGCGCTGCACCAACATTACTTCTGTTTTCTTTTCCTGCTCTTTGGCCCTTGCGCTGTCGGGTATTGGGTTGGCCTCAAATATGGCACGATACACCTGGTTATCCCGATTTTCTAACTCCGCCAGTTTTTTTTCAAGGTCAGTTATTTCATTTTCCATCAGGGCATACCCCTCACGGTAATCCTGTACCTGGCTTTTCAATATTTTTTCGTTGGGCGATCCAATATATTTAAAACCTAACCAAACTATTAACCCGGCAGTAACAAGGGCAGTTGCCAAAAAAGCAAAAACCCTTAACAATTTTACTCGTAAGGGCACCTCTAGTTTTTCGTACCGTAAACTATGTGTGTTATAATAATATTTTATCTTTTTCAAAATACCTCAACTATCAATGTATGCCAACCTAAGGGTAGTGCTTACGAATACGTGGTTAAAAAATTACTGCCTTTTAAAAGTTGGCGGCCAAAAGGTATACAATATCTGCCACTAATATTTTTACCAAAAACCTTACCTGCCTTTGTTACCTTTACGCCCGTTGTAATAACGGCAAATATAATTTCAGATACCTTAATATTCAGCCAAATATTTTTTTCGCAACATGATGTCAAGTGCCGAAATAAGACAACAATTTCTCTCGTTTTTTAAAACTAAACAGCACATTATTGTTCCTTCCGCCCCTATTGTAATTAAAAACGACCCCACGCTTTTATTTACCAATGCAGGTATGAACCAGTTTAAGGATTACTTTTTGGGTAATAAAAAACCTGGGTATAACCAAATAGCCGATACCCAAAAATGTTTACGGGTTAGTGGTAAACACAATGATTTGGAAGAAGTGGGCGTGGATAACTACCACCACACTATGTTTGAAATGTTGGGCAACTGGAGCATTGGCGATGCAGCCAACAACACCGCCGGTTATTTTAAAAAAGAAGCAATAGCCTATGCCTGGCAACTTTTAACCGGCGTTTACAACATTGATGCGGAAAGGCTATACGTAACTATTTTTGAAGGCGATTCTTCTGAGCAATTGGCAAAAGATGATGAAGCCTGCGAAGAGTGGAAAAAAGTAGTGCCACCCAACCGCATTTTGTTAGGCAATAAAAAAGATAATTTTTGGGAAATGGGCGACACAGGCCCCTGTGGGCCCTGCACCGAAATACACTACGATGGCCGCACCGATATCGAAAGAAAAACCACCGATGGAAATACGTTGGTAAACAACGATCACGACCAGGTAATTGAAATCTGGAACCTGGTATTTATTCAATACAACCGTTTAAAAAGCGGTGTGCTTGAACCGTTGCCTGCCCGCCATGTTGATACAGGTATGGGCTTTGAAAGGCTGGTGCGGGTAATACAACAAAAAAGCAGCAACTACGATACTGACCTTTTTTCAAGTACCCTTTCGGCTATTGAGCAACTAACAGGTAAACAGTACGATGCCAGCCAAAGCAAGCAAGCCATTGCTTTTAGGGTATTGGCCGACCATATCAGGGCCATTTGTTTTACCATTGCCGATGGGCAACTGCCTGCAAATACCGGGGCAGGTTATGTCATCCGCCGCATTTTACGCAGGGCGGTCAGGTACTATTATTCCTACCTGCATCATAAACAACCGCTATTACACCAATTAGTGCCGGTTATTGCCAAACAGTTTAAAACAGTTTTTACCGAGCTATACCAACAGCAGGAGTTTGTTGCAAAAGTGGTAAAGGAAGAAGAAGAAGCTTTTTTACGTACCCTTGAAAAAGGGCTTAAAAAAATGGACGACATTATTGCAGGTGCCCGGGCTTTAACAAACAACACCATCAATGGAAAGTCGGCCTTTGAACTGTTTGACACCTACGGATTTCCCATAGACCTTACCCGGTTAATAGCCGACGAACAACATTTACAGGTAAACGAGCAGGAATTTGAATCCGAAATGCAACAGCAAAAAAACCGTAGCCGCGCAGCTTCGGTGGTTGATGCAGGCGATTGGATAGTGCTGGATAATTATTCGCTAAGCGAGTTTGTAGGGTACCACAGCATTGAAATCAATAGCCGGGTAGTAAAATATAGAAAAGTAACACTGAAGGGAAAAGATAGCTACCAAATGGTATTGGAAACAACTCCATTTTATGCCGAAAGCGGCGGGCAGGTGGGTGACAAAGGGGTGCTGCTGTTTAACAACGAACCAATTGATGTATTCGACACAAAAAAAGAAAACAACCTTACTATACATTTTACCAATAAACTACCGGTTGATATTGGTGGCGATTTATTGGCAAAAGTTTTTTTACCCGATAGAAAAGCAATTGAGTCTAACCACACCGCTACCCACCTGTTACACGCCGCGCTAAGGCAGGTGCTGGGCCAGCACGTTACCCAAAAAGGCAGCCTGGTAAACAGTGATTACCTGCGTTTTGACTTTGCTCATTTTAGTAAAGTTTCACCCGCCCAAATTGAAGAGATAGAACAAATAGTGAATGAAAAAATTAGGGCAAATATTCCTGTATGTATAAAAGAAATGCCGAAGGACGATGCGTTGGCAATGGGCGCAATGGCCTTGTTTGGCGAAAAATACCACGAGGTGGTACGGGTGGTAATTATTGACCCCGGCTTTTCGGTTGAACTTTGCGGCGGCACCCATACCCAGCAAACGGGGCAATTGGGCTTTTTTAAAATTAAACACGAAACAGCTGTTGCGGCAGGTGTGCGGCGTATTGAAGCGGTAACAGGCATTGGGGCAGAACAATTTATCCATCATAACTTTACCGTTTTATCGCAAATAAAAGAGGCGCTAAAAAACCCGGCCGATGCAGCAAAGGCCATTAACGATCTGCACCATACCAACACCCAGCTAAAAAAGAAAATTGAAAGCTTTGAGGCCAAACAGGTTTCGGCATTGATAGCAGAATTGGCGGGTAAAAGCCAGCTAATAAACGGAATACAGTTTATTGGCCAAATAATAGAAACAAGCAACGCCGAGGCACTTAAAAAAATAGCGACCGAACTAACACAACTAGTTAAGTTGTCAGTAATTGTGCTGGCCGCCATAGTAGAAGGTAAGGCACATGTTGTAATAGGCATTGATAAAACAGTAGCTGGCGATAAAGGCCTGGATGCAATAAAATTAATAAAGGAAAAAGTTGCCCCAATTATTAAAGGTGGCGGCGGTGGTCAAAAATTATTGGCTTCTGCCGGTGGGCAAAATGTCAGCAACCTACACGCGGTAATTGCAGGTATAAAAGGGTTGTTGTAGCCTGCCAGTACCAAATAAAATAAATGAATGCGTACGCTTTTTGAATCTGAACGATTGGCTTTCAGGCAATTTACTTTGCAGGATGCCCCATTAATTTTTGAGCTGAACAGCGATTTTGCTGTGGTAAAATACCTGCACGAACCCGTGGTAACGCTTCAAAAAGCTGCCGAAGTGTTATCCGATATCATACTGCCGCATTATGCCTTGTACAACCACGGCCGTTGGGCCGTGTACCTAAAAGCCAACCAACAATTTATAGGCCGGTGCGGGTTAAAATATCTGCCTGAAGCAAACGAGGTAGACCTGGGCTACCGGTTTATGAAAAAACATTGGGGTAATGGTTATGCTACCGAAGCAGCCATATAAACCATTGGCTACGCGTTTTCGGTGTTACCATTGCAGCAATTAGTAGCCACGACTAGTGTTGATAATTTTCGCCTCGCAAAGGGTGCTTGAAAAAGCCGGGTTCATTTATGTAGGCCACGGGTTTATTGACCGATGTAATGTCAAATCGTATGTACTAACAAAACCAGCACTGTTATTTGCCAAAAAGCTTTGCCATTGTTACCCTGCATAACTTCACTGGGTTTTAACATTTCCGAAACTTTTCGTATATCAAAAATTATTGTAGATTTGATCTACTAAACATTTCGTACAACATAAAAACACAACATGAAAAATTGTATAAAAGTAGCAGTGGTATTTTTAGGCGTAATACTCGTTTCGGCAAATACATGGGCGCAACCTAATAAAAACAGCGCCGAAACAATTGAAAAGAAAGAAGAGATCGTTATTAGGAAAAATGGCAAAAGCACCGAAAAAACCACAATTGTAATTGAAGGTGATAAAGTAACCGTAAATGGTAAACCTGTAGATGATTTTAATGGTAGTAACATTACCATTATTCGCCGCGACGGCAACCGTGGATTATGGAACGACATTGATAGTCGGGAATTTGAGTTTGAAATGGAAAACAACCGATCAACAATGATGGCCCCAAAAAAGCCAGGCGCACCAAACAGGGTAATACTGGGCGTAATGACCATGGCTGCCGGCAATGGTGCAAAAGTTACCAATGTAAGCAAAGGCAGCGCTGCCGAAAAAGCCGGTATTAAAAACGATGATATTATAAATAAAGTAGGCGACGAAAAAATTGAAAACCCGGCAGACCTGGCCAAAGCCGTTGCCAAATACAAACCCGAAGAAACCGTAAACATAATACTGCTTCGCGATAAAAAGGAGCAAATGGTAAAAGCTACGCTTGACGAAAACAAGTCTCTTTCCATGTTGTTTCGGTTAAGCAACGATAGCTTTGCCCTGAACCTGCCCCGTATACCCAAACCGCCATCGCTAAACGGCCAGGGTTTTCAATGGAACAGGAGGCCTAAAATAGGCTTTCAGGTGCAGGATGTAGAACAAGGAAACGGGGTAGTGATAAAAGAAGTAGAAAAAGACACCCCCGCCGAAAAAGCAGGATTAAAAGAAGGCGATATCATTTTTAATATTAATGATAAAGAATTAATTGGAGTGGATGATATGCGTAGCCGAATTATTTATTTAAAAGAAGGCGATAGTCTGAACGTAGACTACAAAAGAGACGGTAAAAGCCTGAGCAGTACCATTAAAATTCCTAAAATGTTAAAGACTGCAGACTTGTAAATTGCAAGTTTGTGGCTATTGAGTAACCAGCTTTGGTAGTACGATCCTACATTAACCTGACAAAATAAATTGTATATATAAATTGACGGTAAAAGTAAATGAAACTAGTGTTGTATTGTTTGTAAAACGTTGTAATTAAAAAAAGAGGTAAATAGTAAATTGTAAGTGAAAATTTGTGCAGAGAGGGCTTTACTTATTATTCATTACTGACAACGCATACTTAACTTAATACTTATTAGTAGTAAACCATTAACGACGGTTGCCCGGTATAATATTTTAAAAAAGCCGCCTGCACTTTTTGCAGCGGCTTTTTTATACAACCAAAACTTGCGTCTAACACACAATATTTTCATGGCTAAACGTATTGTTATTAAAAATGAAGGCTTTATCCTTATCAACCTACCATTAACCCTAATCTAATACCTTTACCATTTTTATAAAAAAGTAGAAAGCTACATGCAGGCACGCTTAAAATATGAAGTGGTTATAGGGTTGGAAGTTCATGCGCAACTGGCTACAAACAGCAAACTGTTTTGTGGCGACAGCGCAGCATTTGGCGGCGAGCCAAACACACATATTAGTGCCATAACGCTGGGCCACCCCGGTACGCTTCCCAAAACCAACAAAAAAGCGGTGGAACTGGCCATAAAAATGGGGCTGGCCAGCCACTGCCAAATTGAAAGGTTCAATTACTTTGCCCGTAAAAATTACTTTTATCCCGATTTGCCCAAAGGTTACCAGGTTAGCCAGCATACTACCCCCATTTGCAAAGGAGGCTACATAACCATACAAACAAGCACGGGCACCAAAAACGTGCAACTTAACCGCATACATATGGAAGAAGATGCGGGCAAAAGCATTCACGATAGCGATGACAACTTTACCTGTGTTGACCTTAACCGTGCAGGGGTAGCACTTATAGAAATTGTGACAGAGCCCGACATGGCCAGTGCCGAAGAAGCCTTTGAATATGTATCGGAAATACGCAAACTGGTACGGTGGATAGGGGTATGCGATGGCAACATGGAAGAGGGCAGCCTTCGCTGCGATGCCAACGTTTCCATTCGCCCGGTTGGCCAAAAAGAACTGGGCACCAGGGTAGAAGTAAAAAATTTAAACAGCATCCGCAACGTAAAAAAAGCCATTGAATACGAAGTTGACCGAATGGTAGCCATGGCCGAAAGAGGTGAAACCATTACCCGGCAAACGCGCAGTTTTAATGCTGACAACGACACCACTTTTAGTATCAGGGACAAAGAAGACGCCAACGATTACCGTTATTTTCCCGAGCCGGACTTAACGCCCTTTAACATTACCGACGATTACCTGGCCAAAATAAAAGCCACCCTTCCGGTATTACCCAACCAGTTGAAACAACAACTTATAAACCAGTTTGCCCTACCACATCAGGATGCTGAACAGTTGTGCGAGGATAAAAAACTGGCAGATTACTTTTTGGCTACAGGTGCATTAACCAGCAATTACAAAGCCGTTGCAAACTGGATGCTCGGCCCCCTAAAACAATATGCTAACGAAAAACAATTATCGTTTGACAAAGTAACACTACTTCCAAATCAACTGGCATTATTAATAGCCCTCATTGACAGTGGTAAAGTAAACTTCTCCATAGCTTCTCAAAAAATATTGCCGTTGCTTATGGGCAACAACCAGTTACAACCGGTACAAGTAGCCACGCAACTAAACCTGTTGCAGGTAAGCGATACCAGCGAAATTGACAACTGGGTAAGTACGGTATTGGAAAACATGCCCGATAAAGTGGCCGAATACAAAAAAGGAAAAAAAGGATTAATAGGTCTTTTTGTGCGCGAAATAAAAAAATTAAGTAAGGGCAAAGCCGATCCCAAAGTGGCAACCAAAGTGTTAGAAGAACGTTTACAATAATAAAAATAACCCCACATACAATGACAATAAGGTATATGATTGGGCTAACAGCAATGGTATTGCTATTGGCCTGCCAGCAAAACGGCAATAATAGTTTTGAGGTAAAGGGAAAAATCACCAACGCACCCAACAAAAAGGTATTGCTGATGGAAATACCATTTAGCAGCCCACAAGCAGTGGTTTTAGACTCCAGTACGCTTGCAGCCGACGGAAGTTTTAGCCTCAAAGCCAATACAACCGAAGAAGGTATTTATCGACTGGTAGTTAACAATGGCCCAGAGGTAATTTTGATTAACGACAATAAAACCATCGATATTATGATGGATGCCATGGACTACACCAATTATACTGTAAAGGGATCACCGGCCAGTACAAGCCTGCAAAACTTATTTAAAACATATAGAAAAGATGACAGCACACTGTACACCACCTATAAATTAATGGATACGCTGCAAAAGCAAACGGGTATGGATAGTTTGATGGAGGAAGTAAAAAAACTGCGGACCAACCAGGTAAATATAATGAACGACCATATAAAGCAGTTCATTGCCGAATCGAAAAGCCCGGCTGCGGTGTTTTATGGTATTGGCCTTGCCAGCCGAACCCTTCAACCCGACGAACTGAAACCAATAGCCGACAAGGCCGCCGAACGTTTTAAGGAGCATGCCGGAATAGCGCGCATAAAAAGCTTGCTAACACAGCAAATGGCCGAGGTAAAACCAGGCTATGCCTTACTAAAACAGCAGGCACCACCCCTATCAATGCCTAACGAAAACGGCAAAATAATAAGCGTGGCCGACTTTACGGGTAAATATGTGTTGGTTGATTTTTGGGCCAGTTGGTGCTCGCCCTGCCGAGGCGAAAATCCTAATGTGGTAGCAGCCTACAACAAATACAAAAACAAAAACTTTACCGTTTTAGGTGTGTCGCTAGACAGGGATAAGGACGCATGGATAAAAGCAATTATTGCCGACAAGCTTACATGGCCACAAATGAGCGACCTACGTATGTGGGAAAGCACTGCCACCAGTGTATACCAGTTTAACGAAATACCCTTTAATGTTTTAATTGACCCGCAGGGTACCATTATTGCCAGCTCGTTACGAGGCGAGGAACTACAAAACAAACTGGCGGAGGTGTTAAAATAACAGAGTGGACATCAAAATTTAACCCATCACTGTAAACCAAAAAAAGCTTTTACATTCAGTACTAAACGGCCTTTTTATTAAAAATTATAATTGTATGTTTTAAACCTCCCACAAACGCACCCCACCTTGCCTAACCCAAACCAAAGTAGAGAGCATTTATTTTTAAATTAGCCAATGTAAATTTGTCAGAAGCCCGGAAGTTTGACGTCAACTTATTTTTTTTGGGGTCAAACAGTAGGAAGTCTATTTAACATCCTTGCGTCGCACTCGTGTACGTCATATTTTCATGGCGGCTTTCACCACATAAAATGCCATTCTCCAATTATATTTATTCCTATATTTTCTACACGGCATATTTGCTTTAAAACAATGTGGTAGGCTATTGCCTGCTAAACAATAAAGTAGATATGGGCTTTAGTTTATTTAAGACATTGCATTTTACTGATACAGGTGGGTAACGACTGTCCAACTGGCCTTAGCCAGGCACACTTTCATTCAACTAACACTGGCATCGCCAACCTTTAAAGTAATTGTTACCAATAATTATAAACATCTTCTAAAAAAAAACCGCCTTTACCAATACGGTAAAGGCGGTTTATTAAATGTCATGGATATTTTTACTAGCGCCCAAGTGTTACCTGGTAAATATCGGGGGCATATCCTACACCAAATATACCTACCTGCATTACTAATACAATGCGTTGGTTACAAATAGAAAATGTACCCACAAGTCCACCACCAGCAACCGAAACAGCACGTACACCAAACGGTTGACCCGCAAATCCAGCACCAAAAACATCAGCAGCGTTTCCGCCGGCATTCTGGGTTACCAGCGTTGCACGCCTGTTGTTTGGATTTGTCCAATCAAGCGTAAATGTAAGTGGCGTCCAGCCTGCATCAAATATGTTGGCTACTGTAATTGTGCCGGTAGTAGCACTGGTTTGCTGCACTTTTGTAACTGTAGTAGTATAAGGACCATATAGCGTCCCACCAAAATCTTCGTTTGTTCTTGCATACACTCCTAAAAACTCATCAAGATTAACATCGCCATCAAAACAGGGACCACGCATTGCAAGCGTAAAGGTGGTATTGAAACCAGCCTCTTTACCAGCCTCTATAATAGTAAATCTAAGCGAATCTCTACGGCCGGCCTGGTAGGCCGCAAAATTACCCCTTACCAAAAAACTATCGATAGCCGAACCTGCTTTTATGGTTACCGTGCTGCTGCTAAGCGTATACTGTGCGGGTGAGGCAGCACCTGTGGGCGACGATACTGATATAGTAAATGTTTTATCGGTAGTGGCTACTGTTGTAATACCAACTCTTACAGCGAAGCTTGAATTGGCCGCAAGAATGGTGTAACTGCCCGCTGACTGCCCCACAAAGGTGGCCTGCAAAGGTGGTACAGTAATAATCATCTCTTCTTTTTTACAACCAGTAAATGCTGCAAAACTCAACAACAGTGCAAAGGCCACTAACCTGTTTAGACTTTTATTCATATAAATTGATTTTCAGTTTTAATTAATATCCAGGATTTTGGGTGTTATTAGGATTAGCAAACAATGCATCCTGCGGAACAGGCAGTGCAAAACGGAAGTTTCCTGCCTCCAGGTTTTGCCAGGTTGGACTGGTAACATCACTGGCGTTCCTGGTAATTCCTAAGCCTTTTCGTTTAAGATCAAAAAACCTGAAACCTTCAAAACAAAGTTCTTTAAAACGCTCAGTTAATATTTCGGCAACAGCTACATCCTTAGTTGGAAATGTTACCGGAACATAGCCTGCTATACGTACCCCCCGCAAAATGTTCACGTCAGAAGCCGCGCCGATCAGGTCGCCGTTCTCTGCTCTTGCCTCAGCACGATTTAAAAATAATTCAGCCAGCCGTATAATCTTTAAGTCGTTAATTTGCGGCCCTAAAGCTGAACCGGGATACTTATTGATAGTAGAGGTATCGCTTTGTCCACCGGAAATAACACTGCCAAAATAAGTATTATATCTAATATCGGCCGTTCGGTTATAGGCATTTTTTAGCTCATCCGAAGGCTCAAAAAACACATCGCCATTCGTGTCGCGCCATAATAATTGTGGCCCCGACTGGTTACGGTATGTTAAAATAGATTCAGACTCATTCGCGTCCGTCCAGTAGGCTGCAAAATTTGCAGATGTCGCTAGTGTTTTACCTGAAAGATTGATGGACTCAGTTACAAAGGTTATAGCATTAGCCCAGTCTCTTTTTAACATAGCCAAACGAGCCTGGTACGCTGCAATCGCACTTTTACTAATACGCAAAACATCGGTAGGAGCTCCTTGTAATGTTGGCTCTGCTTTGGCAGCGGCAAGATCTGTTTCTATTTGAGCAACTACCTGGGCAACGGTATTACGTGCAGGCTTTGCAGTAATATCCGATGTTACCATAACGGCAACAGCCCGTGCAGCAGGGTCGTATCCCGCAGGCATAAAACGTATCATTAATTCAAAATGGGCAATACCACGAAGGGCCAACAACTCAGCACGCAACGTAGCTTTTTTGGCGGTTTCGGCAGGTGTAATTGCGGGAATAGCGTTTATTATTGGCAAAATTCGGTTAGCCCGGTCAAGCAGCAGATAATACAAACTGTAATCACTATTATGTTCGCCGATACCAGCCGAAAACTGGTATTTAAAAGTAAACTGGCCCTGGCCCCTGTTTTCGTCTGAAATTTTAGCTTCATCGGTTAACAAAGTAGCTATATAAATTTTGTTAATTGGGTTATTGGCACTGTACACACCCAATACTCCTTTTTCAAGGTCATCCACATTTCTAAATGCGTTTCCAGCAATTATTGTGTCGAATGGTGCCAGTTCAAGTTCTTTTTTACACGAGGTAGAAAAGAATACTGCTGAAACCAGCACTATTGATAGGATTTTATTCATAATCATATTTTATAAAATTTTTATTTAAAAGTTACACTCATACCAAAAGTATAGGTTCTTGGAGCGGGGTACTCGAAACCCGCAACGTTGTTATTATCCTCCGGGTCAAAACCAGTCCAATTGGTCCATGTATATAGGTTTTGTGCCTGTCCAAATATCCGTATACTGTTAATTACTTTCTGACCTCCAAAAATACCTTTTGGCAAATCGTACGAAACTGTTAGGTTTCTAAACCGCAGGTACGATGCATCCTGGATGTCTTTTGACACAAACTGACGCTGGGTTAATGGATTTTGGATATCCGTTACATCTCCTGGTTTTTGCCACATGGTCAGCATTTCTTTACGAAGGTTAAAACCTTGTAATGCAAAAGCATGGTTTAGTTGAAAGAAGTCCTGGTTATTAAATCGCTTGAAGCCCGACTGGAAGCTTAACAAGGCGTCGATGGTAAAACCTTTATACCTGATTTGAGAAGTAAATCCACCAATTAATGGTGCGTTAAAGGTGCCAAAATCGGCTACACGATCACCGTCGCTAAAAACGTTTGTTAACTTACCGTCTTTAGTATAATATAAAGGTGCGCCGGTGGCAGCATCCACTCCACCCCATTTTACTGCGTAGTGCGAACCTATCGGTAAACCAACACGAACAATTGATGTTCCCGATTCAAACTCGTTTACCTGCCCAAGGCTCAATACTTCATTATGGTTGTAACCAAAGTTTCCACCAATGGTCCAAACAAAATCCCTTGATTTTAATATATCGCCATTTAATTGCAATTCAACACCTTTATTACTAACAGTGGCAGCATTAACATCAAGACTTCCAAAACCCGTTTCCGGCGGAAGTCTTTGTTCAACGATCACATCACTTCCTTTCTTGTTATACACATCTACTGAACCACGCAGCCTGTTACGGAAAAAAGAGAAATCAACTCCAATATTGGTGGTTGCAATTTTTTCCCATTTCAGGCTTGAATTACCTGGTGTATTAGGTACAATGGTTTGCTGCCCATTATATGACCCGTTTCCAAAGGTAGCCAGGTACGAAAAATTATTGAGCGGAAAACCATCGGCATTGGCCGAAGTACCGTACGACACCCTTAACCTTAAATCGCTTATTTTATTCCAGTTTGCTGCAAATCCTTCTTTTAGCACATCCCAAACACCACCAAGTGCGTAAAAGTTAGTGTACCGGGTTGCGGTAGGTAACTGCGACGACCCATCTCTACGTATAGAAGCGTTTAACGTGTACTTACCTGCGTAGGTGTAGCGGCCAATTAACATGGCCGCATACAATGCCCGCAATCTTTTAAAGCCATCAACCCCGGCAATCAATCTGTTATTTAAATTACCCGGGGTTATACCTGCAGGTGTATTTAATAACTGGGGGCTAATGCCAAAACCAGTATAATTTAAACCCTTTTCATTATCCCGTGTGTATTCGCTAATAGCGGTAATCGACATATCGTGTTTTTCGGCAAATACATTTTTGTATCCGGCAGAAGCCCTTACTATATACTCGGCAAAATTGTTAAAACCGGTTGCGTACGAGCCACCACCTGGTTGATTTGCAGCAGGTGGGCCAGCAGGAAAGCCTGCGGTGTTTGATGCAAATGTATTTGGAAAAACAGAGCGTTCATTAACCGTTTGGCGGTAATCAATACCTGCAAAACCGCCTATAAATACATTACGGGCAACGTCGTAGTTAACGGTAAGGCTACTGGTTGCTTTAATTTGGTTATTTAGATTGCTTGTGTTGTTTACTCTTTCAAAAGCATTAGGGCCTACACGGCCACCGCCGGTAGAAACGGTACCATTGTCGTTAAACAATTTTTGATATGGTAAGGCAAGATAAGCGGCGGCAAAAGGGTTGGCCAAAGCAATTCCGTTTTCTGACTCAATAAAATTACGTTGCGTGTAACCAACACCAGTACTAAAGCCAACCGTTAACTTGTCAGACTTATGGTCAACGTTGGCGCGGATAGAATACCTTTTAAGGTTGGAACGTAAACCGATACCGTCTTCGCCGTAATAACCACCCGACAAATAAAACCTCGTTGCTTCGCTACCACCCGATAGGGCAAGGTTATGACTTTGAAATGTACCGTTGCGTAAAAACACATCTTGCCAGTTGGTATTGATGTTTTTAAAGCTGTCAAGGTTTCTATCGCGTTGTCCCCTTACGGCAGGCGTGGCGGCGGCGTAACTTGGGTTTAGTCGCGAGTTGGCCCATCCTGGTAAATTATTAGGCAATTGGCGGCCTAGAATTTCCTGGAACTGCAACAATTCGGTTGAAGTTAGCATATTGAATTTTTGTGTACCAGCTTCGGTAGCACCTACCTGCCCGTCGTACCTTAAAACCGCTTTGCCCGACTTGCCTCTTTTAGTGGTTACCAATATAACGCCCGAGGAACCGCGGTTCCCATACTGGGCGGTAGCTACTGCATCACGAAGTACATCTACACTTTCAAAATCGGCAGGGTTTAACGATTGAAAAACGGCTCCTTCTACCGGTTGTCCATCAACCACGTATAAGGGAGCATTGCCACCTGTAATGGACGAAGCACCCCTTATTTGTACCCTGGCAGCTGCACCTGGCTGGCCGCTACCCGAGGTAACTAACAAACCTGGCGCTCTTCCCTGCAACATTTGGTCAAAAGAAGCTGCAGGCACAAAATTGATCTGCTCGGCTACTACTTTAGTACCGGCACCGGCGTATTCGTTCTTTTTATAACGAGCGTAACCAGTTACTACCACCTCATTTAAATCGACCGTTGAATTAGTCATTTTTACATTAAACGTACGGTTGTTACCGATAGCAACCCGCTGAAGGGTATAACCAATGTAAGTAACCAAAAACTCCTTCGCATCTGTTGACACGCTAATAGTAAAAACACCCTGGTCGTTTGTGCCGGCCCTTACGCTACTGCCGGTTACACTAACAGTAGCCCCCGATAATGGAGTACCATTTACATCCGTAACTTTTCCCGTAAGGGTACGGTCTTGTGCAAACAATTGACTAAATGTCAATCCCAGGCACAACATCATCATCAAAAATTTTCTCATAATATTTCTTAAATTTTGAAAAAAGGAATAAACTAAATAAGTTGACAGTTCGTTAAACTTTTTTGCTGCACACTTAAAAGATCGTTTTTTATTAAAACGAGCTATTTCTTGAAAGTGTTAAAAGCAACTAAAGTTTAATTGTCCTCACCAAACTTATAAAAGCAGGGTAAGATACTTAACATTTCTTTAATTCTGATGCGATTGCAGTAGCCAATAAATGTGTTTGTTATTTTAATTTACTTTTACTAATGCGGTCTTAATCAAGCTTATTTACCAGTTATTCTTAGCATTTATATGTTAATAGATCAAATCAATCGGTATCTATTTATGGCATTATCGGCCATTTCTTAACAAAATACAGCCACGAATAAATTACATACCACGCTAAATAAACCCACGTTATCGATAAGTTAAGCTTCCAAAAAAACTTGATTTTGTCATTTTTAAAGGTTTGTTAAAAGAATTTTTAAATTCTTTTATTTAAAAACTGGCAAGTTAAAAAGCAGCAGATTATAATTGCTGATATTGTATAATTATTTTGCCCGAACAAAAAACATAGGTGGCGGCAATATTGCCTAATTGTAAAATTGTCTGCCAGCGTAGAGGAAAAATTAGGAAATTTATTGGCGTAAATTAGCCTGCTCTCTGGCAAATTATGCTTGTATTTGTATGCTGAAGTTTGGATAAAAGGTTAATGAAGGCCTTTTTCGAGAGCCGGTTTTTTTGAAAGTCCATTTTATTTACACAAGAACCCCTTATTTTTTTTTAAAATTGTCAGCAATACCGGTAGCAAAACAAGGTTGGTAATGGTGCCCACCACCAGCGTAAGTGAAGTAAGCCAGCCTAGTGCCTGGGTACCACCAAAGCCGCTGAAGCAAAAAATAATAAACCCGGCTATCAGTACAAGGCTTGTGTAAATAATACTAATACCGGTATGCCTTATGGTTTGCAGTAAAGTAGCCTCAACATTATTATTATTAGCAGGAAGTTCCTGTTTATAGTTCACCAAAAACCGAATAGTCACATCAATAGCTATTCCCAATGCTACACTAAAAACCAATACAGTAGAAGGCTTTAGCGAAATGCCCACCCAACCCATTACACCTGCAGTTATAGCCAGCGGCACCACATTTGGTATTAGGGAACAAAACAGTATACGAACCGACTTAAAAAGGTATAACATACACAGGGCAATAAGTAAAAAGGCCCAAAGAATGCTTTCCTTTAACCCGTTAATAATAAAGCGGCTTCCCTCTAAAAAGGTAACACTTGCCCCGGTAAATTGCACATCATAATTAGCAGTGTCAAATATTTGATTAGCATGTTGTTGTAGTGTATCTAAAATAATGGGCAGTTGAACGCTGCCCACATCTTTCATAGTAATGCTCATGCGGGTGTATTGCTTGTTACTATCAATAAATCCATTTAACAGGTTATTAAACGATGCATTGGTAGCTGGTGCCCCGGCACCCGATTTTAGGTAGGGTGCTAAAAAGGGCATATCAAATTCGCTGGGGGCAGCGTAACTAAGGCTGTCACCATCGTAATAGGCCTGCTTCACAAATTTTAAACCTTCAACCACGGTAAGTGGCCGGGACATAGTGCCCCTGCTTTGTAGGTAGTTGCTAAATTCATCAACACGGTCAAATGTTCGTAGTGAACTGATAACACCATTCTTTTTTTTAGTATCTATTACTACTTCCAATGGCATAACACCGCCAAAATTGCTTTCAAACCATTTTAAATCTGTGTAGATTTTTGCCGTTTTAGGCAAATCGTCTACAATAAAGCCCTCGCTTTTTAGCCTGAATATACCGGCAACAGCAATACCGGTAATTGCTAAGGTAACTATCAATACCAGCCGCTTATGGTGTACGGTCCAGCGTTCTACCTGCTGTAATGCCCCAATAAGTAGCCGGTTGTCAAGGTACTGCAATTGCGCTGGCCCGGGAAGTGGCAAATAACTTAAAACCGATGGAATAAACACCAGTGATATACCAAAAAGCAACATGATGTTGATACCGGCAACCAAGCCAAACTCCTGCAAAAGAGCGCTTTTGGTTAATGCAAATACTGCAAAACCAATAGCGGCGGCAATATTACAAAACAGGGTAACAATACCCATACGCCCCACCATATTTATAATGGCTGCCTGCTTATTGGCCTGCAACTGTAAACTGGTATGGTACTTATTTAAAAAATAAATACAGTTGGGTATACCTATTACCACCACAAGCGGCGGAATTAATGCGGTTAGCAGCGTTATTTTGTAACCGGCAATTACAATAGTACCCACACTAAAAATTACTCCAATAACTACCACTACCAGGCTCATTAGCATTGCACTAAACGACCTAAAAAAAATGAGCAGGGTAATAGCCGATAACAGCAGTGACCCGATAAGAAAATATTTCATCTCCTTTTTTACCATGTCACCCAGCGTAGTGCGTATAAATGGCAACCCACTAATATGCAGCGTATTGCCCAACTTTTTTTGGTAAACCTCCACCTCTTTTAAAATATTGCTTACCAATACTGTTCGGTAATCAGAGTTGATGAGGCCTTTATTTACCTGCATACCAACTAAATATGCTTTGGATGACGGGTTATACAACAAACCATTATAAAAAGGCAGGTTTTCAAAAATGGCCCTGCCGCTGTCGGCCTGTTGTTGAGTGGACAAGGCAAGCGGAAAAATTCGCCTTGTTTCCAGCTTATCGGTACTATCGTTACGCACCAGGTTAAGTGCATCGGCCACGCTTAATACACTTTCTACACCGCGTATTTTTTTTAGCTGTTGCGATAAGGTAAGCAGTGCCTGCAAATTTTTTACCGAATAAAAGTTGTTGCTTTCAATACCTACCACCAGTAGTCCGCCATTATCGCCAAAGCGCTGTTTAAATGATTCAAACTCCTGGTATTTGGGATTGTCGGTGGGGATGGCCCTGGTAAACTCGTAGCTTAATTGCACCTTGCTGGCATAATAGCCCATAATACAAGTGCCTGCGAAAAGCAAGCCTAACAATCCTATCCTGTTTTTAAGTATAAACCTTGCTACACTATACCACATAAATGCCTGTAGTAATTAATTGAATATAATTGTTAAAGCCCGCCAAAGTACGTTATTCTCAATTGGCACAATACCAAACCTGTTAACTTTGAAACCTGCGGTCAATAAACTTCATTTCAAATAAGGAAAAACATTGAAGCAAGAAAAATATTTTTCAAACAAACTGACAGTTTATTCCAGTTTAATTTACACTTTATTGGCTTTGCTGCTGTTTGTTTTTGCACATGTTACCACTTACGCCCAATTGCCTTTGCCGCCTATTGGCCAGTGGCGCGAACATGTTACTTATCAAAATACAATACAAGTAGTTGAAGGTGCAGATGCAGTGTATTGTGCTACCACCAATAATGTATTTAGTGTTGATGGTAGCAACACCATAAATCGTTTTAGTAAGGTTACCGGCCTTAACGACATAGGCGTATCGGCCATTGGCTGGGACCAAACCACCGGCCAATTAGTAATAGCATATAACAATAGCAACATTGATGTGCTAAAAGGCCTGATGGTAAAAAATGTACGCGATGTGTTGCGCAGCACCGTAACGGGTAACAAAACCATCAACTACATTTATTGCGAAAATGGAATAGCCTACCTATGCAGCGAGGTAGGCATTATATTGTTAAACCTGGTAAGGTTTGAAATAAAAGACACCTGGAAAATTGGCAACAATGGAGCTTTGGTAAATATAACAGGGCTGACGTCCAGCGATACTTTTTGGTATGCCGCTACCGCAGAAGGAACAAAAACCGCTGCAAAAAATGGCACCGACCTTGCCAATTTTGCCAACTGGTCCAATCCTGTCACATCACTAACCCGAATGGTTAGTAATGTGGCCGGTTCCATTGCGGTATTAATAAATGACAGTGTTTTGTTGATGAACGGACAGCGCCTGTATTACGAAGCCCAATGGCGGGTCACCAGCATGACATCAAGCCAAAATAAACTTTTGTTGTGCCAGCGAAGTGCTAATGGCAACAGCCGTGTATTGGTGATTACCCCCAATGGAAACGTGGAAAGAATCGTTTTGCAAAGCGGCGTTATTAGTACGCCCAGGTGGGCCATACAGCAGGGCAATGCGGTTTGGGTAGCTGATTTTTTTGGAGGCCTTTCAAAATTTACTACGGCCGTTGAACGGTTTATACCCAACGGCCCGCCCGGCCCGGCCAATGGCGAAATGGTGGCGGCCAATGGTAAACTGCAGGTGGCTGGTGGAGAGGTGAATGATGCCTGGAACTACCAGTTTAACCGTAATGGTGTATTTAATTTTAGCAACGGGCTTTGGAGCAGTACGGGTGGCTTTACCACCCCTGTGCTGGACACCGTACTTGATTTTATTTCGCTGGCTACCGACCCCATAAACCAAAGCCTGTGGGCAGGCAGTTATGGAGGAGGGCTGGTAAACTTTGGGGCAACCAATATTTCCATTTATAAACAAAGCAGCACTTTACAACCTGCCATTGGCGACCCCACCAGTTACCGCGTTAGCGGGCTTGCCTTTGACAGTAAAAATAATTTATGGATCAGTAATTACGGAGCCTCGCAAAACCTGCAGGTACGCAAGGCCAATGGAACTTTTAAAGCCATTGCCATACCATTTTTTCATTTTGAAAATGCCGTGAGCCAACTGCTTGCCAACGACGACGACCACCTATGGATAGTGAGCCCCCGCGGAAACGGCGTGTTTGTTTATAGTTATGGGCAGTCAGTAGATAATTTGGCCGACGACCAATGGAGGTATCTGCGGTTGGGCCGTGGCAATGGCAACCTGCCATCCAACAACGTATATTGTTTGGCTAAGGATAACGATGGATTTATTTGGATAGGTACCGCCCGGGGCATTGGTATTGTGCAGTGCCCGGGTACTATTTTTAATGGCGGCGATTGCGAGGCCATACTTCCGGTGGTGCAGCAGGACCGTTTTGCAGGCTTGCTTTTTCAAAACGAAGAAGTGCGCACCATTGCAGTTGATGGCGCCAACCGTAAATGGATAGGTACCCGCAACGGGGTGTGGCTTATAAGCCCCGATGGCGAAAAGGTGATTTATCGTTTTACCGAAAATAACAGCCCATTATTAAGCAACGATGTAAACCGCATAGCGATAGACGGCCAAAGTGGTGAAGTATTCATTTCTACCTTTAAAGGAATATGTAGTTTTAGAAGCACAGCCACACAGGCAGTAAGCGACAGCAACAATGTATTGGTATTTCCCAACCCGGTGCCGCCCGGCTACCAGGGTACTATTGCCATAAAGGGATTGCCCGAAAATGCCAACGTAAAAATTACTGAGCTAAGTGGCAGGCTAATATTTGAAACCCGCAGCCTTGGCGGGCAGGCCATATGGAATGGGCGTAGTTATAAGGGCGAAAAAATAGCCAGTGGTGTTTACCTTGTGTTTGTATCAAACGGTAAAACACCTGCCAAACCAGTTACCAAAATTGTAATTACCAGTGGAAGATGAGCCAGTAACAAATCAAATTCACCATCCCCTACTGCACCATAGAACCCGATAATCTTTTCAATTCAACTTCGGCCAGTTTGGCCTGGAACGAAATATTAACCAACCTGAAGCCAGCTTCTACAAAACTTTTTTGTGCTTCGCGAACGTCGACAATAGTGCCTACGCCCAACAAAAAACGTTGCTGCACCAGGTTTAATAAATCTGCTGCCACTTTGTTATTTTGTTGCTCTACTTCCAACTGGTTCAGGTTATTTTTATAAGCAAGCCACGACCTGGTTATTTGCACTTCAATATCACGCAATATAATTTCCCTTGAGGTTTCGGCATTTCTAATATCGATGGCTGCTACCTGTTGTTGCTTTTTAACTATACCACCATTAAATATAGGCACCAGTATACCTATGCCTGCCACCGGGCCATAACTTTGGTTTAATAAGGTAAAGCCTGCCGCATTTTGGTTTCGGTTATAATTGAGCCCCCCCACAACCGATAACGAGGGCAGACGGCTGGTATAAATTTCCTTTTCGAGTAACTCGTTTATTATAACCTGCTGATCGGCCGAGCGGACAGCCGGTGTGGCAAATATTTTAGCCCGCAACGTTTCAAGGTCAAGGCTACGGTCTACAATAATAGTATCCTGTATGGTTACTGTACTGTCGGCCCGCAGGGTTAGCAGCCGTAACAAATCGGCGCCGGCCTGCTGTAGCGCCAGTTGCTGGTTGCGCAAATCCTGCTCGCTGGCCGTAAGGTCTAATTGTGCCTGGTAAGTATCGGCATTGTTAGCAAGGCCTACTTCTTTGCGGGCATCTATTAATTTTTTACGCTGTTGGGTAACCTCAATTGACTTTTGAACAGTATTTATAAAACCATTTTGCCTAACAATGTTGTAATAATTGGCCATTACATTGGCCAACAGGTTTTGAGTTTGTAGCAATAGCAACACCTGCGACTGCTTTTCAATAGCCCCTAACCTTGACCGCGCTATTTTTACCCGGTTACCATTGTATACCAGGTAGTTTATAGTTACGCCAGTATTTAGCGCATTATTGGTGTTTCCGTTACGGGCAATATTGGTGCCGTTGCTTAACTTTTGATTAAGGTTAGTGTACGATTGGTTGTCGTTAAACGTGGCGTTAACTATTGGTAAACCACCTGCCAATGCCAACGAATTGCTGATGGTGCTGGCCTCCAGGTTGTTTTTAGCCACCTCAATATCAAGGCTGTTTTTAAGCGCAATACTAATAGCTTCATCTAATGTTAGTTGTTGCGCACGCAACGCCAAAGCGGGCAATAATAATAAAAAAATACCTGCAATTTTATTCATCAGGGGTGGTTGGTTCTATAATTTTTGTTGGTAAAAACCGGGTAATATTTTAATGGTCATTACAATTGTACAGCTCAACCTAAAACCTGTTATGGCTCTACAAGTAACGATCGTTCTGCTGCCTTTTCTGTTTCCATTCGTTCCTCCTTATTTACATCATCGTACACTTTGTTCTTATCTTTTTTATGCTCGCCCGACATGTAGGTGTACACTGCCGGAATTACAAACAAGGTTAACACCAGCGAAAACAGGATACCGCCTACCACCACAATACCTAATGGAATACGGCTGGTAGCGGCCGCCCCCAGGCTAAGTGCAATGGGCAGGGCGCCAAGGCTTGTGGCAAGGCTGGTCATTAAAATGGGGCGTAACCTTTGGGCCGATGCCTCCAGCACTGCCTCTTTTATTTTTAAACCCGTTTCGCGTTTTTGATTGGCAAACTCAACTATTAAAATACCGTTTTTGGTAACCAACCCAATTAACATAATCATACCAATTTGCGAAAAAATATTAAGCGTTTGGTTAAAAATCCAAAGGCTTAGCAATGCACCGGCCAATGCCAGCGGCACAGTAACCATTATAATAAATGGATCGGTAAAGCTTTCGAACTGTGCTGCCAGCACCAAATAAATAAGTATCAGGGCTAAAAAGAAAGCAAAGGCCGTATTGGACGAGCTCTCGGCATAGTCCCGCGAGGGGCCGCCCAGCGATGTTTGAAATGTTTCGTCCAACAACTTATTGCCAATGGATTGCATTGCCTTTACGCCATCGCCAATGGTTTTACCTTCGGCCAGCGCTGCCTGTATGGTGGCGGCTTTAAACCGGTTGTAGTGGTATAACGAGGGAGGATTGCTGTTTTCCTGCATGATAACTACCGAATTGAGCGGAATATTTTCGCCGCGATTATTGCGGATGTAAATTTTGGCTATGTCAACCGGCTCGTTTCTGTCGCTTCGTTCCACCTGTGCTATTACTTCGTATTGACGGCCATTCATTATAAAATAACCGGCACGCCTACCGCTGAAAGCGCTTTGTAAAGCAATACCAACATCTGTTACCGAAACACCAAGGTCCTTTGCCCTAATCCGGTCAATTTCTAGTTGCAGCTCGGGCTTGTTAAACTTCAGGTTTACATCTACATTGCTAAACGTAGGGTCTTTGCGTGCCTCCTCTAAAAACTTTGGTATCACTTCTTTTATCTTATCAAAATTTAGGTTTTGTATTATAAACTGCACCGGCAGCGCACCCCTGCTGCCACCAACCTGTATGGTTTGTTCTTCTACAGGAATAATACGTGCATTGTTAAAACTGCCTAACTTTTTTTGCAGGTCGCGTACAATTTCACTTTGGGTACGGGTGCGCTGTTTAATAGGTACAAGGCTAAGCCTGAGGCTACCTGAGTTGGTAGCATTGCCGCCAAAGCCGGGTATTGCGCCAAATACAAAATTACGTTCGGGTATAGAGTCGTACATAAAATTTACCAGTTGCTCGCCTACGTTTATCATGTAGTCGTAGCTGGCGCCCTCGGGGCCGGTAGCACTTAACCTAATATTGCCCTTATCTTCAAGCGGCGCTATTTCATTTTGAATATTGCTTCCTACCAAATAAATAATACCGCCGCAAACAGCCACTATAACCCAGGCCATCCATCGAATTCGTAAAAAGCTGGCCAGCATATTTTTATACCCGCTTTCCATTTTTTGAAAAAAGGGCTCGGTGCGTTCGTAAAACTTACCATGCCCCGATTTTTTGGTCATTACCACATTTAGCACTGGTGTAATGGTTAGCGATACCACGGCCGATACCAACACTGCACCTGCCACTACCACTCCAAACTCTCTAAACAAACGGCCTACAAAACCTTCTAAAAATATTACCGGCAAAAACACCACTGCCAGCGTAATGGAAGTTGATATAACGGCAAAAAATATTTCGCGGCTACCTACCAATGCAGCTTTGCGAACAGACATGCCCTGTTCCATTTTTCTAAAAATGTTTTCGGTAACCACAATTCCATCGTCAACCACCAGGCCGGTGGCCAGCACAATGGCCAGCAACGTAAGTACATTAATACTAAAACCTGCCAGGTACATTATAAAAAAACAGGAAACCAGCGAAATCGGAATGTCAATTAGTGGCCTAATGGCAATAAGCCAATTGCGGAAAAAGAAAAAGATAACCAGTATTACCAGGCAAAGCGAAATGATCAGTGTTTCCTTCACTTCCTCTAACGATTTGCGTACGTTTAAGGTAGCGTCAATAAGCACATTAAACTCTATATCTGACTTTTCGGTGCGCTTAATTTCCTCTATCCTTTTATTAAATTCGTTTGAAATATTAATGTAGTTGGCCCCCGGCTGCGGTATAATGGCCATACCTACCGCATTTACTCCATTATATTTCCAGCTTGTCTCTTCGTTTTCGGGTCCTAATTCAACTTTAGCTACATCGGCCAACCTTACAATACCTGCATTATCCTGCCTTACAATCAGGTCGCTAAATTCTTTTTCGGTTGTCAATCGTCCCAGGGTCCTAATAATGAGCTCGGTATTATTACCGGCAATTTTTCCTGCGGGAAGTTCTACATTTTCGCGGTCGAGGGCCGTTTGCACATCGGTAAACGAAATATTGTAGGCGCTTAATTTTTCAGGCTGAAGCCAGATGCGCATAGCATAACGCTTCTGCCCAAATATATTTATTGCGCTTACCTCATTAATAGTTTGTAATCGCTCCAGCAACACATTTTCGGCATAGTCACTTAGCTCCAACAAACTTTTAGTGCGGCTTTGCAGGGCCACCAAAATAATAAACTCACTGTTGGCGTCGGACTTACTCACTACCGGCGGTGCATCTACATCCTGCGGTAAACTAAGTAAGGCCTGCCCCACTTTGTCGCGTACATCGTTGGCAGCCTCGTCCATACTAACATCAAGGTTAAACTCAACGGTAATGTTACTACTACCCGATGTGCTTTGCGAGGAGATACTTTTAATACCGGGAATACCGTTAATAGCTTTTTCCAGGGGTTCGGTAATCTGGGTTTCAATAATATCGCTATTGGCACCAGTGTACGAGGTTCGCACGTTTACAATGGGCGGATCGATGGCGGGATACTCCCGCAGGCTTAAAAACGAAAAACCCACTACACCAAACAGTATAATGAGCAGGTTAATTACGGTAGCTAAAACCGGCCGCCGCAATGATAATTCAGAAATATTCATTGGTAACGAATCTTTTTCATTGTAAACATTGGCATATCTGAGGTGCTTTTAAAAGCCAGGTTGTAAGCAGCCGTTGTATTTTTTATAAACCAGGCAACAAAGTAACTTTACTACAGGCTACCAGGGCGATTACTAATTAACAACCTCAGCCAACTGCTTTACGCTCCGTACTTTAACCGGGGCGTTGGGGCGTGCAAACAACACACCACTTACTACCACACTATCGCCGCCTGCCAAACCCCTGGTCACTTCCACCGCTCCTTCCTGCCTTAGGCCGGTTTCTATTTCAACAAAAGTTGCTTTGCCATTTTTTACCAGCACTACTTTTTTAGCCCTTGCATCGGGAATAATTGCATTGGCCGGTATAAGTATCCCTGCCCCCTCGCCAGCGTCTATATACACTTTTACAAATGTGCCGGGTTTTGCAACACCACCTAATAATGCTGCCCTCGCCAAAAGGTTGCGGGTGGTAGTACTTACCTGTGGCTCAATAGCCAAAATGGTAGCTTTTTGCCTTTTACCGGCACTATTGTCGGTTTCTACTTCAATGGTATTGCCTCGTTTAATACTATTGGCATATGTTTCGGGTAGGGTAAAATCAATTTTTACCTTATCAATTTTTTGAATGGTTGTAAGAATACTTGCTGGTGTTATATAGGCACCATTGCTTACCAGCCTTAAACCAATAACACCACTAAAAGGAGCCCTGACAACAGTTTTGGCCAGCTCGGCATTTAAAATGCCCATGTCAGCATTCAGGCTATTTACCTGGTTAAGGGCCATATCGTAGTCGGCTTTATTTATGCCCTGTATATCAAGTAATTTTTTATAGCGCTCTACAGTATTTTGGGCCAGGTCAAGCTGCACCTTTACTTTGTTTTGTTGAGCTTTAAGGTCAGCATCGTTCATACGGGCTATAACGGTGCCTTGCGCAATGTTAGTGCCTTCGGGAATATTTAGGTAGATGATCCGCCCGCTTATCTCCGGCCTCAGGTCTACGGTTTCGCTGGCTACAATACTTCCATTGGCTTCTATAGTATTTACAATTTTTTGCGGATTGGCTATAATTACATCAACAACGGGTATTTGTTGCGGGGCAGTTTTTTTTGATGTATTGGCTTCGTTTTTATTTTTACATGTGTTTGCTAATAAAAAACAAAGTACTACAAAACCCGGGAAAAATCGCTTCATTAAAACAGCCATTTTAATTAATAAAAGTGGGTAAAGATAGACAGTTTAAGAAGTGATTAGTTAAAACAAACGCTCTGCCATTTTTCAAAAGTTATGCAAACCTTTACCCAAAGCAAATAAAATTATTATGTGGATGAATAATTATTTTTTTAGGTGAAACAACTTGTTATACCGCCGAAAGTGCTAATGGCATAAATACGTTTGCCGCACCCATAAATGACTGTGGCTATTAAGCACGTACGTGCAGCTTTGTTATTGCTATTATACTTTAGGCAATAAATTTTTTTTATGTTTGATGATAATAATTAGCCCGTCATGATGCATTTATACTTACAACTTCGCCTTTGGTTTTTTATGGTTGTTATTGGTTCAACTATGGTTATTACTGTTGCCAACGCACAAAAAACCGATCGTCAGTTAACTAAAAAAATAAATGAGCTTTTAGCCGGTTTTAATGGGCAGGCAGGCGTATACGTGTACGACCTTGAAAAAAACAACAAGGTGGCCATTAATGCCGATACTGTTTTTTCAACAGCAAGCATGGTTAAGATTCCCATTTTATTGGGCATAATGGATAAGATTAATAAAAATGAATTGGCATACCACCAGCCACTCGTTTACAGCGATAGCTTGTTGTATGCCGGGGTGGATATACTTGGCTCGTTTAAAAATAATGAGACTATTGAACTAAGTAAGGCAGTAATGCTAATGCTTACCATGAGCGATAACACTGCCAGCCTTTGGTTGCAAAGCCTTGCGGGCACAGGCACCCGCATAAACCAGTTGGTTGACAGTTTGGGCTTTAAAGCTACCCGCGTAAACAGCCGCACCCCGGGCCGCGAGGCCAACCGAACTCAGTTTGGCTGGGGGCAAACAACGCCCCGCGAAATGGCTTTGCTGTTTGTAAAAATTGCTAACGGTCAATTGTTAAACCAGGAAATTAGCAATCGTATGCTTACATTATTAGGCCGCAATTATTGGGACGAAGAGGCTTTGTCGCAAATACCGGCCGGTGTGTTTATAGCCAGCAAAAATGGAGCAGTAGATGCCAGCCGTAGCGAAGTGGCGTATGTGAATGGTAAAAAAAGCCGCTATGTATTTTGTATTTGCACGCAAAACAATGCTGATAAAAGCTGGACCAGTAGCAACGAAGCGTGGGTATTGACCAAAAAACTATCGGCACTGCTTTGGCAGTATTATGGAAAAGGGCGCAAATAAAACAACCATTAATTACTTTAATAACTGAAAAACCGCCAGGCTCATTACATAGGCAAGCCCGGTCATGTAAAGTAGTTGAACTATGGGCCATTTCCAGGTACGGGTTTCGCGTTTTACCACGGCAAGGGTACTCATGCATTGCATGGCCAATACGTAAAAAACCATTAAGCTAAGGCCACTGGCAAGGGTGTATACCGGGGTACCATCGGTGCGTTTTGCTGTGGCCATTTTTTGCCTTAGCGATGTGTATTTATTGTCTTCTTCCACACTATATAAAGTGGCCATAGTGCCTACAAACACCTCGCGTGCTGCAAACGAGGTTATCAGGGCAATGCCTATTTTCCAGTCGTAGCCAAGGGGCCTTATGGCGGGTTCAATGGCATTTCCTAAAATGCCTGCATAACTATTTTCTAATTTGGCGGTACCATATTGTTTTTTTAGTAGCTGCTTATTGGCATTGGGTTGTTGCAACAGGTTTTCGTATTGGGCAGTTACCTTATCCATTTTACTGGCTGGGCCATAACTGCTTAAAAACCATAACAGCAGGCTTATAACCATAATTACCTTACCGGCATCCACTACAAATATTTTTGCTTTTTCAACCATGGTAATGCCTACATTTTTCCAACGGGGGCCACGGTATACCGGTAATTCTAAAATAAAAAAGCTGCGTTCGGTAATTTTTATGACCCATTTAAAAACATAGCTTACCACCAGGGCCATTACAGTGCCCAATAGGTATAAGCCCATCATTACCATGCCCTGTAAGCTTAAAAAACCGAAAAAGAATTTGGAGGGAATTACCAGGCTTATAAGGATGGTATATACCGGCAACCTTGCACTACAACTCATTAAAGGCGTTACCAAAATAGTAAGCAGCCGCTCCTTCCTGTTTTCTATATTACGGGCACTCATAATAGCGGGTACGGCACAGGCAAAACCACTTATCATAGGCATAACACTTTTGCCATTTAAACCAACTTTTCGCATTAGTTTATCGCTTAAAAAGCTAATGCGGGCCATATAGCCGGTATCTTCTAAAATGGTTATTAAGCCAAACAAAATCATTATTTGGGGCACAAATACCAATATGCCGCTAAGCCCGGCCACAAAACCGTTTATTAACAGGTCGGTCCACCATGCGTTGGGCAAGTACTTTGCCATAAAAATGCTTGCCTGTGCAAAACTCCATTCAATGGCATCCATAGGAAACTGGGCCAACCAAAATATGCTTTGAAACAGCAGAAACAACACCGTTAGTAAAATAACATAACCCCACGTACGGTGCAAAAGAATATTATCGAGCTTTTCGGTAAACATTTTTTTCTGCAACGGATCGGCCTCCACCACGCTCATTTGCATAATTTGCCTTATGCGGTTGTAGCGTTGCAGTATTTCCTCGGCCTGTAACTTGGTTGAATTAAAATTGGTATCAGCTTCAATAGCTTCAATTTTATGTTGTACCTGCCGGGTTAGCGGAAAGTGCTCGTGATTAATAAGGTAATGCACTGCACCATAATCGCTAAGGGCCGGGTACATTTCCTTTACACCTGCAATGGCTTTACTGGCCAATGCACCCACCCCGATAAAATCGCGGGCAGGTGGTTTGTACTGCCGCTGCGCGGTTTGCGCCAATACCTTTTTTAGCTGGGTTAATCCTTTGTTTTTTCGTGGGTTGATTGATACGATGGGCACTCCCAGCTCCCGCTCCAATTCGGCAAGATCAATTTCCATACCTTTTTTGTTGGCAAGGTCAAGCATGGTAAGGGCCACCACTACAGGTATTTTAAGATCTATAATTTGCGAGCAAAATAACAGGTTGCGCTTTAAATTGCTTGCATCGGCTACAAGTACTACCATTTGCGGTTGTACGTGCTCGTCCACATTCATTAATACTTTGTAGGATACCCACTCGTCGCTGCGGCGCGGATAAAGGCTGTAAGTGCCAGGTAAATCAATAATGTTTACATTAAGGCCATCCTCGAGTGTGCATTGCCCTGTTTTTTTATCGACAGTAACCCCCGGAAAATTTCCCACCTTTTGGTTTAAACCGGTGAGGGCGTTAAATAAAGAGGTTTTGCCGCTATTTGGATTGCCCACAAGGGCTATATTAAGCTTAGTGTTGCGCATGTTTATTTCACGGCAAAAGTAGAGCTAACCTACCACCTACGTTTACGATATTGGGAGTTTACGCGGTACTTATCAATATTTTACTAAATAGTACTAACCAATTTGACTTCAAAAACCATGTTGCTGGTTACGGTGCTTTATTGAAACTTAACAGTAAACAACTTTTCGTCGTTCTCCCGCATAACCTTTAAAATAGTAACATCCCCCTTTTTAAAATTGGCCAGCGCCTGCAGGTAACTGCTCATTTCGCTTATTTTATGCTCACCTAACTGTAGCAACACGTCCCCCGCTTTCAAGCCAATTTTTTCGGCCAGCCGCTTAGGGGTAACCCCACCAATTTTAAACCCTTGCCCGCTATAGTTGCCAACCGGTATTACCCCAAGGCTTACTGAATATTGTACGTTAGCATTTACAGGCGCCGGACGTTTTACCGGGGCAGGGACAGTTTCGGGGGTGGATATTGCCTCAGGTATTGACGTGGGCTGTGTAATCGTAACTGCGGCACCATATGTTTCAGCAACAGGTGTAGCAGCAATAATTGTTTGCCCGTTTGTAAGGGCAGCAGCCGGGGCGGACGGCTCAGTTTGGGCAGCAAAGGCAAAGTTTGGCTGCGTTGTGGTTGTATATAAAAGTTTACCAATGCCATCAGCAGTTTCCAAAAACTTGCTTACATATTTTACAAGTGCTAATTCATTAGTTAATTGTTTGCCATCTAACCCCAATAAAGTAACCGGTGCAGCTGTGCCAATTATTAATGCAGGTATTTCTTTAGCATAAAAGGCAGCCTGGCAGCCGATGGTGTCTATGCCTAAGTCAAGGCTCACTTTTATATCGGTGGCAGCAATGTTTGCAAAAACATCTTTCCATTGTGGCGAGGTGCCAACGCCTTGTACATAAACACCTGGTGGTGTTTTGCCACCTGCCAACCGGGTAAGGTTCAACATATATTTTATGTTGCTTTTTAAGCCGGTATTGTTTAATAAATACCCCACGCCGCAATTGTTTGCACCATTGTTTACAAAGGTTACAAAAAGGTAATTGGTGTTTTTGTGGGTAGATGCCATAGTCATTTTTGCAAGTTCTATTAACAATGCTGTTGCACTTATATCAAAAACTTCGCTTCCGGTTTTTACGCCGTCACTAATTGTTGGGAGGGCAATGGAGGAAGTAACAATGGTAGTTAACTGGCTTGCATTATTAATATACCCTATAATATTGTTAGCCTGTGTTGTGTAAGGGCTTATGGCAACCGATAAGGCAATTTCCTGCATGTCCGATCTATCGGCATAATATTTTTTAAATGTTTCGTTTTGAAGATATACCACTGGTATGGACACTTTATGAGACGTACCAAAGGGATCGAATGCAATAGAGTCTTTTTGATTGCTGCTATTATAAAGAATTAGCGCTGTAGCACCCTTTTGCGATGCGCGGCTAACCTCCTCTAAAATTTTGACATAAACGGTTGACGATTGTTGTGTATCAGTTTCATTTTTCAACCAATCTTTTACATCAATAAACCATGGCTCGCCTTGCTCTTTTAAATCGGGAGCGGGCATGCCTGTAACATTTGCATTGGCCGAAAATATAAGTGGAAAATACTGCCTGCCCTGAATTAAAGTATCGCCGCTAATTACAAAAAATGTAGATGCGTCAACTTTTTGCCCCTTTTCATCAACAAACGATTGTATAAATGAGTTGTTTTCGGCCGGTAATAATCCAATAGTGCCAAACTGGTGCGACAGGTAATTACAAAACAACGTTTGTGCGGCCAATGATGGCTGTGCTTGCTGTAAAATAGCAGATAACTCAGTAACATTATTTGACAGACTAACTATAACTGCTTCATCGGCCATGTGCCGGGCCTCCAAAGCCTTGCGCTCTTTTTTACTTTGGGCCGAAAGCGTAAAAGGAAGAACTATTAACAGATACAAAAAAAAATTCTTCATTGAGGTGCAAATTTCAGAAATATATGGCAAAAGTAATGCCGCTACTAATTTGCGCAAACCTACGGTGGTTGCCGCCGTTTTGGATATACCTGATCAAAAATTAATAATGACTTTCCGCAATCTGGTTCTAATATTTTGGACCCGGGCTTTATAGCTTTTTTCATTAGTCGTTGCAACCTGCCTTTATGACCATAGAGGTCGCACACTTATACGCCTGGTAATTTTATTCAGCTTTTTTATCATGATATTATATGTAGCATTGAGCTTACCAAATGGCAGATAATCATTAAATTAATAAATTATATGCATTGTTTTTTTTGCCCCTTATAATAAACTCAGTCTAAAGCCATTCGCTAATGCGGCCTGTCAGTATACTGGCAAATCTTGATAACCTAACTTGTTGCAAAAAGTTGTTAGCATTAATCAAGTGCTTAAAGCCGGGTTTGTACCTTTATTGCAATTAATTATGGCCATTTTAATGAAGTATAAACTGGACGTTGAAAATATGACCGACGACTTTTTTTTCGGCACACGGCTGTTTGGTATCATGGCGCCGGTAAAAAATTATTTATTCTGTTGGCACTTAAATAATAAGCTTGGGTACGATTTCAGGCTCAGTACCGACCTTGAACTTCAGAAAATAAAAAAGGGCCGTCATTATTTTTTTTCGTTGTATCACTGTATGGAAAAAAACGGTTTTCTTAATCATTATCTATATCACAATCACTGCAACGGCGAGTATTTGTTACCCGAGTTTAGACACATGGACTTTATTTGGCTAATGAAAGACGACCTGGTGGACGACCATAAGTTTCAAATAATTGTGTCGCTGGTTAAAAGCGTTGCTGGTGTGCAAATGGTTGCAGAGCTTACCAACGAAAAATGTAAGAACAAGGAAAACCTGGTGTTTTAACCTGTGAGATGGCAGGCCACCAATAATTACCTACACCGGACAAAAGCCCGGTATATTTTACATCCATTTATTAGTTTTATACCAATGTATTGTTTCATGCAAACCTTTTTGCAAATCATACCTGGGGGTAAAATGTAATTTCTCAGTGGCTTTACTAATATTACAGCACCAGTTTTGAGCCGTGAGCTCGGCTAGTTTTTTGCGGTTTAAAACGGCAGGCTTTTTTAATATGCCATTCCATTTTTCAAGTACAAATGCAAGGGCTTTTACTACAACCATTGGAAGGTGAAAGCGGGTTGTTTTTTTATGCAGTATTTGTTTTACTATGTTTGCCAACTCGTACCTGTCGTAACAATGTCCGTCGGTAATATTAAATATACCTGTTTCGCTACTGGTTAAACATAGCACTGCAAGCGAAGCTACATCAGTTACATATACAAAGCTTAACCGCTGGGCAACCTTTCCCAAATAAGGTTCCCACCCACCGGCAATTGCTTTTAGTATAATAAAAATGTCCTTCTCCCTTGGGCCATAAATAGCTGTTGGCCTTAATATTATGCAGTCAATGCCGGTAGAAAGCAGTTTTTCCTCGGCCAGTAACTTACTACGGCCATAAGCAGTTAAGGGAGCCGGCAGTTTGTATTCGGTTATTGGTTGGTGCTGGTAATGCACCGGGCCTACCGCCGCAAGGCTACTAATGACTACTGTTTTTTTAATTTGACTGCCACATTGGGCAACCGCTTTAGCCAGCGTATAAGTAAATGTTGCGTTTACACGGCGATAGTCGGCTTCGCTTACTGCCTTTGTGGTACCTGCGGCATGGATAACAAACTCAATATTATGAGCCAGCAACTGTTGTGCAAGTGCGGACTCGTTCACAAAATTAAGGTCAATAAATTGTATGGGCAAATGTTGCAGATGGTCCACCTGGCTTGTTCTTCGCACGGCCGCTACTACTTTAAAGCCGCTGGTAATAGCCGCAACAATTAGGTGAAAACCTACAAAACCGCTAGCCCCTGTAATTAAAACCGTTGGCATTAAATACTTTTTTCGTAAATCCTATAGGTTTTGTACAGTTCGCCCTTTATGTTTTGCATGGCCTTATTCATCATTTCATTGCCTTCCAATACCCACGAAGCCTCGCCGCCCCGTAGGTTTTTTTGTTGTGCCTTTTGAATAATACCAGCATAAAAACAGGCTTCGATACCCATTTTTCGGTAATCGTTTATTACGCCCAGGGCAAGTACCCGTAAGTATTTAATTTTTTTAAGGCCAAAAAGCAATTTTAAAATACCTGTGGGTAATAACCGTCCTTTATTTATTTTAATAAGCAACTCGTTTATATCGGGTATGGCCAACGCAAAGCCTACTATTTTACCATTATGCTCTGCTATTAAGCACAGGTCAGGGTCCAGCAACATTTTAAGATCTTTCGCCAGGTAGTTAAACTCGTTTTCGGTCATAGGTACAAAGCCAAGGTTCTTATCCCATGCAGCGTTGTATATTTCCCTAAGCCTGGCTACTTCAATTTTGTAATTTTTTATATTGATGCACCTGATAGTAACGTTTTTTTGTTGCAGCCGCTGCAGCAATGCCTGCTGAAGGCGCACTGTTCGTTGGTTTACCAGGCTTGTATCCAGGTGGTAGGCGTACAGGTCAACGTTTTTTGTCATTCCAAACCCTTCCATCAACCCGGCATAATAAGGTTTGTTATAGGTCATCATGGCTACCGGCGGCATATGAAAACCTTTTATGAGTACACCGGTAGGCTCGTTGGTCGATGGATTTAATGGCCCGATTAACATGTTAAGGCCTAGATTCTTTAACCATTGAACAGTAGCTTCAAACAATGCATTGGCTACCTGTTGATCGTTTACACAATCAAAAAATCCAAAAAAACCATCGCTGGTATGGTTAAATTTATTATGGTTGTTATTTTGGATAGCTGCAATGCGGCCTGCGATTCCGCCATTTTTTTTTGCCACAAACAGTTGCATGGTCGAATGCTCGTGAAACGGATGCTTACCCGGTGTTAACAAGTCGCGTTGGGCTATAAAAAGTTCAGGAACATAATTGGGATCGCGATAGTATAATTCGTGTGGAAAGTCGATAAACGCCTTCATTTGCCCCGGTAAATTAACGGGCTCTATGGCTATCATAATTGATACTTTCTTACAGGAATATCCAACGTAACAGCCGCCTTTACAAGTTTTTCTATGGCCTCTTCTATTTGTGTAAAAGTATGGGTAGCCATCAGGCTAAAGCGTATAAGCGATGAGTCGGCTGGTACTGCGGGCGACACTACAGGGTTTACAAAAATGCCATCTTCCTGCAAAAGTTTTGTAAGTAAAAAGGTTTTATAATTATCTCTTATATACACCGGAATAATGGGGCTTTCAGTTACACCAACATCAAACCCTTCGTCGGCAAGCAATTGCATAGCATATTTGGTGTTAGTCCACAGTTGGTCAATAAGGGCTGGCTCGCTTTGCATTATTTCTAATGCAGCAATTACGCTTGCCACAGCGGCTGGTGGCATACTGGCACTAAAAATTAGCGAACGTGCTTTATGTTTCAGGTAGTCAATAGTAGCTGCATCGGCCGCTACAAAGCCGCCCAACGATGCAAGCGACTTACTAAAAGTGCCCAAAATAAGATCAACTTTATCATCTAACCCAAAATGCGATGCTGTACCTGCGCCATTGTAGCCCAAAACCCCCAAACTATGGGCATCATCAACCATTACGTTGGCACCGTATTTATCTGCCAGTTCAATTAATTCGGGCAACTTTACAATATCGCCTTCCATACTAAACACCCCATCAACAGCTATTAATTTAATAGCATCGGGAGGAAGGTTCTTTAACTTATGTTCAAGATCTTCCATATTGTTGTGTGCATATTTGATGGTACGCGAAAATGAAAGCCGGCAGCCATCAATAATAGACGCATGGTCATACTCATCAAGAATAAGGTAATCGTTACGACCAGTTATACAGGATAATACCCCAAGATTTGCCTGGAAACCAGTGCTGAATAATAATGCAGCTTCCTTGTTTACAAAACGGGCCAGTTTTTCCTCCAATTCAATATGAATGTCAAGCGTACCGTTTAAAAAACGCGAACCGGCGCAACCTGTACCATACTTTGTAATGGCTCTTTTTGAAGCTTCCTTTATTTTGGGATGACTTGTTAAACCAAGGTATGAGTTTGAGCCAAACATCAGTACCTTTTTTCCATTTAATATTACTTCTGTATCCTGCGCAGATTCTACCGTTCTAAAGTAAGGATACACTCCCTGTGCCTTTATTATGTCGGCATCTTTAAACTGCGCTATTTTTTCGTAAAGTTTTTTTTCCATTGAACTCAAATTTAACTGACTATTTTTTCTTCAAAAAAATTTTACAACCAGGTACAAATCAATCTATATTAGTTGGTTACCATAAAAAATCACCAACAGACAATAATGTTATTGAATATACCGATAATATGATTTTAAACAAATTGCGGAACGTAACATATTAGCAAATTGTGGGAAGAATGTGCAAAAATAAAGTTTTGAATGATTATACAATTTACTGTTCAAGCATTTTGGTAGTGCTTTTTTAAACCTTTATTGAAAAAACGATTGTGGCAGCAATCGTACTTACAAGTAATCTGTCAATTTTTTAAAATACCCACACAACATTTTATATTTAAATTTTTCAATATAGAACATGAATTGCCTTAAAGCAAAGAAATATGATGACCGGCAATTTATAAAAGTGTAGAAAAAATTGTACCATGTTGCAACGATCATCCTGCCCACCCTTCCCGGTCAAGGCTTCGGTATTGAATTGCTTCTGCCAGATGTTCTATTTTGATGTCCGGGCTATCAGCAAGGTCGGCTATGGTTCGCGAAACTTTTAAAATGCGATCGTAAGCCCTTGCAGAAAGATTGAGCTTTTCCATGGCACGCTTTAATAAGCCTTCGCCTGCCTGTGTTATAACGCAAATATCCCTGAGTTGCTTACTGCTCATTTGTGCATTTGCATACGTTCCGGGAGATTCCTTATATCGTTCGGCCTGTATTTCGCGGGCCTTTATCACCCGTTCCCTAATGGCGCTGCTTGGCTCGCCGGCCGCCTTGTTGCTTAACTCTGCAAACGACACCGGCGTTACCTCTACATGCAGGTCTATCCTATCAAGCAGCGGCCCCGAAATTTTGTTGAGGTATTTTTGAACTGCCCCGGGTGGGCAGGTGCATTCCTTATCGGGGTGATTATAAAACCCGCAAGGGCAAGGGTTCATACTTGCCAGCAACATAAAATTTGCAGGAAAATCGATGGCGGCCTTTGCACGGGAAATAGTCACCCTTCGCTCTTCCATTGGCTGGCGCATTACCTCCAATACCGTTCGTTTATATTCGGGTAACTCATCTAAAAACAATACACCGTTGTGCGCAAGCGAAATTTCGCCGGGCTGCGGTACGCTACCGCCTCCCACAAGTGCTACGTCCGAAATAGTGTGATGAGGACTACGAAACGGACGTTTATTAATTAAGGAAGCATTGTTTGGAAGCTTACCGGCAACACTGTGTATTTTAGTTGTTTCAAGCGCTTCGTGCAGGTTTAGCGGTGGCAATATGGTAGGCAACCGTTTTGCCAGCATTGTTTTTCCGGCTCCGGGCGGGCCAATTAAAATAGCATTGTGGCCACCGGCAGCCGATATTTCCAATGCACGCTTAATGTTTTCCTGCCCCTTTACATCGCTAAAGTCAATGTCAAATTGGTTTTGTGTGTAATAAAATTCTTCCCTGGTATTTACAATGGTCGGTTGCAAGGTGGAAGCATCTTTAAAAAAGCCAATTACCTCCTGCAAATGGTTTACCCCATATACTTCAAGATTACTTACCATGCCGGCCTCCCTTGCATTTGCGCTGGGTATTATGAGACCTTTGTAGCCTTCTTTACGTGCCTGTATTGCTATGGGCAATGCGCCTTTAATAGGCTGAATGGCACCGTCAAGGCTAAGCTCGCCCATAATAACATAGTTTTTTAACTGGTCAACATTTTCCAGTTGCTCGCTGGCACCTAAAATACCCATAGCAATTGGCAAGTCAAAAGCCGACCCGCTTTTTTTAATATCGGCAGGGGCCATATTGATCACAATTTTTATGCGGGGCATTCTAAAACCATTGTTTTTAATGGCACTATCAACCCGTTGCTGGCTTTCCTTTACCGCCCCATCGGGCAGGCCAACCAAAAAATAGCCCTGCCCTTCGGCAACATTTACCTCAATAGTTATATTAATTGCTTCTACCCCAAAAACGGCACTTCCAAAAGTTTTTACAAGCATTACTAAAGATTAAGAAAAATGCGGATATAGAACGAAAAAAGAAAAATTGGCAAAATGGGGTTTAATAAAAGTGAGAGCGCCTAGTTAACATTGGCTAATTGACTTGCAATAGCGTTGGCCACCCTTTCGCCATCCATTGCGGCGCTTACTATGCCGCCTGCATAACCGGCCCCCTCGCCACAGGGGTATAGGTTGGCTACCTGCGGGTGTTGAAGGGTTTCAGCCTGCCTGGGTATCCTCACTGGCGCTGACGTGCGGCTTTCCGTTGCTACTACCATAGCATCGCTGGTATAATAGCCCCGCATTTTTTGGCCAAAGCTGGCAAAACCTGACTGCAAACGTTTGTAAATAAAAGAAGGTAACACTGTTTGCAAGTCGCTTGCAATAACACCGGGCAGGTAACTACACGCCGGCAGGCTGGCCGATTTCTTGTTTGTGCAAAAATCGGTCATGCGCTGCGCAGGCGCCACAAAATTACCACCCCCAGCTGCATAAGCTGCTTCTTCTACCATTTGCTGAAAATAAAGCAGCGCAAAAGGCGAAGCCAAACCACTGTTATGCTTTTGCAGGTATTGAGTAAAACCCGGCACCGTGGCCACATCAGCAAGTTCGCAGGTAACCACCATGCCACTATTGGCAAAGGGGTTATTGCGCTTGCTGGGGCTCCAGCCATTAACCACCAGCTCGCCGGGGTTAGTGCTTGCCGTGGCAATAATACCACCGGGGCACATGCAAAAACTAAATACTCCTTTATTGTTTACCTGTTGTACCAGGCTATACGAAGCTGGCGGTAAAAACTCGCCGCGGCCATTGTTTGTACAATCGATGCGGTGGTTGCCATACTGTATTTCATCAATTAATAATTGTGGATGCTCAACCCTAACACCTAAAGCAAAAGGTTTGGCCTCTATTTTAATAGCCTGTTGGTGCAGCATAAAAAATACATCCCTGGCACTGTGGCCTGTAGCCAGTATAACTGCACCAGCGGCAAAGTGGTCGCCGTCGGCAGTTGTTACCCCGTTTATTTTACTATTGCTTATTAAAAGTGCTGTTACTTTTTTGTTGAAATGAAACTCACCTCCGTTATCGGTTATAGCCTGCCGCATGGCGGCTATAATGTTGGGCAACTTGTTGGTACCAATGTGCGGGTGCGCCTCAACAAGAATATTATTGTTTGCACCAAATTGAACAAACAGGTTAAGGATGCGATTGATGTTACCCCGTTTATTGCTGCGGGTGTAAAGCTTACCGTCGCTATAAGTACCTGCACCTCCTTCTCCAAAACAATAATTGCTTTCGGGGTTAATTATACCCACCTTGTTAAGGGTGGCAAGGTCTCGTCGGCGAGACCTGATATCTTTACCCCGCTCAAGCACTATAGGTTTTATACCCTTTTCAATTAATTGTAAAGCGGCAAACAAACCTGCGGGGCCTGCGCCAACAATTACCACCCGCTTTGCGGCCAACGGCAATTGATGAAATTGAATAATTTGATGCTGCCTGGCAAAAAAGGGTTCGTTAATAAAGGCCAGTAGGGTAAGGTTAATGTATACCTGCCTGGCCCTGGCATCCATTGAGTGTTTAAGTATATGAAAACCTGTAACGGCCGTACTTTTTAAACCAAGGGCGTTGGCTATATAAGTTTGTACTACATTATGAACCGCAGCTTCGCAGGGAAGCAATTTTAAAGAAACTTGTTGTTGCATGTTGTCAGGTATTTATCCCAATGAACTGCTTGAGGAGGTGATTAAAAAGGCAGGTCGTCCACAATTTCGGCTGCTGGTGGCATATCATTATAGCTTGTATCGCCAGGTGCAGCTTCGGTTCCCATTTTTACACTTTCCATTTTCCAGGCATCCAGGTTGGTAAAATAACTCACCTTTCCATCGCGGTCGTAACGATTGCCACGCAGGTTAAAAAACACCTTTACTTCATCGCCTTTATTAAACCTGTCGGGCATGGCAGTTTTGTCCTGTATACATTGAAACTTTACATAATTGGTAATATCCCGTCCGTTGATGTTTTCTGATTTTTCAATGACAAACTCCCGCACTTTAAAAGTTTCGGTTCGCTGGTTAGTCTCAAATTTTTCAGCAAGTTTTCCTGTAATCTCGTATGACATTGTTTGTATGGTTTGTAACAAAAGTATCAATTAATATTTTAAGAAAATAAGTACCCTTTTGCTGTTTAAAATTGTACTTTCAAACTTCCATCCAATTTAAAAATATTTAGACCAACGTATTGCCAGTGCTCCACCTGCCAGGTTTTGCCTAACGGGTAAAGGATTGTGCCCAGATACCGTTTTTTACAAAGGTTTTAAATATTTTAAGTTAGCCAGCATATGAAAAAAAATTAAGCATTTTAATAATGCTACAAAACCGGTATGCAACTTTCTGCTTTAAAAGCATCATTACCTGTAATGTATATTTTACGGTAGTTTAATTAAAGTAGCATAAGGTAGTGTTGTATAGTGCTTTGGCATGGCTATTGAAGAAATACGAAACCTGCTGCATTGCCCCTTTATAAACAATTAAAAAATGTTATAACTAAAACAGCTATGAGGCTAAAAATACTATCAATGACAATGAAGCAGTTAGAAAAGAAAGAAGTTGATGATAGTAAACCCGTTGCTACTACCCCTTTAAACAGGAAGACGCCAAACCCTTTGTGGTATTGTGTTTTAGCAAAAAACAGGTTGAAAATATAAATCTTGTTTCAACCGCCATACTGTGGTAACAAGGTAAAATACAAGTGATTAAAAAGTTTTTTATTAATTATTATTGTTTGATATTCGCTCCCCTGCCAAATTTTTTTTTACACAACTTGTGAAGAAGTTTTTAGAAGAAATTGGCGTGGCTACCATTCATAACTCAATATAAACCGGACTGATACAAATGACCAAAACTGCTGACATCGTTTGGAGTAATTGTTTAAAAATTATAAAAGACATTGTAGAGTGGCAACATTATAAAACATGGTTTGAACCAATTAAGGCAGTAGAACTAAAAAATAATGTGTTACTTATACAAGTGCCCAGTCAGTTTTTTTACGAGTACCTTGAAGAAAATTATGTAAACCTGCTTGCTAAAACCCTAAAGCGCGAACTGGGTAAGGAAGCAAGGCTGGAATACAGGATAATGGTTGATAGTGGCAACAATAATAACAAGCCGCTTACTATGGATGTGCCTGCCAACAACATTAAAACCTATACTAACAACGAAATGGATTTTCCGCTGGTGATCAATAACCCCGTAAAAAATCCGTTTGTAATACCGGGGTTGAAAAAAATGCAGATAGACCCCCAATTAAATCCCATTTACACATTTGATGCGTTTATTGAGGGGGACTGTAACAGGGTAGCCCGCCGTGCAGGTAAAACGGTGGCCGAAAAACCGGGTGCTAATTCTTTTAACCCTCTTGTTGTGTATGGCGGCGTGGGGCTTGGCAAAACCCACCTTGCACAGGCAATAGGCAATGAAGTAAAACGCTTACACCCCAACAAGGTGGTGTTGTATGTTAGTTCCGAAAAATTTATAAACCAGTTTCAGGACCATAGCCGCAATGGCGCCATTAATGATTTTATACATTTTTACCAGCTAATTGATGTATTGATTATTGATGACGTGCAGTTTTTTAACCGGGCCGAGCGAAGCCAGGATGCCTTCTTTGCCATTTTTAACCATTTGCATCAATCGGGTAAGCAATTGGTACTATCAAGCGATAAGCCGCCGAAAGACCTTGATGGATTGCAGGAACGCCTGCTAAGCCGCTTTAGATGGGGATTAAGTGCCGACCTGCAAATGCCCGACTACGAAACCCGCATTGAAATTTTAGAAAACAGAATGAAAAAAGACGGTATGGAAATGCCGAGAGAAGTGGTTAAGTATGTAGCATACAATATAAATAGTAATATTAGGGAGTTGGAGGGTGCCCTTATTTCATTATTGGCACAATCTTCGCTAAATCGGCGTGAGATAGACCTTGAACTTGCTAAAAAAGTGCTAAGAAATTTTGTAAAAACCAGCAGTAAAGAAATTACGATTGAAACCATTCAAAAAATGGTTTGCGAGTATTTTAATGTACCGTACGATAAATTATTGGAAAAAACCAGGAAACGCGAAATTGTACAAGCCCGTCAAATTACCATGTTTCTTGCGAAGTCCTTTACCAAAAATTCGCTAAAAACCATTGGTGAGCATTTTGGAGGCCGCGATCACACCACTGTAATTCATAGTTGCCAAACGGTTAAGGACCTTATGGATACCGACAGCCTATTTAGGGAAAATGTAATGGAACTTCAACAAAAGGTACAATTGGCAGCAATGTAACGTTGGTTGCTATTTAAAATAATTATTGCGATGGGCCACCACCCATCGCATTTGTATTTTGTGAGCCATAGTATAACTGCTTTACCACAGGCAAAAGGCTGGTTAATTGTTTAATGGTCGCGTTTTTTACCAACAAATCATGGTTTAGTATCTTGCGCCTACGCTAAAAATAATTCATGTCAAAAATTTCTCCTTTTAAAGCGCTTAGGCCCGCCGCCGAACTGGCCGCCAGGGTAGCGTCAAAACCATACGATGTATTAAACAGTAAAGAAGCGAAAAGCGCAGTGGAAAATAATCCGTACTCGTTTTTACATGTAACTAAAAGCGAAATTGACCTGCACGAGGATACCGATGTGCATAGCGCTGAGGTGTACCAAAAAGCCAAACAAAACCTTGATGCACTACTACAGCGCAACGTGTTATTTAAAGAAAGCAAGCCATGTTATTATATATATGAGCTGGTAATGCAAGGAAAAAGCCAAACAGGTATTGTTTGCCTAAGTTCGGTTGACGATTATGAGAATGACATTATAAAAAAACATGAATATACCAGGCCCGAAAAAGAATTAGACAGAATTACACATATAGGCACCACCGGCGCCCAAACAGGCAATGTATTTATTGCGTACCAAAATGTGCAGGCCATTGATATACTTGTTGAAACCTGGAAAAAAGACCATAACCCAGTATATCATTTTATTGCCGACGACGCTGTAACGCATACCATTTGGATAGTAAACAGCGACGAAACCGTACAACACATTACCTCGTTATTTGAGGAGGAAGTACCCTACACATATATTGCCGATGGCCACCACCGCGCTGCATCGGCAGCAAAGGTTAGAGCAGCGCTGGGCAAAAAAGCTACCGACGATGCAAACGGTTTTTTAACTACGCTGTTTCCCGCTAACCAGTTAAAAATTATGGAGTATAACCGTATGGTGAAAGACCTTAATGGCCTTGACAACGAAACATTTTTGCAAAAGCTGACCATACAGTTTGAAGTAGAGGCAGTAGGGAACAATGCAGTAGCCCCGGCTGGCATTCACCACTTTGGTATGTATTTTAATGGAGCATGGTACAAACTAATGGCAAAACCCGGCACCTATACCCACGACCCAATTGGCATACTGGATGTTACCATTTTACAAAATAATGTATTAGATACTATTTTAGGTATTAAAGACCCCCGAACCGATACCCGTATAGACTTTGTGGGAGGTATAAGAGGATTAAATGAGTTGAAAAATAGAGTAGAAATTAACGAGATGGCTGTAGCCTTTTCGTTGTACCCTGTAAGTATTCAACAATTGTTTGATATTGCTGACAGTGGAAAGGTAATGCCACCAAAAAGCACCTGGTTTGAGCCAAAACTCAGGGATGGCCTGCTGACGCATTTAATTTTTTAACCGCAGATAGAAGTGCAGGGTAGCTACAACAAGTACGCTTTTACAACATAATTATACTGGAATGAAAGTTTTTTTTCTTTTGATTTTTTTTACCATTGCAATAGTACAGGCTAAGGCTCAGGTGACCGATGTGGCTACCCTTCAGGAAACGGCAGCATCGTTTACTAAAAAAGGCGATTACGACAATGCAATTTTGGTGTTAAATAAAGCCCTTTCGCTTGAGCCGGGCAATAAAGCTGTTTTAAAAGATATATTATTTACCAGTTTTCTAAAACGCGATTTTGCTAAAGCCCGCGACATTGGCGAGACTTTAATAAAAAGGCCTGATGCCGACGCGCAAACCTACCAAATGCTTGGCTCTACATATAATGCCATTGCAGAAAACAAAGAGGCTGAAAAATTATATAAAAATGGAATAAAAAAGTTTCCTAACGAAGGGGTTATGTATGCCGAGTATGGCAAACTTTTAAGCGACAAAAATACTGACGACGCACTAAAGCTATTTGAAAAAGGCATAGAAGCAGATGCAAACCACAGCAGCAATTATTATTACGTAGCCAAATTGTACGCACAAAAAGGCGAAATATTATGGAGCCTGCTTTTTGGCGAGATGTTTATAAATATTGAGAGTTTTAGTGGCCGAAGCACCGAGATAAAGAACCTGCTACTGGATCAATATAAACAGTTTTATTTAACAGCGCCCGACAAAACCTATAGCCAATCAAAGGCCACTGATTTTACAAAAATGGTGGCAAAAGTGTTAAGCGATCAGCAACAACAGGCAATTTTTGGGTTAACCCCGGAATCATTAACCGCCATACGTACCAGGTTTGTATTAAACTGGTATTACTCCAACGCAAAACAATATCCTTTTAGGCTATTTGACCAACAAAGGCAACTACTACGGGAAGGCTTGTTTGACGCCTATAATCAATGGTTGTTTGGACCTCCATCAAACCTTGCCTCGTACCAGCTTTGGCAAAAGTATCATATCAACGACTTTAACGAGTATATGGCTTTTGTAAAAAGTAAAATATTTAAAATTCCCGAAGGCCAACAATACAAAGTGTTTTAGCGCAAACACCAAAGTTGAGCCCGTTAAAATTTCTGACGCTACCACGGGTTGGTTGTTCAACACAGCACCGATGCTATATTCGTTATTAGTATAACAGGTTTTGCGTAAAAAACAGCCATTACTTTGGGGCGTAAAAAAGCAAAAAAGCGCCCTGTAATTAGGGCGCTTTTTGTAATCAACAAAACACCACAATAACTTAAACAACCAAAATTAGAAAGATATTAGAAAAAAACGGGGTGTTAAACAACGTACAAAGTATAAATAAACCGGCATGGAAATGCACGTAATTCCACCCATTTATTTTGCTTCAGCTTTTGCCTAAAGGGTTAGTATAAATATTATTTGCCCTAGCCGATATTGCAGTACGCAACCAGTAAACTGAGGCCGCTTTTGCTTGGTATAAAAGCTTTATATTGCAACAAGGTAATGCCGGGTGTAAGAGCCAACTTTACGTGTAAAATTTTAGTGCTTTATGAAAAATCGCCTGTCTATTTTTGTTACATCCTTATTATTCATAGCCTGCCATCAGGTACCTGAATCAGACGCAACCACCGCTGCCGATAAACAGCAAAACGCGGCTTTAACGGGCGACAATTTTTTAATTGACACTTCAAAAAGTTATGTTACCTGGGTAGGTACCAAGGTTAACGGAAGCCATACGGGAAGTATAAGAATAAAAACGGGAGTTTTATCAATAAAAAATAATATGGTTCAGGGAGGCAGATTTGTAATAGATATTACTTCGCTGGTTAATGACGATCTGCCGCCAAAAGAGAAGGCAAAAATTGAACATCATTTAAAAAGTGCTGATTTTTTTGACATCGCCAGCCACCCTACCAGTGTTTTTGAAATAACAGGCACAGTACCATTTAACGAAAACAAGGATAAAAGTATTTTACCAAAAGCCAACCACATCATAAAAGGCAATCTTACCCTTAAAGGGGTTACTAAAAACGTAACCTTTCCGGCAGTGGTAACCGTTGAAAACAATATAGTGACTGCACATGCCGATTTTTTAATTAACCGCACCGACTGGGGCATGAACTACAAAGGGGCCAAAAACCCACAAAACTGGTTGATAAAAAAAAAAGTAAACCTAAAATTGTTTCTTACTGCCAGTAAATCCCAATAAAAAAATTTCTAAAAACCTGGAAATGCTATACAAACCTGCTGGAAGCATTTTAATTATAACCATGGACTTACACGTAAAAAAATAATTGCTTTTTTTTTGATGTGGGGATTTTACTTTGTACCCAACCGTAGCCCTTTAATATTTATTGAAGCAATTTTCATACATTCAATTAAAAATTTACCTTACTGGCCAAGATTAGCCATAATTAAATTAGGGTACATTTTTTAGTGCCTATATTTTTGTTTTGTAAATCGATTGCTTCACCCCTATTTTACCCACTTATGGATTTTGATAAACGTTTATTTGATTGCCTGGATTACCAGCTGACCAATTTTCCCAACGACACTATGTTAGTAGAAAAACTACATGGCGTTTGGAAACCACATAGTACTAAAGAAATTAAAGAAAAGGTAGATGCCTTGTCAGCAGGTTTACTAAAACTTGGCGTTAGCGGTAACGACCTTAGCTCCGAAGGCTCGGACAAAATAGCCATTCTTAGCAATAACCGCCCCGAATGGTTGATAACAGATTTGGCAGTACAACAAACCGGCGCTATACTGGTACCAATTTACCCCACTACCAACCCAATAGAACTTCAATTTATTTTAAACGACGCAGCTGCCAAATATGTGTTTGTAAGCAATGCCGAGTTATTAGATAAGGTAAACAGCGTGCTGGAAAAAGTACCCACTGTAAAAAAAGTTTTTACTTTTGACGATGTGCCTGGGGCCGACCATTGGACAACCGTAACGGCTATGGCCACCGACCAATGGTTAACCCAGGTAAACGAGGTTAAAGCCACCATACCATCATCGCATCTTGCAACCCTTATCTACACCTCGGGCACAACGGGTGTTCCTAAGGGGGTAATGTTAACGCATAGTAATATTTACAGCAATGTTCAGCTATCAAAAAGCAGCTTTCCCTTTCCTGATTCGCCCGCAACCAAGGTGCTAAGTTTTTTACCGCTGAACCATATATTTGAAAAATGTGCCACCTACATTTATTTGTTTAGTGGCATAAGTATTTACTATGCCGAAAGCCTTGAAACCATAGGCGACAACCTGAAAGAAGTAAAGCCGGATGGTTTTACCACTGTACCGCGGCTATTAGAAAAGGTGTTTGAAAAAATAATGGCAAAGGGCAGCGAACTAACCGGCATAAAACGAAAATTGTTTTTTTGGGCCGTTGGCCTAGCCGAAAAATACGATAATATTAAAAGTGGCGGGCCTATATATAACCTGCAACTAGCCATTGCCAACAAAATAATATTTAGTAAATGGCGCGAGGCATTAGGTGGCAACGTATCGTTTATTATATCGGGCGGGGCAGCATGCCAGGTAAAATTATTACGCATTTTTAACGCGGCTCAGGTACCCGTTTATGAGGGTTATGGCCCTACCGAAAACAGCCCCGTAATAAGTATAAACAGAAGAGACGATAAGCAAGATATGCGCTTTGGCACCGTTGGCCCCGTACTTAATGGCCAACTAGTAAAACTGGCAGCCGATGGCGAAATTTTAGTGAGCGGCCCCAGCGTTATGCAAGGCTATTATAAACGCCCCGACCTAACTAACGAAGTTTTGATTGACGGGTGGCTATATACCGGGGATATAGGTGTTTGGGAAGCAGATAAATACCTGAAAATTACTGACCGCAAAAAGGAACTGTTTAAAACCAGCGGTGGAAAATACGTTGCCCCACAACCCATAGAAAATAAATTGAAGGAAAGTAAATTTATTGAGCAAGCCATTGTGGTAGGCAGCGAAAAAAAGTTTGTTGGTGCATTGCTGGTACCATCGTTTGCAATGTTACGGGAGTGGATGCGTGAAAACAACGTGGCTTATACCACGCCAGAGGCGGCCATCAACAATGCGCAGGTGCAAGGTATGTACCGCGACCTGGTAGAAAGCTTTAACAAATATTTTAACCATGTAGAGCAAATAAAAAAGTTTGAACTAATGCCACATGAATGGAGCATTGATAGTGGCGAAATGACGCCGAAAATGAGCTTAAAGCGAAAGGTTATTTTGGAAAAGTATCATACTGCCGTAGATAGGATTTATGAATAGCTACAGGTTATACATTTTTACATTAAGTACCGGAACAGCAGGCCTGCATTTGACAAAACCGGTTTGTTATCATAACTAAGTTATACTACTTGTATTATTTTACTACACACTCAGCCATTATATTTCAATCGCCCAAAAATGGAATATAAGGGTGAAGTAGACCTGAAAAATGAACGCAGTTTGAGGAGGACATTGGCAAGATAACTATCAGGCTTTTCGGCCTGGAGGCGCTCAAATTCCCGGCCGATAATTCCATTTATCATTTTGTATAAAGCCGCCGCTGCAATAGCTGAACGTATTTTTCTTATAACAAATGCAATTACTAATCCAACAATTGCACCAATAGCTATTTTTCTAAACTCAGGCACTTTTACAAATCCACTAAAAGTGCTTTTAAAAAGGCTTAAAGGCGTTACCGACTGTTTTACCGACGAAAAATTTTCTTTCAACTCCACTTCTAAAATAGCCTTGCGCCGCTTTAAATCGGCGATAGCTTTTTGTAGGTCATCCTGGTTGTGAATTTGCATCATCATTAAGAATCGCTTAATAAAAGTTTAATAAACAGCTTTACCAATGGCCTTTTAAAAATGGCACCGCGTTTAACAAATAAAATAATGCCGATGATAATATAAACAAGCGACAAAACGAAAAAACCCAGGTACGCCTTCCCCAATAAATCACCAATTAACAAGGCAAGTCCAATGTTTAGAATCACTACCATTGTAAAAAAAATAAACACAAAACATATAGCAATAGCAACGATAGAGGCTGCTAAGGACAACTTATCTACCACTTTAAGTTTAATTAGATCCTTGTTTACCTCAATGTATTCTTTGCCTTTATCGTATAGTGTTTGTAAATAGTTGGAAGCAGGGTTGCTCATATCTTTTGGTTATAATATCACCGGCGGTTGTTACTGAAAAAGCTGTTTCTTTCTATCCTTCAATTATTGTTAATACCGTACGCTGCATTTTTAAAAAGCCCAACCGAACCCATTTGCTGATTTAGGTGGCGATTGTTGCTGTCAACAGTTTACTATAACCATCCCGGCAATAATTACCGGGCTAATTACATTGCCATCAGCTAAAATTGCCGTTTTCAACGTTTTCGGCGGCCGCGGCGGCCTTCGACTTTCCTTTATGCAAAAGGTCGTTGGCGCTTTCGCGAACTGAGTCATACTTTTCAGCAATGCCATCTACCAATTCGCCAAACTTATCTTTTAGATTGCTGGTAAGATCTTTACTGTTTTCTGATATTTTTTGACGGGTAGCTTCACCTTTTTCAGGCGCCAGCAATATACCCAAAACAGCACCGGCAGCAACGCCGGCCAAAACACCCAATAATACTTTTGATCCTGAATTCATAATGTTAGATTTTTAAAAGTGACAAATATTTATGATTGCCAATGCCCGGATAAATTAAAAAACAATACCACACATTTTTTAAAGCAACCTTACCAAACCAATGTATACATCTTTATAAAAATATTTTAAAATTTTTTGCCAATATAACCGCCCCCTATAAGTGGATTATAAAAAAGCGCCCAAAAGCGTAGACTTTATACAACCGTGTGTGGAAAATACTACTTAAAATGCTAATTGCCAAGCATGGTTGGCCGCGTTGCCCGTGGCCAGGTATAAAGCCGTTTTAATTTACAACAGTCCACTTATTGCAAAACCATGCCATTAACGCTTAAAAGTAACTTATTAAAAACTACCATTACCTGGCTACTTAGCAGGGGTAGGTTGTCATAAACCGTACTAATTTACCATTAATATTTAACAGCATTATTGGGTAGCGGAATACCCTTAACAGTAAAGGGTGGAACTACTAACGTGGCTAAAACAAAAAGCAACAAATAGCCCGGCTTGTAAACCGACGTACAAAAAAAGGAAAAAAGGACACCATCGTGCACTTGTAATTTGCAAAAAACTATCAATTTCTATCACAGCACACCCACACCCGTAAGTGCTTTAAATGACAACACCGTTCTTAAAATGTAATAACGTAACGGTGTTTAATTGAGGAATATTTTACCCAGTACCTACCATAGAATCTTAAACCTGTAACGATGTAAAAAATGCCTGTCACGGATGCGCCAACAGGGCTTTGCAATTTTAGTTTGGATTTTGCCGAACAGCGCGCAAACAATACCGGCAACAAAAAATATAGACAACGGTAAATAATTGAACAATCATGTTAAAAGACCAAGGCGACGCATTACCCAACTATTTTCCATTTTTTTTAGTCAACACTTTCCTTAGCAAGGTTAGTAGTTGTTTAATCCAAACAGTCACTGATCCAAACTCTGCCCGCGAAAAATAGCAGCCTACCAAAACAATAAACATATTACAAGGGTACATTTACCCACAAAAAAATTGACTTCCCCTAAAGTAACGGTACCGTAAGGTATAAACATACAATACCCGTTAAACACACCCCTGTGACCAAAGGAGCCCATAAAATTGATTTTCGGTAAGTGTAAGCTTTTAGAAAAGTGAAAACTGAATAAACAAAACAACAGTTGAAAAACAACTCCTGCAATCATTTGCATTCTTATTGCCATCACATATAATTTCAGGTTTATTGTCTACTCTTTTGCAGTTTGGCAAACAACTGCTATTACAAATACCCCCGTATTAAACAACAATAATCAATACCGATGTTACCCTTTTCGTTTTCAATTTTAAAGTTTTGAACAACGATGTTAATTCTTTTATAAACCATTTTTACAAAACTGGTACACAGCCCGTAATCAACAATTTTAAATTTAATTTATTTTGCACAGCAGGTTACGTTTAATTATAGAAAACTATAAAACGATAACGCCATTGTTGCAACCAGGTAAGCCACAACCCGCATAGTAAATTCTGGCATCAAATTTTAATTACTTCCCCACAGTTGTCATCAACACTTACATTATGAAAACAGGAAAAGTATTTTTATTGCTGGTATTTTTAAGTTCAGTACTTAGCAGTTGTAGCCTAATTGCAGATATATTTAAAGCAGGTATCTGGGTAGGTATTTTAATGGTTGTTGGCATTGTTGCCCTTATTATTTACCTGATTAGTAAGGCAAAAAAGTGATAGTTTTAAGAAATTTACCCATAGGTGTTAACATTTTAAATTGATTGTAACCATGTAAGAGCACGATAAAAGCTGACTTTGCAATTGTTTTGTACATTATTTTGAACGCCATTAAATGAATGCTGGCACGTTACTGGTTTATAAGTATAAATATGTAGGCTATAAATAGAAAAACTACCTGCTTCGGCATTAATTCGTGAGGAAGAACTTACACAATACCTTTCGGATAGTAGTTAGCATTGTATGGCCACATAAATTTTTATTGATTTAAACCTGACACTAAAAATAGCAGGATTGGCATTGGATGAATTTGCAAACAATCCGTTGTAAGTTAAATTATGCAAAGCAACAAAAAAATTGAACCTAAAAAACGCAGCCTGGGAAAACGTTTACTGAAAATATTTCTGATTATTGTTGGGTCGTTTGTTGGGCTTGTAATAATTATATTGCTGCTTATTCAAACTGGTCCTGTTCAAAACTTTGCACGTAAAAAGATAGTTACCTACCTGGAAAATAAATTGAAGACCCGCGTAGCGATAGCCGGGTTAGATATTGATTTTCCAAAAATATTGGTATTGGAAGGTGTGTATATAGAAGATCAATTAAAAGATACCCTTGTATCAGGTAAAGAGATAAAAGTTGATATAGACATGTTTAAATTAGTGAAAGGTGCTATATTAATCAATGAAATTAATCTTAATAAAATCACTTTAAAATTAAAACGCAGTCTGCCCGATACCACCTTTAATTTCCAGTTTATAGTCAATGTTTTTTCATCGCCCGATGCAGCACCCTCTACCGATACCAGCAGTTTAAGCATTGCCATTAGAAATATTGTTATCAACAAAACACGTATTGTTTTTAAAGATGTAGTAAGCGGTAACGACGCTGATGTTTATCTTGACCACTTTGACACCCGCATAGCCTCTATCGATCTGGAAAAATTAGCGTTTAATATACCTTCTATAAACCTATCGGGGGTTAGGGGAAGCATAAAGCAATTTGCACCGCTTTATGTAACAACTACTACAGAAGAACCAATTAATTTTTCGTTCGCCAACGGCAGTACTAAACTTGCTGACATTAACCTGCAATACGAAAATGAGGTTAATAAACTTTCTACCAACATTGATCTTAAAAAAACTTCGCTTACTTGTACCTCGTTCAATCTGTTGGCTTCTTTTATTGATATAAAATCGGTAGCTGTAAATGGCCTTTCTACAGCAGTAGTATTGGGCAAACCGACTACCCCCATAACCACCGCAGACTCAATTGCAACCACAGATAGTCTTCCATGGAAAATTAAGATTGGTGATATAACCATTGATAACAACAACCTTGCATTCGACAATGCGCTGCAGCCGGCCATTTCCATGGGTATGGATTATGCTCATTTACGGCTTAGCGGTGTAGCGCTTCACCTAAACGATTTTTATTTTGCCAATAACATTATTTCAGGACAGGTTACAAAGGGAACGCTGGCCGACAAAAGTGGTTTTATCCTTACCGATTTGCAAACAAAGTTTTCGTACACCTCCACAGGGGTAGCGTTAAACGGCTTGTTGGTAAAAACACCCGGCACAACCCTACAAAAAAGTGCTGTTATTAGCTACCCTTCACTGGCGGCGCTGCAAACAAATGTTGGGTTAATGCAGCTTAATGTAGACCTGGCAGATAGTAAAGTGCGGGTGAAAGATATACTACTTTTAGCACCATTTTTGGCCGGCCAGCCTGCTTTAAAAAACCCCAATGATGTTTGGTATATAGATGGTAAAATAAAAGGAAGTGTTAGCAACCTGTATATAGAAAAATTTAAATTCAGTGGCCTGGGCTCCACCCGGCTTAATATGTCGGGTACGGTAGCAGGCCTGCCCGATCCCAATAAAGTGTCGGGCAACCTGTTAATAAATAACTTTTATACTACCAGGAAGGATATACAAATGCTTGCCCCGCCGGGTACCATCCCCTCAAACATTTCGTTGCCGGCAACCATGGCGTTAAAGGGCAGGGTAAATGGCAGCATAAAACAGGCAATGGCAAACCTTACGCTTACTACCAACCTGGGTATTGCAAAGCTGCAGGGAAACATTGCCAACGCTACCGATATGGTAAATGCACGATACAATGCATCCATGCAGCTTAACCGTATAAACCTTGGCATTATTCTTCAAAAGCCAGACACGCTGGGCATATTTACCGGCAATTTACAGGTTAAGGGCCGCGGCTTTAACCCCGACAAGGCCAACGTAACTTTTAATGGTACAATCGAAGCCGTAGAACTGATAAAATACACCTACCGCGATATACGCCTTAAAGGATCGTTGGCTCAGCAACAGTTTACGGCCAATATGGCCATCAACGACGCAAATATTGATCTTGATTTGGAAGCCAGCGGGCATTTTGCCGATGATCTTCCCGGCATAAAACTGTTGGCAACTATTGATAGCATTAAAACAAAACCACTTAACCTGACTGCCGACGAAATTATTTACAGGGGCAAACTAGCAGTAGACTTTCCACAAATAAACCCCGATGCACTTGAGGGAAAAGCATTTGTAACCAATTCGCTGCTGGTTTTTAACGGGGGGCGGACCAGTATAGACTCTTTATCGTTGTTAGCCAATTATGTAATGGGCGTACAATCCATTAAGGTAGATGGCAGATTTTTTAACGCGGACATTACCGGCAAATATAAAATTGTTCAGCTTGGCAATATATTTTCGGAAATCATTCAACCCTATTATACCATTGACACTTCGGCAAAAGTAACATTTCCCGACCCTTACGATTTTACCATTAAGGCCAATCTTGTTAACCATCCTGCATTAAAAACCTTTGTACCCGACCTTACGCGGCTCGATCCTGTTTCGCTTAATGTAAGCCTGGCACAGGGTAATGGATTACAGGGCACCCTTACCGCACCGTTTGTGGCTGTTGGCACCAACGTGTTACAAAATTTTACTGCCAATTTTGCTGGTGACGCCGACCAGTTAAAAATAGCGGCCGGTATACAAAAATTTGCAGCCGGAACAAATGTTACCATTTACCAAACCGACCTCATCTCCACCATTAATAATAATGAAATTGATTTTGGCCTTTCAATAAAAGATCAAAAAGACCAGCGTAAATATTTATTTGGAGGAACACTTTCGCAGGCATCGTTGGCAAACTACCGCCTGCACCTAAACAGCGATAGCCTGTTGTTAAACTACGAAAAATGGAATATTACCTCGCAAAACCTTATAGAGTTTGGAACGCAAATAGTAAGGGCAAAAAACTTTACCCTCAGCCAAAATAACCAATCACTTTCCATTAACAGCAAGGACTCAACGTCAGGCATTGCAATAGAGGTTAGGTTTGCCAATTTTGAAATACCTACCTTAACTGCATTGGTAGAAACAGACTCGTTATTGGCCAATGGTAAAATTAATGGAACCATTTTATTGGACAACCTGTTGAAAAGCCCCACTTTTACAACCGATATAAGCGTGGACGACCTGGCCATAAACAGAGATACGCTTGGCAAGCTTACCGCCAAAATTGATAACCAAACGGCCAATATTTTCAATACAAATATCACGCTTACAGGCCAGGGCAACGATGTAAGCATAACAGGAAGGTACCTGTTGGAAAGTGCCAGTAATGAAAACCTGGACCTTTTACTGGATGTAAAAAAACTACAAATGAAATCGCTGGAGGGCCCCAGCTTTGGAGCTGTGTCAAATACCAGCGGTTATTTGTCTGGAAAAATAGATATTGGCGGAAATGCCGATGCACCCAAAATTGACGGATCCCTTGATTTTAATCAAACTGAATTTAAGCTTTCGATGGTTAACAGCTTATTTAAGGTAAACGATGAAAAGATAAAATTTGACAATGATGGAATTACTTTCAATACGTTTAGTATAAAAGACTCTGCAGGCAATGCCGTAACGCTTGATGGCCGGGCGCTCACCAACAATTTTTTAAATTATAAATTCAACCTCACCCTAAAGGCAAAAGACTTTAGGGCCATAAACAGTACCCGCGCCAATAACGAATTATACTATGGGCAGTTGTATTTTAGCAGTGAACTAAATATAAAGGGTACAGAAACAGCCCCTATTGTTGATGGTAGTATAGACATTGAGCCGAAGACAAACCTTAGCATAGTAATACCGCAGGAAGAACCGGGTATTATAGACCGGCAGGGAGTAATTGAATTTATAGATAAGGATGCTATAAAAGAAGACTCTTTATTTATGGTAGCCACTATGGCCAAATACGATACTTCATTTAACCAAAGCCAGTTAACAGGCTTTGATGTTTCTACCAACATACAAATATCAAAAGAGGCTATTTTTAATATTATAGTTGATGAGGCAAACGGCGATTTTTTAAAGTTAAAGGGCGAGGGAGTAATTAGTGCCGGCGTTGACCCCAGCGGTAAAATATCTATGACAGGTACCTATACTGTAGAAAGTGGCGGTTATGAACTATCGTTCAATTTCTTAAAACGAAAATTTGAGATAGAAAAAGGTGGGAAGATAACCTGGACCGGCGAACCTACTACAGGCACCATTGATATGACAGCTATTTATGTGGCCAACACAGCTCCTATTGACCTTGTGCAAAACCAATTGCCTGCAGACACTAAAAATTCGTATCTCCAAAAGTTACCATTTCAGGTAAGGTTAAATGTTGATGGAGAACTGCTTAAACCAAGCCTGACCTTTGATATTACCCTGCCTACCGACAGAAACCTTCGCGTATCGGGCGATGTTGTGTCTACGGTTACTGCTAAATTAGATCAGATTAGAACAGAGCCCTCTGAACTTAATAAACAGGTTTTTGCCTTGTTACTCCTTAACCGCTTTGTGGGCGAAGATCCATTTAGTAGTGGCGGTGGTGGCGGTTTTGATGCCGGCATTTATGCAAGGCAAAGCGTTAGCCGAATATTAACTGAGCAATTAAATAAGCTTGCTTCTGACCTTGTAGGTGGCATTGAAATAAGCTTTGACATTAATACCACCGAGGACTATACTACCCAGCAAAAACAGGCACGAACCGATTTAAATGTAAACCTGTCAAAGCGATTATTAAACGATCGGTTGCAGGTAAGCGTAGGCAGTAATGTTGAATTAGAAGGCCCCCAGCAATCGGACCAAACGGCCAGTAACATTATAGGAAACGTTACCATCGATTACCTGCTTACCAAGGATGGTCGCTTTTTACTTAGGGGATATCGCAAAAACGATTTTGAAGCTATAGTTGAAGGAATTGTAGTGGAAACTGGTTTGCGTTTTATAATTACCGTTGATTACAATAAGTTTAAAGAAATATTTACGCGTAAAAAAGACCCTAAGAAAAACGCCGGTGACAAAAAACAAACCAACAATGTTTCAGCACCAGCCACTTTGCCCCAAAACGATAACAATACAGGCAATAACGCACCTGAAAGAGCTGCTGGCGATAAGCCAAATAAAGTTCCCGAACTTAACAAGAAACCATAGCATGAGGTTAAATAATAAAATAACTGGTACTTGTATATGGATGTGTATTGCCTTGTTAATGGCTGGCTGTAATGCTACTAAGCACGTACCTAAAGGCGATGCCCTGTACACTGGCGCTAAAATAACAATTGATAAAAAAGGAGTAAAGGCTGACCTTAAAAAAACTACCGTTGAGGAGTTGATCAGGCCTAAGCCAAACGCAAGCTTTTTGGGAGTACGTTTTAAACTGGGTATTTATAACCTTGCCGGCAAAGGCAACAAAGGATTGAATAAAATATTAAAAAAGTGGGGCGAGAAACCGGTACTGCTGAGCCAGGTATCGGTAGAAAAAAACATTTCTATCATAGAAAATAACCTTGAGAACATGGGCTATTTTAATGTGCAGGCAAGTGGCGATACCACTATTAAAGGCCGTAAAGCATTGGCTAGTTATACGGTTACGCCATATAGCCAATACACCATAAACGGCGTACAATTTTTACCCGACAGCGGCACCCTTAACCGGGCCATTAATAAAACAGCCGGAGAGTCGTTGTTAAAAGTAGGCGACCCTTTTAGCCTGGCCACCATTACCAACGAAAGATTGCGCATTGATGCCGTTTTAAAAGAAAAAGGATTTTTTTATTTTAGCGCTGAGCACCTTTTATTAGAGGTGGATACAACAGCGGGATCAAATACAGTAAACCTGTTTTTGAAGGTAAAACCACAGGTGCCCGGGCAGGCAAAAGAAAAATATTTTATCAACAACGTATACATTTATTCCAACTACCAGTTAAACGCCAGCCGTGCCGATACCACTACAGGTGATACGATATCGTTTAGGGGATATAATGTTATTGACGGCAACAAAACTTTTAAGCCATTGGTGTTTGACAGGGTTATGCGCTTTAGCCCCGAGGATATTTATAGTCGAAAAGACCATAATGTAACGCTGGCAAGGCTTACCAACCTGGGTACTTTTAAGTTTGTAAAAAACAGGTTTGAAACCGCCCCTGGCAATAACCGGCTAAATGTTTTTTACTATCTTACCCCGCAGCCCAAAAAATCGCTGAGTGCCGAAATAGGCGGCCTAACCAAATCAAACAACGTAACCGGATCGGAAGTAACGCTTAAATGGCGTAACCGTAACACATTTAAAGGGGCAGAGCTATTTACAGCCAGTGCCTATTTTGGAACCGAAGTGCAATATAGTGGCCAGTTTAGTGGATACAATACCCTACGCTACGGAGCCGAAGCCACCCTTGCCTATCCACGGTTTGTAGTACCAGTTATAAGGCTTAACACTACCGGCTCGTTTGTGCCGCGCACTTTTATAAAACTTGGTTATGATGTTCTAAAGCGTCAAAAATTATTTACCCTTAACTCCTTCAGGGGCGAGTTTGGTTACTCGTGGAAACAGAACATACGAACCGAACATCAATTAACCCCTATATCCATAAACTACATAAAACCAATAGATGTTAGCCCCGAGTACACGGCCAGCATTGCAAACAAGCCCCTGTTGCAACGGGCCGTAACCAGGCAGTTTATTTTTGGAAGCAACTACAATTTCAACTACAATCAACTAGCCGATAAAGGAGAGAATGCAAGTGGCATTTACTTTAACGGATTGCTGGATGTGTCGGGCAACATAGCGGGATTGATTACAGGGGCCAACGTACGCAAAGGCGATACTTCCAAACTGTTTGAATTGCCATTTAGCCAATACGTAAAAACCGAAGGCGACTTTAGGTATTACAAAAAAATGGGTAAAAAAACGTTGGCCAACCGCATTATTGTAGGTGTGGGTGTACCCATTGGCAACAGCAGTATACTTCCTTATGTAAAACAATTTTTTATTGGCGGAAACAATAGTTTGAGGGCTTTTCGTAGCCGCTCGGTTGGGCCGGGTACGTACAACGGTGGCCAGCGTATTAATACCGCGCAGTTGTTTCCCGACCTTACCGGCGACTTAAAACTTGAGCTGAACAGCGAACTTAGAGTGCCACTCGGCGGCTTTTTTAGCACCGCTGCATTTGTTGATGCGGGTAATATTTGGCTTTTTAACACCGACCCTAACCAGCCCGGAGGAAAATTAAGCAAAGACTTCTTAAACCAACTGGCCGTAGGCGCCGGCATTGGCCTGCGTATAGATGTTACCATATTGCTGCTAAGGCTTGATGTGGCTATACCATTACGACTACCCTACCAGCCCCAGGGCCAGCGTTGGGTAATTGACCAAATAAACCCTGGCAGCTCCGATTGGCGCAAACAAAATATTGTTTTTAACCTGGCCATTGGTTACCCTTTTTAATTTTTGGTTATCGGTTGTACTGCCTGGGCCATCATTGTTGCCCCGCCTGCCCTAACGGTACAGACAGGCCTGTACCAACGGCATAACTACGTGTATATTTTGCTGCATTACTTATTCATGTGCAGGGTGAGGCAAGTAGAAAAAACTGCCTAGTGTTCAGTTCAGCTATTGTTGTGCCCTTATACAATTATTGAGGATAGTTGGGAATATGAAGCCCCGATACAATGTGGCAGTGCCTGGTATTACATCATTCGTTTACACCATAAAATAATTACGCTATCTATGTTCGATTAGTAAATTAAACAGGAAAAGCGGTAACTAAAAATCTCTGATAGTGAAACCAGTAAAGGCTAAGGCACCAAAAAACTATACGAAGCCCAAAAACTTTCCCAATCGGCTATGGCAGTGTCAGCACAAGGTATCATGTGTGTGGCATGTATAAACCATTCGCCACGGCGGCTAAGGGTAAAGGTGCATACACCCTGGTTATTAGTACGACTGCTAGTGGCTATGGCAGGCAGGTTACCAGTACGGTTACGTGCGGTAATTACTTTATTGGCAAGCGGTTTTCCATTGTACAACACACGGGCTTGCAGGGTTTGTCCACTTTTAAGTTTGTAGGGATTTTGTAGCAAAACAATTTCGAAGACCTGGCTGGTTACGCTTTTATAAACCGTATCGTTTACCAGCGGCTCACTCTGTACCAGTGCTTTTATATAACGTGTATATCGTTCGCGTTGTATTGGCTTACTGCCATTGGTAATAAGGGTTATGTTTTCAATATTATCTTCTTTTAAATAATTAGCAAATTTTGCAACAGGCAAGCTTATATAGGCATAATCGCGGCTCATATGCAATAGTCCCAACCCTTTAAAATTTACCGGTATAGTAGCTACGGGGTAGGTATTGTTCGTGGCATCAATTAACAGGTTTTTGCTGCCCTCATTGGTAAGTAGTTCAAACTTTTTGGTAATGGCTGTTTGTACCGGGCGCTCCATATCAATATTAAACCCATCGCTTACAAAAAGATGCATTTGCAACGTATCTCCCAGTTTTGGGGTAAAGGCAGAGGCCAGCAAAATATATTCGTGCGCCAGTGTAGTGGCAAGGATTACCAGCAGGCCACCGATTAGCAAACATTTTTTCATGGTTACATTATTTGTATGATTTATAAAAGATGCTTCATCAAAATGTGTTTTCCTACACAATGATTTTAGTAGTAATGATGCCGCCAATACAACAAAACTTTGTTTACCGGCGGTAGTTTTGCAACAATGGCTTTTTAACCTATCATCCGTTTTTAGGTCCACTATAATATGTACGCAAATGGAATTAAGCGGTATATGGTTAAAAAAATTATTAAATAAATATTCAATGATTGCCGCTATTTGATACACTCAATGCTAAATATAAAATCATAATAAAAAAGGCTGAATAAAATTACCAATAGTATAAAAGTGTGACCACTATGGTTATAGCGGCAGGCTGCAACGGCTGATGAAAATAGCTATAATGCTGGGTTCCAAAATATCGGCACCAGTGTGCGGATAATCATCAAATATTCATAAAACCCACCGGCGCCTGCCACAAGGCGGGCTATTTTAACACATGCGTAGCAAGCACTTTTTGCACATCGTAAATATTTACCTGCTTATTAAAACTCTTATGAATGCCTGGTTCTTTCTCGCCCGATATCCACACCTTTAACTCGGCCTCCAAATCAAAATGGCCAGCCGTTTCTACACTAAAGCGGGTAATACTTTTATAATTGACAGACAGATAGTTTACTTTTTTGCCGGTCAGGCCTTGCTTTTCAACAAAAATTAGCCGTTTGTTGGTAAAAATAAAAACGTCGCGTATAAGCTTAAAACCAATTTCTATTACCTCATCGGCGCACAATAGTTTTTCGTATTCCTGCTGTAACTCCTCGGGTTTGGCTGCACCTGCATTACCTAAAAGTGACGAAAATATTCCCATGACATAAATTTTAAGGTTAATTATCAAATTAAAAATACACTATTAGGCATAACAGTATGTGCTACGGTTAACAATGATACCGCTAATTTTTATAAGGGTTTACTCGAATATTTTCATATACTGGTAATTGTAACCTGCAAAAGCAGTTGTTTGTGAGGCCGTTGTTTACAGCATAAAACTGGTAGGCAGGTGTATACTTTACCAACTTGCATTGTGGCTAAAGAAAAACGTGTTGAGCGTTGTATTATATTTACAGTGAAAAAATTTAAACCCTGCATTTGTATGGAGCTCTTAATCCCTAATATAGAATTTCTTTTATGGACAATATTTATTGAATTAATAATTGTGTTGCCCCTGGTTGCACTTTTTAATGTGCTAAAATCGTCGTTTAAAGACAGTACAACCAAACTTATGTGGGTATTAATTATTTTACTACTGCCCTTTGCCGGACCAATTTTTTATTTCGTTATTGGCAGAAAACAACGAATAAAAGTAGCCTGATTGCACGCCGCTTATTAATGTATATGGCAGTTTTAACCGCTAATTAGCGCCGCCACTGTAATGGTAATAATTGCAGCATACCTGCTAACCATCCCAGCCTTTACCACGCATCATTACCAAACATTTTTGTAACTATTCAGGCCAGTTATCCACATTTTTTATAAAATGTGCGATAATAGTTCTTTGAATTTATAGTATATAAGTTCAAATTACTTATATGATTGACAAGGATTTAATCATACAACTTCAGCAAGAACAGTTACAA
>JBBRUR010000003.1:0-162355 GCA_038247635.1 Chitinophagales bacterium
CAAGTTTCAAGCTACAAGTTTCAAGCTGTAAGTTTCAAGCTACAGGCTGCAAGTTTCAAGCTACAGGCTGCAAGTTTCAAGCTACAGGCTGCAAGTTTCAAGCTACAAGTTTTGAGCTGCAAGTTTCAAGCTACAGGCTGCAAGTTTCAAGCTACAAGTTTTGAGCTGCAAGTTTTGAGTTGCAAGTTTCAGGCTGCAAGTTTCAAGCTACAAGTTTTGAGCTGCAAGTTTCAAGCTACAAGTTTTGAGCTGCAAGTTTTGAGCTACAAGTTTTGAGCTTCAAGTTTCAAGCTACAAGTTTTGAGCTGCAAGTTTCAAGCTACAAGTTTTGAGCTGCAAGTTTTGAGTTGCAAGTTTCAGGCTGCAAGTTTCAGGCTACAGGTTTCAAATAACGAATTTCACGTTTCACGATTGACTATTCACCACTCACCAATCACAACCACTTACAACTCGCCACTCACAACCACTCACGTCTCACCTCTACAGGTTTCAAGCTACAAGTTTCAAGCTACAGGTTTCAAGTAACGAATTTCACGTTTCACGATTGACTATTCACCACTCACCAATCACAACCACTCACAACTCACAACCTCTCACCGCTCACCGCTCACCTCTCACCACGCACCTCTCACCACTCACCACTCACCACTCACAACTCTCAACTCACCACTTACAACTCACTACTCACAACTCACAACTCACTACTCACAACTCACTACTCACAACTCACTACTCACTACTCACAACTCACAACTCACAACTCACAACTCACAACTCTCAACTCTCCCCCCTCATCTCCTCCGCCCACTTATCCCGGTCATCGGGCGAAAATTTCCAGGGGGCAAAGTTGTTTTCTATGTTGCTGAAAGTGGCGTTCCATTCGGCCGGGGCGTTGCTTTCTTCCATAATTAGCTGGCGGCGAAGCGAGTTAATTATTTCCAGCGGGCTGATGCTTACGGGGCATTCTTCTACACAGGCCTGGCAGGTGGTACAGGCACGAAGTTCTTCGGCGGTAATATAGTCGTGCAGCAGGCTTTTACCATCATCAACAAACTGGCCGTTTTTATCAATGTTTTTTCCTATTTCTTCCACGCGGTCGCGTGTGTCCATCATTATTTTACGGGGGTTTAGCAGCTTACCGGTCAGGTTGGCGGGGCAGGCTGCCGTACATCGGCCGCACTCGGTGCATGTATAAGCATCCAGCAGGTTTTTCCATGTAAGGTCGGGGGCATCTTTGGCGCCAAATTTCATTACGCCTTCTGCCATTATGGTGGGGGCCAGTTCCGGTTGCATGGCATACAATACTTCGTTTTGTATTTCGGGCATGTTTACCATTTTGCCCTGTGGCTTTAACCGGCTATAGTAAGTATTAGGGAATGCAAGAATAATATGCAGGTGCTTAGAATAAGGCAGGTAGTTTAAAAAAGCAAATATGCCCACAATATGCAACCACCAACAGGTGCGCTCAATAGCTACCAATGTTGTGGCATCCATATTTATGAATAACTGCCCTAACAAACCTGAAATAATAAAGGGGCCTGTTTGGTGATAGCCCGGTTGTTCCTGTACCTGCAAGGCATAGTCGGTAGCATTCATGGTAAGAAACAACGACATTAAAATGATCTCTACTATCAAAATAATATTTGCATCATTTTTTGGCCAGCCAGCCAGGTCCTTTTTTCTAAAACGGGCAATGGGCAATATGTTTCTTCGTATTAAAAACACCACGCAAACTGCCAGCACTCCAAATGCCAACACTTCAAACGAATTAATTAGCCACGCATACACCGGGCCAAGCGCAGGCAAAAACAACCGGTGAGTACCAAGTATGCCGTCCAGCACTATCTCCAGTACTTCTATATTAATAATGATAAAGCCGGCGTAGATAATAAAATGCATAAAGGCCACCAGCGGGTATTTGAACATCTTTTTTTGCCCAAGCGCCAGCAATACAACCTTGCGCCACCGTTCGCTTTTGTCGCCGGATAGGTCAATGTCTCTGCCTAAAAAAATATTGCGGCGCAGGTAACCAACTTTTTTACTAAAAATGTATATAGCCGCAATGGCCAAAATTATAAAAGCTATTTGCTGAATGATGTGCATTGGATATTATTAGGGGGTAAAGTTATCAATCCTCACGAACGGGCAATATAACGTGTAAGCTTTATGAGGAATGTATTTTGCAGAAATTTATAGCAGCGGCCTTTCATTCGTTTACCTTTATTTTTTTTCAAGTATCCATTACACCAATGAGCGAAAAAAATTACCTGCTTACCAAAGAAGTAGCCGAAAAAAAGATGCAACGCATGGCGCTTGAAGTAGCCGAGCGGTCGTTTAACCAAACTGCCCCACTTGTATTGATTGGCATAAAAGAAAACGGAATGGTGATAGCCGAACATTTGCATCAGTTACTAAAGCCTTTGCTTTCCACCGAAATTAGGGTGCTTTCCTGTAAACTTCATAAGAAGCATCCGCTGGAAGTGACCTATAGTGAGCAACTTGATTTTACTGGCTTGCGGGTAATATTGGTAGATGATGTGACCAACAGCGGAAGTACGTTTTTATACGCACTTAAACCATTGCTCTCGTTTATTCCCAAAACCATACAAACGCTTTGCCTTGTGGAGCGAATGCATAAAAATTACCCGGTAAAAATGGATTATGTGGGCCTGTCGGTAGCTACCACCTTGCAGGAACATATACAGGTAGAAGTGGAAAATGGCGAGGTGACCGGTGCCTATCTTGAGTAAACATTGTATATAAAGCTGACTACTTTTGGCTGGTAACTTTCACTTTTGAAGATTGTCGATGCCATATGTGTAATAGATGAAAGGATTGCGACGCAACAATGATTCTTTAAAAAACCATTGCTGGTATTATAAAAAATCATTTTTAGGCAGCATCTTAAAAATGAATAAAGTTCACCCGTAGTTTACCATTGCTTACCTCCAGTGAAGGGGCGGGAAATTTAAACGCATTTAACACGCCAAAAGCGGTACGAAGCACTTTGCTTTTTGTACGTATTTTAAGAAAGTCTATATCGGGTGCCACATACCATTGGCGGTACCTTTTAACATCGCTTCGGTTATAGGTAATATCGCCGTTTTCGCTTTTCCAAATATTGTTACTGGCACCATACATGCCATTGGCACCATAACCTACCGCCACATTAAACCACGATGGTAAGCTGCTTTGCGGCAAAAATGATTTCAGGTTGGCGCTTAACCAATAGGTTTGCCCGTTGTAATCTTTTAGCAATCGCTCCAGCGTACTTTTTCCAAATACATCGTTTGCCCTGCCTTCCAACTGACCCTGTGGATAGGCCTTTCGATGAAACGAAAATTTGATCCTGACCCGCTGATCGTTCCAGGCCAGCTCCTGCGCGGTGTAAATGCCACTGCCCAAAACATTGGCGGCAAAATCGCCCCAGCTCCAGCCCCATTCGGCGCTAAAACCATCAAGGGTTTCAATAATGGTTTGGTAGGTAACGCCGCTTAATCCACCCAGCAAAATGCGTTTATTGCGGTTGAGACCGGTCCACCGCCACATTTCGGCACTGCCATAACTTGCTACATACGCACTGTACACGTGGCCCACCTTATCAACCTGCAGCCATTCCTTATTATCGTTAAAAAAACGAAAGTTCGATTGTGGGTGCTTACTATACCACGCGCTGTATAGCCCCGCCATAACTGCTCCGTAGCCAACAATATTGGCGGCCGCCACCAGTTTTACCCGCTTTTTATTGTAAGGATATTGCTTGTACCACAAGGCGCCGGGTATAAAGTGTGGGCCACTATGTAGCGCAATCGTTGCCGTGTCATAGGGTGTTTCTTTAAACGCTGCCGAATCAATAGTTAGCCTATCGGCTGCAGGGCGCCTGGTACTATCGGGTATATCCTGCCCGGTAACCGACAGGTTAATAATTAATACCCATAACAGTGTAATTCCTTTCATATAATCAGGGCCAAACCTACGCTTTTAAATTATTTTCAACATTTTGAAAACGAAGTATTGGCGTTAAAAGTTTTTAAGTAGTATGAAATATTCTTACGCATTTGTTGGCAGGATTAGCGGTAATGGCTAAATAATCTTAAACTTGCCATTTCAAAGTAATAAAAGCCGGGGTGGTAATGAGTGTATGCCATTGCCTTTTCCCTTATTTTAAACATTAAAAAAACGATACAATATGGACGCTGCCATTGTAGAAAAAGTAAATAGCTGGGCAACCGGTGATTACGACCACGATACAAAAGATGAAATAGCCCGGCTACAAAAAGAAAACCCCGAAGAACTGGCTGAATCGTTTTACCGGAACCTTGAGTTTGGAACCGGTGGACTGAGGGGTATAATGGGTGTTGGTACCAATAGAATGAATAAATATACCATTGGCATGGCTACCCAGGGCTTTGCTAACTATTTAATAAAGACCTACGAGGGTGCCGAAATAAAAGTGGCGGTAGCCTATGATTGTAGAAACAACAGCCGGTTTTTTGCCGAGACGACTGCCAAAGTTTTTGCTGCCAACGGCATAAAAGTTTATTTGTTTGATGAGCTGCGGCCTACGCCGGAACTGAGCTTTGCACTGCGCCACCTCGATTGCAAGGCAGGGGTGGTTATTACTGCATCGCACAACCCTAAAGAGTATAACGGGTACAAAGCCTACTGGAACGACGGCGGGCAGTTGGTTGCACCCCACGATAAAAACGTAATAAAAGAAGTAGAGGTAATAACCGGTGTAAGTGATGTAAAGTGGGAAGGTAGTAGTGAAAATATTTCGATGTTGGGCGCAGGCATGGATGAGGCCTTTATGGACATGGCCAAAGGGTTAAGCATTTACCCCGATGTAATAGCTAAACAGCACGATCTTAAAATTGTGTTTACACCTATTCATGGTTCGGGAATAACACTGGTGCCGCAACTGCTGGCCAAATATGGTTTTGACAACGTGACCATTGTGGAAGAGCAAGCAAAGCCAGATGGTAATTTTCCTACGGTGGTATATCCTAACCCCGAGGAAAGTGAGGCTATGAGCATAGGCTTGAAAAAGGCCAAAGAAATTGATGCTGATATTTTATTAGGTACCGATCCTGATGCCGATCGTGTTGGTATTGGCGTAAAAGATTTGGAGGGAAACTGGGTTTTGCTAAACGGTAACCAAACAGCCGCCCTTGTATTTAACTATGTAATGGAGGCCCGCAAAGTAAAGGGAATACTTCAGCCAAACGATATGGTAGTGAAAACCATTGTAACTACCGAACTGATAGATACGATTGCCAACGACTATGGAGTTAATTGCTATAATGTACTGACCGGCTTTAAGTGGATAGCCGAAATGATAAAGGAAAAGGAAGGTAAGGAAAATTATATTGTAGGCGGCGAAGAAAGTTATGGTTTGATGATAGGCGACCAGGTGCGAGATAAGGATGCGATATCGGCGGTAGCGATCATTTGCGAGATGGCGGCCTACGAAAAAGAGCAAGGCAAAACGCTTTATCAAAAGCTGATTGACCTGTATGTAAAGTTTGGTTTTTATAAAGAAGGGCTTATCTCCATAACTAAAAAAGGCATGCGTGGCCAGGAAGAAATTGCAGAGATGATGAAGGGCTACCGCGACAACCCGCCAACGACTATTAATGGCAGTGCAGTGGTTCAATTGCTGGATTATGAAGAGAAAGTTGGCAAAAATCTATTTACCGGCGATACATGGATCATCGATTTGCCCAAAAGCAACGTGCTACAATTTGTGTTAGAAGATGGTACCAAAATATCAGCACGGCCCAGTGGTACGGAGCCAAAAATCAAGTTCTATTTTAGTGTAAAAGAAACACTGCCTTCGGCCGGTGATTTTGATGCGGTTCAGGCAAAGCTGAATGATAAAATCAGCAATATTATAAGTGATATGAAGTTGAAGTAAACGACTATCATTAAATGTAAAATGCCGAAAAGCCGTTGGGTTTTGCGGCATTTTTTATTATCTCATTTTGGAGGCTATAATCGTTGCTTTCCAGTTCCCCATACCGTTTAAAAAGGAACGCTGAAGCCCTCGGTTGTCCGGGATTGTATTTTACAATTGGGTATTGCAAGACAAAGAAACTTAGTATTTTTTGATTGGAGATATTGGCAACAAGCAAGGCCTGCATGGCCTAAATATGACCTCGTAGGGTGCAGAAGCGGCCCGCACTCAAATCAGCCCTGAAAGGGCGAGATACCTTATTTGCAGCGCCTTTTAGCAATTTAATTAACATGTCGCTTTTGGTGTATTTTGCACAGTCATATTTATCAATGCGATGAGTACGACTTCCGGAAAATATCTCGCCCTTCCAGGACAAAGAAAGAACGTTAACCTGTTACCCGCGGGCTTCACCCGCAGCCAGGATATTTCGGCCCTTCAGGCCTTGTTTAACCACGTTGACCATTGATATATTTTTAAAAAAACTAAACAGAGATATTGTAAGTTGTTTCAATACTGAAACAAGAAGCGCAGTTTTGTTGCAGACACTAAATAAAATGGCAACTTGCTCCAGAGGAGCATCCTGTATATAGTAATCTAAATTGGAAACTCTTCGGCTCCGTAGGTGCCACCTGTAATTAAGCAATTAGGAAGCGCCTACGGAGCTTCAATAATCGTCGTTAATCGATTTCTATTAACAGGATGCTCTCACAGAGAAACAAAACAGACTTACAGGAATGAGTAAAAGCAATAAAACCACCATAAAAAAAATACCAACTCCATAAAAACCACCTCCCGATATGCCCTGTTAATTCTTTTCCACTTCCCCTTTACTTGTTCACAAAGCCATATGCAGTATAGTTGTGCATAGAATGCTTACCGCTGTTTTTATACCTTGCAACCGTAATGAAACTATACGATGATACCTGGCAACACAAGGGCTTACGCAAACAACTGGTTGAATTGCTACGCACCAGGGGCATAACTGATGAGCGGGTATTGGAGGCCATCAATACCATTCCGCGCCACTTTTTTTTAGACAGCGCCTTTACCAAACAGGCGTATGAAGACAGGGCTTTCCCCATAGGTGAAGGGCAAACTATTTCACAGCCTTACACGGTGGCTTATCAAACCCAACTGCTAAATGTAAAGCCCTATCAAAAGGTATTGGAAATTGGCACCGGCAGCATATACCAGGCTACCGTGCTGGCCGAAATGGATACGAAAGTGTTTACCATTGAGCGCCAAAAAAAATTGTTTGAAGAAAATAAAACATTTATTTTCAAAAATAAATATCCCAATATCAAATTTTTTTATGGCGATGGTTTTGAAGGCCTGCCCACCTTTGGCCCTTTTGATAAGGTCATTGTTACTGCCGGCGCGCCGTTTATTCCACCCAAACTAATTGCCCAGTTAAAAACCGGTGGCCAAATGGTAATACCTGTAAACGAACACAATCACCAGCGCATGCTTAGGCTTACCAAACAGGCCGATGGAAGCTTTACCGAAGAAGCGTTTGATAACTTTAGTTTCGTGCCCATGTTGGAGGGGAAAAATGGTTATTGATCTGCCTGTTCATCTTCATCATCAACGTTGTTTAATAATCCCGGTGGAAGATGTTTGCTGGCCGCTGCGCCCATCTTTTTCAACTCTTGTATGCGGTTTACAATATTGCCTTTGCCGGTATACAATTTTTTAAATGCATCCGCATAGCTGGCCGAAGCGTCGTTTAGTTTTTTGCCCACGTTTTCCATATTATCTACAAAACCAACAAACTTGTCGTACAGGGCGCCGGCCTTTTCAGCAATGGCTATGGCATGTTGGTTTTGCTGCTCAACTTTCCATAGGTCCGATATAATTTTTAGTACCGCAAACAGGTTGGTAGGGCTTACCAATAATATCTTTTTATCGTACGCATATTTCCACAACTGCGTATCGGTTTTTACGGCTTCTAAAAATGCGGGTTCTATTGGTATAAACATCAGCACATAATCAAGTGCCAGTGCGTATTTGGGATAGTTCTTTCTGCTTAGCCCGTCAATATGTTGTCTTAGCGAAGTAAGGTGTTCGTTTAAAAAAAGTTGCTGCGGTATGTTTTCTTCGGCACCAACATATTGCTCCCACGCCACCAGCGATACTTTTGAGTCGATGATCACCTTTCGCTGGTCGGGATAATAAATGGTAACATCGGGCTGTAGCGACCGGCCATTTTCGTCGCGGATGATATTGCCTGCCGCATCGCGAATAAACTCCTGCACCTGGTACTCCCTGCCACGGGTAAGGCCACTATTTTCCAATAGGCTGTCAAGGATCATTTCGCCCCAGTTACCCTGCATTTTGTTGTTGCCTTTTAAGGCGGTGGCAAGGTTGTGTGCCTGCAGGCTTACCTGCCCGCTCATAGCTATCAGCCGCTCCACTTCGCGGCCAAGGGTAAAGCGTTCTTTCGATTCTTTATCGTAAGTATCCTCAACCTTTTGCTTAAACTCGGTAATGTTTACTTTAAGCGGCTCCAGTATTTGGCGTATACGCAGCTCATTATTTTCCGAAAACTTTTTTGAGTTGTCGTCCAGTATTTTGGTAGCCATTTCACTAAACTCAAGCCTGAACTGCTCCCGTAAACGAAGCATGTCGTTTTGCTGGTTGTCCAGCTTTTCGCGGCTGTGTTTTAACTGCACAAAAAAGGTCAATTTTTCCTCATTCGCCTTTATTAACTGGCTGGTGCGTTCTTCTAACTGAAAGGTCAAAAGTTGTTGACTTTGGTGCGTTTGTTCGTAAAGGGTTTGCGCCTTTACATAGCTGGCCTGCAATGCACTATTGGCTTCGGCAAGTTGTTGATTATCCCTTTGTAGCTTGTCTTTTTCACCCGCATGTTGTTGTATTTGATAGTTTAGGTGGGTGGTTTTGTTTTGGTTAAACCACCAACTAATGATTATGCCCAACGCAAGGCCGCCCAATGCCAGCAACAGGTATATTATTTCGGTACTCATGTTATAAACTTATGATAGCAATGTTACAACCACATATACCACGGCGCATGGCAGGGGGATAAGTTTAGTGAAATAAAGCCTTTTAATTTAGTTGGTGGATTATGAAGATGTTCAGGAGCAATAAGCAGTCTACATTTGATTGGCAACTTGTATTTTGAAGGTAAGCGATGCCATCTATTCAAAAAGATGAAAGGATTGCGATCCGCCGCGGCGGATAAGCAGCAACAATGACCCCATGAAAAAGGTAGCTGGTATCTAAAAAAGCCAATAGTTATGCTGTATGTTATATTTTTTTTTGGACCAAACATTTTGTTTTTATGGAGCTTTTCTTGCTGCTTGTCCGCCGCGGCTGATCGCACTCTTGTACCTTTCGTTCATTTTTCTGCAGGGCGCGGCTTACATTATCCACGACAAACAATCTTACTTGCAAACAATGGATAGTCATTAAAAATTTGGTGTTAGACAGCTTCTTAGAAAACCTTTTTTGATAAAAATTGACACTATATTCTTCCGTACCTTCCCCGTTCTCAGTAAACCTTACTTCATGATTAAAAAAATACTGTTTGCTGCCATGGCCGTTGCTACAGGCAATGCCTTGTTTGCGCAAAGCAACCCGGTAGCTTTTACGGGGGCTACCATTTACCCAATAACCGGTAAACCTATTACCAATGGCACCTTGATTGTGCAGAATGGAAAGATTATAGCGGTAGGTGCTGCGTCGCTAAAAATACCATCGGGCGCTACCATACAGGATGCTACCGGAAAGATTATTATGCCGGGCATTGTAGATACCCACTCGCACCTGGGCGGACCAGAAGGTGGCGATGCCTCCGCCGCACTAAACCCCGATACCCGGGCCTTTGATGCCATTGACCCAACCACCGACGGATTTAAAAAAGCCCTGGCTGGTGGCATTACCACCATTAACATAATGCCGGGCAGCGGCCACCTGATGAGCGGCCAAACGGTGTATGTAAAAATGCGGGAGGGCAAGGTAATGGAAGACATTATTGAGGTAAACGAAAAAGGTATTTATGGGGGAATGAAAATGGCCAACGGAACCAACCCCATGCGGGGTACTAATGGTTTTCCCGGCACGCGGGCTAAGAGCGCTGCTATGGATAGGGAGCTGTTTGTAAAGGCGCAGGAGTACAACGCAAAGATTGATAAAGCGGGCAAAGACTCGTCAAAAATGCCCGACCGTGACCTGCGACTGGAGCCGTTGGTTGAGATACTGCAAGGCAAACGCATAGTGCATTTTCATACACATAAGGAAAACGATATTTTAACCGCCATCCGCCTTAGTAAAGAGTTTGGTTTTAGAGTGGTGCTGCACCATGTAAGCGAAGGCTGGAAGGTGGCTGACGAAATAGCCAAAGCCAATGTGGCCTGCTCTATTATTGTAATTGAAAGCCCCGGAGGAAAGCTGGAGGCAATGGATTATTCGTCTACCAACGGCGGTGTAATGTCCAAAGCTGGCGTACTGACAGGCCTGCATACCGACGATGGCATAACCGATAGCCGCCTGCTAATTCGCAGCGCTGCAGTAGCTGTTAAGGCCGGTATGGGTAAACAAGCTGCGCTGGAAGCGCTGACCATCAACGGCGCCAAAATGCTCGATTTGTCAACTAAAATTGGCTCGTTAGAAAAAGGTAAAGACGCCGATTTTATCATCCTGTCTGGCGATCCGTTCAGCGTTTATACCAAAGTGGAACAAACCTGGGTGGAAGGCAAAAAGCGTTTCGATATCAGCAACCCTGCTGATAAGGCATTTTTGGTGGGGGGATACAAAGTGTATTCACCGGACCGTGCCGAATATCTTAACCACGACGATGAGATAGGTGTGCAGTAATTCTTCTTTCAAAAAAACTACAGGTAAGTATGAAAAATATAGTTAGATCAATTGGCCTTTCGTTGATGTTTTTTCCATTGGCATTGATGGCCCAAACCGCTATTCAGGCCGAAACCATTTACACTGTTAGCGGTGCACCAATTAAAAATGGCGTAGTACTGGTTAAGAACGGAAAGATTGAAAACGTTGGCACCGCAGCCGAAGTATCTATCCCCAAAAATTATACAGTAATCACCGCCAAAGTGGTAACCCCTGGTTTGGTAGATGCAAGAAGTGTGGTGGGCTTTTCGGGTTCACTAAATATACCTACCGACCAGGACCAGTTAGAAAAATCGGGTCCTATTCAACCAGAATTAAGAGCTATTGACGCTTATAACCCGGAAGAAAAACTGGTGGCGTATGTACGGGATAATGGAGTAACAACGTTGCACACCGGCCATGGCATAGGTGCATTGGTAAGCGGCCAAACCATGGTGGTAAAAACAAAGCCGGGTAAAATAGATGCGGTAACCCTGGTGCCTTTTAAAATGTTGGCTATGACCATTGGTAACCCGGTTGAAAATAATTTTACCAGTCCCGGTACCAAGGCTAAACAGATGGCTATGATACGCACCGAGCTATTAAAAGCGCAGAATTACCTGCAAAAACAAACCGATAAGGACACCAGCAAGCGGCCTGCAACCGATTTAAAATACGAGGCCCTGGGTAAATTGTTGACGGGAGAAGTAAAGGCATTGATGACCGTAAATACCAGTAACGATATTATGAACGCCATTCGCCTTGCTAAAGAATTTAATTTTAAACTGGTGATAGATGGGGCAGCCGAAGCTTACCGCATGATTGATGAAATTAAAGCTGCTAATGCAGAAGTGATTTTGCACGCTACTATGGCCCGCAGTGGCGGCGATATGGTAAACATGACCCGCGAAAGTGCCGGTATATTAACCGCCGCTGGTATACCCGTTAGCATTGAAACCGGCTTTGAAGCATACGTGCCTAAAACCCATGTACTACTACACGAAGCTGCCCTTGCAGTGGCCTATGGAATGCCTTATGAAGAAGGAATAAAGAGCATAACCTTAACTCCGGCAAGGTTGCTGGGCCTCCATAAAAGTGTCGGCAGTATTGAAACGGGTAAAGATGCCGATTTGGTGATGTACGATGGTGATCCGTTTGAATACCTGACCAATGTTTGTAAGGTAATGATTGATGGAGTAGTGGTGACTGATAATTGTAAGTAGGGGCTACCAGGTACTTCGGATATTTCTTTATAGCCATCGGCTTAATAAATATTGTAAGGCAGGCCTTTAGTCTATGCACTAAAGTTTGGATCTGCTTAGAGAAATATTTTAAAAAATGACTATTTAGTATTGGAATAGTCATTTATTTTTTAGTATCTGATTAAATAGCTAAATATGGGATAAAATACAAAAGTGCAGGTGATTAGAAGAGCGAAGAGTGAGCAGTACTATGTCAACTTTCCGGCAGCGGTTGCCCAGGCAGTTAAGTTTACCGCCGGATAAGAGGTTGAATGATTAAATGACGACTATCAAAACCTGGTATTAAGAAGAAGTGAGGCTGCTGTTGCAGCAATAAAAAATAAACTCATGAAAAAATCAACCTAAAATCAATTTTTGATCCGTGCGAATACGCATCGAAACCCAATATTTTAAATCAGGCAATAACCAAACTTCAGAGGATGGACTTCAGTCCACACATTAAAAAATACGATCTATAATTGAAAGTCGCAGGCTTGGTACATTTGACTTTGCGGGCAACTCAAAAAATATTTTACAGCCAGGCTTTGAAAAGTTAAACAAGCCTTAATCAATACCCATCAATAAAATATTTCCCAAAAAACAATCCCGCCCTTTAGTTGGGGCGGGATGAATGTTTTAAGTTTTTCCGGTTAGTCTTGCGGTTTTTCAGGACATAGAAAACTCATGGTTTTTTCACGAAATTGGATAATTGGTTTCTTTCAACGGAAATTGGATAAAACGGGACTCTTCAGCATCGTTTTCGTTAGAGTAATTGGATTAGGTACAAAGCAAAAATAGCGATGCCGTTTGAATTTGTTATATCGTTTAGGACATTGGGATAGTCGAATCGGACAGATAAAAAGTTATCATTTTTTTACCTGTCAACACAATAAATAAAACCTTTTAACGATGTCATTCCCTGTTTTATAGGGGTTCGTCTTCTGTATAAATATCTGGCCTGCGCTGTTTAGTGCGTTCTATGGATTGTTCAGTTCGCCACTCATCTACTTTTTTGGGGTCACCCGTCAGCAATACATCTGGCACCTTCCATCCCATAAAATCGGCAGGCCGGGTGTACACCGGTGGCGCCAACAAGTCGTCCTGGAAAGAGTCGAAAAGAGCAGAGGTTTCATCGTTCAAAACGCCGGGCAACAACCTTCCTATAGCATCTACAATAACAGCCGCCGCTAATTCGCCCCCGCTCAATACATAGTCGCCAATTGATATTTCCATTGTTACAAAATGTTCTCTAATGCGTTCATCAATGCCTTTGTAATGCCCGCAAATAATCAGCAGGTGTTCTTTCATCGACAGGCGGTTGGCGGTTTGCTGGTTAAAGGTTGGTCCATCGGGGGTCATGTAAATAATTTCGTCGTAGGTGGTGGTTTGCTGCAAATAAGTAATGGCTTTATACAAAGGTTCGGGCATTAGCACCATACCGGCACCGCCGCCGTATTGGTAATCATCTACCTGGTTTTGTTTGTTGATCGAAAAATCGCGAAGGTTAATAATGTTGATTTGCAGCAGGCCTTTATCATTAGCCCGCTTTATAATAGAGTGCGCAAAAGGGCTTTCCAGCAGCGAAGGCACTACACTTAGAATGTCAATTTTCATTGGGCAAACTTACTGCAAAGCGGTGGATGCTTTTACCATGAAGGATTTCGATAAATCCGGTTTCAATGTGGAAGATGAAATGTAGAATTTCGGTCAACCTCAATTTGCATCAACTTTTATTGGGAAAGGCGAAAGATAATAATTCAAAAAAAAGTCATTAACTCGCACGGTCAACATGTTGGTAGCCATAACAGGTAATATGATTTTTTTAACCCGTAGGGTCAACACGCTGGTAGCCATCACAGGGATTGCGATTTTTTTAACTCGCACGGTCAACATGTTGGTAGCCATCACAGGGATTGCGATTTTTTTAACCCGTAGGGTCAACACGTTGGTAGCCATCACAGGGATTGCGATTTTTTTAACCCGTAGGGTCAACATGTTGGTAGCCATTACAGGGATTGCGATTTATATTATTCGTAGGGTCAACATGTTGCTAGCCATCACAGGGATTGCGATTTATATTATTCGTAGGGTTAACACGTTGGTAGCCATCACAGGTATCATGATTTTTTTGCCCCGTAGGGTCAACATGTTGGTAGCCATCACAGGTATTATGATTTTTTTGCCCCGTAAGGTCAACATGTTGGTAGCCAACCAACAACCATCAACAACCAACTATTCTCCCGTAAAACCTTCCAAATTCCTACGCTCTTTTTTAGTAGGTCGGCCAATTTTACTTAACCGTTTGCCGGTATGAAAGCTGGGTGCCTGCGTTTTGGCTACATCCAGTTCTTCGGCGGGGGTAAGGTCAATGTAAAAATTGACCGCTTCTGTAAATTGTACCCGGTTGGCCAGCAGCCCGGTTACTTTTACAATCCATTTGCGGGCTTCCGTTTTCACTTCGTATTCTTCGCCCAAATGCACTTGTTTACTGGCTTTAATTGAGTTGCCTGCAAAACGCACCTTGCCTTTGTCGCATGCCTCACTGGCCAGGGCACGGGTTTTAAATACCCTGATGGCCCATAAATATTTATCTATTCTTATTTTATCGGTGTTGGCAGCCATGGTAATCCTTTTGTTTTAAAATAAATATGGGTGTTGCCGTATACAACACTAAGCGGACAAAGTTGGTTGTATTGATGTGGGTTTGCGTATCCAACCTTGCCATTTCGCTATTACGCGCTTTTAAAAATGCTGAAGCCCTTTATGAGGTACAAGTGAGTGACACAACCGGAGCCTAATAGTAGCATCATCGCCCAATTAAAAAAAAAGAGTTGTGATAATGGGGTTTCCCCTCTGTCAGGTCATTGCATATACTATAATATTCACCCCAAACTTCGTGTTGTCTTCTGCCAAAAAGCGTTTGTTTCTAAAATCATAATCCCACTCGCAACCATAGTCTTTATTACTATACAATACGCCTATGCGGCCATTAATGGTAATGGCTTTCAGGTAATCGTGTACCAGGTCGTCGCCCCATCCATTTAGTTCAAAACCTGTGGTGGGTGGCCCCTTTTCAAAGGTAAAAAACGATGAATATATTTCGTGGGTATTGGGTATTTTTTTTAGTGCCGATGCACCAAACAGCGTGGTCATTTGCGCCTCAAAACTTTTGGCAAACAGGCCGTCAATATCGTGGTTGCAATCGTCAACAAACACAAACCCGCCATTTAGCACATAGGTTTTAAAATTAGCCGCTTCTTTGCTGGTAAACTGCACCAGCTTATGACCGCTTAAATAGCAAAAAGCCGTTGTAAATATATCGGCGCTGGCAAGGTCCACTACTTTCTCTTCGGAGGCTATGGATATGGTAGTGTATTCTATCAGCGAGTTTAAAATATTGGAAGGCATCCGCTGGTCGGTGTTCCAGTCGCCACTTTGGTATTGAAGCCTTGTAAAAGTAAATCTCGATCGGTTCATGGTACAATTTACCTATCTAAGCCATGCGTTCATCACAATTACACAAGCTATTTCAGGCATTCATTTATCTTCATGTTTTTACAAAGAAAAGGCATTCGTACATTAAAAATTAAACTACCGGTGTTGGATATAACAGAAAGCATGGTTAATAACTTGTTGGGTAAACTTCCGCAATTAAAAAAGGAAATTCAAAAGGTAATTGTAGGGCAGGATGTGATTTTGGAAGAAATGCTGATAGCTATGCTGGCTGGCGGTCATTGCCTGTTAGAAGGTGTGCCGGGGCTGGCCAAAACCCTTATGGTTCGTACGTTATCGCAGGCACTGCACTTATCGTTCAGGCGTATACAGTTTACCCCCGACCTTATGCCCACCGATATTGTAGGTACCGAAATTTTAGAAGAAGACCACGCCACCGGTAAGCGCTTTTTTAAGTTTAACCAGGGGCCACTGTTTGCCAATATTGTGCTGGCCGACGAAATAAACCGTACCCCGCCCAAAACCCAAAGTGCCTTGTTGGAAGCCATGCAGGAGTTTGAGGTTACCTACGGCGGCAAAACCTATCCGCTGGACAGGCCCTTTTTTATATTGGCCACCCAAAACCCTATTGAGCAGGCAGGCACTTACCCGTTACCCGAGGCACAGCTAGACCGTTTTTTGTTGTACATAAAAATTGGCTATCCTTCGGCCGAAGAAGAAATAGCGATCTTAACCAGTACTACCGCCAACAAAAAAGTCACCATCGGGCCGGTCATCAACGGCAACGAAATAAAGCAGTTGCAGGCGCTGGTCCGCGATGTAAGTATAAGCCCCGAACTGGTGCAATGGGTTAGCTCCCTCATTCGTGCCACCCGCCCCGATACCACCGCGGTACCGTATGTAAAAGAATGGGTACGCTGGGGTGCAGGCCCACGTGCAGGGCAGGCCCTTATACTTACCGCAAAAGCGCGGGCATTGTTCAAAGGCCGCTACGCAGTGTTAATGGAAGATATACAAGCCATGGCCTACCCCGTACTACGCCACCGCATACTAATGAATTTTAAAGCCGACGCCGAAGACGTTCACCCCGACGACGTAACCGGCGAGTTGCTGAAAGTGGTGGAGAGGCCGAAGGGGAAGCTATAAGAGAGTTTAGAGTTATGAGTGTAGAGTTATGAGTTGTGAGTGGTGAGTGAGTTGAGAGAATTATGACTGAAGAATTATGAATTATGAATGAAGCTCTAGAGATTGTAATTATGAATGTAGAATTATGAGTTATAAATGTTAGGTAATATAATGACTAATATTTTTTTGGGGGCCGGCTTTTGTGGTGCTATGGTTCTTTTCTTGCGTCGCACACTTGTACTGAGGTAATTCTATTCAAATTAAAAATTAAAAATTAAAAAGTAAAATTCGCAGTTAAAAAATAATATATTATTCAACAATTAAAGTGAAACCGGTTTTACTTCGTACCTCGCAATGACGTGATAGGATTACTTCATTCTTCGCAATGACGGATGGGATTGCGTCATTAGTCGCAATCACGGGTTTCGTTTCGCAGCCCGTCATTGCCAGGAGGAACAGCCTGTTCCGATTATATCGGAAACGAAATAATCCCTTCGGAACACGTTAATTCTTTGCACGACAACGGGATTACTTCGTACCTCGCAATGACGACCCATTCAAAATTTAAAATTTAAAATAATAAAAACTCACCACTCACAACTCACAACTCATAACTCATAACTCATAATTCATAACTCATAACTCATAACTTAAAATAAAACCTTGTCCCGCTACATCAACCCCAAAGTACTGATGGCTATTAAAGATCTATCGCTGGCGGCAAAAACCACCATTGATGGTTTTATGGCCGGCCTGCATCGCAGCAATGTGAAGGGTCCGGGCATGGAGTTTAGCCAATACCGCAGTTACCAGCCGGGCGATGATTTGCGGAGCCTTGACTGGAAAATGTTTGCCCGCAGCGACCGCTATTATATTCGCGAATCCGAAATTGAAACCAGTATTTCAGTAAGGTTTTTAATTGATGCCAGCGGATCTATGAACCATGCCGGCGATGGCTTTACCAAGCTGCAATATGCCTGCTACCTTGCGGCTTCGCTGGGCTACCTGGCACACAAACAGGGCGATGCTATTGGGTTGTATGTATTTAAAGAAAATGAATTGTTTAACCTGCCATCGCGCCGCGACCACCAGCATTTGGCAAGGTTTTACTACCAGCTTGAACAAATAAAAGCCGGTGGCACGTTTACAAAACCAATTGACTACAAGGAGATATTTGGCGCAAGCCAGCAGCGGGAGCTACTTATTTTTATAACCGACTTATACCAGGGCGATGGTGAATTATACCGGCTGCTGGATACGCTTGGCATGCTGCGGCACGAGGTGTTGGTTTTTCATGTAATGGCACCTAACGAGCTGGCACTTGATTACAAAGGGTACACCACCCTGCAAGACATGGAGACTAAGAAAATAGTAAGGATAGATGCTGCCGAAACAAAAAAGGCCTACCAGCAAACAGTAGCCGATTATCTTGCACAGGTACGGTTACAATTGCTTGACAGGCACATATATTACCGGTTAATGAACACAGGCGTAGCCATTAACGAAGCGCTGCGCGATTTTTTAAACCAACGAAATAAACTCATTAGCTGATTTTGATTTCCCTTTTGCAACCTGCAGGTTTATGGTTAATGGCTGGTATGGTAGTGCCCATACTTATTCATTTATGGAATAAGCGGCAAGGCAAAATATTGCAGGTGGGCAGCGTACTATTGTTGCAGCAAAGCAGCCGTCAACAGGCCCGGCAGGTGCAATTAAAACATTTATTGCTTTTGCTGCTTCGTTGCCTGTTAATTGGGTTGCTTGCCATATTGCTGGCAAGGCCTGTATTTAATGTATACCAATTAGGCAGGGGGCCAAAGGGTTGGTTGTTAATACCAGCGGGGCAGGTTAACAACGCTTACCGGCAGTACCAGCAGCGTATCGATTCACTGTTGGCCAATGGGTACGACTTTCACTATTTTAACAACGGCTTTGCAAAGGCCACTTTTACGTCGGCCCTAAACGATACCGTTGTAAATAGGGAGCCTGCCATGACCGACTATTGGCAAACCATTGCCTTACTAAATCAACAGGTTGACCAAAAGTTGGCTGTACAAGTATTTACCGATGCACAACAAGTACATTTTAGAGGACGGCGGCCTCAGGTAAACATGGCTTTGCAATGGAACGCTATTACGGCAGCCGATAGTGTAGCTACGTTTATAACCGGTAGCTACCCAAACAATAAAGGAGCCATTACTGCCATTATTGAAACCAGCATGCCCGGCGGTAATAATATAGCCTATAAAAATATGCAGCCGCCAATACTTGCGCCGGGCTTTAATGTGGTTAAAAAAAATGGTAGTCAACTATTAATGTTTACCGATAGCCCCGGCCATAAAAGCGAAGTACCACTTGATACAACAGCTAGAAATTTTATTATTTACACTGACCAGTTTACGGCTGATGCCAGGTATGTATCGTCGGCTATAAATGCATTGCTGACCTTTACGGGCATGTATGGAAAGGTGCAACTGGTAAACGATGTAAATAAAATTGCAGATGGAGCCGATTGGTTGTTTTGGCTATCGGAACAAACTATGCCCCGCGGCCTTAACGTTAAACATTACTGGCAGTATGCCACCGGTGGTAAGGTTAACCAACCATCGTGGCTTACCAGCCCGCAAAAAAATATTACACAGGGACACCGCATCAATCTATATAAAATAATTATTGCAGATGCCAGTGTAGCCGTATTGCCTGTTTGGACCAACGGTTTTGGATTGCCGGTATTGGCGCAAAAACAGGGTGCCCCAAACCACTACTTGTTTTACAGCAGGTTTAATCCACAATGGTCGGCCCTGGTGTGGAGCAGCCAGTTTCCGGCTATTATGCAAAGCATTCTTTTTAAACAAAACCAATCGGGTACCCATGTGTTGGATAAACGGGTAATGCTTCAGCAGCAAATATTGCCTGCTAAAACATCCACCAAAATAACTGCCACTTTAAAAGCACAACAAAACGATGGTAGCCGCTGGTTGTTGGTTGTTATATTTTTACTGTTTGTAATGGAAAGAATGGTTTCGTTCAGCCAAAAAAAAGAAGGAGGTTTACATGCAGCCTGATACTGATGATATAATTGTATCGCTTCAAAAACAATGGAGGTTACAAGCAATTGTAGCCAATGTAATATGGGCTTTGGCAGCTACGATAGTCATTTTTGCTGTTGCTAATATATTTTATCAAATGCGCATTTGGTGGTTGTTACCGCTGCTGGGTTTGGCGGTGGTAGCCATCTTCTTACTAAAAAAAAATTGGGCAATTACTATACCCGATGTGTTGGTTTACCTAAACAAAAGTTTGCCCCAACTACAGGAAAGTGCGGCCTTGCTACAAAAACCAATAGCTGAACTAAACTTTTTAGAGCGGCTACAATTGGCTAAAGTATCAGAGGCCATGCAACAGGCGCAGGTACCCCGCCCATTAGGTCCGCAACTGCTAACGGCTGGTGGGTGGTTATTGGCGGCCATGGCTGTTTCGCTTTTACTGGCAATGCTGCCTACAGCAAATAATAGTGGTGCCATTAGTACTAAAGCTGCCTTATCGGCCATTTTTTCGGAAAGCGATAAATTACCAGCGGCTGTTAAATTTGCCAACATATTGGTTGTGCCACCTGCCTACACCGGCAAGGCCAGCCGCCGCCAAAGTAATTTTAACCTGCAGGTGTTGCAGGGCAGCCAGGTAAAATGGACGATCACCACCGGTAGCAGGGCGGCTAAGTTGCAATTGGTTTTTAACAACAAAAATATTGTGCGCTTTGCTGCATCCAGCCAGGATAGCACCACGTGGATGGCACAGGCAAGGGTAGACTCGGCTGGTTTTTATAAGGTGGTGGTTGAAGGCCGCACGTCCGAATTATATGTGCTTGAAGTAACCCCCGATAAGCCGCCAATGGCCAATATTGTATTACCAAAATCGGGTACCATAATTGAAACCGGCCGCCCACCACAAGTAATGCTAACGGGTATTATTAGCGACGACTACGGGTTGGCCAATGCATGGCTTTCAGCAACGGTTGCCTCGGGCAGTGGCGAAGGAGTGAGCTTTAAGGAGCAAAAACTATTAATCAAAAATTACAATAAAGGCGCAGGTAAAGTGGCCATGCAACAACTATTACAATTGCCCGCATTGGGCATGAAACCCGGTGATGAGTTGTATATGTATGCGCAGGTAATTGATGCATTGGGGCAAAAAACCAAATCGGATGTAGTGGTGGTTACGCTACAGGATACAGCCGGGCTTATGACCATGGATGGACTGGTAAACGCCCTTGACCTGAAACCAGCATTTTTTAGAAGCCAGCGCCAGATAATTATAGAAACTGAGCAATTGTTAAAAGACAAAGGCCGGCTAACCGTGCAGGAATACAATGCAAAAAGCAACGATTTGGGTATTGATCAAAAGTTGCTGCGCCTGCGCTATGGTAAGTTTTTAGGCGAAGAAAACAGCATTGAAATAGGAGAGGGCCACAATGAACATGATGAACCTGCCGGCCATGACGACCATGACGAAGGCCCTACAAAATTTGGTGATGCCAACGCTATCCTCGACCAGTTTTCGCACAAGCATGATATAGCTGAGGATGCCACTTTTTTTGATCCCGAAACCAAAAAGCAGTTAAAAGCTACGCTTGCCGAAATGTGGAAGGCAGAAGGAAGGCTTCGCCTGTACGAGCCTGCTGCCGCACTGCCTTTTGAATACAAGGCGCTTAAACTGCTAAAAGATCTGCAACAGCAATCGAGGATGTACGTTGCCAAAACGGCCATTAAAACTGCCCCACTAAAACCCAACGAAAAAAGACTTACCGGCGAACTGGATAAGATTGGGCAACCTTTGCTAAAAAGTGATATAAAACCTGCTAACAATAACCTGCCATTGCGCCGTTTGCTGGCTGCACTGGCAACCACCAACCCCGTAAAAATAGATGCGGGCACGCTGGCATTGTTGCAACAGGCAGGCACTATGCTAAGTCAGCAGGCCACAGCACAACCTGCTTTGTACCTGCCCGCTTTCAGGGCTTACCAGCAATTACTAAAAGGGGCGGGTAGCTATGCCGGTATAAAAGTGCTTCAAAAAGCATTGCAGCAAATGTTGCCGCAGCCTGCCTTGCAGCCTTACCAAACCACCATGCCCAATGCCGCAAATTTGCCGGGTTTGTATTTTAATAATCTTCAAAAGCAGGGGCAGTAATGAGTACTTATTGGCAGGCGGGCATTGTAGTGGTTGGTTTACTAATGTTGGCATGGCTATTATGGAGCGAAGTAAAGCGGCCCAACCGGTCGTGGTTGTGGCCACGGGTACTGGCTTCGGTTGTGGCAGTTACCTCATTGGTGTTACTGGCTATTCCAATAAACATTAGCGTTGCCAAAACACCGGGCAGTAACAGGCAAGCCATATTGTTAACACCGGGGTACAATGCAGATTCTGTTGGTGTGTTTATTGCTTCACAACAAAATAACCCACCCGTTTTTTACCTTGCTGGTAAAGGGTTTACGGCTGGGGTAAGCAATGCCATTGCGCTGGATGGAGTGCGCTTTTTGCCCCTTGACAAAATATTACAACTACACATTTTTGGTGAGGGTTTAGGTGATACGGAATTAAGTATGTTGAGTGACTTACCAGTAGTGTATCACCCTGGTAAAACACCGCAGGGCGTACAAAGTATTTCGTGGTCACGGCAACTACAGGCAGGCGAAAAATTAACGGTGCAGGGGCAATATCAAAACAATAAAAACATTGCGGTAAAGTTGATTTTATCGGCTTTTAATACGGTGGCCGACTCAGCAACGATAGCACCTAACAGCACTACCCGCTTTCATTTTGCCACAGTGCCACAACAACAGGGTAACGCTACTTTTAATTTGGTAAGTATGGTGGGGAATGATACGTTGGCAGCCGACCCTTTACCTGTGCTGGTATTGCCATTAAAACCTATTGCCGTGTTACTGTTATCCTCCTCGCCCAATTTTGATACCAGGTTTCTTAAAAGTCAGTTGGGGCAGTATGGATACCCCGTAGCGGTGCGCACTGCCATCAGCAAAAATAAATATGCCACCGAATTTATAAACCTACCCGTAACAGGCCTGCAAACCATTAGCGAAAAGCTGCTCAATCAATTTGATGTAATAGTAGCCGATGCAACGGAATTGGCCGCCTTGCCAGAAAAACAGTTAGGGGCCATTAAAAATAATGTGTCAGACAAAGGCCTTGGTTTATTAATTAAAACTGACAGTGCTTTAAAAGGAAGATTGTTTTATAACACCCTGTTTTCCTTGACACAAACAACCATAGCTGCCCCCGAAACCGTGGCTATACTGGCCGATAGTTCGCTTGTTTTGCCGCCTTTAAATATGGGCAATCTATTATTGCTAAAAAGCCAACCGGGGGTTTTGCCGCTGGTAAACAATAGCAAAGGTGAGGTATTGGCAGGCGAAGCCTTGTTTGGACGTGGAAAAGTGGGCCTTACTACCCTACCTAATTCGTGGCAGTGGTTGTTGGCCGGTAACAACCGTGCCTACCAACAATACTGGACCTGGCTTTTACAAAATATTAGTCGCCCTACGTCATTAAAAAGAACCATTTGGTTAGAAGATAATTTCGCAATGGTGGATGAACCCTCAACCATACAGTTAAGCGATACCATTAATGGCAATAATGTAATAATTAGCGGCAATACAGTAGCCATGGAACAGCATGCATTACTTCTTTTTAATTATAGCGGAAGTGTATGGTTACAAAAAAGTGGTTGGCAAACAATAGGCAACAATAGCCAGCAAATAGCGCCAGGCTACGTGTTTGCCAAAACAGATTTTGTTGCCGCCCGGTCTGTAATAATATCGCTGAAGACAAGCACCTTTAGCCAATCTTCTAAAAAAAATACCCTGGCCACAACGGCCGCCAATACCAAAACTAAACCATTGCCGCTTTGTTGGATGATAGGCATGTTTTTGCTGGCCGCAACCTTTCTTTGGTTAGAAAAAAAATTTCTGTAAATAATGGGATACTTCAATAGGTATGGGGTGGCGTAAACGTAAACGCCAGCCGGGTAAAACAGCTTTGCAGTTAATAATGCAATGCGTTTGTTGTAGCTGAAATATGGTCAATAGCCGCAGGTGATGAAAAGAATGAATTTGGTAGTGAATGATTTAATTGTGTAGTTTGTAACTTTAAATTTTCAATACTTACGCAAACTAAAACAACCCATGCAGGCCCCTAAATTTCATGAGTCAAGGCTAGGTTTCCAGTTAGAAAGATTTTTATTTTTAAGCGATGGCATCATTGCTATTATCATTACGTTAATGGTATTGGACATTAGGCCGCCGCTGGATTTGACAAGCGATACGGAACTTTTAAAAGGCCTGAGTAAACTTACCATGAAGTTTGTAGGATACCTGATAAGTTTTGGTATAGTTGGCCATTACTGGACAGTGCACCATCGCATTTTTGGCTATGTAATCAAGTACGATAATAACCTTATATGGCTAAACCTGGGCTACTTGTTTGCAGTAGCATTATTGCCTTTTAGTTCGGCGTTATTGGGCGAGTATAGTACTTCCGAAAAAGTGTCGCTACATATTCCCTACCTGGTTTATGTAATTAATATTTGCCTGGTGGCCCTGTTTAATGTGCTACTCTGGTTATATGTTTCCAGCCCAGGGCGTGCATTTTTAACGCACACTATTTCGCCTCTGCGTATACGGCTTGGTATTTACCGAAGCTTAATACTACCGGCTGTTTTTGTTTTTTCCTATTTTGTTTCATTTGGTTTTCCTATGCTTGCCCGGTTTGTGCCGCTGGCTATACCGTTTGTGCTGCAATACGGCATGATAGGCATTGAAAAAAGAATGTTAATGCACGAACAAACAATCGAGGCGAAAAAAACACCCGCGGCCACGCCCAACGAAACGGTAGAAGACCCCACACTTGTAAATACTTGACAAATAGCCGGGGGGTGTTTGCCTTTAATAAGTAATTTAAAAATTATGAAAAAAATTGAATGTTTGTTGGCTGTACAGGCTGATTTTAGTTATCGGTGAGGTTGAAAACTGTACATTACAATATCGTAAAAAATATTGAATTTTAGTAAAAATTTTTCCTGCAGATGACAGGCACATTTTATAATTTAAAGCTCAGTAATGCAAAACTTTCTAACGATTATTCTGGCCATCCTTTTTTTTAGCACCTCCTTTTCGCAAGCCCCCGTTCAACGCCCCAAATTAATAGTTGGTATAGTGGTTGACCAAATGCGTTGGGACTATTTATATCGCTTTTACGAACGGTATGGTGATAAAGGTTTTAAAAGACTGTTGAACGACGGTTTTTCGTGCGAAAACACATTTATACCCTATGCCCCAACGGTAACTGCTTGCGGCCATGCCAGCATTTATACCGGCTCGGTACCTGCTATTAACGGTATTACAGGTAATAACTGGTTTGATTATGAAAACTATAAACCAATGTACTGTACCCAGGACGATTCGGTGCAAACGGTTGGCAGCACTACCAATGCGGGCGCCCAAAGCCCCAAAAATTTATTGACCACCACTATTGGCGATGAACTAATGTTGGCAACCAATTTTAAAAGCAAAGTGGTGGGGGTAGCCATAAAAGACCGCGGAAGTATTTTGCCGGCGGGCCACTCGGCCACTGCTGCTTACTGGTATGACTCAAAAACCGGCGATTTTATAACCTCCACTTTTTATATGAATGCGTTGCCAACCTGGGTAAATGATTTCAATGCAAAAAAATACCCCGACACATATTACAAAGAGGGCTGGAAAACACTATACCCTTTAAATAGTTATGTGCAGAGTACCGCTGACATAAACACCTTTGAAAACAAGCCGTTTGGACAGGATAAGGTCGGTTTTCCATACGATCTTTCAAAATTTGCGGGAAATAACTATAGCGCCGTAACAAGTACACCTTTTGGCAACACCCTTACCTCCGAAATGGCCAAAGCCGCACTTGTAAATGAGCAATTGGGTGCCGACGATATTACCGACATGCTGGCGATCAGCTTTTCATCTCCCGACTATGTGGGGCACGCCTTTGGGCCAAACTCAGTTGAGGCTGAAGATATATTTTTGAGGCTTGACAAAGAAATTGCCGACCTGCTCGATTTTTTTGATACCAAAGTGGGCAAAGGGCAGTATACCGTTTTTTTATCGGCCGATCACGGTGCTGCACATGTGCCTGCTTTTGTAAAAAGTAAACGCATGCCGGGAGGTGTTATTGACCCTACGCCTGCTTTTCAGGAGTTAAACCAATTGCTTAAAAAAGAATTTGGAAAGGCCGACCTGGTGCTGGATATGATAAATTACCAGGTAAACCTTAATACCAGGTTATTTGAAGGTAGTAAAATAAACATTAAAGCAGTAAAGACTTACATCGTTAATTATTTAAGTACCATGCCCGGTATTGACCGTGTGTTTGATTTAGATGATGTGCAAACTATACCCTTAAACGAAACCATACGTAAAATGGTAAACAACGGGTATAGCCATAACCGTAGCGGCCAGGTGCAGGTAATTTTTAAACCTCAGTTTATTGAGGGTTTTGGTGCGGGTGGAACTACCCACGGATTGTGGAACCCCTACGACGCTCATATTCCGTTAGTGTGGTACGGTGCAGGTATAAAAAAGGGCCTAACCAACCGCGAAACATATATGACCGACATTGCCGCTACGTTGGCTGCCATGCTAAAAATTCAAATGCCCAGCGGGTGTATAGGCACTGTAATATCGGAAGCTATACAATAAAGGGTTTTGTTTGTAAAAAATGCATGGTGCAGCTTTTTGGCTGAAACACACGGCCACTGACTATTTCAATTTAGATACCTTGTTATTATGAAAAAATTTTTTGCGCTGGCGGTATTGTCAATGGTACAATATGTTATAGTAGTTGGTCAAACGCCTGTTGTTTCGCCGGCCAGTTTTTTTTTAGATGATAAAGTGTTGGACGTAACAGTAACCACCAACATCAAAAATCTTAGGCGAAATAAACTGAAACCCGTTTGGCAACCGGCCAATATTTCCATTAAGTTAAATGACACCCTTACTGTTAGCGAAACAATCCGGGTACAGGTAAGGGGCAAAATAAGAAAAACCCTTTGTGACATTGCCACGCTTCAATTTGATTTTTCAAACCCAACCTCGCCTAAACTATCTAAACTTCGAAAATTAAAATGGGTTGGAGGCTGCCAAAACAACCGGTTTGGCAACGAACTATTACTTAGGGAATACCTTGTTTATAAAATGTACAACCAACTTACGCCACTAAGTTTTAGAGTTAGGTTACTAAATGTACAATATGTTGACAGCGATCAAAAGGTGAGGTCGTACACCCAAAATGCCTTTTTAATTGAAAGCGACGAAGGCCTGGCCGAACGGAATGATTGCATGGAAAAAAAGACAGGAATATATTCAACAGAAGAAAACGACCGGATGCAGGTTGGGTTGGTAAACATTTTTGAATACATGATAGCCAACACCGACTTTTCGACCGGAAACAGGCATAACGTAAAACTTTTTGTACCAAAAAGCGACACATTGCGGCCACCTTTTGTAGTGCCTTACGACTTTGATTATGCGGGTATTGTTGATGCCCCCTATGCCGTACCCCGCGAAATATTAGATATTCCCACCGTACGAACAAGGCTATACCGCGGCTACCCCCGTACCGAAATTGAAATAGAGGAACTGCTTAAAGTGTTTTTTGCAAAAAAAGACAACCTATTGGCCATAATAACCCAATCGCAGCAGTTGCCCTTAAAGGCTAAAGACGATATGGCGGACTTTATTAAGTCGTTTTACAAAATCATTGATAATACTTCAACGACCACGCAGGTATTTATTAAAAATGCCCGGACTTTTTAAACCGGTAATCCAGAAAAATATAGAAAAGAAGTTAAAATTTTATTAACGCATACTACCGTTAGTAATTAGTCGTTTGCTAACATATGGGCTATGTTATTATTGTCCGTTCAATAATAATTTACCTCAAAGTACCAGGTAATCTGTGAAACTATGATTGTTAACACTAAAGAAAATTAAATATACTTCTTCAATGAACATGACACTGCCATTACCAGAAAAAGAGCTTGAACGACTTTTAAGCCTTTCTGAATATGACCTGGATTATACCAACATTCAGGACAACTTTAAGGATCTTACTAAACTTGCTGCCAAAGTTGCCGGAACCGAAATATCGCTGGTAAATCTTATTGATACTTATACGCAATGGTCAATTGCCAGTCATGGGCTTGAGATTGACCAACTGCCCCGCGAAGAGTCTGTTTGCCAATATACTATTGCAGGAAATGATACTTTTGAAGTTAAAAACCTGGCCGCCGATGATCGGTTTTTGGAAAGATTTTATGTGTCGGGCGATTTAAAGCTGAGATATTATTTTGGTGTACCCCTGCAAAATGAGGAGGGCTTTAACCTTGGTGCCTTATGTGTACTGGATAAATATCCCCGTACAATAGACCCCGAAAAAATAGAATTACTTAAAATTATTGCTGCCGAAATTGTAAACAGGCTTAATACGCTAAAGGTAATTGAGGGTTTAAAATATAAAGTAAATGAAAGCAACCAAACCAAACTGAAAGTAGCCCACGATATCAGGGGGCCGCTAAATGGCATCATCAGCCTGGCTAAACTAATATCGGACCAGGGCGATAACAATAAGCTGGAAGATGTATTGAAATTTATAAGCCTCATACAAAAAAGTGGTAGCTCTATTCTGGAACTGGCCAACGAGATTTTAACCGGTGAAACTACCAGGATTGGAAATACCTTAAATGAGGCAGAAAAAGCGGTGGAGTTGAAGGGTAATGAGATGAATTTGCCTTCTTTGAAAGAGAAACTTGAAAAATTGTACAGTCCACAGGCCATTGCAAAAAAAATCAATCTGAATATTATAACCGGTCAAAACAATCAAAATGTAGCTTTTTTAAAGAATAAACTTTTGCAGATAACGGGCAACCTTATTAGTAATTCGCTAAAGTTTACCTCCCAAAACGGTATTATTGATGTACAACTTGATTTAATTAAAAATAAAGAACAAAAGTTTTTACAAATTATTGTAGCTGATAATGGTGTTGGCCTTTCTGAAGAGGGTATTGATAATATTTTGCAGGGAACCAAAAATTCATCCGATGGAACAACGGGTGAACAGGGCTATGGTTTTGGTTTATCGCTGGTGCGCCATTTAATTCAAAGCCTCCATGGCAAACTCAATATAACCTCAGTGCCCGGCGAGGGTGCCACTTTTATTGTGACGCTTCCGCAAATCAGTTAATATAAAATAATTTACGCAGCTGGTTTATTAGCAAACAAAAGGGCTGCCTAAATTAAAAGCATTTATATGCAACTGTGTTGGATTGCTTTTGCGCATTATTAAAACCCTCCTTTTTTACCTATACCCAAGCCTACATGCTGCCGCCTTCATTTTTTTGAAGGGCGGCAGTTATTAGAAGGTTACCTTTTAATTGGTACAACAGTCTGCTTATAATGGCTGCTACTATTCCGTGTTTCCTGTTATTACCATTAAGGGCAATCGGGTACCTTTTAACAAATTACTTCATACATTTAGCTGATTATTTATAATGATTATTTGCCATAAATCACCACCAGGAGATCCTTTCTAAAATCATCATTGCTATTGACTACGGGCTTTGTTATTAAACCCGAAATTTTTTTATTTAGAGCGTTGGATATAGGCCTACAACTATACATTGTACGGGAGCCCATATTAAAAGATGTGGCAAGTACCCTTGCAAAAGTACCCGAGATAGGTTTTACCATAGTAGAGGGTGCCACCTACACAGGTACGCAATTGTTTTATGATATGGAGCCGGCCGCGTTTACCGCCATTTTAAAGCAACATAATTTAAAAATGCCCAGTTGCCATTACCGCTTAGGCGAAGAAATGAGCAATGGACAGCCGGTAAAAGGTACAATGCTACATGGCTGGGACAAGGCAGTTGACGATGCATCAAAGGTGGGTATACAATACATGGTGTGTGCCTGGCTGTCCGACTTAGAGCGGGGCAATATTGACCACTATAAACTGCTGGCCGACCGTTTAAATAAGGCAGGCGAGCGCTGCAAAAAAAATGGTATTACCAGGTGCTATCATAACCACGATTTTGAATTTGATGCACAAAATGGCGTGGTTCCGTATAATATTTTGCTAAAAGACACCGACCCCAAACTGGTTAAAATGGAGCTTGACTTATATTGGGTATCCCGGGCAGGGCAAAACGCAATAGCCATGTTTAACAAAAACCCTGGCCGCTTTCCGTTATTTCATATGAAAGATATGGACAGTACTCCCAATAAAGATTTTACCGAAGTAGGCAATGGAACCATCGATTTTGCTTCCATTGTTGCCAATAAAAAAAAGGAAGGCCTTAAATGCTTTTTTGTTGAGCAAGACCAAACTCCCGGCGACCCTTTCGTAAGCATCAAAAAAAGCTACGATTACATCAGGAAGAATTTGGTGTAAGAGTTTTGAGCTGCAAGCTGCAAGTTTCAAGCTGCAGGTTGTAAGTTTTAAGCTACAAGTTGCAAGTTTCAAGCTGCAAGCTTCAAGTTGCAAGTTTTAAGCTTCATGTTTCAAGTTTCAAGCTGCAAGTTTCAAGCTGCGAGCTTCAAGTTTCAAGCTGCAAGTTTTAGGCTGCAAGTTTCAGGCTGCAAGTTTTAGGCAAGGACAAGGTTTCAAGCTGCAGGTTTCAAGCTGCAAGTTTCAAGCTGCAGGTTTCAAGCTGCAAGTTTCAGGCTGCAAGTTTTAGGCTGCAGGTTTCAAGCTGCAGGTTTCAAGCTGCAGGTTTCAAGCTGCAGGTTTCAAGCTGCAAGCTTCAAGCTGCAAGTTTTAAGCTGCAAGTTTTAGGCTGCAAGTTTCAGGCTGCAAGTTTTAGGCTGCGAGCTTCAAGCTACAAGTTTCAAGCTGCAAGTTTAAAACTATTGGCTGTTGGCTAAAGGCTATCGGCTACTCCCCGGGCTGCCGGCTACTCCCCGGCTCCCGACTAAAGACCCCCGACTAAAGACTTATTTAAACTAGTGCCTCGTACAATATCTCTACGGGGTGTTTTGCTTTTATACCAGTTCCATCTTTTATTTGGTGGCGGCAACTGGTGCCTGGGGCAGCTATAATGGTTTGGAACAATTGTTTGCGCACAAAGGGGAATAGCACCAGTTCGCCAATTTGCATGCTTAGGTCATAATGTTCTTTTTCGTACCCAAACGAGCCTGCCATGCCACAGCAACCTGAGGGGATGGTTTCAACCGTATAATTTTGCGGAAAACTCAGCATGTTTACCGAAGAGTCGAGGGCATTCCACGCCTTTTGCTGGCAATGACCGTGAAGTTGTATGGTACGGGCTTCGTTGGTAAACTGGCTTTTACTTAAATGCCCTTTTAATATTTCTGAAGCAATAAACTCATCGATATAAAAAGTGTTGGCCGATAGTTTTTTGGCTTCGCCTAACCTGTTTTCATCTACGAGGTCAGGGTATTCGTCTCTAAACGTTAAAATGGCCGAAGGTTCAACACCCACCAATGGTGCATGTTCGGTTACCACCTTACTAAGCAGGTCTACATTTTTGTGGGCTAACTTTTTAGCATCCCGCAACAACCCTTTTGATAGCGAGGCCCGGCCACTTTCTTTATGCTTTGGAAAATTTACCGCATAGCCAAGCCTCTCAAGCAACAACACTGCTTTAATACCAATTTCGGTATCGTTGTAGTTGGTAAATTCGTCGCAAAAAAAGTTCACCTTGCGTTTGGTGGTATCATTATTATCCACCTTTTTTAGGCGCTGGTGTTGGGTAAACCATTTTTGCAATGTGGTAGTATGCATGGTAGGCAATGAGCGGTTTACCGCAAAGCCCGATGCTTTTTTTACCAGTGTGCTTACTACTTTATTGGTCATTACAAAATTGTACATACCCGGCAAAAGCGAACCCAGCTTTGACAATGTGGCAAAATTGGCAATCATCCTTGACCTAAGCGGTACACCATTGGCGTCGTAATAATTTTGTAAAAATTCGGCTTTCAATTTGGCCACGTCTACATTGCTGGGGCATTCGCTTTTGCATGCTTTGCAACTTAGGCAAAGGTCCATTACCTCCTTTATTTCCTCGTGGTCAAAGCGGTTTACTTTGGTAGAATTAGTTAAAAACTCTCTTAGTATGTTGGCTCTTGCACGGGTGGTATCTTTTTCGTTTCGGGTAGCCATAAACGATGGGCACATGGTGCCGCCACTCATAGCTGTTTTGCGGCAATCGCCACTGCCGTTGCATTGTTCGGCATGTTGCAACACATCCTGGTTATAATACCTGAAAACGGTGTTGAAGGCCGGCGTTTTCTGTCCCGGCGTGTACCTTAACATCGTGTTCATGGGTGGGGTGTCAACAATTTTTCCGGGGTTGAATATATTGTTAGGGTCCCAGCTATGCTTAATTTTTCTAAGCAGCTCATAATTTTTTTGCCCAATCATTTGCGGTATAAACTCGCCGCGCAACCTGCCATCGCCATGCTCGCCACTAAGCGAACCGTTGTATTTTTTTACCAGCGTGGCTATTTCCTCTGCAATCGTCCTAAACTGCGCATTTCCTTCTTTGGTTTTTAGGTTTATGATTGGTCGCAGGTGTATCTCGCCCGAGCCTGCATGTGCATAATGCACCGATGATAGTCCATGCTTTTGAAGTATCACGTTAAAGTCTCTAATGTAAGCGGGCAGGTCCTGCACATCTACGGCAGTATCTTCAATTACGGGTACGGCTTTTTCGTCGCCGGGCAGGTTGCTTAACAATCCAAGGCCTGCTTTACGTAGTGTCCATATTTTTTTGGTATCGGTGCCAAACAATAGCGGAAAGTGATACCCCAACCCTTCTGCCCTCATATCGGCTTCTACCTGTTGGCAAATAGCGGTTACTTCTTTGCGGGTGTTGCAGGCATATTCAATAACCAATATTGCCCCGGGATCGCCTTGTACAAAAAACCGGTTCTTTGCCTGTTCCGTATTGTCTTTGGTACATTCTAAAATATAATGGTCAATTAACTCGCTGGCACTTGGATGGTATTTTACAGCTACAAGGTTGGCCCGCAGCGCTTCATCAATGGTATTAAAATGCACACAAAGCAACCCGGCCTCGCGGGGAGGAAGGGGGATTACATTAAGCTTTATTTCGGTCATTAGCGCCAATGTTCCTTCGGAGCCGGCAATCAGCTTACAAAAATTAAAGTCTTCGGTGCCTACGGTAAACGGGGCCGTTTCAAGCAACAGGTCTACGGCGTAACCGGTGTTACGGCGCTCCACGCTTTTTTTCGGAAATTCTTTACGAATTTCTACCTGTTGGTTATAATCACTTAGCAGGCTGCGTACGGTTTTGTAAAGAGATGATTCCAACGTTTTGCCTTCGCACCTTTCATGAAACGTATCAGGGTCAACGGTGCTAAACTTAGCCGTCGATCCGTCGCTTAACAAGGCTTTTACTTCCAGCAGGTGCTCGCGGGTGCTGCGGTATACAATGGAATTGCTGCCGCAGCTATTGTTGCCCACCATACCGCCTATCATGGCGCGGTTAGCGGTGCTGGTTTCGGGGCCAAACATTAACCCATGGGGTTTAAGAAACATATTCAACTCATCGCGAATTACACCGGGTTGCACCCTTACCCAACGATCGCTGGTGTTAAGCTCCAAAATTTTGGTGAAGTGTTTGGAAACATCTACCACAATGCCGTTACCCACTACCTGCCCTGCAAGGCTGGTACCTGCGGTACGTGGTATTAGCGAGGTGTGGTTGGTATTGGCAAAACCGATGAGTTTTTTTAAATCGGCTTCGTTTTTTGGTATAGCCACCGCCAGTGGCATTTCGCGGTAGGCCGATGCATCGGTTGCATACAGCGTTCGCATAGTGGTATCAAAATAAAGGTCGCCATCCAGTTGTTGTTTTAAAAGTCCCAGCTGCTCATTCATTATAAGTTGCAATTATAAATGGTAAAAATACAGGTTTTATAAAATGTAGTTACACACGCACCCCAACCTAACACTGTGTGAAGGTTATTGTTTCAATTGGTTATAAGCGTGTTTAGGATATCTTATTCATGTGACCGCTTATTTTATTAAAAAGGCTTTATAATTGAAAAAAAACCAATTATTATCCGCTATTTAGTACACTCAATGCATATAAAATCATGATAAAAAAGGCTGAATAAATTTACCAACAGTATAAGAGTGCGACCTCTAAGGTTATAGAGGCAGGCTGCAACGACTAATGAAAACTACTATAAAGTCCGGTTTCAAAATATCAGCACCAGATTGCGGATAGTTGTTAAATAAGCCATGGTAACTAATTTTTAGAAGAGATAAAACAAGATGATAGACAAGGCCTAGCCGTTTAGGCAGGTAAACTAAAATCCATTATTTGAAATACATTAATAGGTAGATATAATTAAGGGAAAAATTAATATTGCAGCTTTATAAATTTATCCGACATTTAATTTATACCAATTATAGCTACTGTTTATGAAAAAAATGTTTGCCTGGGCATTTAGTGCCTTGTTATTGTCGCTTAATTGCAAAGCGGGAGAAACGGATTCTGCAACTGCTGACCTGGTTGCGCAAATCAATTTTATCGATTCGGTTACAACGGCCATGCGTTACGAAACTGGAAATATTATTTTACAGGGCGGAATGGCTTCGCTGAAAGTTCCGGCAGGGTTTAAATATTTAAATGCACAGCAAAGCCAGTTTGTTATTAACAAGGTTTGGGGAAACCCGCCAAGGCCCGATGTGTTGGGTATGTTGTTTCCTGAAAACGGCAACCCTTATGCCGACAGCAGTTATGCCTTTATTATATCGTTTGACGAGGTTGGATTTGTAAAAGACGAAGATGCTGACGAAATCGATTACAAAGGGATGTTGAAGGAGATACAGGAGTCGGAAAAGGATATTAATGCTGAAAGGGTAAAGGAAGGTTATGACGCCATTCATTTGGTGGGCTGGGCACAGTCGCCATTTTACGATAAAAACCGTAAGGTATTGCATTGGGCAAAAGAGCTGAAGTTTGGAACCGGCAACGATGAACATGTACTAAACTACGATGTAAGGGTGTTGGGTAGAAAAGGGGTTTTAAGCCTAAATGCAGTATCGTCAATAAGCGGGCTGCCATTGGTAAAAGAACATATAACAGAGGTATTAGCCATGCCCGAGTTTACGGCCGGAAACCGTTACAAGGATTTTGACGAAAGCACCGACAATATTGCCGCTTATACCATTGGCGGATTGGTGGCCGGCAAAATATTAATGAAGGTTGGTTTTTGGGCCATGATACTTAAATTTTGGAAGCTGATAGCAGGTGGGCTGATTGCCGCGTTTTACGGCCTCCGAAAATTTTTTAACGGTAGAAAAAAGAAGGAGGAAGTGGCGTTAGTACCTGCCGATGAAACTGCAGGCAACGATGACCCGGCTGCAGTATAGTTATTAGTTTTTCTCTTGGATTATTGAAGTAAAATCTGCGTTTTATTTTTTTAAATATGTGCAGTAATATGGCTGTAGTTACCAATTTTTATGGAAATTAACAAATTAATGGACGAAAAATACCCGCCCCTGACCAACCGGATACAAAGTATTTTTATAGATACCATTTTATTAATTTTACTAATGCTTGTGTTTGCCAATTTGCTTGAGGCCACAGGTGAAGTACCTGATTGGGTAAGAGGTGCCCTTTTTGCCGGGCTATTTGTTGCCTACGAACGGCTTTGCACCGCCCTGGGTTTTACCCTGGAAAATTACGTTAAGGGCATAAGAGTACGCAGCCACTCCGATACCAGCAAGCGTATTAATGTGGTTCAAGCTCTTTTAAGATATTCTGTAAAAATTATACTGGGGTGGGTGTCATTTTTAACCATCAACCGTAACCCAAAACGCAGGGCCATTGACGACTTGCTGTCGGGTTTGGTTATGATTAAATTATAACAATTTTTTGTTCGTAAATTAAAGCGCTCAGGCTTTACTTTTTTGTGAGGTTTTTTGAAAACCTACTAATATTACACCCCCTGCAATTAACAAGGCAACCACCAGTGCCCAGCGTATCCAATGCACCGGTTGCTTTATTATTACTGGCGATGTGTTGCCCATTATTACCAAACCGGCCCAGTATTGTGGTGCCAGCATTCGGCCTTCGTTTTGTTGCAGGTATACAATTTTTGCCTGCCGCAATGCTTCATCTTTGGTTAAACCCTTTAGCAGGTTAATGTAAAATTGCTCAATTAAAATGGCGCTTGCCTGCTCATCAATTTTCCATAAACCGGTTACTATGCTTTTGCTGCCGGCATAGTTAAAAGCGTGGGCCAGCGATATCATCCCTTCGCCATCCTGGTAGCCGGGTTTGCCTGTTTCGCAGGCGGTCAACACTGCAAGTGCAGCGTTTAAATTGCAGTTGTATATTTCGTGCACAAACAATTCATTTTCTCTATCAACGTCGTCTCCCCTGGCAAATATCAGTTTTGAATATTGCGGATGATCGTTGTTCGACTCGGCATGGGTACCTATGTGTATTATTTGGTGATTGCCTGCATTAGCTTCAAAGGTTGTTTTGGTTGATTGATTATTTTTATACAATGTTCCGCCCAACAGTTGCTGTATTTTTGAGGCCAGTTGTAATGTAAACGGCTGCGGTAACAAACTCATATACTGAACATCCTTATTTAACGGATCGGTTTTAGCTGTTTGGTAAATGGACTTACTATCATCCGAAAAGCCCGGTGCAAAGGCCACAAACCTGCTTTTATAATTCTCCTCCTTTTTTTCATCAACTAAAAAAAGACTGTAGTGGTACGAAAATGAATGCCTGGCCAGCAGGCTTTTTTGGGCTAACTCTTTATAATTATTAATGGGCTGCGGGGTAAGCAGGTCAAAGTTTAGACTATACAAAACACCATCGGGTATTATAACTACCCTTTTGGTAGTAACCATTTGTTGTAGCGGTGCCCACAATTGTTTGTAAAGCAAATGCAATGCTTTGCCAACCTGCGCAGGCTGCAAAGTAGTGTTTGATAATAGTGCTATATTATCAACGACCTCCGGCGCTTTTAAAGCAACTATTTTTTTTTGGGTTGCTGTAGCCACCAAAGCATACAGGTTTTTATCGGCGAAAAAATAACGAACAATGGTTTTATCGGCATCGATAGCCTTTTGCAATTGGTTAAGTGGTTTTACTATAGAAGCGTATCGTAATTTAAAATAAGCCGGATAGTCAACTTTAAGGCTGTTTAAAAATTTATTCCAATTGGTTACCGCGGCAAAGTATGCCTGCATTTTTTGCTGGTAACTATCGTTGCCCTGCAAAGAAGCCGCAATAGCGGCTTTCAATTTTTTCTCGTTGCCAATAACAGCCACCGGCACATTAATAAACTGCAGCGTATCGTTTTTATCGAGCCTGCTGCGTATACGGTTGTAAATGCCCGACTCCTGCAGGCTCATAATTTTATCAATATAGCCCTGTTGCCCGGTTAGGGAATAAAGCTCCAACGTAATTTTTTTTATAAACTCCAACAACTCATGTTGGTCGGCCATTAATAAAGTAATATCCTGCGCATCGGTTAGTATTGACTTTTGCCTGTCAACCACTATCAAAGCCTGGTTTAGCCCATGCAGCAAACTGGTAAGGCTGGCTTCATCTTTCTTTTTTAGTAAAGCATATTGTGCCTTTGCCCTATATAAAATGGCCTTTGGTTTTTTTAATTCAATTTTTATTGAATCCAATAAATTATCACTGTTAGCAGTTATTTTATTTACGGTACTTAGCGCCAGGTTACTGTACTTAAGGGCAGCAGTATATTGTTGCAATTCAAAGTAAATACCCGATAGATTTAATAGCTGGTAAAACGTTTCGAGGGTTTCGGTACCCTGGGTTTTTACAATATATTGATACCCTTTGTTAGCCTTGGCAATAGCGGTTTGCGACACCTTATTTTCAGCATAAAACAACGACGCGTTTCTTAAAAATTCGAGGTAGATGTTATCGTATTCGCCCTGTAGCGACTTTTCGTACAAACTGTCGGCCATTAAATAATAACGTGTTGCGATTGGTATATTTTTACGTTTGTCGTATAGTAGCGCCAGCGTATTACAGGCGTCGGCCTGCCAAAACAAATAGTCACCGTCACTTTTACTTATCATACTATTACCGTCCAACAAAAACACTTCGGCTTTATCAAACTCGTTTAACGCATAGTATAGTTGCCCAAGCAATATTTTTGAAATAAAAATAGCCGGGTCTTTGGCATCCAGTAATTGTTGCTTTTGCCGGTACGAATATTCAAGTAAATCTCTTGCCTGCTTTAGATCGCCCAATTCTTTGTAAATACCGGCCAGGTTATCGGTAGCCTCAAATTGAAAGGTGGTGGCCGTTACTTTTTTTGTATTGGGTTCTTTGGTGGCGAGAAACGAACGCAGGTCGTTAATGGTAGATTTCATAGCATTAATGGCTTCGGTAATTTTGCCTTGCGTGCTGTATAAACCTGATAAGTTATTTTGAAGAATGGCTGGCCGGTAATATTGGTTAACCGGTGTTCGCGGTGTTTTGGCAAGCGCCTGCAACGATTTGGTGAAAAAGTACAAAGCACTATCGGTTTTTGAAGCATAATACATTATGCTGCCCATGTTATTATTGATGATATACAATTGCTCGTAATTGGGCATGGCCTCTGAAAGATATAATTGTAAGGCCCTACGGTTGTGCTGTTTCGAAAGATCTATATCGCCCATTCGCTGGGCACACGTACCCAAATTGCTTTCTATTAATGCCAATTGGGCGGGTTTTAAACCAGTAATTTTTTTTGAAAACAGATAAGCCTGTTGGTTGGCAGCATACCCCAACTTATTTTTTCCTACTGAGCCGTAATATTCTCCTGCCTCAATGTAAGCTTGCCCTAGTGTTGATGGATTAGAAGTTAACGAGGTGATTTTTGCCAAAAATGCCTGTACCTTTTTTACGGCAGCCTCTGCATCAACCCGCAATTCCTCTACCTTACCAACATAAAAAACATAGCTTACCAGTGAATCATAATTGCCACCGGATTGCAAAGCATTGGTGTATTCATAGAGCAGTTTGGTGGCAAGGGTAATACTATTTTCATCAATAGCTTTTTGCAATGCGGCCGTACCCGCAGACTGGGCGCAGGAAATATAAACAGTAAAGAAGCACAGGAGAATTAGTAGAGTTATGTTGCGCATAAAAAAAATGCTGGCCGGTTAAATTGGTGGTTATGGATGGGTGTTTTCTTATAACCTTACTATTTTAAACTCTTTTACTTTGCCTGCTAATAAGCATTTAAACAATACCTGTAAAAGGCCTCTCTATCAAAATTTACTTTTTAAGTGATTCAATTAGTTTGTCCTTTTGCCAATGATTGGATTTTTGCAGGTAACTTTTTGCTTCTGCTTCCCTGCCTTCTTTTACCAATAGTAAACCAATATACCAGTAAGTATCTTTTAAAAAATAACTGTTGCTATTTTCTTCCACCTTTTTAAAACTGGCCAATGCTTTAGCTTCATTACCAGTGGCGAGGTACGAGGAGGCAATAAAATAATGTAGGGTATCGCTACCAGGTTTGCTTAACAATAATGTTTGCCAGGCTTGCAGGGCTTTATCGTAATTGCCTGTTTTGTAGTTAAGCATTGCACGGTCAAACTCATATTGGTCTGTTGTACTCATGGCGGTTACAAGGCCAGTGTCGGGCTTATAAAACTGAGCAAACAGGCGTTCGTGCTGATTTTTATTAAAAAATACAAACCATGCGCCCAAACCAATTACCGTTATTATGGCAGCGGCCGCAAGCCATCGTGGCAATGACAAATTTACTTTTTTTGCTGGTTTATTATTGGCGAAAACCTTGTGCCAGCTATCGATATTGTTACGCAACCCGTTTTCCTTTATGCCTAAAATTAACAACCGGGTTTCTTGTACATAATTATACAATTGCCCATTGGTGGTCAGCTCTTTTTCAAAAACCTGGTGCTCCTCATTTGTCATTTTTTGCATAAGGTAGCTTTCAGTCCTTTCAAAATTTGTGTCTGGTATTTTGTAATTGTCGTTCAATTTCTTTTATTTCAAAAATTCTCTTAGTTGTTGCAAACAGCGGTATTTATTGTTTTTTGCGGTGGCCTCTGTCCAGTTATAATTTGTGGCAATTGTTTTTAATGGCAGTCTTTTATAGTAAAATTTTATAAGTACTTCTTTGCAGGTGTTGCCAAGCTTTAAAAAGTTTTTTTGTATACTGCCTAAATATTGTTCGTCATCTTCCTTTAAAAATTCAAAGCCGTTCAACTCAATTGCATCAGTTTCTTCAAAAGAAATAACCTTTGTCCGTTGGCCCTTTCTTAAAAAATCAATCCATTTATATTTTGATACTTTGTACAGGTAGCCGGCAAAAACCGTTTCGCTATCGGGCAAAAATTTACCAGTTTGTACATTGCGCCAAACGGCTATAAAGGCTTCCTGAAATATGTCCTTTGCATCATCGCCGCTGCCACTATTTTTTAGGATGTAGTCCTTAACCTTACTGTAGTTAGTGGTGTAAAGTTTTGAAAGTACTACATCGTCATTACTTATAATGGCCTCTGTTAGTTTGTTTAATTCGTTTGGTAGCCTGTCTATCTTTTGCATGAGTTGTAATCAGCCAAAAGATACAGAAATTATCATATTACCCTAAAAACAGTTTATTTATTTGCTACAATTCTTTTTATGTAAAATTTTTAAAATATTTGCTTACTCCAGTAATAAACGCTCGCTTATGCGGTTTCCACCCATATCGGTTATTTTTATTACATATATGCCCTTTGCAAGATGTGCTACATTAAACTCCGGATTTGCCCCAGCGCTATAATGTTTAACCAGCATAGTTTTGCCAGTTATATCCAGCACTTCAATAAGCCTTATATTATTGCCTTTTACCCTTACAATACCTTTTGTTGGGTTAGGCAACAAGGTATATTTTACCACTGATTGCAAATTAACCCTGGCTACCGGCGAATAGGTAAAGCTTCCATCTTTATCAAACATTTGTAACCTGTAATATAGCGTAGTGGCATTTTGTTGATTCAATACATCCTGGTACTTGTATTGTGAGGCCGTAAAAGAATTTTGTTTTGCCTTTACTGTACCTACCTCCGCAAACGTATTGCCATCCAAACTTTTTTGCACCGAGAAATAGGAGGTATTAATTTCCTGTGAGGTTGTCCAGTTGAGTTTTATACTACCCGGCACTTTAGTGGCTGCAAAACTTACCAATTGTAAAGGCAAGGTAAATAAAGTAACCAGGCTGGCCTGCGGGTTATTGCCTAAAAGATACAATGCATTATTACCGGTTTCGATGTTTTTATTGTATTCCATTACCCTAAAAGTATAGTTTGTAGCAGGTGTTAGCCCTGTTATGGTAGCGCTATTACCCGTGCCATTGTACACTATTTTATTGTTGGTGCCTACAGCGTTTGCCATACTAAAATCGCTATTGGCAGTGTAACCAGTTCCATCTAACGGAAAAGCCTCCGTAGCCAATTGTGGACGGGCAACCAGTAAGCGATTAGCGCCATTGCCGGCTGCCCAATTAACAGTTACTGTTGTAGCAGTTACATTTGAAAAAGAAATATTAGCCGCATTTTGTGTGGGTACCAACATCAGGTCATGGGTAGGCCAGGTAGTAGTGTTAGACATACATGTCCAGGGCAAATTGTCAAAGGCAGCCCAAAAAGCATTGTTTACTCCTCTTCTGTTAAGTAAAACTGCCCAGGTGTATTGGCCGCTTGTACGGGCCAAAATGGTGGCTGTACCTGGTAGTGCGCCGCTGTGCCACCAATTATTTAATGCATTAACCTGCCAGCCTTTTGCATAGCCGGCGGAGGTGGCAGCGGGTGCTGTCATAATATTAATGGAGGCCGCCGAAAGAATATCTGGTTTGGTAGCAAAGCCATCAATTGCATTTAGCAAAGTTACAAGGTCTCTTGCAGTGGCTATCCAACCGCCATGGGCATCCATCGCGTTTAAATTCATACCGCCATACTCCCAGGGCAATTGCATACCGGTACCATACACCGACATGCTATTGCCTTCGGTGCTGGTATATTCAACTTCCCGCTCCATTTTTTCGCTTAACAGGTTTTTGCCAATATGCATATCATAAATACCCAGCGGGGCCAAAATGGTTGTTTTTACATAGTCTTCGTACGACATGCCCGAAAGTTGCTCAATAATTTCGCCAAGGTATAAGTAGCCAACATTTGAGTAACGGTACTGTGTACCCGGTATAAAATTTAATCCTTGCTGCAACATGTATTTACAAATATCATCTTCGGTTACGGGGTTTGGTGTGCCGAGTTGGTTGGTAACCCGTAACGGAAAAGAAATAGGGTCGCAACCATTAATATTCCATGGATAAGGGAAAGCAGGACTGGGATTACAATTAATAGCACTATTCCACCCGGCGGAATGCTCTAATAACTGTTGGACTGTTATATTGTAAATGCGGTTGTCGCCTATGGTGGCAGTTTTAATTACCGGGTGGTTTTGTAACAAGCCTCCTGGTCCAAAAACTTTTGATGACATGCTTAGCAGCCCATCCTGCATCATTTTCATAATGGCTATAGAAGTAATGGGTTTAGATAAACTGGCTATGCGAAAAAGATTATTGGGTTGTGTTGAAATAGTTTTGGCTTTGTCTGAAAAACCAAAAGAACGCATATACACTATTTTACCATTTTTAGACATTACAAAAGTTGCCCCGGGAATGCCGTAGGTAGCAAGAAAACTTTTGACCTGGTTATCGCAATGCGTCATTTGCGATACAGGTATACCGGTTTGGGCAGCACTTTTTAGCGAAAAAATCGTTACTGCTAAGTAAAAGACATATTTCATCTACAGTTATTTTGTAGTAAATCGAACAGAAAAGTTGAAAGTCATCAACCAAAATGAAAAAATATAAAGATTTTTTTTACCTATGGACATTATTTACGCTCAATTTGCAGAGCTTACAGCAAAAAAAGCTGCCCTTTCGGGCAGCCTATAAAACACCCCCGTTTTATTGTTTGGTTATTTTAATTACCTCCACATTTTTTTGGTCGGTGTATTTTACAATGTAGTTACCCCTTGGCTGGTTGCTGATATCAATACTAAAACGGTTGCGGTTAATGTTGGTTTGTAGTACCATTATACCCATCATATTGTATACGCTTATGGATCCCCTGCCTTCAATGGAACCATAAAGGGTAATGTTTAGCAGGTCGCGGGCCGGGTTGGGGTACGCTTCCATTACAAATGCACGCTGGTTTAATACAAACACACTTACAACACGGCTGTATTTAAACCCACCTGATATGTCGTACATCTTCAGGCGATAATAGTTGCGGCCATCCGCAGGTGCGTTATCGTACAGGGTGTAGTTAGCTGCGCGACCACTGCCCGGTTCTTTAGTCAGCGTTGTAAAGTTGCGGCCGTTTATACTATTCTCAACCTCAAACCAATCTCCGGCATCTTCATGCAAAGTGTTCCAGTTAATGCGGTTGCGGGTGGCTTCGTTGGTAGTGGTGATGTCGCCCAATACAATTGCCAATGGTTGGTTAATGGTAACGGTGGCTTCGGCGGTAGGCGTTTTTTGTTCCATGTTACCTACCTTGTCCTGCACCTTTACATAAAACTTATATTGATGGCCCGGCTCGCCATTAATTATCGTAGTGTCACCGGTTGTACCTCCTAATGATATCCATGGGCCATCGTCCTGAGAAATATACAAATTGTGATAATCAATACCTGATTTTAAATCACTGCCGCGGTAGACCAGCGTTATCAAAGTATCCTGTTCTAATTTAGAGGTTAAGGTACTGCTGGGCGAAACTGCATCAACGATGTTTTGCCAGGTGTTTGTACTTATAGGTTTGTTATCATCAAAAATAATGGACGCCCTTGACCTCATAACTGTACCATCTGCAAGGCCAGCATGTGGCTTTATAGTATACGTTACTGAGCCCTCGCCGTTGGGGTGGGCCACATTTGGAGGAAGAAATCCAAAAAAGTCAGGGATTTTTCCTGTTAAAGGATCAATTGAGGTAAACTGCCATTCTACTATGCCGGTTGCAATATCGAGTGATGCATTCACCCTTACTTTCATATCCCTTTGAGGCGCCAAATTTCTTTCCATTACAAATTGTTGACGACCTCTTGGCACATTATATATTTTATTTCCTACCGATACATTTCCAAACTCAAAACTTGAAAGGTCGAAGACAGTTTTATCAAGCGTATCCAGAATAATTACTATCTGCGCATCTGCTTTAGCTGTGTCCACATTTTCAAACATGATAAGAAAAGGCTGGCGGGTTGTATTATTTACATAACCTGCCGGGGTTTCCCCATTTGGCCCTGATATAAGATTAGGATCGAAAGAGGTAATTGATTCAGTTTTCTTTCTTTTAGGGTTAATTATATCGTCTTCTTTTCCTAAAAGTTCTTGCAAAGCTTTCCTGATCTTTTCATGTTCAGGGCAATCCTCCTCTATATACTTAAATAAATCCTGGTATGCTTCTACGCCAGTTTTGGTTTTTTTGGCTACATCGTAAACGAAAAGTAATTCATTTAGTTTTTCTATTTCACCAACAGTAAGTCCGTTGGTAGTAAAATGCCCTGCGATGTCATCAGCATATTTCTGATTTCGCTTCATCGTTTGCCTGCCGGCATTTGGAATGTTTTTAATTTTCCTGTTGGCATTAGATATCTGTTTGTTAGTGTTTGTAATTCTGTCTTCAAGATTTTTAAGCCTTTTGGTTGATAAACCTTTCACTGTTAGATCCAGGGCGATTTCTGCCATTTTATTTAAGCCGAACTGATCAGCTTCCATTCCTTGTTTATAGTAATCGCTGTATTCACTTTCCGCTAAATCATCTGCCCCGTAATACCAGGCCCAAAAACGGTGAGAAGCTATTTTGCCGCTAACGTCAATGTGTTTTTGTGTAATGTCGAGCGTTTTTATAGCTATTTGTGCAGTAATTTTTGTTGCTTTGGGAATTTTGACCTCCTCAATAATTTCATCAAGGCCTGTAATTAAATATTCTACCGTTTTCGGATTACTCCAGGCGCTTTTTGAGCTGTACGTTTCGCATGACCCGAACATGTTTGGCTTAACCGTATAGGTAACAAAAGAGTGCGTGGTAGAAGCAGCGGATGTTGCTTTAAAAGGTATTTCAACAGTTGACCCTGCGGGTATAACTGGGATAACTAAATACCGTACATATCCATCGTATGGTTCACCTTCAAGCACATCAATAGGCGAAGTCGTATTAACCTTATATATGTCATTTAGATCTGCCTGGTTAATAGTGACTACTTCATTGGTTTTGAGTGTTACTGTGGCTTTACCGCTACTTGCCGGTATGTATTCTTTTTGACTAAAATCAAGCGTGATAGCTTTGGGCCAAAATAGTGCAACCATAACACCTTTTGCAGTTGTATTTCCTGAATTGCCAACTACAAGATTAAAATTTGTCTGTCGTCTTGTACGCCACCTGTCAGGCCCTCTAACCTCTGACCATGTAGTGGCGTAAATATTTTCCTGTACTTCAAATCCATTTGGATACACTAAAGTATCCTGCCCGGGCAGTTTTATCACCACGTCATATAAACCCGGATTTGCAAAATGTAAATCAAAAATTACTCCTAGTTTTTCTTTTCTCTTACTCGGATAATTCCTTAATACCGGTAAAAAAACCTGCCCTTTTTTCAGGTATACGATAGCAGCAGAGTCTAATCCACCTCCAAATATTTGCATTTCAAGATCGCCGCCATTACCTGCTTTTTTTGGAGTGAAGTATTCAATTCCTGCAATTATGAATTTTTGAGTGGAAGTATCCTTATAATTACACACTGAGTTTGTAGCAATCAGGCGTGCAGTATATACACCAGGTCTATATGTTTTTAAAGGGTATTCCAATATGCTTGTTTCCCCGTCGCCAAAGTTCCATTGAAAGCCGGTGGCATTTGCAAGCTGCGGACGGAAACCTATCGTATTTCCCAATTGCTCGTTCGTCATATCGGCTATGGGTTCTAAAGAAGTATGGGTGGCAACAAACGAATACCTGAAACACCCTGTTGCGGCCCACCGTAAAAACAGCGTATCGGTTGTTAAACAATTTATGGTTAGGGTGTCTCTTACAGTAACACCAGACGGAATAGAAGAATTGTTGGTAATAAATTTGTCCAAAGCCGATACGGTGGCAAAGCGGTTTCTAAAACCAGTAAGGCGAAGACTGCTATTGCCCGTGCTAGTGTTGGTAGCTTCTACAATAATCTTTATAGCACCTCTTGATGGCAGTTTAAATGCATAATAATCAATATTATCGCTTATTCCATTGGTTTGGTAACCGATAAGGCCTCGTGCAGTGCTGTCTAATCGTGGCCGAAGGGCTGTTAAGAAAGTATTGTTTGGTTCAACATCGTTGTAATTGGGCGAGGTATTAATTAAATTGAAACTAAAGCGATATTTAAAAGCTCCGACTGAAACTACACGGAAGTAAAAAGAATCGGCAGCAAGGCAACTTACCAGCAGCGTATCGTATATTGTTTTACCTGCTGCTACACTAATATTGCCGCTAATATATGCTCCCAAAACCTGCCCGCCGGCCTTGCGTGCATCGTAACCAAACATATATATGTAACCGTTTGCCCCGCTTAGGTTGGTTGCCTCCACATAAATTTTTACAGTGCCATTTGCAGCAAGGGCTGTTTTGTAATAATCCGACGCATCATTCGCTCCATTTTTTACATACCCAATATGGCCTTCTTTTTCCTGTGATCGATTAATGGAAAGCGCGTCAGCAAACAAATTATTTGGTTCAGTATCGTTTTTGCTGGTATCTACTATTTCGTATGTAAAGCTGTAATTGAATGCCTGGGTTGCCAGCAGCCTGAAATATACTGTATCCGCCTCCCGTCCATACACCGTTAACGTGTCATAAATAGTAGCACCGGCGGCAGTATTTGGGCTTTTTATAAAAGCGGACAATATTTGTCCGTTTGCTTTACGCCTGTCATAACCAAACATATATAAATAGCCTGTAGAGGCGCTATTGTTGGTTCCCTTTACATAAACCTTCAACGATCCATCGGTTGGCAAAACGGCTTTATAATAATCAAAAGCATCGGCAGCGCCATTAGCCAAATAATTAATGTGGCCTTTCTTTTCTTCTAAATAATCAATGGCAAGTGCGCTTTCAAACGTATTATTGGGCTCAATATCATTTTGGCTGGTATCTACCATTTGGTAGCTAAAACTGTAGCTGAATGCCTGGGTTGATTGCAACCGAAAATAAAAAGTATCAGCAGAACGCCCCTTGAGTAAAATAGTATCAAAAATGGTAGCTCCGGCTACAGTATTCGGGCTTTTAATAAATTCTGAAAACATTTGTCCGTTTGCTTTTCGCCTGTCGTAACCATTCATTAATAAGTATCCCGTATTAGCACCGTTATTGGTTCCTTTAACAAACACTTTTAACGTACCATCAGTAGGTAACACAGTTCTAAAATAATCGAAGTTGTCGGTAATGCCTCCCAATTGATACCCTACCTGCCCGTTTTTTGTAATACCCTGGTTAAAGGGCAGTGCCTGCTCAAACGTATTATTAGGCTCCTCATCAAATGCGCTGTTTTGAGATACGACATATCTTACCTTATACTTAAATGCCACAGACGATAGCACACGTAAATAAAAGGTATCGGCAAGTACACCGTTTACGATGATAGAATCAGTTATAGTTGCTCCTTTATTTATGCTGGCACTACCAGAAATGAAAGTTCCAAATACCTGGCCGCCTGCTTTGCGCCGGTCATAGCCGTACATGAATAAATAGCCACTTCCTGCACCCATATTGGTTCCTTCTACATAAATCTTTAATGTGCCATCTATTGGCAAAATAGCCCGGTAAAAATCATAGCTATCATCAGAGCCATTTTTTAAGTAACCAATATGACCTTTCTTTTCCTGATCGGGATTTATGGTAAGTGCCTCTTCAAAAGTATTATTGGGCTCAAGGTCATTTTCACTGGTATCAATTATTTCATATCTAAAACTATAGCTAAAAGCATGGGTCGACTGAAGACGATAATAGAAGGTATCTGCCCCACGCCCATACACAGTGATAGTATCGTAAACTGTGACACCTGCGGAGGTACTGATACTGGAAATAAATTCCGAAAATATTTGTCCGCCAGCTTTGCGCCTGTCGTACCCATACATAAAAAGGTAGCCATTGTTTACTCCATTGTTGGTACCCTGTACATAAATTTTCATGGTGCCATCAATGGGTAAAACGGTCATAAAATAGTCGAAGTCATCTGCACCTGCACCTATGGTTCCATTTACAACAGCATTAGCAATAAAATGATTTGCCTGCTGAAAATTATTGTTGGGTTCGGTTTCAATTTGGGCCATGGTACAAAAGCCCATCAATAGTAAAAAAAGGGTAAAAATATTTCTCAAAACAAAATAGGTCAGTTGCATAGCTATACATCGAAAAAAAAGCTGTAGGTCATCAATAAAAAGAAATTTTTTTTGCCTTTTATAATAGCCTGCTTTTTACCTCAAATATTTAGTAAAAGGGGCGCCTTGTAAAGGAATATAAGGTATAAAAAAAGTGTTGGATACGTATTTGACTTGCCCATGCCACTTAATAAAAAAATCCCCGCATTAAAAAATAATGAATGAAACTGGCAAATACTGCTCAAAAATTCAACGAAATAATACATGTTGTAGCTTTTAAAGTTGCCTGTTTACCATACTCTATAATAATCTGGTTGTCTTGGTTTATTGTGGTCAATTTTAGTTATTTTCAAATTCTTATTTTTTACAAATACTAAAACTACTTTATGAAAAAAATTTTCACTTTTTTGGCTATTTTTTTTCTTTCCACAACTTTAATTTACTCACAATCAATTATTTTTTCAGAGGACTTTGATGGAATTCCTGGTGCAACAAGTGGTGGCGTCGGATCTTACACCTTTCCTACAGGTTGGAAACTGGCAAATGTTGATAATAAAATACCCGCTCCCAGTGTAAATTTTGTGACTAATGCATGGGTCAGGCTAGCCGATAGTCCTGGGGATACTTGTGCACTTTCTGGCTCCTGGTATGCTCCTGCTGCGGTAGCAAATGATTGGATGTGGACACCTTCTATCAGTTTGCCCGCTGGTGGCAGGTATAAATTGACCTGGCGGGCAAAGGCGTTTGATGCAAGGTTTCCGGATGGTTACGAGGTTCGCGTTATGACGGTTGCACCCACCGGTGCCACGGGCGCAATCGGTAATATGATAACCAACTCAACCGTACTATTTTCTGTTGGCGAAGAGGATACCCTCTGGAAAAATCGCGCGGTTATTTTGGATTCTTCTTTATCGGGCCAATCGGTTTATTTAGGGTTCAGAAATAATTCCAACGACCTGTTTTTGCTTGGGGTAGATGACGTTGAAGTAGAGGTAGTATATGATTTTGATGCTGCCATTTCCAAAAGCAAATCGCTGGAATATATTTTTGTGCCCCTGTCGCAGGTGGCATCCATAAGTTTGGGGGCCACCATTACCAATGCGGGCATACAATCGCTTCCAAATGTAAATATGAAGGCCGAAGTGTTTAACCGATCAAATATAATGGTGTACAGTGCAAGCAGCAACCCAACCACCAGTATTGCTGCAGGGGGCAGTAACGATTTTGTAATACCCAACTGGACACCAACCGATACGGGTATATATTTTATTAAATATTTCCCCACGCAAAAAACAAAAGATCTACAAGCGGCGAACGATACTTTTTTTGATTTTATAGTAATTACGGATACCGTTTATGGACGCGATAACGGAAATATTGTGGGTAGCCTGGGCCTGGGTGTCGGCAACGGCTATATTGGTACATCATTTAAGGTAAATAATGCCACTAAAGTGTCATCGGTGTCAATGTTTTTTACCCGCGGCTTTACGGGTCAAAGATATGCAGCAGTAATCTGGAACACATTACCCAATGGAACACCAAATGCCATTGTGGCCTATACCGATACATTGCTTTATCCCAATAATAATTCGTTATTTACAACCCTCAAAATTAAAGGCGGCGGCTTTTCGTTAGCCGCAGGCAATTATGTAATTACTGCTATTGAGTTCGACTCTACTATCAGGTTAGGTACTACTTCGGGCATTGCAACCAATGGTACGTTGTGGGCCCGGTTTAATTCAAATCCATGGGCAAATGTAGAGAGCCTGATATCAGGTTTTAACACCACCTTGATAATACGCATGAACCTTGCGGACCCAGGTACTTTACCGGTGAAACTTAACGGTATACGAGCCTTTGACGAGGGTAACAACGTTAGGGTAGAATGGAAAGTGCTGAATGAAAGTAATATGAAGGAATACGTGGTGGAAAAGTCGGCTGATGCACGAAGCTTTGCAATGCTAGGCAAGGTGGCAGCTAAAAACCGCGATGCGTTTACTTACAATATGCTGGATGCCTCACCTATTAAAGGTGATAATTTCTACCGTATAAAATCAGTTGAGGCCGATGGGTCTTACACCTATAGCTCAATTGTAAAGTTTAGTAAGGGAAGTATAAAAAGTGGTTTCACTTTGTACCCAAACCCTGTAAAAAATGGCTTGCTAACACTAAGCTTAGGTAACCTTTCGCAAGGCAATTACACACTTACTTTGTTTAATGCAGTTGGGCAAAGGGTTTTAAGCCGTGTAATACCGCACGCCGGTGGCAACGCAACCCAAACGCTACAGTTAAATTACCATCCCAAAGGCATTTATCATGTATTGATTACTAATGGCGAAAACAGTAACAAACGATCCATAGTCATTGAATAGCCAACATCTTTATTAAATTAAAAAAAACAGTCCGCTTTTGCGGGCTGTTTTTTTTTAAGCTTACAACAACTTACCCGTCGCAAACTAAATTACCAATCAATTTATTTTTCGGGGCCGGTCGTTTGCTTTGTTGATGCGGTGGTTGCCATATACCCCAATAAAAGTAAAGATTGCCCCATTAATTGCATAGGCGTAAAAGGGGTTATAGCGCAACAGTTAAATTAAGGTGGTTAGGCCCATGCAATGCATAGAAATGCCGAAGTGCTTTTAGCAGCCTATTTAAGTTACAGGTTTGAATGCTATTTAGTGTATAGGGTAGGGAGTTTTGAATATACCAACCGGCCTTGCACAAAACAAATAATACAGTTGGATGTAGTAAATAATAAATAAAGAAATATTACTATGGACACCGAAAACACCTCGAATGAAAAAAACGTGTTAGGCACCGAATTACAGTTGGCTGGCACCGACCCTGTTACCGGGTTTTACCGAAATGGTTTTTGCACATCGGGCCGGGACGACACGGGGTCGCATGTAGTAGCCGCAGTAATTACCGACGATTTTTTGCAGTTTTCAAAGGCACAGGGCAACGACTTAATCTCTTCAAACCCAGCCTTTGGTTTTAAAGGTTTAAAGCCCGGCGACAAGTGGTGCCTGTGCGCCAGCCGTTGGAAGGAGGCTTACGAAGCCGGGGTTGCCCCGCCGGTAATACTTGAGGCCACCCACGAAAAAGCATTACAGTTTGTGTTATTGCAACAGCTTAAAGAAAATGAGGTGAGGTAGCAGTTTTTGAAAGTATGGTTCCTTATCCGTTTAAAAACCTCTAAACTTATGGTTAGTTTACTGTGGTTACAATGGTGGTATTGCTTTTAATGCAAACCTTAACCCCCGGTTATACTGTATTTTTAAATTGATGAATTCCTTTTAATGCCTTCATATCGTTACCTATATGGTTACCTGTTGTGCGCAGTATTATTAATCACTATAAACACTGTTAAGCCAAATTGGAGGCAAACGGTATAAGCTGGTGTTGAAGCGGCCAGTGCTTTTTAAACCTTTACATTAACAATGTTAACACAATGTGGTAATAGCAAATCCGTTAATATTGCCAATTATTCAATATGGCATGGTAATAAAAATACTCGGGCTCATTTTAATAATGTTTTCCATTGTAGATAGTTTTTGGGTGTTTAGCGATGGTATTTACGTGGGGTGGAAAATAGCAAGAGATGTGGTATTTATAGTATTGGGTATTTTTTTTATAGCCTACAGAAAAAAGGAGAAATGAGGAAATTATAAGGCAATCCCGATGGTAGACAAAATTGGCAATCAAAGCCTCGCTTTTTACCAGGTTATAGCGGTGGCCATGTAAACAAACAAGTACAATTTTCCTTTCTTTACCCACCTTTTTAATTGATATAGTTGCCTGTAACTTTGGTCATTTTGTGTCAATTATGCATATAATCATTGCCGCCCGGCAAATAGTACAGGTAAAAAGTGCCTTTTTGCTTCGGGCTCATCTTTAGTATTTAATCCCTTTGTTAAGTAAATATTTCCTTTTGCCCAAAACTTTGGTAAGTTTAGATACTTAAACTAAACGAAGATGCCAAGAAGCAAGACAAGGCAAAAGCATCAACACGGGCTACATACCGTTGCCACCACCCGTAAGCCAAAAGGTAAACGCAGCGCTGCCTTGATATTTGGTTTGCTGCTGGGTTTTATAGGCCTGGCAGTGGCCTATTTTACTGTTGGTGCCAACACCTTATATATTGTTGCAGGAATTGCGGTGGGGGTACTTTTGGGTTACCTTATTGGTAACAATATTGATAAAAGTGCCAACAAAGTATCTTAAACAATAGCCCGGCCAGCAATTTCTTTTACTATAAATTTTCATAGGTACCAGCTTTGTAAATTACAGTTATTAGTAAATTGTAAAGCTTACCCTCATGTAAAACGTTCAATTACTTTCTCATTTTGTAAAACAACACTTTATGCGCCTTTATTGCCTGCCAGTTATTTTACTATTTTTTTTGGGGGGAAGTAAAGCTTCAGGCCAATCTGCTACCATGCTTTGGTATAACCGGCCAGCTACTTTTTTTGAAGAAAGCATTGTATTGGGCAACGGAACCATGGGCGCTTCGGTATTTGGTGGGGTGGCTACTGATAGTGTATATTTAAACGACGCCACCCTTTGGACTGGTGAACCAGTAAACCCCGCCATGAACCCTACTGCGTACCAGCATTTGCCTGCGGTAAGGCAGGCATTACAGCAACAGCAATACAAACAGGCCGACTCGCTCAACAAATTTATACAAGGTAGTTTTTCGCAGGCATATGCGCCCCTTGGCACGTTGTATATTAATCATAAACACAACAGCCAGCCCACCCAATACCGGCGACAACTTAACCTTGCCAATGCTACTGCATCGGTATCGTACCAGGCCGATGGTGCTGCCTTTACCCGCACCTATTTTGTTTCGCACCCGCATAATATTATGGCCATTAAAATTACCGGAAACAAAAAAGGCGCAATCAATTGTTCCATTCATTTTAAAAGCCTTTTAAGATATACTGTGGCAACTGCTACAAACCGGCTACAGGTTAACGGTTATGCGGCCTACAAAAGCCAGCCTAATTACAGGGGCGATGTAAAAGATGCAGTACTTTTTGACCCGTTAAAAGGTACCCGCTTTGCTAACATAATAGGTATTAAAAACACAGAGGGTAAGGTAACCGCTACCGATAGTACCCTTGAAGTAAGCAACGCAACCGAGGCAACTGTGTATGTAAGTATTGCTACCAGTTTTAATGGGTTTGATAAAAACCCCGTTGGCCAGGGGCGAAACGCCCTTGCACTTGCCGCTGCCAACCTTGACAGGGCTATGGGTGCACCTTATACTCAACTACTGGCAAGCCATGTAAGCGATTATCAAACCTTTTTTAACCGGGTAAAGCTTACCCTGGGCGATACTACCGCCCCCAACGTTGCCACCAACGATCGGTTAATACGCTATGCCAGCGGTGGGCAGGATAAGCCACTGGAAATACTCTATTTTAATTTTGGTAGATACCTGCTTATATCAAGCTCGCGAACCAAAGGCGTACCTGCTAACCTGCAGGGTGTTTGGAACCAATACCTTAGGCCGCCCTGGAGCAGCAACTACACCACCAATATTAACCTTGAAGAAAATTATTGGCCCGCCGAAATAGCCAACCTGCCAGAAATGCATGAGCCACTTATAGATTTTATTGGCCATTTAGCTACCACCGGGGCGGTAACGGCTAAAACATTTTACGGTGTAAAGCAAGGGTGGGCTGCCTGCCACAACAGCGATATTTGGGCAATGAGCAATCCCGTAGGCGATTTTGGAAATGGATCGCCGGTGTGGGCCAACTGGAATATGGCCGGGGCGTGGCTAAGTACCCATTTGTGGGATCATTACCTGTTTACCAGCAACAGGGAATACCTACAAAAAACCGCCTACCCCCTAATGAAGGGCGCTGCTCTTTTTTGCCTTGGCTGGATGGTAAACGATGAAAAAGGTAACCTGGTAACCTCTCCCTCAACATCGCCCGAAAATACTTTTCTTACACCTGCCGGTTACAACGGTCAAACCACCTATGGCGCCACAGCCGACCTGGCCATGATACGTGAGTGTTTTTTGCAAACCATTAGGGCAGCCAGTTTATTAAAAGTGGATAAAGATTTTGTAGAAAAAATGGAGGATGCATTGCAACGGATGTATCCATACCAAATAGGTAAAAAAGGAAACCTGCAGGAGTGGTATTTTGATTGGGAAGATACCGACCCCAAACACCGCCACCAATCGCATTTGTATGGTTTATATCCCGGCAGGCATATTAATATGTTGGAAACCCCCGAACTGGCAGCGGCCTGCCGAAAAACATTGGAAATAAAAGGTGACGAAACAACCGGCTGGAGCAAGGGCTGGCGCATAAACCTGTGGGCCCGACTGCACGACGGCCCCCGTGCCTACAAAATGTACCGCGAATTACTGAGGTACGTGCCAGCCGATAAAACCACTACCAACTATAGCGGTGGGGGAGGCACTTACCCCAACCTGTTAGATGCGCATCCGCCGTTTCAGATAGATGGTAATTTTGGAGGTACTGCAGCGGTAATAGAAATGTTGTTGCAATCTACCGAAAACGAAGTGGTGCTTTTACCTGCATTGCCCAACGCCTGGCCCAATGGTTCCATTACTGGTATAAGGGCCCGTGGCGGATATACAGTTGCCCTCTATTGGAAAAACGGGCAACTGCAAAAGGCCCTATTGGAGCCAAATAATTCCGGCTTGGTAAACCTGCGTTATGCCAATAAAACAAAAAGTATAATGGTAAAGAAGGGATTGAAAACCGAGGTGCGTTTTTGAGTGTTCCATAAATGGGCGGATCAAATAAAAACCAGGGGTGCATAGGGAATTGTCGGCCACCTTTCGGTTTAGCAGTTTTACATCTGCCTATAACTTTACTTTAAAACGGCCGTCGGTAATTTGGGTTATACTGCCATCGGGCTTGTAAACCGAGCCACCAAAAGTACCGGTAACTACCTTAGTTAAGTGTATATAACTTTGCACATTAACCGAAAAACTTAATGGGGTCAGCCGTATAAACAGGTCCGAAGTTCCATGATGGTCGTAATAATAAAATGCTACCAAGTTTGAGGTTATGTTATACTTGTTCTCATCAAACTTAACTGGTAAATAAATAGTCATTACAATACCCGAATCGATAGAACAAACAGATGGGCCAAAAAAAGTAAAGGTAGTATTGATGCCAATAAAACCAGCATCGGTAGTGGTACCGCAGTACTGTTTTTTATCGTTAATAAAAGTCCAGTTGTTTACCTCCACCAGGTAATTTGCGTTGCAAAGGGTACAGTTTGTATTAACACTTCCCCCGGCCGTAGTAGTGTCGGGCAGTAGCGGTGGCCTAATAGTGGCAACAGTATCGGCACCTTCAAAGCTATACTCCTTTTCGCAGCCAATAGTTGGCAGCCATAGTACTGGTAAAAATACCGCTAACACAAGCCAGCTATATTTGCCTTTATGCTTCATTGCTTTTAATTATCTACTAAAATAGCCAATAAAACCCGTCCGTGTAAAAAGTTGTTGCCGGTAAATATTTTATAAAGTAATAAGGAAAACGATTGTTACATCACTACATTTTTATTTTTGCTTTGTTAAGCGGGTTACCGGTTATTTGCCATGGCTTAGGGGAAGCTTATATTGTTTTTTGGTAAATATTGCCTTACGTAATTCATTGGTTGTCATAAAAATTGATGCTGATAACGAGTTTATAAATGCGGTAACTTACCGTATAATCGTTTTAACCATTAACAACAAAGGCTTTGTATGAAAACAATTTGTTTGGCAGCATTTTTATGTTGCGGATTATTGGCAGCAGCACAAAAATTACCGTACAAAGTAATTGCTTACTACACAGGCAAGGGCAGCGACGTTCAACAATGGCCAGTTGAAAAATTAACCCACATTATTTATAGTTTCCTCGCTATTCGGGGCGATACCCTTTGCTTTACAGATACGGCCCAGGAGCATTCGCTACAGCAACTGGTGGCCCTGAAGCAACAATATCCCAGGCTTAAAATTATGATAAGTATTGGTGGATGGGGCGGATGTGGCCCGTGCAGCAAGCTGTTTGCATTGGCCGAACACCGCAATAATTTTGCAAAAAGCACTCGTGCGTTATTCGATCAATATCAAATTGATGGTATCGATCTTGACTGGGAATACCCCGCCATTGCGGGGTTTCCCGGCCACACGTACAGCCCCGAAGACAGAAATAACTTTACCGCCTTGGTAAAGGTGCTTCGCCAACATTTGGGCAATAAGTATCTTATAACATTTGCAGCCGGCGGGTTTACCAGCTTTTTAGAAAAATCAATAGATTGGGATAATGTAATACCGATGGTAGATTTTGTAAACCTGATGACCTACGACCTTGTAGGCGGTTATAGTAAGGTTACCGGTCACCATACGCCTACCTACGATTATATGCCGGGCCAGGGCTCGGCAAATAAATGTGTAACCTGGCTGCTGCAACACAATATACCTGGTAAAAAATTAGTTGTGGGGGCAGCAACCTACGCCCGTGTATGGCAAAATGTACCCAACGTAAACAATGGTCTTTACCAGCCAGGCCAATTTAAACAAGGTGTTGATATGGAATCCTTTAAGCAATACTTTAGCAATACCAGCGGCTTTACCTGTTACTGGGACAAAAAGGCGAAGGCACCTTATCAATACAATGCCGCCAAACAGCTTTTTGCCACCTTTGACAATCAGCGCTCCATTAAAGCCAAAACAACTTTTATACGGCGCAAAAAACTTGGTGGCATCATGTTTTGGGAGCTTAGAAGCGATGCCAAAATAGATGGTTTAACATCGGCCATGGCAAACGGGCTGAAATGATACATGATGTGGACCGCGAGCCTTTTACCCTATATTATGAAGCGCAAGTGCTTACCCCGCAATAAGTGGTAGTAATAATTATATGCTATACCATGTTGCATTTTTTAATAACTATCCGCAATCTGGTGCTGATATTTTGGAGCAGGGCTTTATAGCAGTTTTCATCAGTGGTTGCAGCCTGCCTCTTTGACCATAGAGGTCGCATTTCTAAACCATTGGTAATTTTATTCAGCCTTTTTTATCATGATTTTATAATCAGCAGTGAGGGTACCGAATAGCGCATAATCATTAAAAAATTATCATCTTTCTCCTAAATTTTTTTGTACGACAACAGCCTCTAAAGTCATTAAACTTTTTGCAACCCAAAGACCTTAAAATGTAAAACCTTAAAAGTTTTAACTTTTTTACCCAATAGGTGTTTTCATTGTTATTCTTTTCAATGCCCAAACGAACCTCGCCTAACCAGGTACAACATATTACCGACCTCAACGAGTTGGCGAAAATTGTACACGACAAACGAAAAGCGAAACGGTCCAATGCCAAAAAGGAACGACGTAACCGCCACTACACCAAAATGCTAATTAACCAACAGGTAAAGCTTGGTTGCAAAAATACTGGTAATGATAGCGAAGCCTCCGAAATTGAATAATGGTCATTGCCATAGCCGAAGGATGATTGTTTAGCCTTCAACTACCTGAAAAATTATTTATTTACCGGCTGCCTTTAGCTTAAAACGCAACGAATCTATCATTAGGCATAACCCCGCCTGAAACACTATCAATGCAATGGTGCCATACCAAAACCAACTGCCTTGTTGTAATTTGGTAAGGCCGGCATCTACAGCCATAGCCAATCCTGCGCCGGTACATAAAAGCCCTGCAACTGCCTGAACCAGCCACCGCAACTTTAGTTTGTTATTCATTTTTACCTATATTTTAATTTGCTGCAATGTACCCAACCGCATGTATAAGTGGTTTTATAATAAGGTGAAGGAAACATTATCGGTTATGTAAACCTACATTACCCGTATATATTTGGCAAGGTTATTTGGTCATGGTTGCTATAAATTCGTTCATACAAAACATCATTAACATGTTGATTAAAAAAGTGGCGGGTAGTCCATTTTACACAAAGTTGGCCATGGTATTAATTAGCCTGGTATTGCTTGGCTATCTTTTTGTGTTGGGAAAGCAAATTCTGTCGCCATTGGTGTTTGCCTTTTTATTTGCCTTTGTATTAATGCCGGTTGCTTCTTTTTTTGAAAAGAAAGTAAAAATGGCCAGGGGTGCTGCTGCGGCTTTAGCGGTAGTCATTTTTGTGCTTTGTATTCTTACTGTTTTGTTTGTATTAGGTCAACAGTTTTCCAGCCTTTCAAGCGACTGGCCAATGTTTCAGCAGCAATTTGAACTATCGTTGACGAGTTTTCAGCAATGGGTAGGTAAAACCTTTCATATTACTGCCATACAACAAATGGCGTATGTAAGCACGGCTACCGATAAAATGCTTTCGGCCAGTAGCACCGTATTGGGCGCTACAGTATTGTCAATAAGTTCGGGGTTACTCTTTTTGGTTTTTTTGTTGATAGATACCTTTTTTTTGCTTTTTTACCGAAGCCTGTTAGTGAGGTTTTTGGTGGCAGTATTTGCCGATGAAAATGCAACCATGGTGTACGCAGTAATACAGCAGGTGCAATACATTATACGAAAATATGTGGTAGGCCTGCTGTTACAAATGGCTATTATTTCGCTTACGGCTGTTGTTGTTTTTTCGGTAATAGGCATTAAGTATGCACTACTGTTGGGGCTTATTACCGGGCTCTTAAACGTTATACCATATATAGGTATTTTTACTTCGCTTGTATTGTGTGTAGCCATTAGTATTGGTACGGCAGCTACCACAACACAGCTGCTATTGGTAGCAGTTGCAATTATTGCTATCCACCTTATAGACAGCAATTACCTGCTGCCGGTTATTGTTGGGTCAAAGGTTAAAATAAATGCACTTATTTCGCTAATAGGTGTCATTATAGGCGAAATGATGTGGGGCATTTCGGGAATGTTTTTGGCCATACCGGTAATAGCCATAGTTAAAGTAGTTTTTGACCGCGTGGCAAGCCTGCAACCCTGGGGAATGTTACTTGGCGAAGAAAAAGATGTGGAGGTAACAATAATAAACGATGTTGACAATAATACGGTTGTCGTTTAATTTTTTGTGCTTAACCGCAGATGGCTGGTTGGAAATGAGTTCTATGTCGTTTCCACAATACCTCTTTAAAAAAATGCTCTTTAACAAAAAACATTAAGGCCGTTTTAAGATAAGCTTCATATTTAATAAAAAAATTAAGAGCAAAGCGTTGTTATTTTATTATTTAATTAAGATGTGTAGTTGATTGCCTGCCAGTTACAAAACAATTCAATTTGTGGCCTATAGTAAGGAAATTATGCTGACACACTGCCTCCTTATATAATAAATCAATTGTAATTATAAATGCTTTTTCGCCAAATAACGATGGTATAAATGACCACCGGGTACTACCGGAGCTGGCCTTTTACCCCAAAGCAGTAGTTAAGGTATACGATCGATTTGGCAGAAGGATATTTGTGGCCAATGGCGGGTATCAAAACCCATGGAACGAAATATAAGTAATTAATTGCCAGTGGGTACGTATTACTATACTATTACGAGTGGTGAAAAACATTACCAGTTAGCGGGTGGGTTACTGTTTTTAGATAATCGTGCTACAGGATTTTGAATATGGGCATTTAGTTATCAAACTAAAAAAATCAACCGATGTTATAAATTGTTCAACACCTTGCATACCTATAGTGAAGTACATCAATTAAAATGTTTTATATGCGTCGATTTTTTAAGCGATCGTCAATGATAGTTGCTTTTGTTTTAGTTACATGGCTTATAATGGCTCAAAGCTGTATGAAATTTAGGATGAGCGATAGCGAGGCGAGGGCGGCTTTTGCCAGCCAAAAGGTGCCTGTTCAATTGCCTGTAGTGCAGGTAGGTAAGCACCATTTACATTTTGCACAAACCGGTAACGACACCCTGCCTACCGTTTTATTTGTGCATGGTACGCCCGGTAGCTGGGACAATTTTAAGGCTTACCTTATTAACAGCGAATTGCGCAGCCAATACCGGCTGATTGCTATTGACAGGCCGGGATTTGGTTATAGCGATTTTGGCGACGCCATGAATCTTGAAAACCAAAGCAGCATAATAACCAGTTGGATGGACAGCCTCAACAATCATAAACCATGGGTTTTGGTTGGCCATAGCCTTGGTGGCCCATTGGTAGTTAAGCTTGCTGCCGAACGACCTGGCTACGTGGTAGCATTAGTAGTGCTTGCCGGTGCCCTTGACCCCGCGGCAGAAAAGCCTGAAAAATGGCGGCCGATATTGTTTAAAACGCCGTTAAACTACCTGTTACCAGGTGCATTAAGGCCCAGCAACGAAGAATTGTGGTATTTGAAACAAGATTTGATTGACATGAAAATTGATTACATGGCCATATCGTGCCCGGTATATGTACTGCATGGCACCAACGATATGCTGGTTCCATACAGCAATGTTGCTTACGCAAAAAAAATGTTTACCAACTCAAAAAATCTGTCAGTTACTACTTTTCAAAAAGAAAATCATTTTATAGTGTGGACGCGGGAAAAGGAAATTACCGCACTGCTTATGAAATTAGCCGGGGAACTGAAATGATAAATGCCAACCTTTTTTTGCTTAAAAATGGTTATTTAGGCTGCCCGAAAATGCAGACTTTTTATTCAACAATTATATTGCCTTCAAATGCACCAAAAAAGTAGCCGCCTCCCTGTTGCTCAATATTAGTTATGAGTACCACATACAACCCAGGCCAAGGATTTTTTAGAATTTTAGCCTCGGCTTAACGCTCAGTTTCTAAATAATTTGCCCTATCCAAATCATTTTAGATTTTATAGATTGTTTGGTAGTAATATGTGTATAGTGTTTTACTATTTAATGTATGTTATGTTGTAACAATAATACTGCTTCAGGCATGTACTATCCCAAATCAATAAATTAACACGGCTTGCTAATGTACTATTAACGTGTTACCATTACTTTTGCCCCTTATTTGGATACCCTTAGTTAGTGTTATGATTTTCAACCCCATAGTTTCAGTATTATTGGCTACTTACAATACTGATTTTAACCTGATAAAGCGTGCTATAGATAGTGTGCTACAGCAGGATTTTCAAAATTTTGAGTTATTGGTAATGGACGATGGAAGCGAGCCAACGTATAGCAAGCCCTTACATCAGTATGCCTTGCAGTTTCCAACTAAAGTAAAGTACCTTTTTCATCCAAATTGTGGACAGTCGCAAACCATTAACCGCGCCATAGCCAACAGCAAAGGCACCTACATTACCATTATAGATGCCGACGATGAGTTTAAACCAACACACCTTAGCAGTTGTTTGACTTATATGACCACCAGCGATTTAATATCGTCAACAACTGAAACCGTTGTTACCGACCCTGCCGATTTTTATGTTCCCGATAAGCTAGATCATAGCAAAGTAATTCATGTAGATGATTGCATTTTGTTTGCAACACTATTTGGCAGACGCGAAGTTTTTACCGGTATCCTTTTTAGTGATATGTATGCAGCCGATTCTCATTTTTACGAGCAGGCTTCAGTAACGTTTACAACACAAAAGGTAGACCTCCGTACGTATATATATTATCGAAACAACCCCAATAGCATTTGTGCAAAGCTTAAAAGTAAGGCCAGGTTACTAAGCGCTGGTTAACAAATGCCCAATCCAATTGCTTATACCAATTATATTTTTGCCTGTCATATTACCGGTGTGTACGATGTTAATCGTAATGAAACCCTTGCCGCCGACGATATTTCGTTATGCCTGCCGTGGATACGATCTGTAGAAAAGGCGGGGCTAAAAGCGGTACTTTTTCACAATAATTTTTCTGCTGCTACGGTTAATGCTTACAGCTGCGCGAACCTACAATTTCAGCAAATAAACTACGATGTTACTTTTAAACCCAACGTTTACAGATATAAAGCGTATTGCGATTATTTGCAGCAACATGTTATCAACATTCAAAACCTTTTTATTACCGATGTGGCCGATGTAGTGTTGTTGAATAATCCATTTACGCAACCGCTGTTTATTGATAATGTAAATTGTTTGTTTTGTGGCGATGAGCCTGTAAACTTAAACAATGAATGGATGCAACAACATTCGGCATTTCTTAGGCCACAAATAGCAGGTTATGCCCATTTTGAACAAACGTTTGCCAATAACCCATTGTTGAACTGTGGTATTGTTGGTGGTTCAATAAAAGTAATGCAGCTATTTTTACAGCAACTTTGGCACTTGCATCAAACCTATAATAAAAATAATACCACGGTATATACTGGCGATATGGGGGCATTTAATTACCTGGTACGTACAAAGTATAACCACCAGCTAAAACATGGCGCTCCCATCAATACTGTTTTTAAAGCCTACGATACCTATAATACAACCTATTGGTTCAGGCATAAATAAAAACGCCGCCAGCACCTGATTTTCCCGGGTCACTCAAAAAAAAAGCGATTAAAATCAGTAAATTTCTCGTTAATGCTTTTTTAATATTTAAATATTATCAAAGCGGTTGCTAATCCTCTACTTGCCAACGTTGGTGTCATGGCAATGCAATAACAAATAGTATTTTTGAAAATATTTAACAAGCTTCATTTTGTTTTATTTTTAAGCTGATATACGTCAATTTAATGTCGCAGAATTAAATGTTGTTCAAATATTGTCTAAAACCATTAGCAAAATATTTAACAACACTTACAATGCCAAAACACTAAAGTTGTTAAGGCAATTTTAGATTAAAAACTGCTTTAACCTTTGTTTATTCCTGAATGTAATAGTCTAAAATTATAAATATGAAAAAATTGCTATTGCTTGCCGTTACCAGCGCTTTGTTAGCCACTGGTTGCAAAAAAGACGACAACAAAACACCTGACAAAAACATCACTACCATCGTAAGCAACGATCCTAACTTTTCTTTGCTTTTGGCAGCTCTGAAAAAAGCTGAACTTGTTACAACAATCAACACCAGTCAAAACATTACTGTATTTGCGCCCGACAACGCTGCCTTTACGGCCGCAGGTATTGATGCCGCGGCAATAGGTAACTTAAGCAAAGAGGCGCTGGCTAGTTTATTAACATACCATGTAGTAGCTTCCCGTGTGGCCTCAGGTAGTGTACCTGTAAGCGGGGCAGTAGCAACCCTTCTTGCAAACAGAAAGATTTTTGCAAGTCGTAATGCCAATGGTGTGTTTGTAAACGGTATAAAAGTCAAGACTGCCGATATAGCAGCAGATAACGGAATAATACATGTTATTGAAAAAGTATTGACACCACCAACACAAACTATTGCTCAAATTGCTGCAGCTACCCCCAGCCTTTCGTTACTATTAACCGCTGTAGGTAAAGCTGGTTTGGCCAACGCAGTAAGTGGCGACGGAAACTTTACCGTTTTTGCACCAACCAATGCTGCTTTTAATGCTGCTGGTTTCAACTCCAATGCCGACATTACAAATGCTTCTACGCCGCTTATAACCACTGTAGTTAGCTACCACGTACTCAACACCAACGTGTTTGCCAGCGATTTAATTAATAATTCAACAGCCACAAGTTTAAGTGGTCCATTATTAATTAATACAATGCCCGCTGCCTCGGTAAAAATCTCTTCAAGCGCTAATCCAGCTTCAAAAATTACTACCGCAAATATTGTAGCAATTAATGGTGTTGTACACCTTATTGACAGGGTACTGTTACCGTAGATTTAACAGGTTTTGTTTTGTTTACTAATTGTTCCCCGCCCAATTTTTTGGGACGGGGATTTTTTTTGACCAAACGCAATTGCCCATAACCATTTATTTGTAAATCAAATAATAAAACCTGTTTTTAAAACACGTTTTTGTTACCGGCTCAGGCATCTCTATTTAACCTCGTGATCGGTCTATCAACCTATAAAAACGGCGTAACCCAAGCGGGGGTTAGTTTGGGCGGATGCTACTTTTACCGCAGTAATTTATTGCAGCGTCTAAAATACTTACTGGTAAGGGTCTACAGTTTTTAATATACTGTATTTTAAAAGGCAACGGCTAATAATACTTACGTCATCTACTTGTAGCATCTGATATTAAAACTTTATTTATGGCTAATAGTAATCGTTAAGTAAATATGTTTAATATTATTAAGCAAATCAACACGGTAAAAAGCATTATTAAATTGTAACCCAATGCAAACTATTTTAGGGGCCGGTGGTGCCATAGGTACCGAACTTGCCAAATCGCTAAGCAAATACACCGGCAATGTTAAACTGGTAAGTCGTAACCCCAAAAAGGTAAATCAATCCGATATTTTGTTTCCGGCCGATATTACCAACCCTACACTCGTTAATAAAGCAGTTCAGGGGTCGGCCGTTGTTTACCTTACTGCTGGCTTTACCTATAAAATAAGTGTTTGGAAAAAAACATGGCCTGCTGTAATGGACAGTGTTATAGAGGCATGCCTGGCAAATAATAGCAAGCTGGTCTTCTTCGATAATATGTATTGTTATAGTGCCGATCACCTAAACCCCATGACCGAAAATACCCCCTATGGTCCCGTAAGTGAAAAGGGAAAGGTGCGTGCCGCCATTGCCGAAAACCTCAATAACGCAGTAAGGCAACGCGGCCTTCAGGCGCTTATAGCACGGTCGGCCGACTTTTTTGGCCCAGGCCTTTCAGTTAGCTTTTTAACTGAAACCGTTTTAAAACCGTTAAGCGAGGGCAAAACAGCCAATGTTTTAATGAGCGATTCGTGCAGGCATTCTTTTACTTATACGCCCGATGCGGGTAAAGCGACGGCCCTGTTAGGCAACACCCCCGATGCCTATGGCCAAACGTGGCACCTGCCAACCGCGCCCAACCCACTTACGGGTAAGCAATGGGTTGAAATTGCCGCTGGTGAGTTGGGCGTAAAACCAAAGTACAGGGTTAATGGCAAATTGATGATTCAGTTATTAGGCCTGTTTATACCCGCAATGAAGGAAACTGTAGAAATGCTGTACCAATACGACCGCGACTATGTATTTAGCAGCGAAAAGTTCGATAGCCGATTTTCATTTACACCCACTTCGTACATTGATGGGCTGCGGCAAATAGTTCGTCTTGATTATAAAAAGTAGCGATACAAATACGCCTCCACACTTATTGGTCATTGAATGATATTAGCAAACTCAGGCTTGCTGCCTTTTTTGTGGTTATTCATTTTCTTCGTGCTACATTGTTAAGTCGTTATTACAATGTTTACACCATCCTGACTTTAATTGGATATTATGAAGTTGATTATTATGTTTTTATGTGGCTTTGCTGCTTCTATATATGCATTTGCGCAAACCAACCCACCTGCGTTAAGTGCTATTAAAGAAGCCGATTTAAAAAAAGACTTGTACGAGCTGGCTGCAGCCAAATACAAAGGCCGCTCTGCCGGAACCATTGACGAGCTAAAAGCCGCTATGTGGGTGGCAGATAAATACCGCGAAATTGGGTTGAAACCCGGTGGCGATGATGGAACTTATTTTCAGTTTTTTAACATGTGGCGCAATGTATTGGCCGATAGGTCAACCATAGCTATCAACAACAAAAGCTTTCAGTTATGGAAAGATGTTGCTGTGGCTACGCCCGCCAATGTAGCCATCAATGCCCCTTTAATTTATTTGGGCAATGCGGGTTTCGTTGATACCACCGCCGATGTTGAGGGTAAAGTAGTGGTTATTGAAGCCAACAATGCTGGTATTAACATGAGTGTTTCGTTGCCTACCTGGCGCTACCACCGTTACATATACAGCAAGCATGGCCAGCAATTTGTAAGCAAAGGTGCCGCAGCCATTGTATTTATTAGCGACGAAACAGGCGAACTGGCGTGGAACGATGCAGTAGAAAATTACAAACTCGGCAGCTTTGATATTGAAGGTGGTGCCAACGAAAATGTGATAACCAAAGTACCCGTACTTTGGGTGCATGCTGCTGCCAAAAGCGCTTTACAACAAAGTGGCACAACTTTGATTGCCAACCTCGTCATATCTAAGTTTTCGTACCCATCGGTCAACATCATAGGTACTGTTGCTGGTACGGACAAAAACCTTCAATCGGAGTATTTGTTGTACAGCGGCCACACCGACGCTCATGGCATTCGCAACAATATAAAGGGCGATACCATTTATTACGGTGCCGACGATAACGCAAGTGTAAATGTGGCCATGTTGGCTAATGCAAGGGCATTTGTGGCAAAGCCAGGCAAACGGCCGGTAGTATTTGTTGTACATGGCGCCGAAGAGCGTGGTTTGCTGGGTAGCCGCTATTATGTGGCGCATCCCACCATTCCGCTTAATAATATTGTTGCGGTTTTAAATGGCGATATGATTGGCCGCAATACCAACGACAGTGCTGCGGTACTGGGGGTTCAGCCACCACATCGCACCTCTATGGATTTGGTGAAAATGGTAATGCAGGCAAACAACGAGGGACCTAAATTTAACCTCGATACTTTATGGGACAAGCCCAGCCATGTTGAAGGTTGGTATTTTAGAAGCGACCATTTGCCCTATGCAAGGCTGGGCATCCCTTCGATAATGTACACCACCTTGTTGCATGCCGATTACCACACCCCGCAGGACAATGCTGAAAATATAAACTATCCCAAACTGCTTAAAATGGCCAAATGGATGTACCGCACCGGCTGGAAGGTAGCTAATGCACCAAAGCGCGTTACCCGCGAAGCAAATTTTGCATTAGAACGCTAATCGTAACTTCCATTTTTTTTTGCAAATTAAAACAGGTAGAGGCCATCATACTGTTTTTTTAACGAAACACTAAGGTTGCAAAGCCAATGCTAATGTTGTAAAGTTGACTTTCAGGTAGCGTCAGCAATGCCAAACAAAACCACATAATGAAAAAGTTTTTGGCATTAGTACCAGCTTTACTGCTGGCAGGTATTACCTTATTTGCACAGGCCGATAAGCGCATAAAAGAGTTTAATATTTCAAAATCGGCATTGGCCATAAGCGGGTTTGACCCGATGGCATACTTTACCCAAAACAAAGCTATAAAGGGAAACAAAAATAACAGCGTTGTATAGGAAGGCATCACCTATTATTTTGCCACGCCTAAAAACCTCGATTTTTTTAAAGCAGCCCTGCCAAATACGAACCGCACTATGGTGGCTGGTGTGCCTATGCCATGGGTGCAAGTGGCTAAAAGGTAGATGTAGACCGTGAAACCTTTAAGATCATCAATAATAAATTGTATCTTTTTTACAACAAATTTTTTACTAATACCCTCAATACCCGGTAAAAAAATGAGACCACTTTAAAAAGCAAAGCCGACGTTAACCGAATCAAATTCTATCATTAACAGGCCAGATCGTTAAACAGTATTATGTTGAAAAAATTAAATGATTATTCGCTATCTGGTACACTCATAGCTGAATATAAAATCAGGATAAAAAAGTTAAATAAAATTACTAACGGTACAAGTGCGACCTCCATGGTTATAGAGGCAGGCTGCAACGACTGACGAAAACTGCTATAGAGCCCGGTTACAAAATATCAGCGCCAGATTGCGGATAGTCATTAAAAAATTAAAATTGCTGCTGGCGTTAGCTGCAGTAGTTACGGCGCATGGGCAAAAATCACAGGTGTTCGTAACCGGTTGTACGCATTAAAGTATACGATCCTATTGCCTTTTTTACATAGCAAAACCGGTATTGGGTTCAGAGATATTTACCACCGTTTGGAATAATGCCACCTTGTATTTTAGCAACCGGCAACACCTGGATATTTTTAAAGCAGCCCCTGAATAATACACACCCAATACGTAGGTTACTGCGCCTTTGGTGCTACCGATGGGCATAAAGCCCCTATACAAACCGATACATAAACCATTACTAACAACTCGCGTTTCTTTAATTACAACCAACAGGTAAAAACTGCCTGGTCAAAATAAACCGCCCAATATTGAACAGGCCAATGGTAAATGAAGCAACATAAAGGATGTTGAATAAACATTACTAAACTTAGTAAAGCTGCCGGTTTGTTAACGGAATACTTGTATTATATTGTACTGTTCATTTTAAATTATACATTTTAAAAGTGTATTAATTACTTATTAATGCAAAGCGAAAAAAAATTTACTACCTGGGTAGAAGACTACTCCGACATACTGTTTGGTTATTTGCTGAAACATGGTTTGCCTAAAGAGATTGCCCGCGATATTTTACAGGAAACTTTTTTGGCTGCATGGCGAAATATGGACAGTTTTAGGGCTGAGGCGTCAGTAAAAAACTGGTTGTTCGTTATCTTAAAAAATAAGATAACCGACCATTACCGAAAATTAGCCAACAAAGTATCGGAAAATAGCATTGATTTGGATACGGTAGGGGAGCATTTTTTTGATAACAGTGACCACTGGAACAAAGGCGCCTACCCTCAAAACTTTAAAGGCAACTTTGAAAGCCCGGTTGAAACAAAAGAGTTTTATAAACTACTGCGTACTTGCGGCAATCGTTTAAAAGAAATTCAGAATGCTGTATTTTCAATGAAGTATATTGAAGGCCTGTCCAGCGAAGAAATTTGTAAGGAGCTTAACATTTCGTCGTCAAACTATTGGGTGCTTATACACAGGGCAAAATTGCAATTACGGGCCTGTCTTCAAAAAAACTGGATGGAAAATTAAGACGTATGAAAACTTCAGTAACATGTAAAAAGGCGATTGACCTTATTAGTAAAAAAGAAGAAGGTAAAATTACCTTGTGGCAGCGCTTTCAATTATGGAAACATTTTGCAGAATGTAGCTTATGCAAGCTTTTTAATATTCAAAATAAAACCATTGTAGATGCGCTTCCTTACATACAGCACGATATTTCAGAACCACTTTCGGCAGAAGAAAAAAAGGAGATCGTTGACAATAGTATACATACAAAATAACCTGCTTTAGTTTTCCGTACTTTTTAAAAACGTGCACTGAAACCCCCTGTTTTACTGCGTTTAATTTTATAATTGGGTGTTGCAAAGCAACAAATTTTCGCATTTTTTACTTAATGGTATCGCTAAAATGTAAGGCCTGGAGGGCCGAAATACCTCAGCCCGGGGTGAAGCCCCGGGACTATGGTACGGCGGGAGTAAAAAGCCCTGCAGGGGCGAGATACCTTTGTGTAAACTCTTTTGCAAATCATTCCGTCGCGCAATCAAACTAACAATTCTCTACAAGGGTATTTAAGATTGTCGTGTATATCGATGCGATGATTGCGACCGATGGCAACATTTCGCCCTTTAAGGGCTGATAAAATGAATGCTAATTATGTCTTTGAGTCTGGGGTGTTACGGCCTTTAGCGCCTGGCTTATGAGAAAAAAAAGCAAATTGAAAATCAATGATGTTGCTTAGTCTACTTACATCGTGTTATTCAAATAAACCTGCAGGGTGTTGCAAAGCGAAAAACTGGAAAGTAGATTTCTGACTATACTTTACAAACAAAATAACCTGCCGCTTAGCGTTACAGGTGTAATGATGGTTTTAGTATTTTTAATGGGCTTATTCAGACAATAACTTTACCTGGCGGCTGTTTTGCCTAAGCATTTCCAAGCCCTCGCTGGTAGTAAGGTAGGGTAGGTTAAACTTCTTTTTATTAAACACGCTTATGTTGTACAATATTTTCCAGTGACGCATAATTTCCTTCCAGCCAAACCAAATGGAATGTTTTGAGTCATAAATATGGGCCGGCTCACTTCCTGCCCCATTTAACTCAATAATCGAAAAGTTTTTACCCTGGCACAGATCTTCCCAATTATCGTACTTAATATCTAACCGGCCAAAATAAAACCCCTCTACATTGGTGCAAATATTGTTGATTACGGTGGTAAGACTTTCATTGTTTTGGTGCGAAAGATCAATAAATCGCGTTCCCCTGCAATGATTGCCAAAGGGCACCAACAACTTTTCTTTACCTGCCGGCAATACGTTTTGCAATGTTTGTGCGTATAACGCCTGCAAGGCTTCTATTTGTAACACGTACCGGTCGTTTTGCAATAATAATTGTAGAATGGTGCTATGGCCATCGCCCTTTACTGTTAAAAATTCTTTATAAACAATACCTGTAATTACGCCCATTTGCTGGTTCGGATACCTGTAATAAAATATGCCAACTTCCTGCTGGTAGGCTATATATTGTTGAAATAAATAATCAACACGGCTGGCTGCGTGGTAGGCCAATACTTCCTCCCAATTATGTAGCAAGGCAACAGCCATACCCCTTAAACCAATATCTGGCTTAGCAATTAGGGGGTAAGTTAAGGTTGACAGTTTGGCGGTAACATTGGCAACATCTTCGCCTGCTTTACAAAAAATAGTGGTGGGGTAGGTGCCTTTAGGCAAAAGGTCGTAAATACCTTTTTTGCTTTCCATTAAAAAGCCGCCATAGTTTATACCAGGGTTAGAAGTATTAAAAAAGAAAAACGACCGTGCCCGTAGGCTTAGCCAAAACCAATAAAAATAAATAGGGGCGTAAATGGTATTGAACGACCAATACTCCCAATGCAATAAACGAATACGCCATTGCTTTAACAGTGCATGCATAATAAATTATAAAATGTTTAGCTGGTTTGCTGCATTAAAACAAGGGGCATTTTTTGTAAGGCAGCCTGGTTGTTTGGTACATCAAAATAACGCATAGTTACCTGTTGGTTTGCTAATTGTACCATAGTTATACTTACTGTACGTGTTTCATTTATCCTGCTCATACAAATTTTATCGTGGTCGTCGCCCTCGCCACCCCATTGATGGAACTGCCAAATATTTTCGGTAGTCATTTCTTTTTTTGCAAACCAGTGGGTAAACCACCCGCGTCGCTTTTCCACGGCCCCGGCGGTGTATAGGGTGGCCGACGACCAAATGTGCGGCTTATGTTCGTTTAATTGTTTTGTAAAAAGGTCGGTTCCATCCCAACGGTATTCGTGCAAATACCCATTAGTAAATGCTACAAGGGTAAAGGGCTCCATATTGTGTAGCGGCACTTGTTGCAGATAGGTTTGCAGGTTAGGGTGCAACATCATTTCCTTTAACATATTACCCCTGCTTTTTGCGTAATTGCCCGTGCTTGTATGATTTGCAAAGGCTCCATTTAGCAGCACGCAAACCTGTCCGTCGTTACGGGCAGCAATCCAGGTACCACCCGCCAACCCATCAACAGGGTACATTATTTGAAGGTTACTATGGGTAACTGTTTTGGGCGGTAGCGCAAAGGGCCGCAAATATTTTTCGTCGCGGCTGCTGGTAATTACCGGCCCCACTAAAGTAGGCAAAAACGTTACTGTGCACATAGTTGCTGGTACTTTACGGTTGCTTCGGCTACGCCAAATGTGGTAGATACTTTTTTGCCAAAACAGTTTTCAACTGCTATTCGTATAATAGCCATGTGATGTACCATATGTTCAACATTGTACAATAGTTCGCGCAGGTAATTGGTATTTATATACAATGGCGCCTGGGAATCGCGGCCTGGGTTTACCGCCAAAAGCAAATTTTTATCAGCTTTGGCAATCGTTTCACTCACCCGATTTAAATGGGCTAAGGCAACCTGTTTGTCTATTTCTACCAATTTATTTCGCTTCCGTTGGTCATAATCTACCTTTCCATTTTCGTAGCCATTGTTTAGTTCTTCAAACAGCTCCACTATATGCCTCGCATGTTGGCCAATACTTGCGTTGTTCAAAAGTGGTAGTACTTCGCTGTATTCGTTTGGTAACAGTGCTTCAATGCACTGTTGCAATTGTTGTAGTAATGATTGTGTGTAATTAATAAGGGGTGTACTGCTCATTTAGATAGGTGCATTTTAAAACGGTTGGGTAAAAGAGTTGGGGGTATAAACAATAGTAATTGTTTTCGGTATATGATTAATAAAACCAGCGTACTAATTAATACGGGTAGTGCGTAAATAAATAACTGCCCTCCATCGTTTTTAACAACAAGGCCCAAAACAAACAAGGGGCCGGCCACAGCCCCGCTCATAATGCCCAAAGCAAGCAAAGCACCCAGCGAGGTGGTTTTTGGCAAAACAATAAGCAGGCTCGCTAAAAGTTCCATAACACCAGTGCCAAAGCGTCCCCAGGGTTTAATACCAAGAGTAGTAAAAATATACACCGACTTTTCGGCGCCGCTAAATTTAAAATACAAAGTTTGTAACATAATTACAATTGCTACCAGGCGAAGCAGCCACGCGGTTAGGTTTAAGGGACGCATAAATTTTTTTTTGCTCTGACACTCATTTTTAGCTGCCTTACAAATTGCATGATCCGGAATTTATACATCATTTGTTTTTCTTTTGTAAAGGGTAATATTAATACACCCTTAAGTATGGCCTTAACCCAAAAACCATTAGTCCGCATTAACTGCCATATATTAATTTTACTACTACGGTTAATTGACTGGCCGCTGCCTATCAAAAAAGCCTTGTAGTATTTGGTACAAAAAAACAAATTTGTTTTAATTGAACGGTCAAAACAAATGTTGTGTTGCACCAGCTAACCAAAACAATCAAATATAATGACTAAATGGTTGTTTGGGTATTTGTATTTGCCTGCAGTTGCCGCCGTGTATTTTGCAGCGACGAGGCCGACCGGTGAAAACGTACCGTGTTTGTTTCGGTTTCAATATTTAAAATTCGTGCAAGAGTTGCTTTTATGGTAGCCTGGTCGTCGTCAAAACTTCCATGGCTGCTGGCATTGCTTGCATCCCTTGAGCCTTCGGGTTTGTTGTTAGGTGCTAAAACAAGGTCGGCTTTAATGCGTTTGTCTTTAAATAAGGCTGTTAATTCATCATCTGCAATAATAAATTTTTCCAACCCTAAAATAGCGGTTCCATTTTTTGAAAACGGGCCACGTCTTTTTTCTTCCAACGCATTGCTTACCATGTACAATAACGATTTATTATATATGTTGGCACAATGATCATCACGTTCGGCATCGTCAGATAGTGCAAACAAGGCAAAACGCTCAATACTTTTATTTTTTATGGCTGGTAAATAAGTGGTTTTAAAAAGGGCGATGGTGCAGGCTGGTGCCCATAAGGTGCAACTGGCAATTGTTAACCCTACACCTGTGGCACCTTTTAACGGACCTGTATTTATTTTGCCTTTGGTTGTAAGCAATTGAACCAGCAATGCATGAAAAATACTTCCGGCACTGTGGCCGGCAATATGAATTTCAAGGTTGTTACCGTATTGTTTTGCCAATGCAGCTACTTGTTGCAGGGCAATGCGTGCCCCTCCAATTTTATTAGTGGTAGCCAATAAAGCATTTTCCTTCATTTCATCCCATTGTAGTTTGCCGGTTAAAGCGCGGGCAATTGGTTCTAAAAAGTCGTCAAGCCTGTCCAGCATAAAATCTTTTGCGGCGTCTAAAATTCCTTCGGGCTTGCGTTGTTGAAACGCATCCTTTAAAATGTTGGTAATGGTACTCCAGTAATCGCTGTGCCAAATAAACGATATTGGGTACACCTCACCCTGCAACAGTGGCGCCCGGTAGTCGGCAATACGTTGGGCCGCCGCCTGTGGGCTTACCAGCCCACCATGGGCGTACAACAACACACGCTTCTTTTTCCAATGTTCGGTTATTCGCGGAAAATCGTCCAAAAAAATGGTCTTAACATCGTCGGCCGAAGTGCCAAAATCGCCCGAAGGTTTTAGTTCGCCATTATTGCCGAGGCTAATGATATGTGGCCGTATATCGGCAAACGAATAGGCGTTAGACTTTGCCGCCGCAGTACTAAAGGCCACCGAGGTAGCTGTTACATTGTTTAGTACTACTGGTGCGCCCAACCTTGCCACCCATGTATCAGTGCCGTGTAGCAGCCAGTCGTCGTAGGTTACCAGGGCGTAGCCACCTTTTGCCCAATTTGGCCCCCACGAGTTTTGTAACCAAAACCCTGTGGAATTATAGCCCACTATGGCAAAGGCATGCCCGCCCAAAACAGTATTGCTAAAAGGTATTATTCCATTTTTATCTATATTGTTCCAACCGGTGGTAACACTACCAGTGGCATACAATATACCAACTTCGGCCATGGCAGCGTGCAAGGCTACAAGGTCTTTGTGATTTACACGGTAATATGCGCCCAGCGGTCGCCTTAGTGCATCAGTCATGCGCACATTGTTTAGCGATCCTTTTCGTTTTGTGTCGTATGGCCAACAGCCGTCGCTGCAAATACCATGTTTATGCCAGCCTTTCATTGCGCCACGGGCACTGCTGCCGCTATATTTTTCGCCTGGCCACTCGTCGTAACGCCTGGCCATTTCGTACAACATACGGGCACTGACCGGGTCTTTGTCGGGCATTATTTTTCGCTGCAATAGTAAATAGTTCACCACGGTTGCAAGCCCAAAACCGGTGCAGGCCCCTTCCTGGCCCTGGTCTAACACAGGCACGTTCCATAACTTAAACGTTTCTAGCTCCATTTGAGAAGGCACTTCGTATAAATTGGCCGAGTACATTTTGTCTCTAAAGTCAAGGGTGTCGGGCCGGGCATCGTAGGTGCGGTCGGGTATGTTACTTTTTGCCATTGTACAATTGTTTAGGGTAAATAATTAAAATTGATTAAATAAAGCTGTGATCTTTTTATCAATTTTAAAAATATACTTAATGAATGGCAATTGCAATAGGCGCAAATAGTAGCGGTAAGTGTTAGTTGGTGATTAACAGTAGGTTAATTAAGGCATTGCAGGGCTGTTGCGTAAAAAAATGGGTGACCGCACTGCGTAATTAAGTGCCATAGTAAAATGGACGACCTGGTGATAAAAACGAAGAATGCCTATGCTAAACACATTACACCTTATAAGTTGACGCAGTATTACCAATTATAAAAAAGTAATGCAGCCTTTCGTTTTTAGGCCATTAAAATTACAACCAAGGCAACGGTTACAATTACACCTACAAATACTTAAATGCCAACGCTCTCCTTTTCTGTTTTATTTATTTTGAGCGGGCCTGCGTCAACAACTTTTTGTTTGCTGGCGTAGCTCTAACCTCTTAACCCAATCATAAGTACGCCGCCAACAATTAAAATAAAACCGAAAATTTGTATAATGGGCGATATTTAGTTTTACGAAAATGAGTATGTAGTTAGGCTTACCAGGAAATTTATATATTTTCCCCAGGCTTTTATATGTTGTTATAATGGTTTCGCAGGCTATCTTCAAAAGTGCTTTCAAGCGGTTTGTTGGCATTAAATTCAGGGCTGTTTTTTTACCTGTTCCATGGTTTTGTTAATAAATACTGATTAAGTCTTCCACTCAATTTTACTTATCATAGCTACATCAATAATTACTTTTTTAACTGGCAGCCAATTGCCGGTTTTAATTACGGGGTACTGAATTTACCAGGTGGTGTCGTCAACAATAAAGGCCTTTACATCGCCTATTGCTCTATAGGATGTTTAAATAGTTTATCCGCTGATATGAGCTGTGCTGCGCAGGTGTCGGTCTCTAGTTGTATCAGCATGGGGTTTACGCAATTCCGTAACGGCTTACCGCAGCGGTACCTGGGCTGGCATTACCATGCCCGATGTACAAATGCCGCCGGCCCACAATCCACCACCCCAATAACGGTTCCATGGATATTGCCCGTGTAACTTTGCTATGTGCTAACGGGTAACAGGTTGGTTGGTATCAATGTCGGGGTGGTTTTTTACCTGGTCTGCGCTTAAACCGGTGGGGATAGTGATGTTGTCCCGGTTGGGCGCATGTAATGGCTGCGGCGATAGAAAATATTTTTGCCCAAACAGCCAACTGCCGGAATCAACTACCAGGTACCCGGTTGTCCAGCTTATATCATCAAAATAAATTTCTTTTATGTTTCCAATTTCAGCGTCGGTTGCGCTGATACTGCAACCTGCAATGCAATTAAAATTTATTTCACAACTTTTAATTGCCGGTTAATAAAATGGTTTGTACAATGAAATGAAAATTTGCACCTACCTGTTTGCAATTATTACGCCGAAAGATAAGTGTACCATAGTTACTTATTTTGAAACTATGCTATACCACTGCGTTGTAAGTACCATACATGGCACAAAGTTTTTACTGATAAGTTTTTAACCATTAATACAACAATATATGCAACACGAAAAAAAAGACGATACGACTGTGGTTGGCAAAATGAACGATGACAGCAAGGTGGTTCCAAAGGAAGAAAGGGACCAAAGGCCTGAAAAGGAAGACGATAAAACGGTTGTTGGTAAAATGAATGATGAGCGGGAGGATAAGATAGAAAGTGAAGGGAGTAATGAAGGAGACGACAGCATTGAGGCTATGGACAATAAGGCAGCTACCAATGCGCAAGGTAAAAATTACAATAATGGTATTACAGGATCGCAAGCTGCTTCAAGGGAAGGTGCAGGTGGCCAAAGTGCAAAAGGCGCTTTGCAGGCCGGGATGGAAGATGTTAAAACGACAAAGGATGGTCAGTGGCCATCATCTGGCTAAAAAAATATTTGTTTTCCTTAAACAAATACAAAAGGCTGCCCGATTACCAGGGCTGCCTTTTATTTTTTTAATAGAAGCTCATTTTGAAGGTTGCCTCCAATGTTGGGCAAAAAACCGGTTATAAGCCCAATAAGCGGTAAAAAAGCACATAGGCGGTACACATACTCAATACTGGTTTGGTCGGCAAGCATACCAAGTAATGCACTGCCTATACCCCCCATGCCAAATGCAAAACCAAAAAATAAACCCGATATGGTGCCAACTTTACCGGGCAGCAGTTCCTGAGCATATACCAGTATGGCCGAGAATGCTGAGGCGATGATGATACCAATAATAACCGATAATACGCTTGTCCAAAATAAATTGGCGTAGGGCAGCAACAGCGTAAAAGGCGCCGCCCCAAGTATGGAAAACCAAATCACATATTTTCGGCCAAACCTATCGCCCAAAGGGCCGCCCAAAAGCGTACCTGCCGCAACGGCAAACAAAAAAACAAACAGGTAGTATTGCGAGCTTTGAATTGATACACCAAACTTATCAACTAAATAAAAGGTATAATAACTGGTTATGCTGGCCAGGTAAAAATATTTTGAAAAGATGAGTACCAGTAAAATGATTACTGACCATACCACGGTTTTTTTTGATATTACAGTACCGTTTCGCTTATCGGTCACTATTTCTTTTTTATGCAGGCGATGCATGTTTTGGCTATACCATTTGCCCACTTGTATTAGCACAGCTATTGCCAGTATAGCCAGCACCGAAAACCATAAAATATTTTTACGGCCATAGGGTTCAATAATTAATGCCGCCAGTAACGGGCCTATTGAACTGCCTGCATTGCCGCCCACCTGAAAAATGGATTGGGCAAGTCCGCGCCGGTTACCGCCTGCCATATAGGCAACCTTACTGGCTTCGGGGTGAAAAATAGAGGAGCCAATTCCAATTAGCGCCACTGATACCAATATAAGCCCATAGGTATTAGCTTTTGCCAGCAGCAACAACCCTATTAGCGACAAACCCATGCCCATGGCCAACGAAAAGGGTTGAGGCCGTTTATCCGTATACATGCCCACTACCGGTTGCAGTAATGAAGCAGCCGTTTGAAACGTTAATGTAATAAGGCCTACCTGCGTAAAATTGAGGTTAAATCCACTTTTTACAATAGGGTAAATAGAGGGTATGAGTGATTGGATAGTGTCGTTTAATAAGTGACAAAAACTGATATTTAGTAAAATGGCAAAAACCGTATTTTCTACTACGGCTTGTTTTACAGGCTGGTTTTTGTTAGTAACTGACGTGTTCATGTTGTTAAAAACGGCTAAGGTAAGCAGCTGTGTGGTAACCTATAACTGGCAGGGCCACTTATCAATAATAAAAATATTTAGCCGGTTGTAGAGGTAATTGTGTTGCTTAATAACCTTGGTCGCACCGTTTAATACAACCTTTTGGCAAAATATAAAGTCAAGTAAGTTTTCAGGGTAATATAAAAATATTTTTCCACTACTTTTTTACGATGGCGGGCTAACTTGCCTTTTGGTGCTATTGTAACACGGAGTAAGCTTTGGCGGCTATTTTATTTGTAAAGCACTAACTGGTATTAATGAGCATGAGTTTAACGGGTGGATATAGAAAAGATATTGATGGCTTACGTTCCATTGCAGTACTGTCTGTTATTTTGTTTAACCTGGGGTATGTGCAGTATGGTTATTTAGGGGTTGATATTTTTTTTGTGATCAGTGGCTACCTCATTACCTCCATCATTTATTCTGACACGCTGGCCAAACGGTTTTCCCTAAAAAATTTTTACCTGCGCAGGGTACGGCGTAGTATCCGCTGGTGTTGTTTACCAGTTTAATAGCGCTGGTGCTGGGTTTTTTTGTTATGCTACCCAACGATCTTGAAAACCTTGCCCAGTCGGCAATAGCCACTAACCTGTTTGGCAATAATATTTTACAGGTGCTTACGCTTAGCAATTACTGGGCGCTTAGCAATGAGTATAAGCCTTTAATGTACACCTGGAGCCTGGGCGTTGAGGAGCAGTTTTATCTTATTTACCCTTTGCTATTTATGGTGTTTACCGGTAAACGCCTAAAGTTTTTATTGCCGTTGATTGTACTACTTACCGTTGTTTCGGCACTGCTGTTTTTTAGATCAACCGACAGTTTAAAAAGTTTTTATTTGCTTCAATACCGTTTTTTTGAGTTGGCTATTGGTGGCCTGGGGGCAATTGTTTTTGGTAACAGGCACATTAGTAAATTTTGGACAATACCCGCCATATTTTTGCTGTTGGCAGGCCTGCTTACCAGGTTCAATATTTCCCGAAACTATTATTTGGTAATGGTGTTTGACGCTACCTTTCTTTTATTGGTTATTGGCAGTAACGACAGTAAAATGCGCAGGTTGTTGCTCGAAAACACTTTTATGGTGTACCTGGGCAAAATTATTTTTAGCATTTACATGTGGCACCAAATAGTGATGCCCTTTGCCAGGTATATTTTTATTGATCATTTTGGATATGCGTAGTCTGGTATCTTGATAGGTATTATGATTGGTTTGTCGGCACTTACCTACATGTTGGTTGAAAAGCCTTTTCGAAATGCTGCATATATATATATCTGAACGCAGATTGTTCGGTACGCTGGTTTCCTTGTTTTTAGCAATAACGATACCCGCATTTTATCTTTTTGGTGTGGGCGGTATTTGGCGCGATGTTCCTGAGTTGGGTGTAACTGCTGCGTTGGCTGAGTTTGCCCCATTTTCAAAAAAACCCAATCCTAACATCATCTATAACTCACGCATTTACGATTTTGATAAAGATTTTACCGCCAATAACCGCAAAAAAGTTTTGGTGATCGGCAACAGTTTTTCCCACGATTTTGCCAACGTTCTGCTTGAGTCTTCTTTCAGGGACAGTATTCAGCTTTGGTATGTTGTTGATATTTACACTCACCCGCAGGTACAGCAACGCTTAAACCAGGCAGACTATATCTTCTTTTCAAAAATTGATTATAGTCAGTTGCTTGATTATATGCAAAAATGTACGATCGACACCCAGAAAGTAAAAAATGTGGGTACAAAAAACTTTGGTACCAACAATGGTATTTATTATAACAATCAAAAAGATACCAGCTACTGTAGCCAGCGCACTGCTATGGAAATATGGAAATGATGTATTGAACAACAAGTTGCAGCAGGAATGGCGGGGTAAGTATATTAACCTGATTGCATTGGTAATTGATAACAGCGGTAAAATGCCTGTATACACCGACAACTGTAAAATTATAAGCCAGGATACCCGCCATTTTACACAGGCAGGGGCAAGCTATTTTGGCCGCCTCATTAACTTTGACCAGGTATTCGGTAAATAATATTTTTGATGAAATACTTTTTTAGCTGATTCACCAAAAGCCAGTTGTATAAAAGGCGTAGACTTAGTAAATAAAACCTGGGCAAAGATGCCCGCTACGAGCCAAAAACTGCCAATAACGGTAAGTTTTATTTCAATTTTAACGCTACCAACCGGCAGGTATTTGGGTTAAGCGATATGTTGGAAACCGAGGCAACACACACTATGGTTAACCAGGTTAAGGCTAATGCAGCCAATACGCCAATTGACGATATCACCAAATAGGTGTTATTTTTAATAATTGGCTTTCTTTGCAATGCACAAAAATTAACCCCGGCAAATTGCGCGGGGTTTTGTTTTTGAATCGACTTTTATACATGTTCATTTTATTAAGCTGTAATTATTTAAGAAATCGTTCGTTTGTATTGTTTGCGGCCCTTGAAAGTGTTGTGTTTATAAAGGCAACAGTTATTGGGTTTGTTACAATAGTTTTACGCCCAATAATTGTGTTTACTTTATTGTTTTGATGTATGCCCCAGCTATGCAAAACCATTGTAAATAAAGATGCGTAGGTATAACTAACCGTTTAAAAAACCCCAATGAAGTGTTTGTTTACCATTGTTTTTTGTAGTGTGTTGTTTTGGCAGGGAGCGTTTGGGCAGTACAGGATTGGCGATCGAGTTAAAAATGTGCCTATAATGGTAACCCTAAACAATTCGCAACCGGTAAAAAGCCTTGCCGATTTACAGGAGGAGGTGACCATAGTTGATTTTTTTGGTACATGGTGTAAACCGTGCATAAAGGCGTTGCCACAATTGACCGAATTACAACAATCGTTTAAAAATAAGGTGCGTTTTATACTTGTATCTAACGAGGCCGAAAGTGTGTTAAGTGTCTTTATCGAAAAAAGAAAACCTTTTACTTTACCTGTTGTGGTAGATAAGCAAAATGAATTTACGTTAGCCTTTCAGCCAGTATCCTATCCGTATACCGTTGTATTAAGTAAAAACGGAATCGTGCTGGCTTTGCCCTCAGTTGCCGAAATGACCGCTGAAAATATAACCTCGTGGTTAAGTCAATCAAAAACAAACACTGCAACTGCCAACCCAAAGCCAATGGAACCTGTTACCCCGCAAACAGCCGAACCAACACTTAAAGCTTCATTATCGTTTCAGCAGGACACCAGCCTGCTGGGCTTGTCGCAACAATTTATTTATGCTGCAAAAACTAATGCACCTACAAAGCAATTACAGGAGCAGTTATACAACCTGCCTTACCAAAGGCTGGTAAGTGATTTGGACTCTGATAATAAAAAGAAGGCCTTTTGGATAAATATTTATAACGGCTACACCCAAATTTTGCTTCGCAGCGATTCAACTTTATATGAAAGCCGTGGCAAATTTTTTAAGGCCAAACAAATTGATATTGCCGGCAAAGTATTTAGCCTTGATAAAATTGAGCACGGCTTTTTGCGCCGCTCCAAAGTAAAATGGAGCCTTGGCTATTTCAACCGCCTTTTTCCCGGTAAAACCGAAAAGGACCTGCGGGTAAATAAAGTAGATTATCGTATTCATTTTGCGTTAAACTGTGGTGCCAAAAGTTGTCCGCCTATTGCATTTTACAATGCTGCCGAAATTGACAAACAGTTGGATGTGGCTTCCAAAGCCTACTTATCTGGCGAAGCCGATTACAAAAGCACTGAAAATAAGGTGTATTTACCCGCCATTATGAGTTGGTTTAGAGGCGATTTTGGCGGCAAAAAACACATGGTCACCTTACTGCATAAGGTAGGCGTACTACCTGCCAATGTAAACCCGGCTGTTGGTTTTAAGAAGTACGACTGGGAATTGTTTTTAGAAAATTATCAGGGCGAAGCGAGCAAATGATGCTGGTAAACAAAAATCCAGCATTAAACTATTAACGTAATTACCTGTTAAAAAACACTGTTGTTTCAAACTGTTCAAAATACCGCCTTAGTACTTTTTTCGCGTTCAGCCAGGGTTGAAGCTGCAAATAAATGTTTTGTTACACACGGCAAAACTGCCAATAACCTACAAGTATCGCAACTATTGGTGAGGCGGGCAAAAGCCATTGGTAAACAATCAGGACTTCCCTTTTTTATTGTTGATGAAACACTGCAGCACGGTGAAACCTTTGGCGGGCGGTTGCGTAATGCAGTGGCAGATGTGTCGGCTTTGGGCTATAATAAAATATTGTTGGTGGGTAACGACTGCCCTGCAATAACGGTGCGGTTACTTCAACAGGCAGCGCTTCAATTTCAAACAAAAAGTATGGTTTTGGGCGCCACTCAATGCGGCGGTGCATATTTAATTGGCATTGACTGCAAAAGGTTTGATGCCCATTTGTTTGAAAATATTACCTGGCACACCAACGCCGTTTACACCCAGCTAGCCACCCTTTGCACCAATGTTTTTGCATTGCCCCCGCTGCACGAAGTGAATGGTTTTTTTGACCTGCTGTCGCTGCCCAATTCGTTTATATACCCCCCTATTTCAAAGCTTGCAGCCAGTTTGCGGGCCTCCTTCATGTGCGTATTTAATATACACCGCCTAAGTTTCACTTTTAATTACGCCAGGCGTTTAGCTGGCCTTAGGGCTCCACCGTTGGTGGTTGCCTGATTTTTTTTATACCGTTTCCTTTCATTTTTATTCAAAAAAATTATATGAAAAAGAATTGCTTTTTTATACTGGTATTGTTTTGCTCCATTGTTGCCAACGCCCAAAATGAAGTAAAAGTAAATGTAACTAGCTTGCTCAATCAAAAACCTATTAATGGCATGGTAGTAAACATTGCCAATAATGGTATTGGGTTTAAAGACTCTGCCACAACCGATGCCTTTGGTAAAGTAACTTTTAAAGGGTTATTGCTTAATAGTACCTACACAATTTCAACACGCCCAACCGATGAATACCAGCAGGCGATGGCCGACGAAATAGAGCTTCGGTCGAGCAATACACAAACCGTGGCGCTGGTGTTGGCCACCAAACGAACTGCGCAACTAGGCGAGGTAGTAGTGTCGTCTAAATCGTTTGCCAAAATAAATACCATAAACGCCGAAGTTAGCAGCCAGCTAAGTGCAAAGGAGTTGCGGTTGCTACCGGTAGAAGGTCGCGACATTACCCGTGCATTGTACCGGTTGCCCAACGTGGCGCAAGCCACCGGAACTTTTACCGAAGCCAACAATATTAGTATAAACAGCTTTGCCACCCAAAGCTCTATTTTTTTAATAGATGGAATGGAGAATGTTGAAGCAGCCCTTAACCAGCCAAAATTTCCGATGACGGTTGGTTTTACCCGCAACATTAATGTTTTGACCAATAATTACTCGGTTGAATATGGAGGTACTTACAACGGTATAATAAACGTAACCACCAAAAGTGGTAGCAACGAAGTAACCGGCGAAGCATTTTACCTTGTAAGGCCCGGTCGCCTTACCGATGGCCGCCCAAAATACAGTACCAGGGACCTGTCGGGCAACCCGGTAAAAGATGGTTTTCAGCGCAACCAGGTGGGCTTTTCGGTAGGCGGTCCAATCGTAAAAAATAAGACCTTTTATTACATTAATGCCGAGCAAACTTTCGATAAAAAAGATTGGGCTCTTATATCGCCCGATTTAGGAATTGCCAGCAGCGTAAGCGGCAAAAATAACTTTACCCTGTTATCGGGTAAAATTGACCAGGTATGGAGCAACCGCTTTAAAACAACGCTCCGGGTAAATAAAGGCTACGTGCAAATTGAAAGGCCGGGCGGTGGGGTAGATGGAGACCTGATTTTTCCGCAGCAGGGCATAATACAGGATCGCAACGGTACACTGGTAGCATTGCAAAACACGTACAGTTCGGCCAGGTTAACAGCCCAAACCGATATTCAATACTCCACTTACCTGTGGGACTATTACCGCCCAATGACACCCGGTTTACCTACAGTAACCGTACTTGGCCCCACCGAAAAAATCATAGCCCGGCTGGGTAGCCCCGGCATTCAATACATTGATAAAGAAAAGACGGTTCAGGCGGTACAAAAATTTACCTACTATGCCAACAACCATACATTAAAATTTGGCGCTGGCATCATAAGTTCCAATATGTCGTTAACAGGTGGTGGCAACCCCCGTGGCGAATACTTTGTAAAGCTTACACAGGCGCAGGTTGATGGCATAAGGGGCAAAGAGTTTAATAGTAACTTAAGCTATACCGATATTCCTGTCAATGTACAGGTAAGAAGTGTAGATGTAGAACTAAGGCCCTCCTCTTTTGGCACTATCCAAAACCGGCCTTATGCTTATTTTGAAGACTTATGGGCGGTAAACAGTAAACTAAACCTGTCGCTGGGGCTTAGATACGACTACGATAACATAAGTAAAAGCGGCAGTAATAACGGCGATTACAACAACCTTGCACCACGCATGAGCTTTAATTATAAATTAGGCGAAAGCAGCGTAATTCGCGGCGGCTATGGTATTTATTACGATAAAATACAGTACACCATTTATAGCGATGCAAGACAATTTACTACCAACTCGGCCGATTATAAAAACCAGCTAAGGGCTTTGCAGGCGTTGGGTAAAATTAATAAAGATGCCAATATTGATAACCTGGTAAGCGATGGTAATTTAAAGGCCAATATTACCGGCGTAAGCTACCTTAATGCACCTACATCCGAAGCCTTACAGGCCAACCGCAGTAAGCAGTTTAGCAACGAGCTGCGCATATTAAATCCTAATGGGTGGCAAAACCCGTACTCGCAGCAGGCTTCGCTTGGGTTTCAAAAACAAATTGATGATAACAAGCTATTTTATGTTGATGTAATGTTGGTAGATGTACATAACTTATTTAGGCTGGCCGATTTAAACGCACCTGCTTCGTATTCGTTTGGGGTTGATCCCAAAAACATCAGGGCACGTAACGTATCATCTGCCGATAGTACCCGTGCAATACCTATTTATCGCGATAGCCGCGGCAGTTACTCGCTGGTAAACGGCGATACCTTGCGCGGTATAGCACGTACAGTTAGCATGAGCGAAAGTAAGGGCAGAGCCAGGTACCTGGGTATTAGCCTTAATTATCAAAAAGATAAAGGCGCCGACAAATACGCCTACCGATTTACCTACACACTAAGTTATGCCCGCAACAATACCGAGAGCATTAACTTTAGGGCCATGGATAGCAACAACTGGCAACAGGAGTGGGGGCCTACCAACAACGACCGTACCCATATTTTAAATGGTTCGTTTTATTTTTTCCCTATGGACAACTTAAGCTTTAGCGCCAATGCACTTATACAAAGTGGTATGGTAATTAACAGGGTACCCGATGGATCGGCGCCGGTATTTTTTAACAATAGCGTACCGGTAATTTTAAACGGTGTGCAACAGCGCACTACCGATATTAATGGCGATGGCCGTTCGTTTAGTGCTAACTATACAGGCAACAACGACCGTCACCCCGGCGAAAAGCGGAACAGCGACCGTTTGCCATGGAGCAATAATTTTGATGCCTCGGCGCAGTATATCATCAAAATGAAAGGCAATGCTACTTTTCAATTAAGGCTCGATTGTTTTAATGTGTTTAACGCGGCCAACTTAAGCGGTTACAGCAATAATGCTTTGGCCAGCAACCAAATACAGCCGGGGCCGGTATCGGGCGGCACATTAATCAGGCGCAGTTTTGGGCCTCCGCGCCAGTTTCAGTTGGGCGTAAACTATTTCTTTTAATTGTAAAGGGAAGTATTAAACCTTCCACCACCATTTTATTGATGCGTTGTATTTATTTGTTGTGTATAGTGGCCGCCAGCTTAATGGCCGCCTGTAACGGTAACAAGGCCACCGAAGCAAGTAAGCTGCCGGGTACCTGGAGCGAAATTGAAACAAAGGCAAAGGGAAGCTCAATTACCATGATGATGTTTCAGGGCGACAAAAAGGTGAATAGGTATATGAACGAATATGTGGTTCCCCAAATAAAGAAGTTGTACAATATCCAGTTGCAAATTGTACCCGGCCAGGGCAAGGAGGTAGTAGGCAACCTAATGAGCGAAATGGAGGCCGGTAAAAAGGTAAGCGAAATAGATGTTTGCTGGATAAATGGGGAGACCTTTTTTCAGCTTCGCCAAATTGATGCTTTGTTTGGACCATATTCCGGGCTGTTGCCAAATTCAAAATATGTTGACTCCTTAAATCCTACCATCAAATACGATTTTCAGCAACAGGTAAACGGTTACGAAACGCCCTGGGGACAGTCTCTTTTTTATCTAATTTACGACTCGGCCCGTTTATTAAATGCACCGGTAAGCATGGCTAATTTCGAAACCTATTTTAAACAACGGCCCGGCAGATTTACCCTTGCAACCGATTTTTCGGGCATGACGTTGCTTAAAACGTGGCTGGTGGAATTGGCCGGGGGAATGAACGAATTGGATGGCCCGTTTAATGAGGCTAAGTACAATAAATATTCAGCGCAGTTGTGGCAGTGGCTCAATACCAATAAACAATATTTTTGGAAGAAAGGCGAAACGTTTCCATCGTCCAATACAACCGTATCGCAAATGTTTAGCATTGGTGAACTTGACTTTACCTGTAGCTTTAACGATGCTGAGATAGATAATAAAGTTGGCGAAGGAGTGTACCCTACAACAGCAAAAGCGTTGATACTTGCACCCGGTACCATTCAAAACACACACTACGTAGGTATTAGTGCAAATTCAGGTAAAAAGGAGGCCGCAATGGTATTATGTAATTTTTTGTTGAGCCCGCAGGCGCAGGCACGCAAAAGCGATATTACCTATTGGGGTAGTGGTACGGTACTTGACCTGCAAAGTTTGCCGCCTGCTGACCGTGCGCTGTTTGACAGCCTGCCTAAACGCGTGTACGGTTTACAAAATAGCCAGTTAAAAGACCGCGCAATAAAGGAACTGGCACCTGAGTACATGCTACGGGTATTTGACGATTTCAGATCAAAAGTAATCAATGGATAAACGCTGGAAGATAGCCTCCATTATTGGGTTGGGTTGGTTTGCTGCCTTACCGCTGGTACTTAGTATTGGCTATGCCTTGCTGTATAGTTTGGGGGTTATTGGTGCGCTTAACAAGGGCTTCACTTTATTGCACTGGCAAAAATTGTTTACCGAAAGTGCAGTGTTTGGCTCCTTTGCTTTTAGCGCCTATATAGCCGTGGTAACCATAGTGGTGGCAGTAGCACTTTCACTTACTATAGCGCTGCAATACCATCGCCATTTGCAGCGGGGTTTTTTTTCGTCGGTTATTTTTTTGCCCATGGCTTTTCCGGCATTGGTGTCCGCTTTCTTTTTTTTTCATGCCTTGTCAAAGTCAGGCCTGCTATCGCGGCTGGCTTACAAGGCGGGTATTGTAAACTCCATCGAGGCCTTTGCCGACCTGGTTAACGACCAATGGGGGATAGGTATTATTGCTGCTCACCTGTTTATTTGCTTTCCTTTTTTTGTAATGCTTTTTGTAAACCGCATTAAAAGCGAAAGGGTAGGGGCTTACCTTTCCCTTGCCAAAAGCCTGGGGGCAACCCATTGGCAGGCGCTAAAAAAGGTGGCCATTCCGTTGCTTATCAAAAAAACATTGCCCAACATTTTACTGTACTTCATTTTTATGTTTGGCTCGTACGAAATACCGTTGCTGCTTGGCCGCTCAAGCCCCGAAATGGTATCGGTATTGGCAGTGCGCAAACTGCAAAAATTTAACCTGTACCATATTCCACAGGGCTATGCAGTGGCAGTATTGTACACCGTTTTTACCCTTGGCTTGCTAATAATTATTTTACGATCTCAAAAGCTTGACTATGACCTTTAAACCCAGGTACGTGTCCATAGCTGTTATTACGCTGGCGTGCATTACGCCCGTATTGGTATTAGTATTGTTGTCGCTATCGCAAAGCTGGGTGTACCCAAAGGTTATACCGGGGCGGCTTTCGGTAAGCCAGTGGCGCGAAGCATTTAGGCAAAATACAGGTATTGCCAACAGCCTTTACATTACACTGCTGCTGGCTGCCGCTGTAGCTGTTATATCCACCACCAGCGGCTTTATATGTAGCAAATGGATTGCATATCACAAACATAAAAAACGCTTATTACTACTGGCATACCTGCCCTTTGTACTATCGCCTGTTATATTGGCCGTATGCCTCAAATTCTATTTTATAAAACTTAATTTAGCCGGCACTTTTGTTGGTGTGTTGCTGGCACAACTGGTGATTGCTTTTCCATACAGTACTATATTTTTTACCGGTTTTTGGAACCGCCAAATGCTGCAATACGAGCAACTTGTAAAAACCCTTGGCGGCTCGCAGGGGTATGCTTTTAAAATGGTAATAGTACCCGCCGCAAAACCGTTGTTACTCATTTGCTTTTTTCAATGTTTTTTAATTGCGTGGTTCGAGTATGGGCTTACCTCGGTAATAGGGTATGGAAAGGTGCCAACCTTAACCATTAAGGTGTACCAGTTTGTAACAGAAGCCAACATTTACTACGCGGCGCTTAGTTGTTGTTTGCTGGTGCTACCGCCCATACTACTTTTGTGGATTAACAAAAGGATTATTTTTAGGCAGGTTAAATAATGTTTTTACACTTACAACATATACAAAAAGGCTATGGTACGCAGCAGGTGCTTAACAATGTAACCGTGCAACTACCCGCACAACAAACCCTTAGTATTTTAGGTAGAAGTGGATGCGGTAAATCGACATTGCTTAAAATTATTGCGGGTATTGAAATGGCCGACAGTGGAAGTATTTATTTAAATACAAAAGATATTACGCACCTTAAACCTGCTGAACGAAATATTGTATATCTTTTTCAGGAGGCGTTGTTGTTTCCCAACATGAATGTTTTTGAAAATATTTCGTTTGGATTAAGGATACGTAAAAAAAGCGAACAGGAAATAAAAAAGCAGGTAAATGAAATGGTGGAAAGCCTAAGCCTTGGCGATCATATTAGTAAAATGCCGCATCAACTATCGGGCGGACAAAAACAACGGGTGGCATTTGGCAGGGCGCTTATTATACAGCCACCGCTTATTTTGTTAGATGAACCATTTAGCAACCTGGATGTAGAAGCCAGGACAAACATGCAGGGCCTGTACAAACAGGTAGCAAAACAATACAGGCTAACTGCCTTGTTTGTAACCCACGATTTAAAAGAAGCCTTGATAATGGGCGACCAAATGTCGTATATGCAACAGGGGCAACTACAGTTGTACCAAAACAAACAGGATTTTATGAACGATGAAAAAACCGGGGTAAAAAACGAACTGGTTTTTTGGAATGGATTATAATAACTGGTAACCGATTTAAAATTTAAGACAAGTATGAAAGAGAGCTTTGAACACTGCGAAACGATCTATTGGGTGTTTACCCAACTATGCAACGATAAGTGTGGCCACTGCTACAACAACTCGGGTCCGCATGGGCAGCGTATATCAATGGAAGAGTGTATGCAGATTATTGATAACATGCCCCCTAAAGTTGATAAGATAATTTTGAGCGGCGGCGAACCACTGGCCGAACGTGCCATACTATATGCCATACTGGACAGGCTAACCGAAAAGTATGGAAAGGAACAGCGAATAACCGTGCAAACCAATGGTGACCTGATGACGCCTGCTATATTGGATATTTTGTTGGAGAAGGGTATTAAATCTATCTCTATTGCATCGCTGGACCGTTTTCATAAACATGCCGGTGCCAGGTTGGATGGACTGAAAGAATTGTTTAATTCAAAAGGAATGGTTGACGCCATGCCCTACCATACCATTGGCCAAAAAAAGGGAAATGAAATAGACCCCTCGTGGATTACTTACAGTTATTTTGGTGCTAATGAAGATATGTGGTTGGGCGGCAACTGGGCCCGTGGCCGTGCCATGGAAAACAATATTTGGTTAAAGGAACCCAACCATAATTTTTGTGCAATACAATCAGGTGCCCGCAACTTTTTGGGAGGGTATAATGATGTAATACAGGAAGTAAGCATACAACTGTGGGCTATAAACCCTTGCTGCCCCGGCACCAAATACCCCATGGGCGATGCCCGCGTTGAAAAGGTGGCCGACGTACTTACACGCATGACCAAATCGGAAATTTTTAAAGCACTAAACGATGGCGAGCCCTATAAAATGGGCGAGAGCATAGGTATTACCCAGGAATTTGCCCGCGAACGTGGCAAGGACTTAAAAAATATTTGTTTGTGGTGCGATGAGTTTTTTGATCACTTACATGGTAAAAAGGGCATAAGCGCTTCATCGGAAAATCTAGCTGTAACTATTTAAAAATGGGCAGTAGGCGGCTTTGGTATTAACAATGGTAATATATTGTCAGTTGATGCCTTTTGCGATTGGTCATTTACATTCTATAAAACCAATTTTCCGAACCATAACGAAATTTCTATTTCACGGTATATGACTTCTACCCAAAAAAATGCCCTCATTATTTTTGTACGTACGCCCTTGCTGGGTAAGGTCAAAACCCGGTTGGCCGCAACTGTTGGCAACGGGCAAGCGCTTAAAATTTATGTGCAATTATTGCAGCATACCAAAAAGGTAGCCGGCGGCGCTAATAGTACCTGCTTTGTTTTTTATGCAGATGAGATACAGCTAAACGATATGTGGCCTTTACCAATGTTTAGCAAAAAACTACAGGCAAATGGCGATCTTGGCCACCGGATGCAAAATGCATTTGAAGAAGTTTTTGCCGAAGGATACCAAAAAGTTTGCATAGTGGGTAGCGACTGCCCGGGGCTAACCACCAACTATATTGATAATGCATTTGAGTTATTAAACAACAATGAGGTGGTTATTGGTCCATCGTACGATGGCGGCTATTACCTGCTGGCCATGAAAATACTGCAGTGCAATCTTTTTAAAAATATCCCCTGGAGTACCGCAGAAGTTATGGTAGATACCATTAGTAAACTTAACCATGTGGGCACATCGTTTGCACTGCTAACAAAACTGAGCGATGTAGATACAGAAGGAGATTGGTTGGATAACAAGCATTTATTATTGGTGTGACATTAGTTACGCAGCGGTATAAACCAATCACTTAGTTTCACAATTATCTTTTTTTTTAAAAGTAAAAACGTAACTTTTACTGATGGACTTTAAATACCTACAGGTAATTATACTGGCTGCGGTTTTTGCACTTCAATATATTTTTGAACATGTTTACCCGCAACGCAAAGAAATAAACAGTTGGAAGAATGAACGCTTTAACATATTGGTAGGCATTGGTAATATATTGGTGACTTTTATACCTGCTGCCTTGTTGGTGCAGGGACTGCAATTTGCCGCCGACCACCACCTTGGTTTACTGTACAAGTTTACTACGCCGTTTTGGCTGCAACTGGTAGTTGGTATTTTTTTGTTGGATTGTTGGATGTACTTCTGGCACAAGCTCAACCATATTATTCCGTTCTTTTGGCGGTTTCATAGTTTTCATCATAAAGATGAAAAAATGAATACCACCACTGCCATACGCTTTCATTTTGCAGAGCTGTTAATGTCGTACCCTGGCAAAGCCCTGGTTTGTTTTATATTCGGTATTGGATATACGCCGCTACTGGTGTATGAACTGCTGTTTTTTGTAGCGGTCATTGTTCATCATTCCAATATTTACATAAGCCCGGCAGTTGATCGCGTTTACCGTATGTTGTTTTCATCGCCCATTATGCACCGCATTCATCACTCAAACCTTTGGGAGCATACCAATAGCAATTACGGTGCGCTTTTTAGTTTTTGGGACCGGTTGTTTAAAAGCCTCAATTTGCAATCGTCTAAAAACGTGCAATTCGGGTTGCCTGCTAATAATACCCAACCCTTGCATAACAACAAATAGCCTTTACAGGTAGCTTTATGCAAATAAAAGTTACCTGGTTTAATTATAGTTAATACTGCGAAACACGAAATAGTAACTTCCTTCGCTAATACACAACCATACTGGTTACTTTCATTTAAAATAACTGCTTGTTTTATAAGATTGTAAAAATATTGGTACGGCTTGCGCTGCAATTATATTGCAACAGGTTTACTATTGCCAATAAAAGCTGGCTACGCCAAAAAGGGCCACTACTGCTGGCATGCAATCACCCCAACTCCTTTTTTGATGCCATTGTTATCGGTAGCCAGTTTAATGAGCCCGTGCACTTTTTGGCCAGGGGCGATGCGTTTAAAAAGCCATGGGTGCGAAAGTTACTTTCGGCCTTAAAAATGATACCCATTTACCGCTTGCGCGAAGGGCGGGAATACCTGGCTTTGAACGATGCTACTTTTGACACTTGTGGTACCATTTTGGCCAATGGCGGTATACTACTAATATTTTCGGAGGGGCTTTGCACAAACGATTACCACATAAGGCCGCTAAAAAAAGGTACCGCCCGCATTGCCATCAGTGCATGGAGTAACCCCACTATTGCCAACCATTTTAAAGTGCTGCCTGTAGGTATCAGTTACAATAATTTTCGTGGTTTAGGTAAAAAAATCTTTCTCCAGTTTGGCGAGCCATTGTTAGGCAGTCAATTTAATTTTAACGGCAATGCAGGCGAAAGTATCAATAGGTTTAACGAGGTGTTATCAAATAATCTTCAAGGGGTAAGTATGGATACTTTTGGCGATGTAAGTGGCCCACAATTGTTGCTTTCTAATTTTGAACGTATTGCCGTGGGCGAAAGGCAGGGCATTATGGCGCTCAGGCAACATTTACCAACATTGGAGGCAATACCAGTTTTGTTTATAAAAACACCACCCTTTGTTGCAACAAAGCAACGCCTGTTTTTTACAATAATGTTAATGGTAGTATTGTTGCCCGCTGCAAGTGTTGGTTGGTTGCTTCATGCGCCGCTGTATTATCTTCTAAAAAATACTATTGCCAAAAAAACTACCGGAACGGTATTTTTTGATAGTGTACTTTTTGGTGTGCTGTTGTTGCTTTATCCATTATTGTATGTTGTTGTTAATGTAGTGGTATGGCTAATTTGGTTAAATATTTGGGTAACCACACTTTTGTTGTTGATACCCTTATGGGCAAAAGCCGCATTATTATGTAGGGAAGCCGTAGTTGCAGTAGCCAACTACCTGGCATTGTCCAAACAACAAAAAAGAATTATTGACCGGTTGTTTACCTGATTTTATTCAAACTCATTAAGCCTATCATCCATTCGGGCAGTGGTTTTTGATGTTTTCGTTTCTGTAAGTTTAAATACAGTCCCAGCTTTTTTAAAATGGGCACCCGGTGGGTTTCAACCAGTTCAATTAAAGTGCCGTCGGGGTCTTCTACATAACAAAACCTGCCTGCCGTGTCGTCCATTGCAAATGAGTGGGCACTATCTACCGAAAACGGAAACCCGGCTTTACCCGAATGTTCTTTTAACCCGTCCATATTTAACACATCAAAACACAGGTGAATAAAACCACAGTCGCCCCAGTAACGTTCGGCGTAAATTTTTTGTGGTGTGCGTTGTTTGGCGCAAACCAATTCAATTTGTACCGAACCCAATAACTGGCTGAAAGCGCCATTTTTACCTAAGCCTTTTTTTAGCAAAACGCGTTCATATTCCTCGCCTTCCATGTGGCCTGGCGGCACATCACTAAGGGGTGCTGTGCCTGAGTATATTACTTCGTCTATACCCAAAACTTCTTTATAAAATCCAATAGCTTTTTGCATATCGCTTACACCTATTACTGCGCCCACTACACCACCACAAAGGTCGGTTCCTGTTTTAAACCATTCGTCTCCTTCTACCATATCAAAGCAATGTCCATAGGTGTCAGTCAACCAAAAGTGCAACCGGTTGTCGGGCGTATTGTACAATGGCGAAACAGTAACCTCGGTCATCTTCAAAAAAAGTTGGTGAGATGCCCTTATGTTTCTCGATTTAATTTTGATGGCATAAATACCTAAATCGCCCAGCAGAGGTGTTGTTGCGGCCGTGCACGGGGTACGGCTGGTAAACTGCCAAATTTCAAAGCCACCGCCACCATTCATATTCAGGCTTAAAATTGCCCTGCGGCTATGCACATTTGCACCGGTATATTGCTTCATCAGGCTTGCTTCGGCCTTACTGTCAAATACAAGCACGTTCATTCCAAACAGGTTTTTATAAAGGTGTTTAGCTTCCTCCGCATCGTGTACGCCTATACCTGCCTGTTGTATGCCTGTAATAAATTTGGTCATGTAAAATTTTTATGATTACTATGTTCGCAATGTAAACATTTGGCTTGTTAACGGTAGTTCAACATTTTTTTATATGCGGTAATTATTTCAGTTTGGCTTGACCCTTTTTTAAACATCTGCATTACTTTATAATTGGCTTTTTGCACTTTTAACCAGCCATTGTTATCGTATTTACGGGTTGAAACCAGTGCATTCTTACCTAAAATTTTATACCGGGCCTGCTCTTTGGCTCTTGCAACAATATCATAATCCTCCATTATCAGCATTTGCTCGTTGTAGCCCCGTAATGTATTAAATAACTGGCTGCTCATAAAAAGTGTTTGATCACCGCCGTAGCAAACAAAAAGGTCAAACCGGGTAAAAAATGCATTTACCTTAAGCAATAAATGATTGCCGGTAAACTGTGTTCGGTACCTGCCAAAATTAAAGCCCGCATCTATAGCCTCCATTATATCGTTAGTGTAGGTGGCGGGTGGCATAGTATCAGCATGTATAAAATATAAAACATTGCCTTTGGCAATGGAGGCTGCATAGTTTAATTGTGCCGCCCGTCCTTTTTTGGGCGAAACTATTACCGTAGCACCTGCCTTTACCGCCTCATCAATAGTAAAATCGTAGCTTCCCCCATCGCTAACTAAAATTTCCAATACCCTGCCATTACTATTGTTTACCAGGTACCTTACAAGGTTGCTAATTATAGCTGCTTCGTTATAGGTTGGTATAATAATGCTTATTTGCATGTTGGTTTTTAAATTATTGGGTGGCGCTCATCCCTGCGCCAGGTACTTGCAAAATGAGGTTTTTTTTGGAAATTTAGTTATGATACGTGGTTTATAAAAGTATATGTTTCTAAGCCCTCACCCCGGCTACAGCAGTGTAAATAGCTAAGTATTTTAGGTGGCAGTTTGTAAAATATGTAAAAGTTTTTAGTGGTTATTCAATTTCATTTCTTCCAAAGCGTGTCGATATATAAAAAACTTGACCAGGCAATTGAAGGTTAAAATTAAAACATTCAATGACTACCTGCAATCTGATTCACTCAATGCTGAATATAAAATCATAAAAAAAAAGGCTGAATAAAATCACCGACGGTATTAGAGTGCGGCCTCTATAGTTATAAAGGCAGGCTGCAACTACTAATGAAAACTGCTATAAAGCCCGGTTTCAAAATATCAGCACCAGATTGCGCATAGTCATTAATCATTCTTAAACGGTTTAATATTTTTCGGGCCTACCGATTAATAAATTAAATAATTGCTATCCCAACAAAATCAGGTTCACCTTACGAAAGTTGCGCTGCCTAACCCAAAAAGCAATATCAGTTACAAAATTCTTACTTTGTCAGGTATTTACGAAACCGCCATTATAAACAATAAAAGTTCATCACAAGACTTTATCACAGGTTTATAAGGTAGTAAAAACGATAAATGGTACCTTATGGGCAACATGGCCCGCTGCAGTGTCATTAATGTAAGAAGGGTAATCAACGCTTTGCCCTATGCCGAAGATTTTAATATTTTATTTAAGGCTGCATTGGTAAACGTGGCCGACAGGGTAAAACAGTTGTATACAATCACCCCTGGGCTACCCTTGTAAACCTTTAATGCGTATAAAAATGCTGCGAAACAATACCTTGTATGCCGTCATTTTTTGATAGTGTACAATACCAATGCTTTAACATTAAAGGAGGTATTAAAAAAAAACCAAATTAGATATTGACACATTTGATGCTATTTCAAAAATTGTTGGTGGCGTTAAAAACGCCGAAGTGAGCGGTCATATATATGCCCTTCAAGCTTTTATTGATAAGGTGAGTAAGGTAAAAGGCGGTATTGCACAACTACATAAAACTGCCGATACAGAAGCCGAATTATTAGCCCGTAAAAAAGCCCGGCAAAGCTCGGTTAGGGTACTATAAAGCATACCCGAAATAGACAATTTGGTGCAAAACTGGTTTTAAAAAGCTTCCAGACAAAGTATTAAAAATGGTGGCAGGTAAAACTTGCCACCCTTTTGTATTATTGGCAAAACAGTAGGGTTGTTTTTTGCCTTTTATTACTTCACCTGGAATGCTATGATTTGTACGGCCTGGTAAATTACTGCACGGCCGTTTTGTATAGCCGGTTCCCACTTTGGGCCCTTCTTAATTACTCTTATTGCCTCAACTGCACATCCGGGGCAGGCTGCTGGTTTTTCCAATACCTCTACGTTGCTAATATTGCCTTTTATATCAACTGTAAATTGAAGCTTCACCATATACATACCTTCTGATGCGCCTTCGTCGGCTGCAATATTTGCTTCAAGATTTCTTTCTAAATACCTGCGCCAGCCTGCCAATCCGCCAGGAAACATTGCTTCCTTTTCTATCTTAGTAAAGTTATCATCGTAATCGACCATTTTACCGGTGGCCACCGCTGTGGCAGAGGTCGTAGTTTCAATTGGTGGTGTTACAAAACCGTTTTCAAGCTGGTTAGTGTTATTAGTAACAGCACCTATTTTTGCATCAACAATATCTGCCAGTTCAGGAACATCTATCTCTACCAATTCATCGGCCACAATCATTGGGGTTACATATTGAATGGTTCTTACCTCTACTACTTTTGGTGGTGTAATTATTACCGGCCTAGGTTCAATGGGTGGTTTTTCAGTAATATGCAGAAGGTTTACATCTTTTATCGGTATGGCTACTGCGCTGTTTTGGTGCCTTTGCGCCAACAAATTAAAAACGCAAAACACAATAACAATGGTTACCGTACCCGCCATTGCCTTAATGATATGTTGGTGATAGGTGCGCCGCAATTCGTATGCGCCATACGCTTTGTTGCGGCCTTCAAATAAAATATCCAACAGGTCGGAACCTGCAATTTCAATTGGTTGCACAATGCCTGATTTGTAAATTAAATAAAATGAAATACCAAAGGTGACAGCCACTAACGTTTTAGTGCTGTTATAAGCTTACTTCTATTAGGGTCACTATTGCTGTTGTTGGCTACCGGTAGTTGATTGCACAGCTATTAACTAGATTCGCAACCGTGCAATTTCCATAACAGAAAGTGAATTTTTTGTAATTAGGCATTGGCATTAATTTGTAGATTGAACCGCTGTTGTGCAGCGGGTGTTTCCGCATTCCACTAAATCCATAGTGCATATAGCAGCCTCAAAGCGGTAAAAGGTTTAAACAATTTAATATGCAAAACATACCGTTTTAAATTATTGAGTGGCAAAATGCGCCACAGGAGGAGCATATAGGCGAACCGGGAACTTGCTTTTGGTAAACCCGATAATTTAGCGGGCTGCGCTTTCGTATGTTTCAAAAGCGGCCCGGCTATCTTGCCGCCCACTGGTGTCATAAAGGGCATATTGTACTTTGCCAGCAGGGCTCGTTTGATACGAAAATGGAAAATGGTAAAACATTTACCTTAACTGCAAACAATAGTTATTTGGTAAGCGATAACGTGAGTTAGCACCGGTTGTACTTAAAAAACGGGGTGACGTTGCTTAGTGTAGATAGTGATTTTTGACAAATTTAAGAGCTATAAAAAGTCCTGGCAGTTGCCTGCCGGGACTTGTTCAATAGAAACGAAAATAGTACTAAGCTTCCGTCTTCATTTCCGCAAAAAACTGGTGGAAATAAGGGATGGTCTCTATGCCTTTGTAAAAATTGGCAATATCGTATTTTTCGTTAGGGCTATGTAGGTTATCGCTATCCAATCCAAAGCCAAGAAAAACGGTTTTCAGGCCAAGTTCCGATTCAAATAGCGAGGTAATAGGTATGCTTCCGCCACCACGCACGGGTATCGGTTTTTTGCCAAAGGTGACCTCTATGGCTTTAGCAGCAGCCTTATATTCAAGGCTGTCAACAGGTGTAAGATATGGATTGCCACCATGATGCTCCATCGCCTTTACAGTAACACCAGCCGGAGCAATACTTTCAATATGGTCGATTAATAATTTAGTCATTTTTTCAGTGGTTTGGTTGGGCACCAGGCGGCAACTGATTTTTGCAAATGCCTTTGATGGTAATACCGTTTTTGCACCTTCGCCCGTATACCCGCCCCAAATACCATTCAATTCAAGTGTGGGCCTTATGCCCGTGCGCTCGTGGGTGGTATAACCTCTTTCGCCCCATAATGCGCTAACGCCGAGGTCTTCTTTATAATTATTTTCGTTGTACGGCGATTTTGCCATTTCCTTCCGTTCTGCCTCACCAGCTTCCAACACATCATTGTAAAAGCCGGGTATGGTTATGCGGTTATTTTCATCGTGTAATGAAGCTATCATTTGCGCCAGCAATGTAATAGGGTTGGCAACTGCACCACCATATACACCACTATGCAGGTCGCGGTTTGGCCCGGTTACTTCTACCTCTATATACGTCAATCCCCTTACACCCACGTCAAGGCTGGGGGTATCAAGGCTTATCATGGCGGTGTCGCTTATTAAAATCACATCTGCTTTCAGCAGGTCTTTATTTTCCTTTACAAAATCGCCCAGGTTATTGCTGCCTACTTCTTCCTCGCCTTCAATTAAAAATTTAATATTGGTGGGTAGGCTATTGGTGTTTACCATGGTTTCGAGCGCCTTTATATGCATGTAAAACTGGCCTTTGTCGTCGCAGGCGCCACGGGCATATATTTTACCATCTTTTATCACCGGTTCAAACGGGCCGCTGTGCCATAGGTTTAAAGGGTCGGGCGGCTGCACATCGTAATGTCCGTATACCAGCACGGTAGGCTTTGATGGATCAATTATTTTTTCGGCATACACTATGGGATGGCCTTTGGTTAAATGCAGTTCCGACTTGTCGGCCCCTGCTGCCAATAGTTTTTCCTTTACCATTTCGGCACACGCAATCATATCGGGCTTGTGCTCACTTCGGGCGCTTATACTAGGTATTTTAAGCAGTGCTATCAGCTCATCTAAAAAGCGGTCCCTGTTATTGGTTTCATATTCTTTCCAGGCTTGCATATAGTATGTTGTTTATATAAGTAAATCAATTGGTTGCGAAGATAAGTACTTACGGCAGGCGTTTTTTGCTACCTGAAAGTTTACTTGATAATACTAAACCTATTGATGCAGCAGTTTGTTTGCTACATGTATCTTTAATCAAAACAGGCACGATTTTTTCCTTCATCCAATTTTTAAATAAAAACCTTGTAATGTCTAAAAAATTTCTATTTCCCGCACTGGCTTTGGCTATATTAACAATGGTAAGTGTTGGTTGCAAAAAAAGTGGCACAACACCAACTACACCCGCTGCACAAAATTTTAGCCCGCTTACTGCCAACAGTTCATGGACGTATAAAAATACTCCCGGCAGCAATGTAACTATTACCGCAACCAACCGCGATACAATGGCACTGGGCAAAACATACCGGGTGTTAACCAGCAGCACAGGTGGAAATGTTTATTTGGGCAAAGAGGGTGATAATTACTATCGCTTTGGATCGGCAGCTCAGTTAAACATTACTGCGGCCGAGGAATTATACCTTAAAGCCAACGAAAGTATTAGCGGCACGTGGACCGCAACTCAAAATTTTACTTTTAGTGGGTTGCCGGTTACAGCCAACTTAACTTATTCAGTTAAAGAAAAAGGAATTAGCCGAACTGTTGGCGGCAAAGCTTTTTCAAAAGTTACCTATGTACGCCTTGATATTTCTATTTCGTTACTAGGCAATATAGGCGGCGGCGATTTTTATTATGCTGAAGGTGTTGGGTTAATAGAAAATGCCATTTTAGTTTCGGTACCAGGGCAGGCAGCCATCAATCAAAAACAGGAATTAACCGCTTACACCATTAAATAAATGTATGCAATTCAAACTTTTTTAAAAAAGCCACAAATTCTTAACAATTAAAATAAGCTTAATTCAGGGTAAATATTAATTTAGCAGTACGATCGCAGCCAGCTATCCATCAGCCTTTGTAGTAAGCTTAACTTTTTTGTTAATGTTGCTACAGAGGCTGAGCCAATTAAAGCGGTTACCTTTTCTTAGAAAATATCATCTCTACAAAGTCTTGCTTTTTTACACTGCTGCAACCTTGTTATCAATACACCACATTGTAGCATTACAGGTTATGTTAATGGCCAATATCACCGGCTTTGTGACGCCTTTTTTTAATTGCTTCGCGTAAATTTTTTATAGTGCGATGGTAGAATTCCTGATTAAACAGTTGAGAATCCCTCATGGCTTTATAGGTGAGAAAAAACCCAACAGGTATGAGAACCACCGTTGATAACCACATACCTGCTACCGGCGACATCTCGCCCGATTTCACAAACTTTTCGCCAAAGGTGTTTAGTAAGTGGAACACCACAAAAAAAATGACTGCAAAAACAAGCGGCGTCCCAAGGCCTCCCTTTCTAATAATAGACCCCAATGGTGCCCCTATTAAAAATAACACCAGGCAGGCCACGCTCAGGGTAAATTTCCGGTGCCATTCTATAAGGTGAAGGTCCAACTCTCTTTCATTTTCGGTATAGTCTGCCGAAAGCAGGTTAACACTCGATTGCACCGTAGTCAGCACCGATACTACCCGGTCGGCCAAATTGGTTTTAGCAGAATCAGGTATAAGTTTTTCAAACTTTTTAACCTTTTTTAGCAAGGAAAGGGGTACTTTTTGCCAACTGCTGTCGGCATATTTGCCAAAGTCCATATAGGGTAAAATATCCGCTCTGGCTCGTTTTACATAATTGGTATCAACATTGTCAATTGAGTCAATAGCAATATTGAGCTGCCTTACACTCAACATTTTAAAATTATCTTTAAAGGCACTGTCGGCCGTTTTATTCATTTTAAAGCTACTAAGGTCAAGCATCTTTTTATATTGCTTAAAACCAAGCCGTATAAACTCGGTATTGGTTGTTAGCCGGTTGCCTTTTTCCTCGTACCGCCAACCATTTTTTAGGTCAAATTCAAGCGATCGTTTATCAGGTGTTACACGCATTACGCCACTTTCGGCCACCAGGCTGTAATCCTGCAAACCATAGTTTTTTTCGTAAATGATTACATTAAATATCTCGTTTCCGTTTTTTGATTTTCTACCAATTTTTATTATGTACCCATCTATCTTATCGTAAAAAACACCTTCCTTAATGTCAAATGCAGGTTTGCTTACTATAATGTCGTATTTAAGGGTATTAAGTTTTAAATTAACAACCGGAATAACGTTGTTGGCAAACAAAAAAGCCACTGTGGCAATAAGGATGGTTACAATAAATAGTGGCTGCATAAACCGCAACAATGGTATACCGGCTGATTTTATTGCCACCAGCTCAAAGCTTTCGCCCAGGTTGCCAAAGGTCATTATGGAGGAAAGTAACAGCGCAAGGGGCAGCGCCAGCGGTACATTAAAAGCAGCCACATAACCGGTTAATTTGGCCAATGTAACAAAGTCGAGTCCCTTGCCAACCAGGTCATCTATATACAACCAAAAAAACTGCATTACCAATACAAAAAGGGTAATTAAAAAGGTTGCTAAAAATGGGCCTACAAAGGCCTGTATAATAAGGGAATCTAGTTTTTTGATCACAACAAGGTACGTTATGCTTTATTTGCAAGGCATGGCAAAAATAGTGGTTTAAGGGCAGCAATTTTGCCTTCAAAAGCATAATAGCATATCCGGTATGTCTTTTTACTGCTACATTGCCACCACGTTGTTTGCAGTTTTAAAAAGTATTTTTTTTGATGTGAATTTTACAAAATTTACCGGGGTTTGGTTGCGTGTCCAAGTAGCCGACGGCGGGTAGGTGCTTTTATTCTGATTTTTCGAAACTCAATTAGTGCGGTAACAATACCATAGATCAAGAAGCAATTAGCCAAAAAGGTTTTAAGCAAAAAAAATTGATCGTTAATTCTATGCATTCACAACAAACTACCTTTACACCTTACGAGGTGCTGCTTTTTACCGATGCCGAAATGATATTGGCTAAAAACAATATCATGCAAAAAATGATCGGATTTTTTGGACGTTTATCTGACAAATTCCAGGTAGTGGCCAGCGCCCTGCCAGGCGGGCTTTTAACGGCCTCGCCTAAAATATCAAAGGGCGAGCAATACCTTGGTTTACCCTATGTGGTGCTCGATTATCCACGCAATTTTACACAGCAGCACATGCTTGCCATACGCAGTTTTTTTTGGTGGGGAAACCACTTCAGTATTCACTTATTATTATCTGGAACCCATAGGCAACATTACCAACCGAAACTGCAAAAGGTTTTTGAAAATGGTGGCTTAAACAACTACTATATTGGCTTAGGCGATAACCCATGGAACCATCATTTCATGCCAGGTAATTACCTGCCGGCATCGCAGGTAAATGATCCTTTTTCGGATACAAAAGAATTTATAAAAATCGCAAAAAAAATCCCACTGTTAAAGTGGGACGAGGCCGAAAAATTTTTTATTGAAAGTTTTGACGAAATAACAGGTTGGCTTGCCAATTAACTTCCTATACGGTGAAACAGGTCTTTAATCTGCGCCTCCCACAACTGGCTTTGATCGGCAATCTCTTTCTTCTCGGCAAAATCCTTCACAATTAAAATTGTTTGGTTCGTTACTTCCGATTTTTCTATCTGAAATTCAAAGTATTCTTCCTTGGGGCTATCATCCCAATGATACCTTACATATTTATCTTCCTGCTTGTCTATAAGCTGGGCTTTTTCGGTGGTATTCTTCCAGCTAAAGCTAAAAACATGCTCTTTGTTTTCATCAACTTTATCAGCAAACCACTCGCCCAGACCAGCCGGCGTAGATAGAAATTCGAACAAAATACTTGGCGAACATCTAACAGGATACTCCAGTGTAAACAATTGTCTTTTACTCATACAATTCCTTTTTCTTTCTTTCAGGGATTGCAATGATATAAAAATATTAATTGTACCAAAATATTTTTTTATGCGGAAGCTGCTAAAATCAATAATATTTTATAGAAATAGTAAAAAAAACTGATTATCTAAGTCATTTATTCTCTTTAATTTATTGTTGGTTAAACATCGGGTTAGTCATATAAAATTTTTTTGGGTTGTGTTCATAGAAATCTTACTTTGTCCATTCTTTCCGATAATTAATTTAAAACGCCCCCCTAAAATTTTACGAATGAACAAATAAAATCTCAAACCCACTACAAAAACTACCATTATGAGTATGCGTCAACTGAAAATCACGAAATCTATCACCAATCGTGAATCTCAAAGCCTTGAAAAATATCTACAGGAAATAGGAAAAGTTGATTTGATTTCGCCCGAAGAGGAGGTTCAGTTAGCAGTTAAAATAAGGTTGGGCGACCAAAAAGCCCTCGATCGCTTAACCAAAGCCAATTTGCGCTTTGTAGTGTCAGTAGCAAAACAATATCAAAACCAGGGGCTTACACTTCCCGACCTCATTAACGAGGGTAATCTTGGGCTTATAAAGGCTGCCCAGCGTTTTGATGAAACAAGGGGTTTTAAATTTATTTCGTATGCGGTATGGTGGATAAGGCAAAGCATATTGCAGGCACTGGCCGAGCAAAGCCGCATAGTACGCCTTCCGCTTAATAAAGTAGGCCTTACTAACCGCATAAGCAAAGCTTACCAACAATTAGAACAGGAATTTGAACGAGATCCAACCGTTGAAGAGTTGGCCGAACTGCTTGATATTAATGCCGACGAGATAAGTGCCACACTTGGAATGGCCTACAGGCATGTAAGTATGGACTCCCCACTTTCAGATGGTGAAGACAATACCCTTATGGATGTCCTGGTTAACACCAACACATCCGGTACTGACGAGAAACTGGAATATTTTGAATCGCTAAACCTGGAAATTGCGCGTTCACTAAAAACCCTTACTGAACGACAAAAAGATGTGCTGTGTTTTTTTTATGGCATAGGGGTAGACCATCCATTAAGCCTTGAAGATATTGGACAACGTTATAGCCTCACCCGCGAAAGGGTACGACAAATAAAAGATAAGGCCATTAACAAACTAAGGGCAATGTCCCGCTGCAAGCATCTACGTGTTTATCTCGGGTAGTTTTTATAATAAGCAACGGTACTTGTTTCAATAACACATTAAGTGAATATGGCGAAAGTTATATTCACTTTTTCGTTTTTAGTATTTAGTATGCACATTTGCATAACTTTTGTGTTACCGCGTAATACTGGCTTGTACTGCAAAAAGCCAATTAAAAACTATTTGAAAATCTATTTATACAATGTTTGAAAGTTTAAGTGACAGGCTGGAAACCGCGTTTAAAAATATTAAAGGGGAATCAAAAATTACAGAGTTAAACATTGCTGCTACCCTAAAGGAAATACGCAGGGCACTGGTTGACGCAGACGTGAACTATAAAATAGCCAAGGAATTTACTGATAAGGTAAAAGAAACGGCTATCGGTAATAAGGTAATTAACGCAGTTAGCCCTGGCCAGTTAATGACCAAAATTGTAAAAGATGAGCTTGCGCAATTGATGGGAGGCACTGAAAGCGAATTTAATGCCAACGGAAACCCCGCAGTTATTTTAATTGCAGGTTTGCAGGGTAGTGGTAAAACAACCTTTAGTGGTAAATTGGCCAATTATCTTAAAACAAAAAAAGGGAAAAGCCCGCTATTGGTTGCCTGCGATGTGTACCGGCCCGCCGCTATTGACCAGTTGACCATATTAGGTGGACAAATTGGGGTGGATGTGTACAGCGAACGGGACAATAATAGCCCTGTAGAAATTGCTTTAAACGCCATTAAAGAAGCTAAAGCCAAAAACAAAAACGTTGTTATTATTGATACCGCTGGCCGGTTAGCTATAGATGAGGTGATGATGGCCGAGGTATCTAACATAAAAGCTGCAGTAAAACCTGTTGAAATACTTTTTGTGGTAGACAGTATGACCGGGCAGGATGCGGTAAACACTGCAAAAGCATTTAATGAGCGCCTCGATTTTACTGGGGTGGTTTTAACCAAATTAGATGGAGATACAAGGGGAGGAGCCGCACTTTCCATTAAATACACAGTAGAAAAGCCTATAAAATTTGTAAGCAGCGGCGAAAAATTAGATACGTTGGATGTGTTTTACCCCGAAAGGATGGCACAGCGTATTTTAGGCATGGGCGATATAACCACGTTGGTTGAAAAAGCCCAGGCGCAGTATGATGAAGTGGAAGCCCGCAGGCTGGAAAAAAAGATCAGGAAAAATCAATTTGACTTCCAGGATTTTTTAGACCAGTTGCAGCAAATAAAAAAAATGGGTAACATTAAAGACCTGATGGGTATGATACCCGGCGTTGGCAAAGCCATTAAAGATGTTGATATCAGCGACGATTCATTTAAAGGCATAGAGGCGATCATAAAAAGCATGACACCATTTGAAAGAGGCAATCCAGATGAAATTAACCCAAGCCGTAAGGCACGGATAGCAAAAGGTAGCGGAAAAGATATTGCGGATGTGAATGCCTTTATGAAGCAGTTTGAACAAATGCGCCAAATGATGAAGATGATGAATAAAATGCCAATGGGCATGGGCAAAATGCCCGGAATGCGCAAATAAAAATTTATAATATTTCATTACCTATAGCGATAAATGAGCAGGATTTAAATGCTTTTTATGTAAAACCTACAACCAGATTGCTGTTTAGAAACATTTTAGAAATTATTGTTTTAGAAAAAAGGGTAGTTTTTTGGTGTTTTAATGAAAAAAAAATAAATTTTCCGCATTAATTTTTAACAATTCGAAACACTTGTTAAAAATTGGATGATATTGGTGTTACAATTACATTTGCATTCGGAAGACCAATATTAGTTAACCGCATTTAAATTTCTATTTAAGATGCCTGTAAAAATGAGACTGCAGAGACACGGCAGTAAAAAGCGTCCCTTCTACTTTATAGTTGTGGCGGATGCGCGTGCTCCAAGAGATGGTAAGTTTATCCAAAAAATTGGAACCTACAATCCCTTAACGGTACCAGCTACCATCCTGTTGGATCGCCAAAAGGCGTTAGACTGGTTGCACAAAGGTGCCCAACCTACCGATACTGTTAGAAGAATTCTTTCTTTCAAAGGTGTTTTGTTCCTGAAACACTTGTTACGTGGTGTTAAATTGGGATTGTTTGATGATGCAACGGCTATGGAAAAATTCCAGGTTTGGCATACTGATCATGAAGCCCAAATGAGAAGGCGCAGTGAAGACAACCGTCGTACACAACGCACCAGGAGAAACCCTCCTGTAGTAAGGAAAGTTGAAAGAACTACTGATGCAGGACCTTCAGCTTCTGCTGAAAATGTGGAAGCATAATTCAGATATTTTTCTTTTAAATGAATTAGTCCCTGACCTGTGTTAGGGACTTTTTTTATACCGTTAAGTGAGCACAATAATGAACGATTATTATCATATTGGAAAAATGGTGGCTACCCATGGCCTGGCCGGCGAGCTGGTGCTGGAACATGCCCTGGGCGTTAAAACCGATTTTAAAGGCCTGCAAACACTATTTATTGAAGAAGGAAAAGGTACTTTTTTACCTTATTTTATTGAAGTTTGCAAGGCAAAAAACGTTACCGAAGTATATGTAAAACTGGAAGGCCTGCAAAGCCCCGAAAATGCAAAGCGCCTTGCGCGAAGGGACGTTTGGTTATTAAAGAGCGACTTTGATAAATTTGTAGGTAAATCAAGCCCCATTGGCTTGCTTGGGTACACTATGATAAGCGATGGGCAGCCAATAGGCGAGGTGCTGGAAGTGATTGAACAACCTATGCAAGTGCTTTGTAAAATAAATTACAAAGGAAACGAGGCTTTGATACCCCTGCACGACCAAAGCCTTGAAAAAATTGATAAAAAGAAAAAGCTGGTGTACGTAAACCTGCCCGATGGCCTGTTGGAACTGTATACAATGTAAATGAGCACTGCACAACGATATATTGCCCATTTTGATATCGACAGTTTTTTTGTGTCGGTAGAGGTGCTTAAAAACCCGGCTTTAAAAGGTAAGCCGGTGTTGGTGGGTGGTAGCAGCGGTAGGGGCGTAGTAGCGGCCTGTAGCTACGAAGCCCGCAAGTTTGGTATACATAGTGCTATGCCAACCAAAAAGGCGCTACAACTTTGCCCGCATGCAATAGTAGTTGGAGGCCATAGGGCCGATTATAGTCACTATAGCCGAACGGTTACGGAGATTATTGCAGCTAAGGCTCCTCTGTTTGAAAAAGCGTCTATCGACGAATTTTATATTGACCTGACAGGGATGGATAAATATTTAGATCCATACAAATGGTGCATTGAATTGCGGCAGCAAATTATTAATAGTACGGAGCTGCCCATATCGTTTGCGCTGGCCAGCAATAAAATGATAGCGAAAATAGGTACCGATGAGGCAAAACCCAACGGCTACCTGCACATTTTACAAGGTATGGAGGCCGATTTTTTAGCACCAATGAAAGTGAATAAAATACCCGGTGTAGGAGGGCAAACCTACCAAACACTACAATCCTTGGGGGTCAATTTTATTGGGGATATAAAAAACACTGATAAATATATACTGGAAAAACGGTTGGGAAAATTTGGGCTTGAATTGGTTGAAAAAGCCAATGGAATACACAATGGAGAGGTAACATCCTATCGCGAAGCAAAATCAATATCGACCGAAAATACATTTGAAGAAAATATAACTGACCTTAAGTTAATTGGTAACGAACTGGTGCGCATGATTGAGAAAGTAGGGTATGAATTACGGAAAGACGAAAAGCTGGCTGGTTGCGTAGCTATAAAATTGCGATATGCTGATTTTTCTACTTTTTCGCGGCAGGCGACTATTGACTTTACGCTTCGCGACGATGAATTGCTGCCGGTGGCCAGGGACTTATTTACGAAATTATACCAGCCCGGACGGCCTATACGGCTGCTAGGAGTGCGCCTGACAGAGTTAACCAACCACCCGGTGCAAACCAGCCTTTTTGAAGATGCCGTAAAGAAAAATAATCTTTATAAAGCTATTGACGGGGTGAAAGATAAGTTTGGCACTTCGGCGGTTAAAAAGGCTGGTTCGTCGTAATGTTCTCTATTATTAAGATTGTTTAAAGGGAAATGATAATATACCTGATAATAATTTAACACTGTAGCCCTGTTTTTAAAAACCTTTTGCACCTGCTTTAGTAACCACAAAATAATATTTATTAACCTATTAATTTAGTAGGATAATAATACATTTGCACTCTACTAAAAACTAAAACATTTAACTATGAGTTTACGATTAGGTGATGTTGCACCAAACTTTCAGGCAAATACCTCCATTGGCCCCATTGATTTTTACGAATACCTCGGCGATAGCTGGGGCGTATTGTTTTCGCACCCGGCCGACTATACCCCTGTATGTACTACTGAGTTAGGCAAAACAGCCGCATTACAAGGCGAGTTTGCCAGGCGTAACGTAAAAGTACTTGCGCTTAGTGTTGACCCGGTAGACAAGCATAAAGGCTGGATTAGCGATATAAACGAAACGCAGCACGTAGATGTTCAGTTTCCTATTATTGCCGATGAGGACCGCCATATTGCAGGCTTGTTTGATATGATACATCCCAACGCCAGCGAAACAACTACTGTGCGCTCGTTATTTATTATTGGTCCCGACAAAAAATTGAAACTGTACATTACTTACCCCGCAAGTACCGGTCGTAACTTTTTTGAAGTATTAAGGGTATTAGACAGCCTTCAGTTAACTGCTCAATACAGCGTGTCAACCCCTGCCGACTGGAAGGATGGCGAAGATGTTATAATTGCCAATAGCATTAGTACCGAAGATGCACAAACAAGGTTTCCTAAAGGAGTGAAGGTGGTAAAACCTTACCTGCGTTATACGCCACAGCCTAACAAATAAGTTTTTTGATGACGATTAATTTTATGGGCCCGGGTGTTTACCCGGGCCTTTCTATTATTCGTATTTTTTTAGTCATCCGCTTTTCATGTTCATGGCTACAATACCGCCGGTTTGTAGGCCTTAACCGGGCAGGTGTCGCAGGCCGGTATCATAATTAAAAATGGTAATGGCTTAGTAGTATAATCTGCAATTTGTATTTTCAAAATACCTAACCAATTGCAAAATGAAGTGCGGCTAAATTATTTTTTTTGACCAGTCATCATATCTTTTTTAATGCATCCGTTGCCACGGTTCAAATGCAGTTTTTTAGATGATCGTGGCAGTTTACCATGAGTTTATCTAAGGGTCGCACCCTTTGGCTGAAGCCCTTGTTGCAGCTTTTTTATTCTGCCAGTTAATATGTATTTCAGTCTAAAAGAGTAAGTAGTGCTGATTTTGTAAAAAGATGCCCTACGAATTTTTTTCAAGCTGTTGCAGCAGTGCCTTCAGGTCTTTTTGAAGGGGTGCTTCAAAATGGTGGCGGGTGCCAATGGCATCGTGAAACACCAATTGTTTTGAGTGTAGCGCCAGCCGGTTCAGTATGGGTCTTTCTTCCAGTACATCTTTCCCCAATTTAAACTTTCGCTTAAAGCCAGATAGCAATACCGGTTTTCCATCGCCATATAATGTATCGCACACAATGGGGTTGCCTATGTGTTTCATGTGTACGCGTATTTGGTGGGTACGCCCGGTATGTATTTGAAATAGTACCCACGAAAACAAACCATACTCCTTAATTACCTTATAATCGGTGGAGGAAGGCTTACCTTTTTTGTTGGTCATCATTAGGGTGCTTTTGCCTGGGTGTTCCATTATGGGGGCATCAATGTTGCCCTCCTTATCCATTAACAGCCCGTTTACCAGCCCTACGTAATATTTTTCTACCTCGCGGCCTTCAAACTGTTTTGAAAGAAATTTATGCGTGTCCTCATCTTTGGCAAATACAATTATGCCGCTTGTATCCCTGTCTATGCGGTGTACGGTAAATATTTTATCGTACCGCTCCATTAAAATGGTTTTTAGTGAAGGGTCTTTGCCAAAACGATCGGGTATAGATAACAAGCCTGATGGCTTGTTTAGCACAATAAACTGGTCGTTCTCAAAAATGATATCGGGCTTGTGGTTCATGTATAATTGAGTGAAATGAATAAAACTAAAATGCCATGCTTTTATGGCTTAGTAAAGAACAAAAAGTACAAGTGAGTGACACAACAAAAGCTACATAGCCTTCCATTGCTGGTTCCCAAAAAAAATAATTAGTCCTTTACTTTAATGTACGATTGGTTCATGAATTTAAGAATACGCAGTTCTTTTTCGGCAAGGAAGCGCCATTTGCCACGCTGTACATTTTTTTTGGTGAGGCCGGCAAACATTACGCGGTCAAGGCCTTTTACATCGTATTTAAGATGCTCAAACATACGGCGGACAATGCGGTTGCGGCCGCTGTGAATTTCGATGCCGATAATGCTTTTGTCTTTTTCGTCCGCAAAGGCAATGGCGTCGGGGGCCACAAACCCATCTTCGAGGGTGAGGCCATTGGCCATTTTTTCAAAGTCGCCTTTGGTCATTGCCCTGTCAAGGCGGGCTTCGTACACTTTTTTTACCTCGTTGCTGGGGTGCGAAAGTTTTTGCGCCAGCTCGCCATCGTTGGTTAGTAGCAGCACGCCGCTGGTGTTGCGGTCAAGGCGGCCTACCGGGTACACCCGCTCGGTGGTGGCGTGTTTTACCAGGTCCAGCACCGTACGGCGGCCCTGCGGATCGTCGGAAGTAGTAATATAATCCTTGGGTTTATTTAATAAGATGTATACAAAATTGCGGCTGGGGATTATTTTTTTGCCAGCAACTTTTACCACATCGCCGGGATTTACTTTGGTGCCGGGGTCGGTTACCAATTGATCGTTTAACGTAACTTTTTGGTCTTTTACCAGCGCAATAGCATCGCGGCGGCTGCACAAGCCACTGTGTGCAATGTATTTGTTTACCGGCATTTGCTCAATGGCCATTTGTTTGGCTGGGCCGCCATTGGTTTTGGGTGCCGATGTGGGTGTTGCGGCTGTTGCCTGCTTATATTTATTGGTTCCTTTTTTATTTTCCTTGTCCAGTTTAGCTGCTGTTGGGTCAATGCCTTTTTGGGCAAGCCGGTCGGCACGTTTGCGCTCAAAATGCGCATCAATAGCGGAGGCACGTTCTTTTTTTTCTTTCTTTTTTTCCTGGCGGATTTTTTCTTTTACAGCGCCTGCTTTGGGCTGCTTCACAAATTTTTGGAAGTTGTCGGTACGACTCATAATGCTTTATTTAGCTTGCTGTTTTACAACAGTAAATTGATGTTATCGGGGCAAATGTATTTTAAAATGTACTATTTGGCCGTTAAAGTTGTTTAATTGGCCGCCCCGGTGCTAACAGTGTGCTGGTGTTTTGGGTCAAAGTTGTCTTTATTAGCCAACTGTCCACAGGCAGCATCAATATCTTTTCCGCGGCTACGGCGAAGGCGTGCGTTGACGCGGTTTTTTGAAAGGTGGTTCATAAAACGTTCGGTCGTTTCCTCGTCGGGCTTCATAAATTCGGCGGCATCTATGGGGTTGTATTCAATAATATTTACGAGGTCGGCGGGCACCTGCCGGTAAATTTTTATTAGGTCGTCTGCATCTTTAATACTGTCGTTAAAATCTTTAAACAGTATATACTCAAAGGTTATTTCGTTGCCGGTTTGTTTGTAAAAATAGTTGAGCGCCTCAATCAACACCTTTATATTATTGGTTTCATTTACAGGCATAATCTTGTTGCGCTTTTCATCGGTAGCAGCATGCAGGCTAAGGGCCAGGTTAAACCGCACCTGGTCGTCGCCCAGTTGTCTAATCATTTTGGCCACCCCTGCAGTAGAAACGGTAATTCGCCGTGGGCTCATGCCCAGCCCATCGGGCGACGAAATTTTTTCGATAGCCTTTAGCATGTTTTTATAGTTGAGCAGTGGTTCGCCCATGCCCATAAAAACTATATTGGTTAATTTTTTATTGTAAACCCTGTTGGCCTGCTGGTTTAATAACACTACCTCGTCATATATCTCATCAAAATCGAGGTTGCGTTTGCGGGCCATATAGCCTGTAGCGCAAAATTTGCAGCTAAGGCTACAACCAATTTGGCTGCTTACACAAGCGGTTTGGCGTTCATCGGTTGGTATTAACACTCCTTCTACCAGGTGGCCTTCTACGGTTTTAAAACGGCTTTTTACGGTGCCGTCGTCGCTGTATTGGGTGGTTTCTACCTGCAGGGCAGGAAGTATAAAATGCTCGTTCAGTTTTACACGCAGCTCTTTGCTAAGGTTGGTCATGGCCTCAAAAGTGTGGGCATGTTTAAGCCAAAGCCATTCGTATACCTGTTTGGCGCGAAACTTTTTTTCGCCCATTTGCTCAAAATAGGTCACCAATTCATCCAGGGCCAGGTGCCGAATATTTTTCTGTTCCGTTTTCATGCAGCAAAGGTATGTTGAGGAAGAGTTATGAGTGTAGAATTATGAGTTATGGGTGGTGAGTGAAATTTTTATTTTAAATGATAAATGTTGAATTTTAAATGGATTTTGTATACCGTAGATAATTGCCAGGGATGAAACTTTTGCCTTTTGTAATGTTGTTGGCTACCGATATTATTGCTTTCAAACTTTTTTTGTTAGCGCCAATAAAAGCCTGGCCAGGTTTAAAGTGGCGGCTGGCTAAATGTAGCAACTAAGCACTATTATGGTGCAATTGCCGGCTTGCCCACAAAAAATCGATTTACATTGCATTCCTTTTGTTTCAAAATTAAACAGGTAAAATATGGAGGGTGCTTTTGTAATTGATGCAGTGCGTACGCCAATAGGCAGATATGGAGGCAGGTTAAGCAGTGTGCGCCCCGACGATATGCTGGCGTTGGTAATTAAAGCACTGGTTAAACGAAATTTGGGTATTGATTTATCGGCCATTGAGGATGTAATTGCCGGCGACGCTAACCAGGCGGGCGAAGATAACCGCGATGTAGCCCGTATGGCTGCGTTGTTGGCTGGTTTGCCGGTTACTGTTGGGGGTAATACAGTTAACCGGTTGTGTGCTTCGGGGCTGCAGGCTATTATGGATGCTGCGAGGGCTATTATGTGTAACGAAGGCGACCTGTACATTGCAGGTGGAGTTGAAAGCATGAGCAGGGCGCCATTTATATTGCCTAAAAGTGATGGTGCATTTAGTCGAAATACTGAGCTGTATGACAGCACCATTGGGTGGCGATTTACCAATAAAAAACTCGCAGCCAATTACCACCCTTATAGCATGGGCGAAACGGCCGAAAATGTAGCCCGGCAATGGAATATAAGTCGCGAGGCACAGGACGCTTTTGCTTTTGCATCGCAACAAAAATATACCGCGGCACTGGCTGCCGGTAAATGGAAACACGAAATAATTGGGGTTGAGATAACCGAGAACAAGCAGCCGGTTGTGGTGGATAAGGACGAGCATCCCCGCCAAACATCGCTTGAAAAACTTGCCGGGCTAAAACCTGCCTTTACCAAAGATGGAACTGTTACCGCAGGCAACAGCTCAGGTATTAACGATGGTGCTGCTGGGTTACTATTATCAAAGGAAAGTGCAGTTAAAAAGTTTAACCTTACGCCCATGGCCCGCATTGTAAGTATGGCCATTGCGGGTGTTGACCCATCCATTATGGGTATTGGCCCCGTACCTGCTACCCAAAAGGCTTTGCAGCGGGCAGGCCTTACAGTAAACGATATTGATATTTTTGAATTAAATGAGGCATTTGCCTCGCAGGCCTTGGCGTGCATGCACGATTTGAACCTGGATGAACGGCAGGTAAATGTAAATGGTGGATCGATAGCAATAGGGCATCCGCTGGGGGCAAGTGGCGCACGAATTTCAACAACCCTGCTTTACGAAATGAAACGACGAAAAGCACGCTACGGTGTGGCAACTATGTGCGTGGGGGTGGGGCAGGGCGCAGCTATTGTTTATGAAAACCTCTGTTAAACAGGTTTTGCCGAAAGCAAAAAAGGAACTTTGGGTGCCTTTAATATTTTTTGATTAGAGATAAAATAATTGATGGTTATCTAAAAACATTCGGGGTAAGCTGTAATTGCTGGTACGTATGTTGAATACCGGTAGCCAGGTTTTTTACCATACAGGTTTTGTCTTCCAGCTCTTTACTGCCAATAATAACTACGTGGCCTATGCCTTTTTTGTCAGCATACTTAAACTGCTTTTCAAATTTTACCTGCTCGGGGTAAATTTCGCAACGGACCTGTTGCCCGCGCAAATGCTGCATTAGCGCAAAGGCATTGGCACTTTCGGCCTCGCCAAGATTAAAAAACAACACCTCAGTACTTTGGTGTACTTCCGCCGGAAAAAGTGTAAGCTCGTCCATTACATCATATATCCTGTCTACCCCAAAACTAATGCCCACACCCGGTATGTTTGGAACACCAAAGGTGCCTGTAAGGTCGTTATAACGGCCGCCACCGCCAATACTACCCATTTGTACGGTGTTGGCTTTTACTTCAAAAATGATACCCGTATAATAGTTTAAGCCGCGGGCAAGGGTAAAGTCAATGGTAATGTTGGGTATTGTTTCAGTAACGTAGGTAAGCAAATAATCTAACTCGGCCAGGCCTGCTGCTGCAGTGGGGTTATTGCAAAAAATTTTAGAAGCACTTGCTATTTTTTCGGTATTAGAACCCTCCATTGCAAGATAGGTTTCAATAGTTTCTATTTGGATACCGGTCAATCCCCTCGTGACTAACTCTTCCTTCACCTTTTCTATTCCTATCTTATCTAATTTATCTATGGCAGTGGTTATATCGTTCATTTTAGGGGCACCGCCGCAAATTTCGGCCAACGCTACCAGTATTTTTCGGTTGTTAATTTTAATAGTTACGGGTATATGCAGTTTATTAAAAACCTGGCAATACATACTAGCCAGTTCCACTTCGTTCAAAAGGCTGTTGCTGCCCACTACATCGGCGTCGCATTGGTAAAATTCGCGATAGCGCCCTTTTTGTGGCCTGTCGGCGCGCCAAACGGGCTGCACCTGGTAGCGCTTAAAAGGCATAGTTAGCTGGTTGTGGTTCATGGCAACAAAGCGGGCAAAAGGTATGGTAAGGTCGTAACGCAGGGCCCGCTCGCTAATACCCTTTACCGATTTACCATCAAGCACTTTATCAAAATCGCTCTTTGCCAATGCATGTTTGGCCGGGTTATCAAGGCCATTGTTCAATATTTTAAAAATTAGTTTGTCGCCTTCATCGCCGTATTTTCCCATAAGGGTATTTAGGTTTTCCATGGCGGGTGTTTCCAATGGTTGAAAACCGTATAGTTCAAAAACGGAGGTAATAGTACTAAGAATATACCGGCGTTTTGTAACAACGTCGGGTCCAAAATCGCGGGTACCCTGTGGTAGAGATGGTTTCATGCAAATTTTTACTAAAAAACTGAAAAGATTGTTTGTATTCAAATAACCCCAATGGGGTTGTTGTGCGGTGTCAAATCGGAAGGTTAACCAAGGCTGGTCTTGTCATTGTTGTTAATCGGATTGTTTACCATACCATATCGATGCACAATAAAGTCGCAAGCTTCGTTAATCATGTTAAAAACATTTTCAAAACCATCTTCACCCCCAAAGTACGGGTCGGGCACATTTGCGTTTTTTCCCGGCGTTACCTCATTCAACAAAAATTCAACCTTTTGGTGGTCCCAGTCTTCGCCACTCATTTTTTTTACATCCTCATAATTGGCTCCGTCCATCACATATATCTTATCAAAATTTAAAAGGTCGTTTTTAGTAAATAATCGTGCCTTTTGATTGCTAATATCAATACCATGTACCAAAGCAATTTTTTGCGATGATTTATGCGGCTGGCTTCCTAAGTGGTAGCCGCCCGTACCTGCACTGTCTACCTGCCATTTCACGCCTGCATTTTCAATTTTTTGCCTCATAATGCCTTCTGCCAAAGGGCTTCGGCAAATATTACCAAGGCAAACCATAAGTATTTTCATAACGTAAAGATACTATTCAAAATTTCGACTGTTTTTTTTATCAAAAAGTGGTATTTTCCACTTTCGAATAATGGAAATTGTAAAATAGGCAACTTGCCAAATAAACTAAAACACAACCTTATTACAACAAGCAACAAGTATTAAAAAATTACAAACATGGGGCTGTGGAATTAATTAAATGCGGCATCCTATAAAAAAGTTTTTTATTTTGCTAATTCGTTTTGGCCATTTTTAGTTTGCAAAAACCGTATTATACTATAAAAGGGTTCAAAGTTTTAAGAGTTGGCAATGAATAATTGTACTGGTTGACATATAAAAAAATTTCAAAACAATGGACAATAACGATAAACAGGCATTGCCGTTTTTACAAGAGGAATACAAGGAAAAAAGAACGAGGCGGTATTTTTCAACAAGGGCCATTATGGATTTTGGAATGGGTGTTTTATACATTGCCGTCGGCTTTTTCATTATGTTTCCTAAACTTATGGGTTTTGAATTAAGTGGATTTGATAACCTTTTCAGGTACATTTTTGGCGGCCTTTGCGTTATTTATGGTGGATGGAGAATTTACCGTGGAATTAAGAAAGATTATTAGCATTTATGAAACGTTGCTTATTTTGGTTGATGGTGATTATTATGGTAGCAGGATGTAAGTTAAATGACAAGGTAGCCGCAAGCGAGGAGACGACAACCAACGGCTCAATAAATATTAGTGTGGATGAGAGCTTTAAACCTGTGATAGATCAACAGATAAAAGTATTTGAATCGTCTTTTCCAAACGCACACATTTATGCTGAGTATAAAACCGAAGCAGGTTGTCTGCGCGACCTTGAAAAAGATAGCACAAGATTGATTATTATATCAAGAGACCTAAATCAAAAGGAAGAAGATTATTATAAAGCCAAGCTTGAGTTTAAGCCCGATTTTGGACGATTGGCCTCCGATGCAATAGCCATTGTGATCAACGAAAAAAATCCTGACTCAGTATTTACCGTTAACGATCTACAGCAATTGCTATTGGGCAAATCGGGCACAAACAAACAAGTTATTGTTGATGGGAAAGGGTTGACAAGCACTATTAGATTTTTGATAGACAGTATTTTAAAAGGGGCGGCGCTAGGAAAAAATGTTACAGCAGCTAAAAACAGTGAGGAGCTAATTAACTATATTGCTACATCAAGCAATGCTATTGGATTTGTTGGCATTAGTTGGTTTTCGCAATGGCAACAGCAAAACAGCTATAAAGCTAACGCAATACGTGCCGGACTTGTAGAATGCAAAAATTGCGATAAAGATGTGTATGCAAAGCCTTCTCAACAAACCATTATGTTTAAACAATATCCTTTGGTACGGGGATTGTATTATATCGTTAAGGAAAACTACGCCGGTGTAGGGTCGGGGTTTACCAATTTTTTAAGCCTTGAAAGAGGACAGCTTATTTTTAGCAGAGCAGGCCTGGCACCCTATAAAATGCAGTTTAACCGGCGCCGGAGCCAAATAAAAGAAACTGAATAACAAACAAAAAAACAAGCACATGAAGAAAATGAAATTTTTGGTTATTGCCGTATTGTTTTCGACAAAAATATTAACTGCCCAGACTGTAGATGACGGAAAAAAACAATTGTACTACAATCGGTTTAACAGTTCAAAAGAAACGCTCATGGCTGCCGTTGAAAAGAAGGCCAGCGATGCTGATGCAATCTATTGGTTGGGCCAGGTATATATAAAACAGGATAGTGTGGCAATTGCAAAGGCATTGTATCAAAAAGCTTTGAACGAAGGTGTAAACGATCCGTTTATTTGGGTTGGCATGGGGCATGTTGAGTTATTAGAAGGCAAAAACGCTGAGGCTAAACAACGTTTTGAAGCAGCGATAACTGCTAGTACTAAGCGAAAGAAAGAAAACCCCGATGTCTTAAATGCTATCGGACGTGCCAACGCTGATGGGGCTTCTACGGTGGGAGATCCTGCTTATGGTATTGAAAAACTTAAACGTGCCGCTGAGTTAGACGAAAAAAATCCGGCTATTTACGTTAATATGGCTATTAATTTTCTAAAACAGGGTGGTGAAAAATCAGGTGGGGATGCTTATGAAGCGTATGGTAACGCATTGCGTATTGATCCTAAGTACGCTGAAGCCAACTTTCGCCTCGGTAAAATTTTTCAGAGCCAAAATAACAAGGAAAAATTTGAAGAATATTTTAATGCATCAATCACTGCAGATCCAGGTTATGCTCCTCCTTATATTGAATTATACGATTACTATAGCAACCGCGACATAAATAAAGCAAGGGAGTACCTCGAGAAGTACATTGCCAATTCCGAAAAAGATTGTATTACTGAATTCTTGTATGCTGACTATCTCTTCCGTTCGGGCAAATACCAGGAATCAATTGATAAGGCAAAGGCAATGGAAAATGGCGAATGCAATGATTTCCCAAGGTTAAAAGTATTGTATGCATTTAATTATGACAGGTTGGGTCAAAAGGATCTTGCCAAGCAAAACATTGAATTCTATTTGGACAATAGTAAGCCCGATAAGAATTACAAAGATGATATTATGTTTGCTGCAACGCTTTTTAAAAGCATGACGGGAGAAGAAACCACTGCTATCAAATATTTACAAAAGGCGTTGGACCTTGATACTGCCAGGAAAACAAGGTATGTTTACATGGATACCATTGCCTCCCTTTACAAAAAAATGAATTTACCCTTAGAGCGGTTAAATTGGTTGCAGAAAAGTTATAATACCAACCCAAGTCCGTCTAACCTTGATACTTACAACATTGGTGATGCAGCTTTAATTGCCGGTAACCTTGATTTGGCCGATTCAATGTTCAGCAAATACAAGGTTAATTATCCCGATCAGATATATGGATATTTAGGTTTGGCCAAAACAGCCATTGCAAAAGATAAGGACACTACAACCGGCTCGGCCGTTCCTGCAGTTGAAAGTTATATTGACGTGTTGTCAAAAAAGGATGTTCAGCGGTATAAAGGGTTGATTATTCAGAACTATGGATATTTGGTATATGTACATGCCAACGTAAAAAAAGATTATGAAGCTGCAATAAAAGATCTTGAAGGTATTTTGACTGTAGACCCCGAAAACAGTTATGCTAAAGGAACTATAGACCAAATCAAAAAAGTGATAGATGCCAATAAGGGAGGCGGCAAAGCCAAACCAAAGGCTTAAAGAAATTTGATTTAAATAAAAACTCCCCGGTTCGGGGAGTTTTTATTTAAGCAGTATTAATACTTCATCCTATTTTTGCGCCTGATAAAAAGTAACTATGTATTTGTTAGACATCAATAATGTGAACGATGTGAATTCTGCCGCGAACTACCTTCCCATTGGCTTGCAATTTCTTTTTGCAATAGGTTTTATTGGTTTAATGATGGGTCTTACCCATAAACTTGGCCCCAGCCGTCAAACATCCGATAAACTACAAAACTTTGAAAGCGGAATTGAATCTGTTGGAAACGCACGGCAGCCAATGGCAGTTAAATATTTTTTGGTGGCGATATTATTTGTTCTGTTCGATGTTGAGATCATTTTCTTTTACCCTTATGCTGTAAACTTTAGAGAACTTGGTTGGCAGGGATTTGGATCAATGGCTATGTTTGTGGGCTTTTTTATGGTAGGCTTTTACTACATCATAAAAAAAGGTGCCCTTCGGTGGGAAGATTAACGTTTTACTTCTCCGTGTTTTAAAAACAACTTGCATTTTGTTAAACATCTAACATCGTTTTTCTAAAACTAAACATAAGGGCTTAATATCCGTTGGTTTATAAGCCATTATATCATTTTTTTTACGTTTGAAAACTTCAAATCTTTTCCTGTAATATAAACAGGTTGGCTTATTTTTGCCCCAATAAAACGTTTACCTAAAATCGGGTTGTTTTTACAAAACAAAGGCCTTATTTGTAAGGTTATTTATATTATAAACGAAGGAAAGTTATGGAACGTCCGGTAAGATTTAATACTAACGTAAAACAAGTGGAAGCCCCAGCCAGTTTTATGGGCGATGGGTTTATGGCTACTTCATTTGATAAAGTTATAGGTTTGGCAAGGCAAAATTCACTTTGGCCTTTGCCATTTGCTACTAGCTGTTGCGGCATCGAATTTATGGCCACCATGGCATCTCATTACGATTTATCAAGGTTTGGTGCTGAGCGGTTGGGTTTTTCGCCCCGCCAGTGCGATCTGCTAATGGTAATGGGAACAATTGCGAAAAAAATGGGGCCAATATTAAGACAGGTATACCTGCAAATGGCCGAACCCCGTTGGGTTATGGCTGTTGGTGCGTGTGCCAGTTCGGGAGGCATTTTTGATACCTACAGCGTTTTGCAGGGTATTGACCAGGTAATACCGGTAGATGTGTATGTACCAGGTTGCCCTCCCCGCCCTGAGGCGATTATTGATGGATTTATCCAAATTCAAAGTTTGGTAGGTAGCGAAAGTTTGCGCAGGCGCAATGGCGAACGGTATAAAGCCTTAATGGACTCTTATGCTATTCAATAATTTATCCACATCATTTAAGCCCTTTATTTTTTATAAATGCCGTTAACCAATCAGCAAATTATTGAACGATTGACCGAAAAGTTCGGCCAGGATATTTTCGACATTCATGAACCTTACGGTCTACTTACTTTTACAATTACAAAAGACCTTAACCTGAAAGTTTTGAGGTTTTTATACGATGAACCTGATTTAGGTTTTACGTTTTTAACCGATTTATGTGCCGTCCATTACCCCGACAATGTTGGCAAAGAACTGGCAGTAGTGTACCACCTACATAACCTGGTTGAAAATATAAGAATACGCTTTAAAGTATTTGCAGGTACCGAACAACCTGATGTGTTTACTGCCACCGGTATTTTTGAAAGTGCTAACTGGCAGGAGCGTGAAACATACGATTTTTATGGTGTTAATTTTGTAGGTCACCCAAACTTAAAGCGTATTTTAAATGTGGACGAAATGGATTATTTTCCTCTCCGTAAAGAATTTCCCCTTGAAGATCAGACCCGTACCGATAAAGATGATGAAATGTTTGGAAGGGGCAACTTGATAGGGTTGAATTGATAATTGAAGCAGTCGAATATTTAAAAGTATAAAAATGTCGTTACCCGAATATCATGTAAAACTTCCGGATGGTAGTATTGAAAAACAAACTACTACGCTTAACCTTGGACCAACACACCCTGCTACACACGGGGTTTTTCAAAATATATTAGAATTAGATGGCGAGCGCATTGTAAGTGCAGAGCAGACCGTAGGATATATTCACCGCGCATTTGAAAAAATAGCTGAACGCCGCCCCCTTTACCAAATTACCCCGCTTACCGATAGATTAAACTATTGCAGTAGCCCCATAAATAATATGGGCTGGCACACTACCTGCGAAAAATTGATGGGCATTAAAATGCCTAAGCGCGTAGATTACCTAAGGGTAATTATTATGGAGCTTGCACGTATTTCGGACCACCTAATCTGTAACTCGGTAGTAGGGGTTGATACCGGCGCATTTACCGGTTTTCTGTATGTAATGCAATACCGCGAGTTAATTTATGAAATTTATGAAGAGATTTGTGGTTCAAGACTCACTACCAATATTGGCCGTATTGGGGGGTTTGAGCGCAATTTTAACGACATCGCTTTTAGAAAAATTGAAAAATTTCTTGAAGAATATCCAAAGGTTTTAAAGGAGTTTGAAAACCTGTTTAGCCGTAATAGAATTTTTATGGAGCGTACCCAGGGCATTGGTGGAATAGACGGTCAGCGGGCCCTAAACTACGGGTTTACCGGGCCAAACCTGCGTGCAGCGGGCATTGATTACGATGTAAGGGTGCATAAACCATATAGCAGTTACGAAGATTTTGACTTTACCATACCAGTTGGTAAAACTGGCGATTGTTACGACAGGTTCCTGGTTCGCAACCAGGAAATGTATCAAAGCCTTAAAATAATTGAGCAGGCTTACCGTAAAGTGCAGGAATTTAAGGGCACAGATGCAGATGTATTTCATGCAGATGCACCTGAATATTACTTACCAGCCAAAGAGGACGTTTATACTAAAATGGAAGCGCTTATTTATCACTTTAAAATTGTGATGGGCGAAACCAATATTCCTGCAGGTGAAGTATATCATTCGGTTGAAGGAGGTAATGGCGAGTTGGGCTTTTACCTGATAACAGATGGTGGGCGTTCCCCTTACAGATTGCATTTTAGGCGCCCCTGTTTTATTTACTACCAGGCTTATTCCGAACTTACCAAAGGCAGCATGCTAAGCGATGCTATCATAACTATGAGCTCGCTTAACCTGATAGCCGGCGAAATGGACGGATAAGAAAAATCTTAAAATATATATTTAATTACATAATGGCGTTACAATTTACCGATAAGAAGCAGGAAGAAATTAAAGTGATCATTGACCGTTTCCCTGAGGGTAAACATAAAAGCGCATTGATACCTGTTTTACACCTTGCGCAGGAAGAATTTGGCGGTTGGTTAGATGTTCCTGTAATGGACTATGTAGCTGAAATTTTAAATATTGAACCAATTGAAGTGTATGAGGTAGCCACGTTTTATAGTATGTTTAATATGAAGCCGGTAGGTAAGTACTTATTTGAAGTATGCCAAACAGGACCATGCATGGTAAATGGCAGCGACGAAATAATTGATTACATAAAAACCAAATTGGGTATCAAAGCTGGCGAAACAACTATCGACGGCATGTTTACCCTAAAAACCGTAGAGTGCCTTGGTGCCTGCGGTTATGCACCAATGATGCAGTTAGGAAAAGTGTATAAAGAGCATTTGACCCCACAAAAAGTAGATGAAATTATTGAACAGTGCCGGATGATTTCGGCCGCCAACAATTAATAACATTGTTGTTGATACCGGTTTTAACTCAATTTTGAACAAACGATTTTGAAATAAGATATGGGACAGAAATTATTACTTGCAAACGATCACATAGAAGGGATTAGATTTTTTGACGCCTACCGTAAAAATGGTGGCTATACCGCTGTTGAAAAGGCCTTTAAAATGACGCAAAGCGATATAGTGGACGAAGTAAAGAAAAGTGGTTTGCGGGGCCGGGGAGGTGCAGGTTTCCCAACCGGTTTAAAATGGAGTTTTTTGGCCAAGCCCGATGGAGTGTCCCGTTATTTGGTTTGTAATGCTGACGAGAGTGAGCCCGGAACCTTTAAGGATCGTTACCTGATGGAGTTTCTTCCGCATTTGCTTATTGAAGGCCTCATTGTTTCGTCGTTTGCATTGGGAAGTAAACGCACTTACATTTACATACGCGGCGAGTATGCATGGATAGTTGATATTTTAGAATACGCCATTGCTGAGGCAAACCAACAAGGTTTTTTAGGAACCAATATTCTAGGAACTGGTTTTGATTGTCAAATTTATGTTCAACGTGGTGCAGGCGCTTACATTTGCGGCGAGGAAACCGCCCTTATTGAAAGCCTTGAAGGCAAAAGAGGTAATCCACGTATTAAGCCTCCCTTCCCTGCCGTAAAAGGTTTATGGGATTGTCCAACAGTGGTAAACAATGTAGAGACACTGGCAGCAATAGTACCCATTATAAATATGGGCGGTGGGGAATACGCAAAAATAGGCATAGGTAAATCTACCGGTACTAAGCTAATTAGTGCCTGCGGAAACATTAATAAGCCCGGTATTTATGAAATAGACATGACCATTAGCGTTGAGGAGTTTATTTATAGCGATGAATATTGCGGTGGGATTGCCAATGGTAAAAAGTTAAAGGCATGTATTCCGGGTGGTTCATCAGTACCTGTTTTGCCTGCCAACCTTTTATTGCGTACTGCCAGTGGGGAGCCACGCATGATGAACTATGAAAGCCTGGCCGATGGCGGTTTTGCTTCGGGCAGCATGATGGGGTCGGGTGGTTTTATCGTGTTAGATGAAGATCAGTGTATTGTTAGAAATACCATGTCGCTGGCACGTTTTTACCACCACGAAAGTTGTGGTCAATGCAGCCCATGCCGCGAGGGTACCGGCTGGATGAAGCGTATTTTGCACAACATTGAATATGGACTAGGCAAAATGAGCGATATAGACCTGCTTTGGGATATACAACGCAAAATAGAAGGCAATACCATTTGCCCTTTGGGCGATGCCGCAGCCTGGCCGGTGGCAGCAGCCATCAGGCATTTTAGAGATGAATTTGAGTGGCACGTACTAAACCCCGGAGAAGCACAAATAAGAAATTATGGTTTGGCCAATTATGCTGAAGCGTTGGTTACTGCCTGATAAAACAAGGAACTTTAATTTTTTAATATTTTTGAATTATACATGTCTGAGCAAAAATTATTTAAGGTAACTATCGACAACATTACCATTGATGTTGAGGCTGGTACCAGCATATTAATGGCTGCACGCAGCATTGGTGGCGATGTTACGCCGCCAGCCATGTGCTTTTACAGCAAGCTAAAGGGTAGTGGTGGCAAGTGCCGCACCTGCCTGGTAGAGGTTGCGGCCGGTAGTACCGCAGATCCACGGCCTATGCCTAAGTTGGTAGCCAGTTGCCGCACATCAGTTATGGATGGAATGGTGGTTAAAAATATTACCAGCGATAAAGTGCAGGATGCCAGAAAGGGTGTGGTTGAATTTTTATTGTTGAACCACCCGCTCGATTGCCCCATATGCGACCAGGCAGGCGAATGTCATTTGCAGGACCTTGGTTACAAACATGGTGCGGAAGGTACCCGATACGAATTTGAAAGACGACTGTTTGAGCGTGAAGATATTGGACCGTATATTCAATTACATATGACAAGGTGCATACTTTGTTACCGCTGCACCTATGTAGCCGACCAATTAACCGATAGCAGAGTACACGGTATTTTAGATCGTGGTGAACACGCTGAAATCTCCACTTACATATCCAAAGCCATTGACAACGATTTTAGTGGTAACATGATTGATGTTTGCCCCGTTGGCGCTTTAACCGATAAAACATTTAGATTTAAAAACAGGGTTTGGTTTTTAAAACCATTAAATGCCCACAGAGCTTGCGATAAATGCTGCGGTCAGGTTACCCTTTGGAACCGGGGCGACGAAGTGTACAGGGTTACCGCACGCAAAGATACCTGGGGCGAAGTAGAATCACTGGAAGATGGAAAACCAGCCTGGATATGCAATACCTGCCGTTTTGATAAAAAGAAAACCAGCGATTGGGTAGTTGAAGGACCTAGAAAAATTGACAGGCATTCAGTAATATCGGCAAACCATTATATAGGTATGACAAAACCAACCGAGGTATTTAACGCTGTGCACGATGGAAGAAAACCAAAATTATTAATGGACATTCACACAGTTAGCGAGGTAAACAAACCAGCAGTGCACTTAAGCCAGATAGAAGGGCCAGCTACCGGTCAAGTTTTTGAATAATATAATCACAAACAAAAACTACGTTAATGATATTTCTTGCAATAGATTGGGGGCTTATAATTGAGAAACTGGTACTGATAGGTGGTATTATTACGGCCTCGTTATTAATAGCCATGTACAGCACTTATGCCGAGCGTAAAGTAGCCGCCATTTTACAGGATAGGGTTGGGCCCGACAGGGCGGGCCCATGGGGCCTTTTGCAACCCGCGGCGGATGGTGCAAAATTGTTTTTTAAGGAAGAGATTATTCCAAATTCATCTAACAAACTTTTGTTTATACTGGGGCCTTGTTTGGCTATGCTTACCGCTATGATGACGAGTGCCGTTATACCATGGGGCAACCAGGTGCATTTTGCACTGTTTGGCGCCGACCGCATTGTAAACCTTCAGATAGCTGACATTAATATTGGTGTCTTATTCATATTTGGGGTGGTTAGTATGGGGGTGTATGGCATTATGATTGGGGGTTGGGCGAGCAATAATAAATTTAGTTTAATGGCCGCTATGCGTGGTGCATCGCAGGTGATTAGTTACGAGTTGGCCATGGGTGTATCGCTTATTGCTCTTTTAATGTTTACGGGCTCGCTTAGTATGAAAACGATTGTGGAGCAACAGGTGCAGGGCTCATTTTGGAATATTGTTTATCAGCCATTGGGCTTTTTGATTTTTTTGATTTGCTCGTTTGCCGAGTGTAACCGTACACCGTTTGACCTGCCCGAAGCGGAAAATGAATTGAACTTTGGTTATCACCAGGAATACTCATCAATGAAGTTGGGCTTTTATTTGTTTGCAGAGTATATCAATATGTTTATTAGCAGTGTAATAATGGCAACCCTCTATTTTGGAGGGTACGATATGCCTTTTGTAAACGAAGCTAACCTGTCGGTTAATATTGCAGCAATCATTGGTTTGGTAGCATTGCTTACCAAGGTTGTTTTATTAATCTTTTTATTTATGTGGGTTAGGTGGACAATCCCCCGGTTTAGGTACGACCAGCTAATGAACCTCGGTTGGAAGGTGTTGATACCACTGGCATTGGCAAACATGTTTGTAACAGGAGCCTTCATTTTGTGGCGACAAGGATAATTTCTACAACAGTTTCAAAAAAATCTTTATCGTGAACAAAACTTACTTTTTAATTAAGCCAAAAGGAATGAAAAGGAAATGGTCACGCATTGTCACTGTTTTGTCTTACTCCATTTTTCTGTGCAACCTGATTGGTAACTTTTTGACGGATAATTTATTTTGGTATGTTGTTATGGGGCTAAGTTTGATGGCGGCTTTAGTTTTAGGTGTTCTTATGTGGTTCTATTACAATTTGCCCCACAAATTGAATATGTTGGATAAAGAAGGCACACAATAAAGATTTAAACGTTCAAGTAAGCCCCGAATGTTGGGGACGATGTTGATTAAAGATTAAATGCAAAGCCCAAAATAATATTTTGGAAGGAAATTTGGTTCGTAATCCAAACGAAAAATAACGGTTCACTTAAAATAAAGTTGGAAGTAAGGGAGTATAAAAATATTTTTGCGAATGTATTAAATAGCCGGTTTGTTAAACAAAACCGGTAAACAGGAACTATGCAGTCATTAACAAACAGATCGGAAACAGTTGAGAGGAAGCCCATGAACTGGGTTGAGAAGTTGTATTTACCTGGCATTTTAAAAGGTATGTTTATTACCTTTAGTCACATTTTTAAGAAAGTTCCCACCATAAAATATCCCGAACAAACCAGGCCATTTAGTAAAGTTTTTCGCGGCTTACAGGTATTAAATAGAGATGAAGAAGGCCGTGAAAAATGTACCGCCTGCGGTTTATGTGCCGTAGCTTGCCCAGCCGAAGCCATTACCATGGAAGCAGCCGAAAGACAAAAAGGTGAGGAAAATTTATATAAAGAAGAAAAGTACGCAGCCAAATACGAAATAAACATGCTGCGCTGCATATTTTGCGGTTTGTGCGAAGAGGCTTGTCCTAAAGATGCCATCTATTTAAGTGAAACGTTTGCACCACCCAATTACCAGCGCAAAGGTTTTATTTATGGTAAAGATGACCTGTTGATACCACACCCGGTTACCCAGCCCGAAGCATATGCAAAAGCAAGAGGCGATAATGCACCAACCACCCACTAACCTCCATTTTATACACAACTATTTTTAATGAGTATTACACAAGTTTTGTTTTGGTTTTTGTCGGCGCTGGCTTTATCGGGTGCATTAATGGTAGTGTTAAGCCGCAATCCAATACATAGTGTGTTATGGCTAATTGTAGTGTTTTTTGCTATTTCGGGGCATTATGTTTTGTTAAATGCACAGTTTTTAGCTATCGTTAATTTAATTGTTTATGCTGGGGCCATTATGGTGTTGTTTCTGTTTGTGGTAATGTTAATGAACCTGAACAGCGAAACGGAACCGCAGAAAAATAATATGCTTAAAATTGCAGGCGCAATTTCGGGTGGTAGTTTAATGCTCATAATGATAGATGTGGTATCAAGCTCTGCCGACATTACCGGTAAATCGGCCATGTTAAAAGATGGTAATATTGGATTGATAAAGAACCTGGGAAAAGCAATGTTTACTGAGTATGTAGTTCCGTTTGAAATAAGTAGTGTGCTGTTTTTGAGTGCAATGGTAGGTGCGGTAGTAATTGGTAAAAAAAGCGATGCTAAGGCTGTATAGATCTCAAAAAATAAACAGAAAAATAATTATCGTAACATGCCTGTTCAATATTACATAACGCTTTCCATTATTATATTTTGTATTGGCGTTGTTGGGGTATTAACCCGTCGCAATGCAATCATTATTTTTATGTGTATTGAGTTAATGTTAAATGCCGTAAACCTTATGCTGGTGGCCTTTAGCAAAATGCACAATGGATTGGCATATGCATCGGACCCAACCTCACTGGTAGGCATGGACGGCCAGTTGTTTGTTTTTTTTATAATGGTAGTAGCCGCAGCCGAGGTAAGCGTTGGCCTGGCAATTATTGTAATGATGTACCGAAACACGCACTCGGTTGACGTTAATTTTTTGAACAGGTTAAAGAATTAATTTTTAAGTGATAGTTGCGCATCACCAGTTTGCATGACTTGATCTTTTTTCAAAATCAAAAAAACATTTTCTTGTACCGTTTTTTACGGTATAAGGTTAACAACTTACCCGTGCAGGGGTAAGGCATTACCCATACAGGGCCAGTGGCATATGAGTACATTTAGTCAACTTGTTTATTTAATTCCACTTTTTCCTTTAGTTGGATTTTTAATTAATGGATTAGCCCGCAACTCTTTATCAAAATCGCTCATAGGGGTCATTGGTAGCGGTTCCATCTTATCGTCATTTATATTAAGTGTACTTATTTTTACCGAGGTAAATGCTCCCGGCTTTTCTCCGGTAGTTGTAAAACTGTTTACGTTTATAAATGTTCCCGATTTTGAAATAGATTTTTCTTTTAGAGTAGACCAGTTGTCAACCCTTTGGTTATTGATTGTTACTGGTATTGGTTTTTTAATACATGTGTACTCCGCCTCCTACATGTACAATGAAGGGGCACCCCACTTTGCCCGGTTTTTTGCCTACATGAACCTGTTTGTGTTTTCAATGCTGTTGTTGGTGTTGGGTGGCAACTATGTAATTATGTTTATTGGTTGGGAAGGCGTTGGTTTGTGTAGTTACCTGTTGATAGGCTATTGGTTTAAAAACAACGATTTTAATTACGCGGCACGCAAGGCATTTGTAATGAACCGCATTGGCGACGTAGGTTTTTTACTGGCTGTATTTTGGCTGTTGGCCAAGCTGGGAACCGTTGACTATACCCTTGTATTTGAAAAGGCTTCAACACTGTCTACTTTTGATGTTACGGCTATTACCATGTTGCTTTTTGTGGGTGCCATGGGTAAAAGCGCACAGATACCTTTATATACCTGGCTGCCCGATGCAATGGCGGGCCCAACACCGGTATCGGCACTTATACACGCTGCCACAATGGTTACCGCGGGTATTTATATGATTGTACGCAGCAACGTATTGTACACTATGGCGCCAGTTACACAAGGTTTGATAGCCATTATTGGCTTAGCTACTGCTGTAGTAGCTGCAACCATAGCAATTAAGCAAAACGATATTAAAAAAGTACTGGCTTACTCAACCGTTAGCCAGTTAGGCTATATGTTTTTGGGATTAGGGGTTGGCGCTTATACCGGTGCAGTGTTTCACGTGTTCACCCATGCATTTTTTAAGGCGTTGCTTTTTCTTGGGGCCGGCAGTGTGATACACGCTATTCACAACGAGCAGGATATTAGAAAAATGGGCGGGTTGAAAAAACATATGCCCATAACGCATGTAACGTTTCTGTTAGCCTGTATTGCTATCTCAGGTATTCCTCCCTTTAGTGGTTTTTTTTCAAAAGATGAAATACTGGCGGGTGCTTATTCGGCCAACCCCGTTTATTGGGTAGTTGGCGTAATAACCGCGGCAATGACCGCCTTTTATATGTTCAGGTTATACGTTATGACTTTCCAGGGAAAATTTAGAGGAACCAGCGAACAGGAACATCACCTGCACGAAAGCCCGGCAGCTATGACCATACCTTTAATTGTACTGGCTATACTTAGTGTGGTGGCTGGGTTAATTGGTATACCCGAAGTATTTGCTTCTAATGCACATTGGTTGCAACAATTTCTTTCTCCCATCATTGCCAAACCACATGAAGGCCACGCTTTAAGCCATAGTACTGAGTATATGTTAATGGGTGCATCGGTAGGCGTAGCATTATTGGCCATCGTTTTTGCCTGGATAACCTTTAGCAAAAAGCCTGCATTGGTTGATGCAACCGGGGCTGGCAAATTTTTAGCTAATAAATGGTATGTTGACGAGCTATACGATATGTCGATAGCAAAACCTGTTCAGAAACTGGGGTCATTTTTTAATAATATTATAGAAAAGAACATTATTGATGGCCTGGTAAATGGCGTTGGCAAAAGCATACAATATGCCGGAAGGCAAATAAGGCTGGTGCAAAGCGGGCAGGTTGGTAGTTACATACTAATAATGGTATTAAGCCTGGTGTTAATGGTTATTTTGGTTTTTTATGGTAACAATCTTAACCCGATTATTAATGCAATATTTAAATAGTCAGCAGGATAAAAAATAATTATGATCCCCGTTTTACTAATATGTATCCCCCTTTTTACCGGAATAATTGCCTGCTTTTTACCGAATGCAAAAACAGCAAAGTCGTGGGCACTTCTTGCGTCTATAGCTACCCTGGCGGTTAGTTTACTAAGTATTGGATTACAAAAAAGTAGCAGCCAACTTATGTTCGATGCATCATGGCTTCCATTGTTAGGTAGTCGGTTTACGGTTAGTTTAGACGGAATGGGAACTATGATCACTTTGTTAACTGCTATTTCTTTCCCGGTAATTTTTGTCGGCACTTATCAAAATAGCTACCAAAAGCCTGGTGCGTTTTATGGCCTGATGCTTTTATCGCAAGCCGGACTAATGGGTGTTTTTTGTGCAGCAGACTTATTGTTATTCTACTTTTTTTGGGAGTTAGCGTTAATACCAGTATACTTTCTTTGTTCAATTTGGGGGGGTGAAAAGCGTATTGCCGTTACTTTTAAATTTTTCATTTATACGTTTGCAGGCTCGCTATTAATGCTGTTGGGCATTTTGTATGTGTATATGCAAAGCCCTTCGCACTCCTTTGCTGCTGCTAACGTAACTAATATTATTTGGGCCGAGGGATCGCAAAATAGTGTGTTTTGGTTGTTTTTTATTGCTTTTGCTATTAAAATGCCCATATTTCCTTTTCACACCTGGCAGCCCGATACGTACGAGCAGGCGCCTACTGCGGTAACCATGGTATTGAGTGCGGTAATGGTTAAGATGGGAATATTTTCCGTGATACGTTGGTTATTGCCTATGTTTCCCGATGCCTCGGCTCATTTTTCGCACCTTGTTATTTTGCTTTGCGTTATTGGCATGGTGTACGCTTCGCTAATTGCCATTAAGCAAGATGATGTGAAGCGGCTGATTGCGTATTCATCTATCGCCCACATAGGTTTAATGGGCGCGGCAATGTTCACGGCTAATGCATCGGCCATTCAAGGCGTTATGTTCCAAATGTTTGCCCACGGTATAAATGTAATAGGCCTTTGGATTGTGGCCGATGTAATTGAAAAGCAAACCGGTACAAGAAAGTTTAGTGAGTTGGGTGGCCTGGCACAAACTTCGCCATCGTTGGCAATTTTGTTGGTGATTATGGCACTTGCCAATATTGCCCTTCCGCTTACCAATGCATTTATAGGCGAGTTTTTAATGTTTAGCGGGTTGTTTACTTATAACGTTTGGTTGGCAACAGCGGCATTGGTAAGCATTATTTTAGCAGCCGTATATACCCTTTGGATGGTGCAAAAAGTACTTTATGGCGAAAACAAAGACGTTGCCACCCTAACGGTTAAACTACCGGTAGGTACCAGGTTAATGCTAATTGTTTTGGTAGTAGTAATATTTGCATTTGGAGTTTTTCCCCAACCAATGATCAACTTAACCACCGGAATGGTTTCATCAATTACTGCACAAATAAAATAGCAGCTACGAACCCAGAAATAATATGAACACTATCATTCTTTCAGCAATACTTGGGGTGGTTATGATGTTAAGCAGCACCTTTATTAATGATAAAGCTGCGTTTAAATACATAGCCTCCATTGGTTTGGCATTGCTTTTTGTTTTCAATATTGCTGAAAGCTATGGCTTTGAAATATTCACCATCAACACACGGCAACTGCTTCATTTTACTAAGTTTGGCCTGCTGTTCAACAGTATTTGCATTTTGGCTACGTTGCTTTTTACTATGTTAAGTGGTCGCGACATTGAGGCGGTGGGCAGCTATGTAGCGGAGTACTTTGCCCTTATATTTTTTGTATTATGCGGCGTGGGGATTGTTACCTCGTACACCAGCTTGCTAATGTTATTTATTGGTATTGAAATAATATCTATACCAGTATACATATTAACAGGTAGCGATAAACGCAACCTTAAAGGAAACGAAGCTGCGCTGAAATATTTTTTAATGGGGGCCTTTTCTACAGGTATCTTGTTAATGGGTATTGCTTTGTTATATGGCACCAACGGAAATTTTAATATAATACGGGTAAGCCGCGATATACAACCCCTTAGCTATTTGGAAGCGCTTGGATTGGTAATGTTGTTTGTTGCACTTTCGTTTAAAGTATCGGCAGCACCCTTCCATTTTTGGACGCCCGATGTGTACGATGGCGCCCCCACAGTATTTACCAGCTTTATGGCTACCATAGTTAAGGTGGCTGGTTTTGCTGCATTTATACGATTGTTTGAAAGCCGCTATGGTAATATGGGTGGTCAAACCGACCGATTGATTGGACTGGTAATTGTTTTGACACTGGCTTTTGGTAATCTTACGGCCGTTTTTCAACAAAGTGTAAAACGTATGTTGGCCTATTCAAGCATAGCGCAGGCCGGTTTTATGTTGTTTGCGGTTTTTGCATTAAACGATGTAGCTAAAGAGGGGTTAATTTTATACGCAGCCTCCTACAGCCTCGCTACTATAGGCATATTTGCGGTGCTTGTAAAAATGAAAGACTATTCGTTTGAGGGCTTTAATGGTTTTGCCCAAAGCCAGCCGTTATTGGCAGGCGTATTGGTGGTTTGCCTTTTGTCATTGGCTGGCATTCCGCTAACCGGTGGCTTTTTTGCAAAATATTATATGCTGTCCGCCGCCATAAAGGTGGGTAATGTTGGACTACTGGTGGTATTGGCGGTTATATTTGCCGCTGTTAGTGTATATTATTACTTCAGGTTAATACAGGCAATGTACTTTAAAGAAGGCACGGTTAATTTCCCCGCAGTATCAACTTCGTTTAAAATACTAATGGTGATGGCTGCTGCTGCCATTATCATATTAGGTGTGTTCCCTTATACGCTGCTGCAATACCTGTACTTTTAATTTGTTCAACTTTTTTAATCATGCATAGTAAAAACCGATGTTCTGTTTAGAATATTCGTCTGCCCTCATATAATGTCAAGCCTGTTAAGTTTAATTTTCGGAAATAACATTTGCCAAAAAGTGAACTACGCAATTTCCTAAACTATAGCTTAAACTAAAAAGGCTGAATAAAAATACCAGCAGTATAAGAGTGCTACCTCTATGGCCATAGAAGCAGGCTGCCACGGCTGATGAAAACTGCTATAAAGCCCGGTTCCAAAATATCAGCACCAGACTGCCGATAGTTATTCTTAATTCAAATTCTAACCCGACGTTCTTTAACAAACAACCATTATATTACTTTTTAAGGAAGTATTTAATGGGGTTTGAAATTTGCATTGGCTGTTATTTTGACAAAGAACTTTACCTTCAATGCCATACATTTGCACGTCGTAAATTAAGGTCAAATTACCATTTTGGAATGTGGGTTTGGTTTTAAAAATATTAGCGATTATAACTATTTTGTCGTGCATTGGTTACACAACTTAAATCCCTTTAAATAAACAAACAAAAATTATAAACAATGGCAGATGTTTTTGCGAAACTGGTAAAAGATGGCGGACCTCTTGGGCAACACATGGAAAGGGCGCATGGTTATTTTGCATTTCCTAAGTTAGAAGGGGAGTTGGGGCCACGAATGACTTTTAGAGGGAAAGAGATGATTGTCTGGAGTTTAAATAACTATTTGGGTTTAGTTAACCATCCCGAGGTTAGAAAAGCCGATACTGAGGCTGCTGCCACCTATGGCATGGGTAACCCCATGGGTGCCCGTATGATGAGTGGAAACACAAAAAAACACGAAGAGCTTGAAAAGGTAATAAGCAAGTTTGTAAGCAGGGAAGATACTATGTTGTTGAATTTTGGTTACCAGGGTATTATGAGTTGTATTGATGCATTAATAAACCGCAGAGATGTAATTGTATATGATGCCGAAGCACACGCATGTATTGTTGACGGTATACGGTTGCATGTTGGGTATAGTTATGCTTTTAAACACAACAATGTTGACGATTGTGAAAAACAGTTGCAACGCGCCGAAAAAATGGCCGCTAAAAGTGGCGGTGGTATTTTGGTAATTACCGAAGGTGTTTTTGGTATGGATGGTGAGCAGGGTAAGCTAAAAGAAATTGTAGCGCTAAAACAGAAGTATGAGTTTAGGTTGTTTATTGACGATGCCCACGGTTTTGGCTACATGGGCCCAAACGGAGCTGGCGCAGATAGCGCACAAAATTGCGTGGCCGACGTGGATCTTTATTTTTCAACATTTGTAAAAAGCATGGGCAGCATTGGCGCGTTTATAAGCGGCCCTAAAAATATTATTAGCTACCTGCGGTACAATACACGTAGCCAGATATTTGCCAAAAGCCTTCCGTTAATGATTGTAGAAGGTATGTTAAAACGAATGGAAATGGTGAAAACCATGCCCGAGCTACGGCAAAAACTTTGGAGTAATGTACATATGTTGCAGCAAGGGTTAATTGATCGTGGATTTGATATTGGCAGCACTAACTCGCCTGTAACACCCGTTTACATGAAGGGCGAATTGCCGGAGGCTACCAGCATGGTGGTGGACCTGAGAGAGAACTTCCATATTTTTTGTAGTATAGTGGTTTACCCGGTTATTCCAAAAGGTGATATTATTTTTAGACTAATACCCACCGCATCCCATACCAAAGAGGACATTATGCTTACACTTGAAGCGTTTGAAAAAACAAAGCAAAAGTTGGATGAGGGCAGCTACCAGTCGGCACAAATTCCTAACATGGCCGAAGCCATGTAAACTGTATTAATATTTTTATTACAGCCCCCGGTTTACCGGGGGCTTTTTTTTGTAATCTGTTACCGGTATTTGCCATCCCATTTATATATTAATTGCTGTTAGTTTAAATTAAAGTGCACCAGGCAAAACCCCTGTTAACAATTTTTTCATTTTTATATAAAAAATTTACGCTTACAATACTTGCATTTAAATTTTATAAACAATAGATTTACGACAAGTATGGTGCAACTGTTTCGTCAACAACAAATTATGTTGCTCCACCTCTGCTAACCCTGGCAACCAAACAATATTCTTATATCAATAAATGATAAATCAAATTATTTAATTCATGATTCATGCAGCATTAGATATTCTTACAACCGAACTTACCAACAGTGGCATAAGTGCCGAGTTGGGTAATGTTGGTGAAATACTTTCTGGTGCAGGTAACAACCATGGCTCAAATGCCGATGTTATTGTTTCACTCATAAATATTGAGGAAGAGCGGGTGGGTCGCAATCCCCAACATTATATTAAAAGAGGCGATGGTATCCTTTTTAAAAATCCGGCAATACATCTTAACCTCACCGCTTTATTTACTTCGGTACGGCACGAAGCCGGTTATGGGCTTGCATTACAACATGTACAGGAAGTTATTGGATTTTTTCAGGCAAAATATGTATTTGACCAACTGAATACCCCCGCTATTGACCCAGGTATTGAAAGGTTAACAGTAGAAATGGTTAGTTATAATATTGATCAGTTGCACCAGCTATGGTCTATGCTTGGAGGAAAATATCATCCTTCGGTAGCTTATAAAATACGAATGATAGTGGTGGATAGTGTCAGCAATATTACAGGCCCGCTTATAAAGGAAATAGAAACAAATTACTTTTTGAAATAATGCTTGTATGGATGTTATCAGGCTGCTATATACTGAATTGTTTACAATAAAATTAGTTCACACTGGTTTTGAGGCAACCGCAGGCAGTAAAATATTTACCCAATTATTAGTAGAACCCGACGGGCAAACAAAGCAATTGTTTAAGCGGTTAGACGTTGGTTACCGCTGCGTAAGCGATACCGTTGTTTGTTTTATAAGAAGTTCATTTGCTTTGCCGCCTGCTAAAAATCCTAAAGTGCCGTTTGTTAAAACCGGCGGCGATTTTTTTATCAGACTGCTGTTATTTGCTTCGCCATCTTTTGTTTATAAAACGTATGTGGCACCTGCCGGTAGTAAAACCATCTATTATTTTAACAACCAAATAAACAACGTCCAAAGTGGTAACCAGTACCTCAGCAGGCAGCTTCAAAATTATAACGCCGCAGGTAGTTACGATTCCGGCACAGTGGTAAGCCAGGGGGGCGTTCCTTTTGCTACACTGCAACCCGTTAATGGTGCAGAGGGTATAAACATTGCCAACACTGCCTATTGGAAAAGTTTAGCCGCCAATGGGCAAATTGTAAACAATGCTGACCTTTTAAATAAGTCGGCCGTAAAACCGTCACAAACTTGTTTTGGAGCTATTGACATTTTTACCAATGGCACCACCAATGCTACTTATAGTCTTTTTAATAACAACAGCGAATTACAAAGTCCTGCATATGTAATTCCTTTTAAAAGCAGGGCCTGATTTCATTCATTTAAAAACAAAAATCAAATGTCACAGATTAACGAAACTGCTATTAAAACACCCGGGGTGTATATAAATGAAATCCCTTCATTTCCGCCTTCGGTAGCACAGGTATCTACAGCCATACCTGTTTTTATTGGTTACACTGACATTGCAATTGATGCAGCAGGCAACGATTTAACCAGTAAACCAACCAAAATATATTCGTTGCTTGAGTATGTGCAATACTATGGTAAAGCTTTTGACGAAACTGATGTTAATGTTAACATATCTAAAACTACAGTTAGCGGCGTGGTTACCTTTTTAAGTGCAAGTGCAACTGTTAATGCGCCGTCAAAACATAACATGTATTATAGCATGCGGCTTTATTTTGACAATGGTGGGGGCCCCTGTTATATATTATCGGTAGGTAAAATTGGCGTTGACGGCACCATTACCAATACTGGTTTAGAAGCTGGTTTAGCAATAGTGGAAGCCTATGACGAGCCAACCATTATAGTTTTTCCGGAAGGCAATGCTATTAGCGAAACACTATATTATGCCATGATGGCGCTGGCAGTTGACCAATGTGCAAAACTACAGGACCGGTTTACCCTTATAGATATTTATCCTATGGCTGCTTTTACCACCACCACTGCAGCAATAGCTCAGTTCCGCTCAAATTTTGGAAAAACCAATAATTTGAACTACGCTGCTGCCTACTATCCAAAGCTTAAAACAACTTACAGTTACCAATATAAAGATGCCGATGTTGATATTGTAATAATTACTAATAATGTGGCCGCTGCAGCAGTTAAACTTGATACATTACTGGCCACCGATAAGGCTACTTATTTTGCTGCCGTTGGCGCAATACAAAAATTAGTACTTACACTACCTGCATCGCCTGCAATGGCCGGTATTTACGCGGCGGTCGATGGTTCGCGGGGCGTTTGGAAGGCACCCGCAAATGTGTCACTAAATTCGGTGTTCGATCTGGCAGATATTGTTACCGACCAGGAGCAGGAAACGATGAATATAGATTCCGACAGTGGTAAATCGGTAAATGCAATAAGGGCTTTTAGTGGTAAAGGTATTTTAGTATGGGGAGCACGCACTTTAGATGGCAACAGCAACGAATGGAGGTATATTTCGGTAAGAAGGTTTTTTATTATGGTAGAAGAATCAGTGAAGAAAGCATCGGCTCAATTTGTTTTTGAACCCAACGATGCCAATACCTGGGTGCGAATTAGAGCTATGATCGAAAACTATCTTACACTTTTATGGAGGCAGGGCGCATTAGCTGGTGCAAAGCCCGAGCAAGCATTTTTTGTAAAGGTTGGACTTGGACAAACTATGACCGCAGTGGATATTTTAGAAGGTAAAATGATTGTTGAAATTGGTATGGCAGCCGTAAGGCCGGCCGAGTTTATCATACTGCGCTTCATGCACAAAATGCAGGAGTCATAATGTAACAGCAAAAAAAATAGCCGCCAGCTATTTATTACCTTAACAAAAACAGTAACTAATTTTTTAATTCAGTAAACATAGTTTTTTAATCAAATCTAAATACTAAATCATGGCAACTTATCCTATCCCAAAATTTCACTTCCAGGTAGAATGGGGTGGTACAAAAATTGGATTTACCGAGGTTACCGGGCTTGAGGTAAGCACCGATGTAATTGAATACCGCGATGGAGCAAGCCCCGAATATCATAAAACTAAAATGCCAGGCATGCAAAAGTATGGCAACATAACTATGAAGCGAGGCACGTTTGCAGCCGATAACGAATATTATGCATGGTGGAACTCTGTATCGCTAAATACCATTCAGCGAAGAGATATAACGATATCGTTATTAAACGAAAATCACGTACCCGTGGTTGTTTGGAAAATTAAAAATGCATGGCCGGTAAAAGTGCAGTCTACCGATTTAAAGGCCGATGGTAACGAAGTTGCTATTGAAACCATTGAACTGGCACACGAAGGATTAACGATACAAAACGAGTAAATATGGATTTGTTTGCACCACCGGTAGGTTTTCATTTTTTGGTTGTTTTTGAGTTATTTCCACAAACACCGCAGGATTTTCGTTTCCAGGAAGTTTCGGGCCTTGATGTGGAAATGGAAATGGAGCCAATCAAAGAAGGCGGGCAAAACAGGTTTACTCACCAGTTGCCGGTACGCAGCCGCTATACTGATATTACCCTTAAACGGGGATTGTTTATAGGCTCTGGTATAAGGCTATGGGTTAAAAATGCCCTTGAAGATTTTGTATTTGTACCTACCAATGTACTTATATCACTATTAAGCCCCGAGCATTTGCCGTTGCAGTCGTGGTACGTGGTCAATGCCATTCCTAAAAAAATACAGGTATCGGGTTTTAATGCCGAGCAAAATTCGGTTGTGATAGAATCGTTGGTGTTAAGCTATAATCACTTTACCATAGTGGGCGTAGAGTCGCTTATAAGTGGTGTGGCGTCATTAGGTGCCAGTGTGTCAATTTAAAAATTCAATATGCCAATAGAAATAAAAGAGCTACTTATAAAAGCAGTGGTTACCAATACGCCAAAAAGCGCAAATACCCAGCCATCGGCTGCCGATTTTCATAAATTAAAAAAAGACCTGGTAAAAGAATGTGTACAGGAAGTATTGGAAAAAATAAAAGAAAAAACTGAACGATAATGATAGGAAAGCTGGATAAAATGCAACTGCAGGCCTATGCCGACGAAGCCTTTTCCGAAAAAAAAGGCGATCCGTTTACTGTATTGATCAATCCTGAGTCGTACACCATAAAATACAGGGTAGAACAAACAGAAAGCCAGGGCCAGGGCACCTCGCACCCACAACTGCATTTTAATAAAATATTGGCACAGGATATTCATTTCGATTTTGTGTTCGATAGTACTGGTGTGGTAACAGAACCCTCGCTTATAAATATTGGCATTGCTAATCCATTTGCCCAAACTGGCAATGTAATTGAACAGATAGAGCTCTTTAAACAGCTGATGCTGTACTACCAAAGCGAAACCCACCGGCCAAACTTTATAGCGTTAAAATGGGGTACCCTTTTATTTAAGGGACAGATGACCAGCATGGATATTGACTACAAATTATTTAAGCCCGACGGAACTCCCATACGGGCAATGGCAGGGGTCGATTTTAAAGGGTTTATAGAGGAGGATCTGAGGGTGGCCCTTGAAAATTCATTATCGCCCGACATTACACACGAACGTGTATTTAATGCCAACGATAGGTTTGACCTGCTGGTAAACTCCATTTATAAAAGCCAGCAGTATTACATAAATGTTGCAAAGGTAAACCAGCTTTCAGGGTTTAGAAAGATTGAAAAAGGAACTAAATTGTTTTTTCCACCAGTTGAAAAATAGCTGAGCAAATGCCCGTTTCCCGTAATATTCCAACCCTTGCCAACCCCGACCTTGTAAGTTTTTCCATTAAGGTAAATGGTGCTATTATCTCGCAAACGGTACAGGTTGCCCGCATATCTATTCAAAAAGCTATCAATAAAATACCCACCGCCAAAATAAAATTGTTTGATGGTATTGCGGCGCAGGAAACCTTTCCACAAAGTAATACCGAAACATTTTTACCCGGCAATGCTATTGATTTAAGCCTCGGCTACCACAGCAAAGAAGCCGTTGTTTTTAAAGGCATCATTACCGCGCATTCCAATAAAGTATCTTCCTCCTCCAGCGAGCTTACCATTGAGTGCAGGGATGTGGTAGTAAAAATGACTGTTGGTCGTAACAGCAAACACTTTAACGAGGTAACCGATAGCGATGTGGCCGAACAACTGATAGGTAATTATAGTGGTGTTACCGCACAGGTAGAAGCTACCAGCATAAAACACAAAGATTTGGTACAGTTTAATGTGACCGACTGGGATTTTATAGTATCGAGAATGGATGTAATAGGCTGCATTTGCCTGGTGAACGATGGAACTTTTGTTATAAAAAAACCGTCCCTTGGCGAGGATGCAAAACTGGAAGTTTTATTTGGTGCAACTATATTAGAGTACAATGGCACAATAGATGCCAAAGACCAGTTTGGTGGTGTTGAAGCTACTTCGTGGAACTTTAGCGAGCAGGAATTGACCCAAACCGATGCCGCGGAACCACAGTGGAGTGAAGGGGGTAATGTTACAAACAGCACGCTTGCCGATACCATTGAACTGGAAAAATTTAAGCTTATACATTCAGGAACAATTACCCGGGAAGCATTGCAGGCATGGGCCGATGCAAAGCTGATGAAAAATCGGCTTAGCAAAATTCGCGGGTCAGTAAAATACCAGGGCAATGCCGATGTGACGCCCGGCAATTTTATTGGGCTAAATGGGGTGGGCGACAGGTTTAATGGAAAAGCATTGGTATCGGCCGTTACGCACGTTTGCGAAGATGGAAACTGGACAACCGAAGTGCAATTTGGGCTTGATCCCCAATGGTTTGCCGAAACTATAGAAGTAAAAAACCCCGCAAGCCATAACGGGCTTGTACCCTCTATGCAGGGTTTACAAATAGGTGTAGTCACCGATTTGGAAGACCCCCTGGGCGAAAACCGTGTACGGGTTAAAATACCGGTAATAAGCACTGGCGAAGAGGGCATTTGGGTACGCGTAGCCACGTTGGATGCCGGCAATAACCGAGGTAGTTTTTTTCTGCCCGAAATTGGCGATGAGGTAATTATTGGCTTTTTAAATAACGACCCCAACTATGCCATTATGCTTGGCATGCTTAACAGCAGCGCTAAACCTGCCGCACTTACAGCCAGTAACGACAACCATGAAAAAGGATATATAAGCCGCGCCGATATAAGGATGATTTTTAACGACGAACAAAAATCGTACAAACTGTCAACACCCGCAGGCAATAAAATTACCCTTAGCGATAACGATAGTAACATAGTAATAGAAGACCAGCACGGCAATAAAATTACCATGGAGTCTGCAGGTATAACTATCGAAAGTGCTTCGGCCATAACCTTAAAAGCGGCCACCGATTTAACTATAGAAGCAGTGAACGTAACCATAAGCCCGTCGGCCAATTTTTCGGTAGGTGCAGGGGGTTGCGAAATAAAGGCCGGCAGTGGCTCAGCAAGTTTAAGCGCCCCGCAGGTAAAAGTTGAGGGGTCGGGCGTTACGGAAATAAAAGGAGGACTAGTTCAAATTAATTGATATGCCACCAGCCGCACGAATAACTGATATGCATGTTTGCCCAATGGTTACGGGTATAGTACCCCACGTTGGCGGCCCCATTTTACCACCCGGTGCGCCCACCGTATTTATCGGCGGGCTACCAGCGGCCAGGGTAGGCGATATGTGTACTTGTGTAGGCCCGCCCGATGTGATAGCCGCAGGCTCATCAACCGTTTTTATAGCCGGTATGCCGGCAGCACGTTTGGGCGATTCAACGGCACATGGCGGAGCGATAGTGTTGGGAGAATTTACGGTAATAATAGGGTAGGCAAAGCAAAGCAGCAGGCTAATGTTGTTTTTAAATAGGTGTATTGTTTAAAAGGGTTATGAAATTATATAGTGGCAACTGGCATTTTTTTTGGGCCTGGCGTTATAAGTCTATTTGGCTTTAGTGGCAGCTTGCCTCTATAACCATAGAGGTGGCACTCTTGTACAGTGGTACATTTTTCGGTAGTTAAATGGGTACAAACAAATCATTATTAATCCATGATTAATTACAAACCAAAACAATTGGTTAATAACGGTTTGCCGTACACGAGTGCTACTTTATGGCCATAAAGGCAAGCTGCAACAATGCCTTAACAAAAAATTAAATGCGAGGCTCAAAAAAAATCTATGGCAACAAAACAAATAAAATCGTTTTTGGGAACAGGTTGGGGTTTTCCGCCAACCTTTAGCAAAAATGAATTACAGGCAGGCATGCTTAGCAACGAAGCTGATATACAAAGTAGCCTCGAAATATTGCTTTCCACAAGGCAGGGCGAACGCGTAATGTTACCCAAATACGGCTGTAACCTTAACGAGATGGTGTTTGAACCCATGACCACCACTTTTAAAACCTATATAAAAGACATGATACAAACGGCCATACTTTATTACGAGCCGCGTATCGATGTAAAAAAAATACAGTTAGATGAAACCCGCGATGCCGAAGGAGTAATTGTTGTAATAATTGAGTACGTAGTACGAAGCACCAACAGCCGTTACAATTTTGTATATCCATTTTATAAAAACGAAGGAACCCAGGTTAAAAAATAATGTTAGGCAATTGTATTGATACCAGTATTAGCCGATCGGGCAGCAGCCAGTGGCAAAGGGTAATGAATGCCCTGTTGCCAGCCAATGCCAAAGTTGACGAACGCGATGAAGCAGACCTGATTTTGTTTGCAAAAAAATATGCTGCTTACCTAAACCACTTTAACGAAAACAACGTGGCCGATGGCGATTGGCAGGCTTTTATGCAAATGGACATTTCGGTAACATTGGCAGCTATTGCCAAAACCAATGTGCATGATTATAAAAATTATATAGCCCTTATTTATAACCAAATCAAAGCTGCAGGCAACGAGGCCGATATGAAAAAGCACTTTAAAAATGTGTTTGACATAATGTTTTCGCTGGTATTGGAGCTGGAGAATTATTTTAACCAAATACCCGGCGAGTTTGATTTTAGAGAGTACTATTACAGTATTATACAGGCAAGGCTACAACAGCCTGTGCAGCGTATTTTTAATTACTATACCTTATTTGTATCTGACAATTATATTGATGCTTCGGGTACTTTTTTACCGGCCGATGCGCCATTGCAATTAAGCCTTTCGCAAAATTTTGTACCCGCAAACCTAAGCGATCCCTGGCAACCCACTTTGCCATTACCCACCACGTTATTAAGCATACCCGACCCCGTAAACGTAAGTAATTCTATCTACCACATTATTACCCATAATTTATTTAATGCACAGCTCGATATCATATTTAATACCTATAACAACCTTGTAACTCAATCGGCCACCTTTTTAAACCAAACACTTAGCAATTTTCCGTCGCACACACCACATTATGCTTTATATATAGCTTTTATAAAGCTGTTTAAAAATGCGCAGAACGAGCTAAACCTTTTTGCCGAAAAACACCTTGACCTTTATTATAAAGATGTTTTACGCCTTACCACTAAAAATGCAGTGCCCGACAGTGTACACCTGTTAATTGAACTACAAAAAGGGGTAGAGCAACATTTAATAAAACAAGGAACCTTGTTTAAAGGTGGAAAAGATGCGGATGACATTGATATAAATTATGCCGCCGATGAAGAAACAGTGGTTAACAGGGCCAGCATTCAAAGCCTGCAAAGTATTTGCCTTGTACCCGGCATCATAACCGGTAAAAGCTTTGAAACCGTATATGCGTCACCCATTGCAAACTCTGCCGATGGGCAGGGGGCAAAGTTAATTAGTGCAGCTAAAGGCTGGTATCCGTTTGGCGATCCCTCAAAAAGTAAGGTAACTTCCCTGGGTTTTATGGTTGCATCGCATTACCTGTACTTAAACGAGGGCGGGCGAACCATAACCTTCACCTTTACATTTGGTCAAAATTTTAGCCTTACCTCCGCCGATCTTAGTAATGCTTTTATTATTGACCTTTCGGGTAAAAAAGACTGGCATACCGTTACCGGTTATACTGCTTCCCTAAATACTGTGGCCAAAACCATTACAATAGGATTAACGCTGGCCGCCGACGACCCCGCAATTGTAGGCTATACCAAAAAGGTACACAAGGCAAATTACGCTACCGGTTTACCGGTAGCAAGGTTTATGCTAAACATAACCCCTGGCTTTTTTGATCCTTACAGTGCCCTTAAAAATACAACGCTGGTAAAAGTGAATATTGAGGTGGCGGTTACAGGTTTAAAAGATGTTATTTTAAGTAACGATGCAGGTGGCTTAGATGCATCAAAACCATTTTTGCCATTTGGTGCACAGCCCAGGGTAGGCTCGGCTTTTATTATGGGAAGCAAAGAAATTTTTCAAAAAAAGCTTTCCCGCTTAAGTATAGTTATTGACTGGGATGAGGTGCCTGTAAGTTTTGTTGATGGGTTGGACGAGGCATTGCATGAGTACGAACGTACCTTAAGCTATGTTGATGTAAAACGAAAATTTCACACAGTAAAAACATCGGTGTTAGACAAGGGCGTTTGGAACCTGTTGGATGGCCAAAAGGGCATATTTATAGAAGACAATCTTTACAATATAATTTATAACTGGACGAGGCCCGACTCTAAATATGCTGCAAAATTGACCGCTGCCGATGTTGAAAATGCAGTAGTAAACATTACTCCAAAAAACATTATCCCTACCCCAAACAACTACGACAAAAACGAAGCCTACTCAAATAAAGCCATCAACGGTTTTATAAAGTTGGAGCTTAACAGCCCCGACTTTGGCCACACCGCCTACCCCGCAGCATTACAAAATGCTGCACAAAGTGTAAAAGTGGCAGTAACAGGGGCAGGTACCGCAAATATGACCATGTCTGTTACGCCAACCTCTACCTTGCCTACAAAACCTTATACTCCAAAGGCCAAAAGCTTTTCAATAAACTATACTGCTTCAACGCAAATTGATTTGCAAACGCCTTCATCGGCGTTTTTTGAAGGCAAACAGGGTGGCTTTTATCACCTCACCCCGTTTGGGTATGGGCAGGTAAACAAAGTAGTAACCGCGGCCACCACTATTTTTCCCGCCTATAACAACCAGGGCGAGCTATTTATAGGTATCCAAAACCTGCTGCCTTCTTCTACCTTAAAAGTATTGTTTCAAATAGCCGATGGTACATCAAACCCGCTAAAGGTTGAAAATACCGTGCAATGGAATTTTTTAGAAAACAATAAATGGACGCCATTTGAAAAAACGGATGTAATTGATGCAACCAAAAATTTTACGCAATCAGGCATTGTAACTTTTACAGTAAGCAATACCATCAATAACAGTAATACCCTGTTCGAGGGTAAATTTTATTGGATAAAAGCCTTTGTTGAACACGATATTGATGCAGTTTGCAGGTTAATAGATGTGCAGGCTCAGGCAATAAAAGCAACGCTGGCAACTAATGATATCAATGGTATATTCTTTAAAAATAGTTTAGCCCCATCTGCCATAAGTAAATTGATGATTGCCGATGCCGCTATAAAAAAAATCAGTCAGCCATACGCATCGTTTGGCGGTAGGGTAAAGGAGGCAAGCGCTCCTTTTTATACAAGGGTAAGCGAACGGTTAAGGCACAAGCAACGCGCTATTGCTGTAAACGATTACGAAAAAATTGTACTGGAGGAATTTCCTGATGTTTACAAAGCAAAATGTATACTCCATGCGGGGTTAATACCTACAAAAGTACCCGGCATCACCCGCTATAGTGAAACCGCACCGGGAAACGTTACAGTGGTAACCATTCCCGACCTGCGTAACAAAACGTTTACTAACCCGCTAAAACCTTACACCAGCATTGGATTATTAACCAACATTAAGGGTTACTTGTCAAACCTTATTTCGCCTTTTGTAAAACTGCATGTGTTAAATCCCATGTTTGAAGAAGTGCAGTTTCAATTTGATGTAACCATTCGCCAGCCGCTGGATGAAGCATTTTATGTAAAACAACTGAGCCTTGACATTGAACAGTTTTTATGCCCCTGGGCTTACAACAACGGAAATGATATTGAATTTGGAGGAAAGATCAGCAAATCGGTAGTGTTGAATTTTATTGAAGAAAGGCATTATGTAGATTATGTTGTCTGTTTTCAAATGAACCATTTTGTTGATCGGGGAACACCTTCAGCCCAAACCTTTTACAATATTGAAGAGGCCGTCACCACTACCGGCATGTCTATACTGGTGGCTTATTTTGATGAAAAAACAAATACACGTCACTTAATTAATACAGGCGTTCCCTGCCCATGCTAATGGAAAATGAATTCATCATATTAAAACAGGATACACTATCGCCGGCACAGGATTATACATTGCTGCGAAAAGCAGGTCTTGAATATATTGAGAACCTCGGCAGCGATTTGTGGACCGATTATAATGCCCACGACCCCGGCATTACCATTTTGGAAGCGCTTTGTTACGCCATTACCGAATTGGGGTACAAAGCCAACCTTGATATTAAAGATCTGCTTGCAGATGTTAATGATAAAATTGCGGCTAGCCAGCCATTTTTTACTGCCAGGCAAATACTTACCTGCAACCCGCTTACCATAAATGATTACCGAAAGTTGTTGGCCGATATAATAGGGGTACATAATGCCTGGTTGTATGTGGTTGACCGCATTACGTCGGCCTCGGGCGTAAGTAAGCCTGTAAACGAAGTGCCTTTATTTGCCGATTGTAAAAAGGACCAGCTATCGGTTAAAAAAACAGAACATCCGTTGTATTTAAACGGCCTATACCAGGTGTTGCTCGATCTTGATAATGATGAACAATTTGGCGACCTTAACAAAGGCGATATTGAATTATGGAACCCTATATCATCGGGCGCCATGCCAAAATTTACCGCAGGCGAAATTAGTTTTACCATGGAACTGCCTTATGTGCAGGAAATAAATAAAGATTGGGTAGTTGCCGCCGCCGATGAAACAAAGGTGACAGGCGTAGTGGTAAAACAGGTAAATGGAAAATGGAAATGCACAGTATCAACCAATACTGTGCTTCCCGATGTAACGTTTACAGTAACAGTAAACAGTAAGCCTGCACAAAATGTAATTGAACTGCCCGATATGCAGAATTTTTTTTCGGTTAAATATGTAAACCAGGTTTTTTATCAATACCTGCAAAAAATTAATAAAATTGAAAGCATACTATTACAGGCAAAAAAAACATTGCACGGTAACCGAAACCTTTGCGAAGATTTTATTACCATCAAAACAGTAAAGGCCGAAGAGGTAGCCATATGTGTTGACATTGATGTTAGAGCCGATACCGATATGGAGGCTGTACAAGCCGAGGTTTTTTATGCTATTGAAAACTATTTAAATCCCTCCATTAATTTTTACCTGTTAAAGGAGTTAATGGCCAAAGGAACCCCCGTTGACAAAATTTTTGAAGGCCCCAAATTAAACCATGGCTTTATAGATACCACGGAGTTGGTGGCTACGCAGTTAAGAGAAGTGATACATACTTCGGACATCATAAACCTGCTTATGGACATAAAGGGTGTACTTAGCGTCCGTAATTTTTTAATGACCAAATACGATCAGGATGGCAACGTGGTTCCAGGTCAGTCGGGGTTACAGTGGTGCATGCATATAAGCCCGGGCAACAAACCCGTTCTGTCGCTTAATCGTTCAAAAATAATTTTCTTTAAAAATAATTTCCCCTTTTTATCCTCGTATGGCGAAGTAAGAGATTCGCTACAATTAATGCGGGCAGCCCGCGAACGCCCTAAATTAAAAGGCCAGCAAGACGATTTGCCGGTGCCCCGTGGCAACTATAAAAATATAGAAGATTATTGGCCGGTTCAAAACGACTTTCCGCAAACATACGGCATTGGGCATGCGGGCTTACCCCTTACGGCCACCCCGTTGCGTAAGGCACAGGCTAAACAAATGAAAGCCTATTTATTATTTTATGATCAATTACTGGCCGACTTTTTTTCGCAGATAAAAAATGCAAAGCAACTTTTTGGATTGGAAGATATCAAGCAAACCTACTTTGCCCAATACCTGGGTAAGGTGCCTGATATTTTACCAGTGTATAAACAAGATCCGCCCGGTAATGCAATTTTAAATAACGTGTATGCCAACCAGGATTCCACCCTTGCATCGGCCAATAAGCAATGGAAAGCTTTGGTAGAACCGCATACTTTATACCACGACCGCCGCAACCGCTTTTTAAACCATTTGCTGGCCCGCTTTTCCGAAAGCTTTAATGAGTATGTGTTAATGATGTACAGCATTAATTTTACCGATAGCACAGCCAAATCAATAGGTGAGGATAAACTTATCAATAGTAAAATTGATTTTTTAAAAGAATACCCTGTATTAAGTTACGAACGGGGAAAGGCCTTTAACTTTTTTTCAATAACCGAAGGTGGTGCTATTGATGATGCCATGTTGTGGGATACCGCAAATGTGTCGGGGCTTGAAAAGCGAACGTCGAAATTAGCCGGTATAAAAAACTACTACCGCCGCTTTTTATCGTGCATAAAAAACATTGAGATAAACGCCATTCGCGAAATTGAAATACAGCCCGACAGTACTGAGTTAGTAAAAATTTACTTCTCGTTTACCCTTACAAACAAGGCAGGGGAGGTGTTGGTGCCCAGCCAAAAATTTAGCAGCCGCGCCGATTTGCAAAAGGTGGTTGACAAATTGGTGGATCTTTTAAACGACAAGGCCAATTATTTGTTCGATGCGGCTTCAAAAAAAATAGAGGTCATTAGTACCGAAAGTACCGTATTGGCAGTTAGCCAGGTAGCCTATGCTGACAAGCCGGAAGCCGACAAAGCCATTAAACATTTTGAACAGGAGTTTGCCAACGATTGTGCTGACGCTGAGGGAATGTTATTAATTGAGCATTTACTGCTTAGGCCACGAACCAGTCAGTACCAGCTAATGCAGGTATGCCTTAATAACGATTGCGAATTTTGTGGCGAAGAAGACCCTTACTCGTATAGGATATCGGTGTTTTTGCCATACTGGTCAGGGCAATTCAACAATTTAAATTTCAGGGAATATTTTGAGCAGTTGATACGTACTGAGGCACCTGCCCACGTTATGCTTAAGGTGTGCTGGCTAAACAACCAACAAATGCGAATGCTTGAGCTGGCGTATAAACGTTGGGTTGCAGCACTTGCACGTTTTACCCTCAATGCTGTTGATCCATTTATTTATAACGAATTTAAAGCGGCCAACGATGCGTTGGTTACCCTACTGCCAACGCTACATTCCAATTACCCTGAGGCAACCCTGCACAATTGTGATGAAAGTATAAATATAAACCCGGTACGACTGGGTAAAACCATATTAGGAACTATAAAACCTAAAAACAATGAGTAATATAAACGCTTACGTAATATTTGAACCCGACCAGGTGTTAACAAACGACCATTTGAACGAGATGTTCGATTACCTTGATGTGCAGGAGCGTTTGACACGCAATAAGCTCATTGGCATTGGTATAGTGTGCGGTTTGGTAATTGATAAGCCTGGCCAAACGGTTAGCATTAGCAAGGGCTGTGGCGTAACCAGTAAAGGATACCTGGTAGTTTGGAACGACGCCATACTAACTCAATACGTGGAATATACTTTACCTGCCAACCCCCTTTATACCCCGTTTATAAACGAAGGTACCGGCAGGCAATACCCATTGCTGCGAATGATTACCGACGAGGAAGCCACCAAAATAGAAAGCGGCAAAAAACCGGTGGGCCTTGTTCTTAAAAATAAAATAGCCATATTGTTTTTAGAGGCCAACGAAAAAAACCTCAAAAACTGCGATACGCAGGATTGTAATGATAAAGGCAGGCAAATGGAATTAACAGTAAGGCCACTGTTAATTGATAAGGCCGATATGGAAGCGATCATTATTAAGCAAAAAAAGATGGTAGGCGACGATGGTTTAAGTAATAGTTATATTGAACGGCTGGGGCTAAAAGATATTGCCCTGCAACGTTTTGATGTAAAGGCCAGCCCGCTGGTAGATGCTTACGATATTTTTGATGCATACATCGCTTGTTTTGATAACGATACACTGGCGGCTATTGCCAATTCCTATTCTCAATGCTTCTCTATTTTTCAGCCCATATTAAAGGATTACGGCAATTCAAACCCGTTTTTAAAAATGGAGGCCGACCTTAAGGCAAAACTGGATTATATACGAAAGTCAATGCCAATTTACATACAGTACTACTACGATTTTTTAGACGATCTGGTAAAGGCATACAAGGAATTTAAAGAAGTTAGCTTTGAAGTAATTACGGAATGTTGCCCCGATGAGGACCTGTTTCCCATGCATTTAATGCTGGGTGAAGCCACGGTTGATACGGTTGATGATGTAAGATCACCCTTCAGGCAATATTTTGTTTCGTCGCCATTGTACAACAATCAATCAGCACTGTTAAACGAGGTAAAAGTTTTGTTTGACCGGATGGTAAGCTTAACAAAAAGTTTCTTCATCCCCACGTTCGGCAGCCGCAGTGAGGTACCTATTCGTATTACCCCATCCATATGGGGCAACGCGCCATTATCGCTTAGGTCAATACCATATTATTACAACATAAATTTTGTTAGCAAATCGTGGAATGCGCTAAAAACACGCAAGGGGCAGGCCAATCAAAACCTGTCGTACAATGCCGATAGGCACTTTCCGGCGGCCCCTGAAATGGTAGTAAATCCATTAAGGTACGGTGTTGAGCAAAACGATTTTTACCGCATTGAAGGCCATATTGGCCAGCCATATTTATCCGCGCTTAATGTTATTTTATTTACACGCAATACCAACCGCTTACCTTTTGATGTTATTGCACTTAAGGCCGGCACAAATGCAGCTGATACCGAAATAAAATACGACTGCCATTTTCAGGACCTTGAGGCGCAGTTTGGTTTGCTACGGGCCGAGCTGGCGTGTAAAATGCACGAACCACTGTGTATTGCAGCTAAAGTGCCTGCGTTACTTAGGTTAACCAACACTACCATAGTAACCGACTTTAGTTTTTTAAATACCCTCACATTCGTGCACTCGCTTGCGGTAAAAGATATTATAAGCAACCAGGCAAAATTGATAACCAATTTTGTTCAGGTAAACCGCTTTACTACCAAAGGCGATTTTTTAAAAACCTACTGCCCGGTTACCGAAAATACACTGGGTAATGAATATATAAAATCTACCAATAAATTTTACCCAAGGCCTTCCAAAATTGACCTTACTACTACCAGTGGTGCCAAGGCCGCCTTAATGCACCTTATTGATATTACTGAGGCACTGATGCAAACCATTACCGGCGCGTCAACCATTTACAATTTCAGGTATATCAACTTCAACCGCATTTATATAGGAATGATTAGCTTTTTTAACGATTTTATGCAAGCCGTACTGGCAGCCGATAACGAGCAGAAAACGCTAAGCCCCATGATGTATGGTATGTTAGAAGCGGTAGTTACAGGTTGCATGGATGAAAAAATTAAGGCATTGGTTGATGAATATGCCCGGAGGGTAGAAAAAATTCAGAAGCAAAACCTGTTGTCTCAATACCTTACCGCCAACCCCGGCATAGACCACAAAGCGGGCGTACCCCGTGGCGGAACTTTTATTTTAGTTTACCACGATGCACCGGCTGCCACTGCCGCCGCTGCTTCCAACACACTTACTACATTGGCTACTGCCAACACAACCGCAACAGTTGCTACTGCAAATACCAATACAACTGCCATAGCCGATACTGGTTCCGTAACAACAAAGCTGGCAGCAACCTCTGTTATTTCAAAAAACAACCTCGATAAAATTTTATCGTTGTTCAATACCAGTACACTACAACTAAGCGCAACGCAAAGCGAATCGCTTAGAAAACTTGCCTTACAACAGTTTACCACTGCGGTGGCAAAAACACCCTTCAATATTCCCGACAATGCAGTAGTGGCCGACTTCTATTTGCCTTACCTGTGCTGCTCCGATTGCCCGCCTGTTACTTATGTACTGCCTAAGGTGCCACAGGACATTTTGATGCTAAGCCTCGAAAAAACATCTTTTTGTAATAACGATGGCAAAGCATATAAGGTAACAGTAAACCCTGTTGGCGGCACGCTTACCGCTTTGGGCGGCGGTATTAACAGCGACACAATGGAGTTTGTGCCAAAAGGAATTGCGGCCGGGATTAATAAAATAACGTATACTTTACCCGACAACCGAAGCACCAGTGTAGATGTTACCATAACCGCTGCATTCGAAATTAATTTCGATTTTTCTGCTCTGCCAAATGCGCCGCTTACCTACCAGTTTGTGGCCAATAATATTGATAAGAAATCGGTAGTATGGAATTTTGGCGATGGTACCGCTACTTCCACCGAACAAAAGCCAATACATACTTTTGCCATTACCGGCGATGCGCAATCTTTTATTGTAACCCTAACAGCAACCGATGGCCCTTGTGTAGCGGAAGCTAAACAGGAGGTAAGAATACAGCGCCCCAAAGATCAGGTGTTTACCATCAGGCCTAATGTATTTTGCAGCAACGATAAAAAAGCCTACGCTTTTATTGCCGACCCACAGGTGGATGATATCGATAAAATAAAAAACCCCGATCAACTTATATTAGAAAAAGCCAACGATGGAAGTGTTGTCTTTATTCCTGCAAAGCAAACTATTGAAAAAAATAAGAAGTATACGCTACAGTTTAATGGAGCCAGTTTGGAAATTTCTGTTATAGCTGCTTTTGCCGTCGAATTTACGGCTACACCCATAGCCACCTCGCCGTTATCGCGTCGCTTTGTGGCAACTAATATAGAAGGTAAAGAGGTACGCTGGAATTTTGGAGATGGATCAGCCGAAACAAAAGAACCATCGCCCCTTCATACCTATAAAATTTCAGACAATTCCCAAACTTTTGAAGTTACGTTGACCGTTACCGATGGCCCTTGTTCGGTAACAACCAAAAAAGTAGTGGTGATTGAACGGCCCGTTCAACAGGTATTTACTATTACCCCTAATACATTTTGTAGCAACGATAGGAAGCAATATATTTTTACTGCTGATCCATTTATCGACAACATTGCCGATGTTGAAAATCCAGACGAATTACAATTGGAGCAGAATGCCAATAAGCAGTTATTTTTTGTGCCCGCAAAACAAGAAATCGATCAAACAAAAGCATTTAAATTGTCGTACAAAGGCCAAACGGTGCAGCTAAGTATCATTGCCATTTCCGCGGCTGAATTCAAAATTGAATCCGTTGCCACTTCTGCAACATCCCGGCTATTTACTGCCGTAGATGTAACAGGCAAAAATGTGGAGTGGAATTTTGGCGATGGCACGCCGGTATCAAAAGAGCCCTCGATAGTACACAACTTTAAAACAACCGATAATGGGCAAACTTTTACCGTTACCCTAACCGTAAGCGACGGCCCATGTCGCGCAACCGCTTCGCAACTGGTGGTGTTGCAAACGGGGCGAACTACGGTGTTTACCCTGGAGCCTTTGCAATTTTGTTCAAAAGATGAAAAGCAGAAGTTCTTCAATACCGACCCTCTACCGGCATCTCCATCCGAAATTAAAAATGCTGACAAGCTAGAGTTAGATATTGATAACCAAAGCAAGCGGTTATTTTTTGTGCCGGCAAAACAGCCCATTAAAGCCACTAAAAACTACCTGGTTTCCTATGGCAATCAAAATGTTCAATTGACGATCCTTGTTCCGGAGGCAAATTTCACCATGGATATTAAGCGTAATACATCGCCGCTTGCCGCGTTTCCAACCCTGTTAAACTTAAAGGCGCAACAAACCGATGCCGATGCATTTTTATGGCGCATCACCAACCAGTTTGGAACAGTGCTTACGTTTGAAGGCGACAGTGTCAACAATTTTGACCTTAATCGTCTACGCGATCCGAATCGCCAGTTTGCCCCCATAACCATTGTACTGAATGTTAACTATAACAAGCGTACACAAAACGATTGCGGCGATTCAAGAGATTATATTATTACCCAGGATGTACTGCGCAATCATTTAAACAAAGGCGAATTCAACAATCTTTCAAATGGATAATGAATAATAGCACCGTCCACAAAATTGAACAACATACACTGGTGGTACAAATGGAAAACCCACCCGATGCCTTCGAATTTAAAAATAAGTTGGCCGGGGTATTACACGATAGCATACTACCTCACATGGAAAGGTTGTTTGATGAATTGGCCGCCAGCAACCGGTTAATAAGAATGGATACGCTGGAGATAGATGTTGGAACTATTGAGTTCAATAATTGGGAAAACAGCCTTACCCAGGCCATTATTGAAGGGTTGAAAAAATCGTTGGTATCGCAAAACCCTTTATGGGAAAATCAGGCGGTAGTCAGTTTCAATAATGGAAAATTAACTGCTGCGCATAATTACATCAAAACACAACTCATAAAAAACGAAAAATCAACCGCTTCGCAAAATGAAAATGATGTACAACTAATTCATGACGTAAAGTCAACCGCTTCACAAAATGAAAGCGACAGGCAACCCAAGAATGAGCTGCATACGTTTGAAGAGATTTTTTTGTTTTACCTGAAGCATAACTATCTGCCGTGGTATGTTGGGTCAGACTATCAGCTTCGATTAAATTTTTCTAGTTGGCTTCAAGCAAAACCACTGGCGCTGATTACCCAATTTTTGAACAACGCCGCCCATATTCAATTGGAACGCTTTGTTTATTTTGCCGGCATAGAAGGTTGTCAGCAGGTCATATCTTTTATACTTTCTGCCAGTTTGCAAAGTGTAAACAATTTGCAACGCATAGCCAATTCGATGGTGGCTTTAAAACTTTTTTTTGAAAAGGCACTTATTCCGGCAGTCGATCAGCCAGCTACTTTGCTGCGACTTTTATACCTGCCTTTTTTCAAATGGATATCCTCAAATCAACTTACCCTCCGGTCGTTTCATCAAAAGTTTGTTTTGCTGGTAGCGGAACAATTGGCTGTAAATATGCCGGGCATACAGGTTAAAAAAAATAGGGCTTACGATATCAAAGATGTCATTATAAGTAAGCTGGAAATGGCACTCGATACTTTCAATCATCAACCGCTAAAAAAGGAAATGGAACCGGATGTCTCGGTCCAAAGCAAAGATGAAATGGTAGATGCAAGCTACATTGCCAACGCCGGGTTGGTAGTGCTGCATCTATTTTTGGCAACATTGTTCCAGGCACTTTTATTTACCAACGAAAATAAATTTATTAGTGTAGAAGCACATATGAGGGCGGTGGTACTAACGCAATACCTAGTAACCGGCGAGCCTGAATATGAAGATCATTTACTACTGCTTAACAAATTATTGTGTGGCTATCCCTTAAACAAGCCTGTTGTTTCGGGCATTGTGCTAACTGCTGTTGAGTTAGACGAAGCTGCCCAATTGTGGCAACATTGTATTTCGCTTTGGACAAAAAATGGTGTCAGGGTAAACCCTACTGCCGAAAGTTTACGGTCAGCCTTTTTGCTGCGCGAAGGTAAAGTAACCTGCAATAATGATTATCGGTTACAGGTGCAACAAATGCCATACGACTTGGTAATGTCTGCATTGCCCTGGGGTATTTCAATTATAAAAACACCTTTTATGAAAGTGAAATTGTGGGTTGATTGGGCGTAGCTTATTACCGCTGGTAATTGGAAAAAACACTGGTTGAAATGGTCGATTATTCTTTTAGATTTTAACCGGCAATACTGCTTTTAACCCTGTACTATTTGTTGTACCTTTTTCAGCAGGTCTATTTTTTATTTAACTACTACTTTTTAAAACCACTCAACATGATCAAAACAACTTATCAAAAAGAACTGGTTATTAGCGGCACTCAACGCCGGGGAGGCAACAACAACAAAAGCGATGTGTTAAAAATTCAATCGTGGCTTACGCTGTACGACATGGCCAATCCTTCGGCAGGCTCATCGTCGGGTGTGGACGGCGATTTTGGTTCGGCCACCGAAAAGGCGGTAATGTTATATCAAAAACACAAAGGCATTACTGCCAATGGTATTGTAACAACTGCACTATTTTTGCAAATGTGTGCACCCATTCAACAGGCCTTTGAGGGTAAATTAGCAGGCGACGATTTAAGGCAAAGGGTTATTAGTGCTGCTCATCTTCATTTGCTTCAATCGCCGTTTGAGCTTATTGTAAAAGGCCAGTCAAACATGGGCCCATGGGTTCGCAGCTATATGGATGGACACGAAGGCACGTCGTGGTTTTGGTGCATGGGATTTGTGCAAGCCATTATCGATCAGGCAGCCTCATCAATGGGTAAAAGCTTTAAAACCCTCATGCCATTAACCTACAGTTGCGATACAGTTGGCACCGTAGGTATTGCAAAAAATTTACTCACCCGGTTTACAAAGTTGCGTACCAACCCTGCATTGGCAAAACCCGGCGATATTTTTCTGGTGCAAAAAACGCCAAACGATTGGGTTCATACCGGTATCATTGCCGCCGTAGGAAAAGACATATTTGAAACCATAGAAGGCAATACCAACGACGATGGATCTAACAACGGTAACCGTGTTTGTAAGCGGGTACGCAATTTTATGAAATCGAAATTAGATGTGTTTTCTATTGAACCGCTGGTAAAATAGCCGTAGCCTTTTACAAGCGGCCGGTAAGGGTTGAAGACTTCATTAAAATGGCAGGCCTCATAGTAAGTTCATAACCAATATAATAACCAGGTAATTATTTTGAAGGAAAGTACGCCACATAGCATCCCTAAAAATAAAGGTGTAGCCCAAAAGCAAAACAGTAACTTTTTTGCTTTTGGCAATGGCGCCCAGCATATTACTTCTTTTATTCAGCCTAAGCTTGCTATTAATACACCCGGCGATCCGTTGGAAGTACAGGCCGATGTGGTGGCCCGGCAAGTGGTAAACGGGCAGCGGCCATCTATGTTACCTACCATAGCAAAGCCTGCGGCTTTTACGCCCGTGCAGCGCGATGAAGATGGCCCCCGTGAGGAACAACAAGATCCGCTTACAGGCGGGCTGAGCGTTTTAGGCAGTAACTTAATGGAGAATAATCCAAAGTTTACCGGGTTGTTAAACAGGTTAAAATTGCGATTGTGGGACAATCAACCTTCGGAGTTAAAAGCAGGTATTATTGGTTTTGGTATTACAGATGCCTTGATACTTGGTACTGTATTCGCCCTTGACCCCACATTTAGAGGTAGGGCTATTAATGCGTTGGATGGTGTTAATTTAATGACGCCACTACACCTTATTCCCAATGCTGAATTTTTTACACCTTCGTCCTTAACCTATCATTTGCCAGCCCCCGGCCACCCCAGTTATGAGTTTAATGGTGAATTTGACCTGGCGCCTTATTTTAAATTTTTGCACGAACAACATCCCTCATTTCCCATTATTTCACCACGATTTGGCCTTAACCTTAACTACAACCCGGCTAACCAAAGCCTGCAGGTTGTTGGCGGAACGTTTGGGCTCGACCTGTTTAACCGTGCCATAAAAATTGAAGGCGGTGTTAACCAGTTTTTCAACCCTGCGCCTTCCGTTTTTATGCCCAACGATCCGTTTGCAATGCCGGTTACCAGCATGCTTACCTTACCGTCGCAGCCCATCAGGGATACCCGTTTCTCTATCACTATAGATGTACCACGGCTTATAAATGTTATAAGAGGCGTACCTGAAACAGCAATACGGCGAAAGGAAGATAAGAAGAAGGAAGACCCATTGATATTGCGAAAGCAGGCACACCAGCCGGTAGCCGAAAACGGAACTGCCGACACCGGAAAAAGTACCATAGTCAGCCGTAAAGAAACCAACATAGGTGCCAAAGATGGGTCGCTTGATATAGTGCAACAAGCCCTGCAAACAGGTGGCAACCAGTTGGATGATGAAATCCGCCAGTATATGGAAGATAGGTTTGGGGTTGATTTTAGCCAGGTAAAAATTCACGACGACTCGTTGGCTCACCAGTCATCATCAGCTATTAATGCGTTGGCCTATACCCATCAAAACCATATTGTTTTTGGCGCCGGCCAATACAATACACAAACCAACGAAGGCAAAACATTATTGGCCCACGAACTTACGCATGTGGTGCAACAGGGTGCTATAGGTGCAACCAACAACGTTGATCGTTTTTTTGATACGCTTACGCCGGTTGCCATAACTGCCACCGGCTTCAGGCCTGCCGCGCTGGTACTTTCCGAAGATTTGGTTGACGAAACTGTAAAAAACAATGCACGCATTATGGTGGCCATTGGCAACCGAATGCATATATATGATGGTAATGGTGTACAACTAACCACCTCCCGGGCAGTACGGTTAACCGGGCCTATACCTATGGGCAATGGGGTGTATAAGTCAATGTCTACGGGCGATGGAAACGTTTTCTTTTTTAGGCTATTCACCAACCCCGACGGGTCGGTTGCCTTAATGAAGGGTGTACACAACCGCGACGAAGAAGGTGGCGAAGACCTGATGCTAAACAATTCGGTGAGGGAGGCCGACCAACCATACCTGAATGATACGCTGGGTGAAGTGCCACATTGGTTTCTAATAATGCCTGGCGGTGCAGGTGGTTCGGGTGGCACTGCTTCTACGCCCTCATGGGCCACCCGCCAGGTTACCCGGGTTACCCGCCGGTTGGCCGGCAGGGGAACCGGTAGCGGCCGGGGCGAAGGTGCAGGTGAGGGTGAAACCGAACCCGAGGTAAACCCGGTACCGCCAAACGAAAGGCCCGAAAGGGTAGTGCCGTTTAGCGGCGAAAGAGGGGTGCACGCCAATGTTTGGGCAGGTGGAGCCCACACAACCATAACGCTTAACCAGGGCGAAACCGATGAGGCATTGGAAGCCCGCATACGGGCCGCCACCGCCGCATTACTCGAATCCCGCGACCCCACAATGAGCGTTGCGGTAGCCGAAGGCGCCAGTGAAACAGGTTTTATCGATGCTACAGCCGAGTCGCGGCCTCAATCAGAAATGCCGGGTAGTGGTGTGGTCATGGATCCCGAACAGGAAAGGCTGCGGTTAACCACAGCCGAAGGTCGGGCTAACTGGCCTCCCTATCCCGCCAGGATAAATAACTATGGAACCGATATTTCGGTTACAGGCGGTAATAACCGTATGGCCATGGAAATTGATTATGCCATTGCAGGTGCCGATACACTAAGCCAGGTAGTGGCAAGGCTTCAACATATTAATTACCTGTGGGAAATTTTTGATGTAACCAATGTGGCGGTTGAAACTGACCGCGATGCAATGGCCAGAAGAGGTGCCGGCGGTGGCGAATATGTTGGCGCAGGCTCAGGTGCAGGCAACGAACTGTATCGCGACATGGCTAATATTTATGAAGACCAGGTGGCCGATCTACAGTTAATGAATAACGCTGGCGCAGCTGGTATTGCCAATTGGGAAGTTAGAAAAGCCCAATTAGCATTAATGGCCGTTAGCTCGGTAGTGCGTTCTATTGGCTCACTTATCAGCAGCTTTGTTTCTATTGTTACCACGCCAATTAACGAACGGAATATTGGCTGGGATAGAGAAGGGGAATTTGTGGTGCGTTGTGTTGCCACACCATCGCACGACGAAGAAAGCCCCAACCGGCGTGCTTCCAGCGTAGCGGTGCAGGTAATCAAAATTCAAAATATACATACCCGTGCCGAGGAGGCAGTAATGCAGCCCGACCGCGAACTGGAATTGTTACGCGAACGTTTGGCCAGGGCAATACCGGGCGAACAAAGAGATGCCATAATGGAAGCGATTACCAGGGCTGAACGCATCAGGGGGCAATCCACCATGGAAAATGTGGCTGAACAATTACAGGCTGCCCGCCAACGATTGGCGGATGCCACCGAAGTGGTAAACCAGCGGCGCGATGGCACCGACCCCACTTCCATGAGTGTAGGTGCAAGGCTGCTTAGGGTACAGTTGGCCATTAACGGTATAGAGCCTGAAGCGTTCAAAGACCATGTAGCCGAACAGGTAACGCAAATGATAAATATGCAGCGTTATGGAAGGCAAATGGCTAATGGCATGCGGCCACCGCTGTTCAGGCCGCGGGTAGTATTGGCATCCGAAGAAAACGGGCAGGTATTTCAAATGGTTACCATGTTGGCCGAAACCACTGCAAGTAACGACCGCAGGCGTATTTATCGGCTGGTGGATATGACTAGTCCTAACACACAGGACTCGTACGATGGCGAAAGTACCCGTCCGGGTATCGAAGGCCATTCCGAAGCAGTTAGTAATGCATTTATTCGATATAGAGAAAACAATGGATATGGCCGGGGAACTATCGCCATTTGGTTGCCTCCCGAAATGCCGGCGGGCCTGGTGGTGCCGCAGCAAATGCGAAGCGCCCCCGGCGAAAGAGGTCGGTGGATACGCCGCCTGCAAGACCTTGCAACAGTAGCCGAAATTGCGGGTTTGGTGCTTACCGGCCCTGCGGGAATGGCTGTTGGAATTTTGGGTGGTATAGCTGGGGCCGCGGTGGCGGTAGATAGCCTTATGCGCCGAAGCCATGCCGGCAGGTTTAGCTGGAATTTTCAAACAATAATGGATGTTACCGGCGTAATTGGGGGCGCCATACCGTTTTTAGGAATTGCAAGAAGGTTTGAGCGAACTGTTTACTTCATCGGTATAGCGCAACTTGGCCAATCGGCTCTGGCCATTCCTATTCAACTTGAAGAACAATTGAGAGCCATTGAAATGCAGATCGATTTGCCCGAAGGCGAACGACGAGCACGGCGGGCAGAAGCATTTTTGCAGGCAGTTCGTTCAGGTGCTGTGTTAGTGGTAACGGCCAGGCAAATGGCAGCACAAGGAGTGCCGGCGGTACACGAAAGCCCTACAAGTACAACACGGGGTAGTGGTGACGCATCTGTTGACTCTTCAACATCGCCAGTACGCGATGCAGTTGAACCTGCGGATAGCACCAGGGCAACAGATCCTGACATAGCGCGGCCGCCGGCAGAAACTACACCCGGCAATGTGGAACCTGCGGATAGTACGAGGGCTACCGACCCCGACATAGTGCGCCCACCGGCAGAAACAACACCCGGCGATACCGAACCTGCCGATAGCACCCGCCCAACTTTGCCCGATATAGATGTGCCGCGGGAAAGCCGTACCGATACAGAAGGGAATACCGATGGTGAACCACTGTCACTGGAGCCAGGTATAGAAGATGGAATAAGAAGGGAAAGAGGCGACACCCCGACACGGCCAACAACCGACGAACCTGTGCCCGGCAGTGAGCCGGAGGCAGATTCGCCGGAAACAAGAAGGGAAGACCCGGAAGCAGAAGGTCCCACCCGCACCACTATCGCACCACGTGCTACTGAGCCAATAATTGCCGCCAGCCAACGGTTACGGGCACGAATTGCTGAACTATTGGGCGCCACAACCCTTAGCGAACATGGAAGCGAACCGGTGCGTACCCGGCAGCGTGCTTTGCAGGTGGAGGGGTTGCTACGAAATAATCCCGATTTGACAATACTGGCACATGATACGATCATTGAAATAGGTAATTTTAAAACCATCAGGGAAAGAATGCGCACTTCGTTTTTTGGTGATACACCCGAAGCTATCCTTATGGCGCAGCAGGTATTGCAGGAAGTGAGGATGCAGTTGGGCGACTCTGCAATACGGGAAGGGCTGGAGTTTGCTAACCAGCTATACCCCGGTTTAACCCCGCGAACAGTAGACCAGGGCACACCGGGTTTTGCCAGCGATCGAGATGTTACGTTACAGTTTAGAGGTGGTGGCGAAAGCAATGTTAACCAGCGGATCGATGCCAGTATGCAGGCGGTTACCCGTGCTTACGAGTCGCTCCGCCGCCGTGG